>CANQEI010000006.1 GCA_947594845.1 uncultured Clostridia bacterium | reverse complement strand
CCTCCATAAATTTAATATAATAAAAAAAGATAAATGTAAACACTTTTTTTGTGTCTACATTTATCTTATCACTTCACTTTAAAGTCTACTTCTTTTAATTATTAAACATTTCATAATATATAACTTTCCAGTACTCTTGAAGTTTTTCATAATATGGTGAATCTGTATCATAAAAATTGTATCTTTGGCCATCTTTATCTTTATAATAGTTTGCAGTAATAACAGGAATTTCTGTTCTTAGTTCATCTATATAATTATCATATTGATTTTTAGGCATATTAGCAGCATTTAATAATATATTTTGCAAATAGTTGGTACTTGTTTCAATATCTTTTTGTTCTTCTATGTCATAATTTGCCCATATGAAAAAAGGTATAATATATTTTGCTTCTTCATTATCATATTTTGAGTTAATAGTGTAACTTTCATCAATATCTATTTCTGGTTGATGATCTCCAAAAAATAAAATAATAGTATCTTCATCATATCCTTTAAAAAACTGTATTAAATTTTCTAGTGCCATATCTGATCTATAGATTTCTTGAAAATATGTATTTATTCGTTGATCACCATCTTTAAATATTTTTCCCTCAGTGTCTTCATTCCAAAAAGGTGTATGGTTTTGAACTGTAACAAGAAAATCAAATATTTTTTCGTCTTTCTGCTTATTTTCAAATGTTTTATATATATACTCATACGCAGATTCATCTGAAACATAATCAGATTTATCTAATTTAAGTTCATCCATGTCTTCATAAAATAATGTATTTTTAAATCCTAAGAATTTATAAACTTTTTCTCTACTGTATCCTTTTTTATACCAAGGATGCATTCCATATGAATTATAATTAAGATTATTCATATATGAAATAATAGATTCTTTAACTGCTTTTGTAATATACTGTTGATATGGATATGAACCAACAGGTAAAAATGCTGTTGTATTTTGCGTTAAAAATTCATATTCAACATTTGCTGTTCCACCACCAAATTTTGAAGAATGCATAATTCCACTTACAGTATTTTCTTGACCTATTAATGAATGATAAAAAGGTAAATTATCTTCTTGTATTTGCAAATCATATACATCATTTAAGTCTGCAAAAGATTCGTTCATAATAACAACTACATTTGGAAGGTTTTGACCATCATATTCTTTAGTCTCATCTTCATAATTATCTAAAAATAAACTTATATCATTAGAATTATAATTGGCTGGCTGTTTTACTTTTATTGAACTTGCCATTTTTAACATAACTGGACCTGCGCCATTTACTATATAAGAATCATTTATATCCCAAATATTCATTTTAGCTATATATTTAGAATTAGCAGTAACAACTAAAATTAAAATTGCTACTACCCCTCCTAGAACTCTATATCTGTTTTTTCTATTTTTCTCTTTAAAATCAATATATTTCCATAGAATAATATTTGAAACAATAAAAAGGATAATTCCAATAACAAATTCTGTTCTTATCTGAATTCTTGTCCCTTTTATTACATTTAAAGCAGTATTTATTACGAAAAAATCTGAAATTGTTATAGCTATTCCCCTTACTTCAATAACAATATAATTTGCTATAGAAAACAGTATAACTATAACAGATACTAAAGTACATGATAATTTTGTTTTATGCGTAATGAAATAAAACATCAAGTACATTGCAATAAGCAATATAAAATTAAATAAAAATTTCTCTATAAGCATTCGCTTTCCGTATATTGAAATTCTACAAATTCCATTTAAAAGTTCCATTGAAACAACACAAGAAAAGAAAAACAATGCAATAAGCATCATTTTCCTCATATTTACTTTTTCACAGAATTTCTTAATTTTTTCAATAAAAAAGTGAAATTTATTATTTTTAACTTTTTTTAGTTCTTTTTTTTCTACCTTTTCTACTTCCGTATCTTCTAGGTTTTTCATATACTTCTTTCTTTCTTCATTTTATTCTTTGTTATTTTCCCAATATTTATTATATAATTCAATTGCTGTTGCTGGACTATCTACACCTTCTTTGTTTTTTACAGGTGCAAAATCGTCTTCTCTACAACCTCTTAAAATAGCAATATCATTAACATAGTTGAAAGAATCAAAAATAAAGGTTTCAAATTTATAGCTATTAGGTTCTTCTGGAACTACAAGCTCAGCATTTTCATTTAAATAGCTGTTTTTCTTATGTGCCTTATGATATGGTAATGTAACATCTGATAATTTTTCTAATATATTTAAGCTAAATAAGTTACACATAATGTGTGATTCTCCGTATAATAAATCTCCATCCTCGTCAACAGCTTCTGCAAGTTTAACTGGTAATTCAGAATATTCTATAACACCAACTTTTCCATCTTTTTTGCAAATAACTCCAACTCTTTCGTTTGGTGCATTTTTTAGTACAGACTTAGTTGCTATTTCTACGTTTTTCTTTTCAGCAATACCTATTAGAGTAGTATCTGCCATTTTAAGTAAAACATTATCTATACTACCTATAAATAACCATTTTACTCCTCTTTTTCTCATATCATCCAAGCAACCATTAAGTTTCATTGATCTAAATATTCCGCCATTACCATCTGAAGCTTCTCTTATTAATCTATTTTCTCCTATTAAAAGTTTTCCTTTTTCATCAATTAATGGCATTTGACCTTGTTTAAAAAACATAATGTCTTTTTGTGGATAATCAAAGTAATTATTTTCTTTAAAAAATTCAATAATTTGATCATTATTGTCTTCACTTGTCATTATATACCAAGGTATAACAACGCCATATTTTTTATTTGCTCTTTTTAATGTATCACAAACAATTTCAAATAAATATTTAGGTTGTGGTAAAACATCAATTTTAAAAGTTCCTTTTGGTTTACTGTATCCTAATCTTGTTCCTTGACCTCCAGACATAGTTGCAACTGCAAATTTTCCTGAAGATATAATCTCTTTACCAATATTGTCAATTTCATCAAGCTCATCAGGAGATAACTTATTCTTTTTTAAAGCTGAAATAGGCTCTATAACTTTTCCTAAATTAACTTCTTCCTTTGTAAGTGTATTATACAAATTAGTTAAATTTTCAAAGTCCATTTCATTTACTTGCTCTGATATTTTTTCTTTTTCATCTTCAGTAAATTTTTCCATAATCTTAAGAATATGTGTTTGATTATATTTCTTAAGTTTTTCCTCTGCTTTTTCTATGTTATTCATAAATTCACTCCTACTAATTTTTATGTTTGGTTGTAAAAATCGATGTAATTATATAATATTATTTTGAAAAAGTAAATAGTAAAAAAAGCCATACTTATCAAGCTATACAAGCATTTTTAGTTTTTATATTATTCCGGAATATTCTTTATTTAAAAAAATCCTCCTTTTCTTCCAATCTGGTATATATTGGGCAATAAAGTTATAAAAATTCTTACTATGATTCTGGTATTTAAAATGTGAAATTTCATGTAAAACTACATATTCTACGCACTCAATAGGAGTTTTTATTAAGCTTAAATTAAAAACAATTTTATTTTTAAAAGCATAACAGCTTCCCCATCTACTCTTCATTTTTCTAACTTCTATCATTGGAAATTTAATATTGTTCTTCTGTAAAACATAATTAAAATTTCCAACAATCTCTGTAGTTACATTTTTACATAGTCTTTTCAACCAATCTTCATATGCTTTTTTTAAGTATTTTTGATTATTGATATATTCTTGCTTAACTCTAATTTTGATATAATTATTTTCTATTGAAATATCCAATTTTTTACTAGGTGTAATCAATACTTTGTATTGTTTTCCAAGTATATACAAAATACTATCATTTTGTATAATTTCATCATCTTTCCTTGTTTCATATTTTTCCCAAAAGCTCTGTTGTTTTCTAACCCAATCTATTTTACTTTTTATAAAATTCTTCGCTTTTTCAATAGATGTTCTTTGAGGGATTGAAACTATAATTTCTTTATTTTTATTAACTCTAAGATTTATATTTTTAATATTCTTTCTATACACAAAAAAATAAATTTTTTGTCCATCAATAATAACAAATTCTTTTTCTGGTAATTTCATATTTATATCCTCTGTTTTTTATTTAAAAGTATTTTATCACACTATATTTTTTTATTCCATAATTATTGTGCCATTCTAATCTATTCTTACAATATAAAATAATTGTGTATTTTTTATTAAATAAAATGAAATACACTTTCACCTTTTATAAAATATTGCCATAAAAAAATAGCAGTGATTAAATCACTGCTATTTTTTATTTTCTTATTCTGTAGTTTCTGCTTTGTTTTCTACAGTATTTTCCTTTGGTTCCTCACTTGGTAAAACCGCATTATTTGTTATTTCATTTTCAACAGTATTTTCTACTGAATTTGTCATATTTTCTACAGAATTTGTAGTAACATTATTAACTATATTTTCTTCTATAGTGTTTGCTGCTGAATTACTTACAGTATTTGATGCTGGATTTATAATTTCTATATTCTCTTCCATATTACTTATACTAGCTGCATCTTTTTTAGTTTCAAAAGGATTTATTCTGAAATCATTTGTCTGTTGTTTTATTCCTATGAAGTATTTTTTCTTAACAGCTTTACTTGCAGATAAGTTTCTATCTTTGTTAGCAGCATCTTTTCTTAATGCTTCAAGATATTCAGTATAAATTGTATTAGCATCTACATATGTTCCTACATCATTCCAATGTGTCTTAAGGCTTTCATATCTGCCTAACTTATATTGTCTAAATGTCATTGTCTCATCTCGTGTAATATAACGTAATGCAATTAAGTCTGTTGTTGCTAAACCATCTCTGCCAGAATGTTTTCCTACATAGCTTTGACTATAATATGCCATATATCCATCATAATATCCTCTTAATCCTGCAAATTCCCAAGCAAGCCATTTAAAGTTTGCACCATCAGGTCTACTATCATCTGCATGAGGTTGATACCAACGAATGTTATAAAGTGAATCTGTATCAGCTCCAGGTGAACGTATTTGTGTATCTTTTACTCCTGGTCTAAGCATTATTTGGTTATCCCATAAAGCTTCAACACTATTCAAATTCATACGTTTTACTTCATCTGCAGTTATCAAACGATATCCTACTTGACTATCACCCTTCTTCTTTTCTTCATTTGTAGCATTTTCTAAGTTTGGATAATATACTTGTGTAGCTACTGCAGCTTTTTGTTCATCTGTCAATTGTATAAATGCCATAGCCTCTATATAATCTAAGAAATCATTTAATTCAAAATATTTTTTGTAGAAGTCTGTTAATTGATCATTAGTTTCTATACGTTTATAACTTGTATTTTGAGTTATATTTTCTTTGTCTATTGGGAAGTCTTCCATAATATTTGGACTTACCCAACCTTCATTGTAATATTGTTGTAAGTTACCAGCTGTATAATCTTCTGCAGTTCCTCTACGACCATATCCTTTTAAGAATATTTTACTATCTTGGTTATGTAATGTTTCATGAGTTGAAACATTAAATCCACTTATTAATTTTATTACATTCCAATAAACTTCTGAACCTGTTGCGTATGCTCCAGAACCATTTGATGCAGGCCATTTGTTTACCGCTTCTGCAAAATATTTATGATAATTTTCTTCAGTTGTCTTTGGATTATTATATACAGTTCCTTTTTCTGTATATGTAGTTCTCATATCATATTGTATATCTACATACTTATTCAAAGTATCTGCTCCAACGTAATCATGTGCAAACTTATAGAAGTTTTTAACTTGTCTTGTAAATGTAGCCATCTCATTATCTTTAAATTTTTGTAATGAAGCTTTATCATTTGGATCCTTTAAGTAAATACGTAAAGAACCATAAAATACTTGAGTTGGACTAGTAATTACATACATTGAATTTTCAGGTACATTGAACAATGGTAAGAAAGTATTTTGTACATTTCCACTACGTTTTAAATGATCCCACATTGTATAATATGTATCGCTACAATCTATACTTATAGGTATATATACTCCACTATTCCAGTTATTCTTAAACCATTCTTCTCCTGATTTATAATCAGTTAAATTTACAGCATAGTAATCTAAAAATTCACCTAAGTTAGCTTTTCTTGTATATTTTGATAAATAATTACTATAGAAGTTTCCTGTTACATTTGTAGCAGAGTTTGAACCACTTACAAGTTCTGAACTTATGTTATATAGTGTCATTCTTTCATCGAACATTTCATCACCATGGAACATAATTGAATCTGCCACATCTATTCCATCCATATCAAGATCATACCAATATCTGAAATAGTTATATGCAAATAGCATTTCTTTCAATTTGCCACTTTCAAGAATTTCTTGTCTTATTAAAACATCTAATATATCACTATCAAATGTTGGCATATAACCTGAATTTACTAATGTTTTTTCAACAAAGTTTGTAATATCTTTTTTAGTTACATTATCATAATATTCTTTATATAATCTGCTTTCCTCATTTTGTGTAATTGGATCTAAATCATTAGTAAATTTATAATCAGAAGCTATATCTATAAGTTCAGATATAATATTAGCATCTTTATCTATTACAAATTTATTGTAGTTATATCCAATATTTAAATCAGATACTATATATGAAGCAACATCTCCATAATAATCATCAAAGTCTATATTGTATTCAATTTCTGTTCCATCATCAAATACTACACTAATTTTTGATAGACTCTTATAATTATCTGTTGTTAATACAGAAACCATTTTTTCGTTTTTATCATAAGGTAATACGTATTTAATAGTCTTTTTATTTAAAATACTATCTTCTCCTATTTTGTTTCCATCTGTCAATATTTCTTTTGCATCATAGAAAGGCATCAATTTATACATATTATGATATATTACTTCTTTATTTTTATTGTAATTATCTAAGTGAGATATTCTGTTGTAGTCTGGAATATATACTGATGTATTTTCTGGTTGGAATCCTCCATCATTAAATGATTGTGTAACACCTTTTTGAACTGGTAATACTTCATATGATGAATTTTCAATATTCCATATATTTGTATCTAACTTCAATTTATCCCTAAAGAATTCTTCATTTATGTCGTTAATAGATACTTCATTAATACCATTTCCTTCATTCTTGAAAGAAGTTGTTTCTGTTAAATGATAATTATTTTCAGAATTATCAGAAATATTATTTCTAGGATTATAAATTGTTGATATCTTTCCGCCACAATTTACTAAGCTTAAATTATTCTTTAGAACTACTCCATTTGATTGTGAAACAATACCTCCATTTCCACTTTCTTCATATAGTCCAAAGTATGGTGTAAGTGCCACATTTACTATATTATTAGAGATTTCTGATTTATTATTTGCTCTTGCAACTAATCCTGCATTGAAATGTCTTCCTGATGTTATCTTTCCTTGTACATAACAATTCTTTATTGTAGATTCATATAAATCTACTACTCCTCCAGAAGTAATCTGAGTTAGATAATTCGTGTAGAAGTTAATATTAATTGCTGTACAGTTTTCAACAACAGAGTTTTGATGTAAATCAACTGCAAATGTAGCATTATTGTCTCTGTAATTATTATCAACACTTAAAGTAACACCATCAATATGAATATTTTTAATTTTGCTATTATATCCACTCTTTGTAACAACTGCTTTTCCAGATGGTCTAGTAAATTCTACTCCTTTAAATACAATATTTTCTACTGTAGCATCTCTTAATGTACTGAATAATGGTTTATGTAGATTTTTAATTGTATGTCCATTACCATTCAAAGTACCATTAAATTCAAAGTCTATAATTGCATTTGCTGAATCATCAACATTTGTTGCAAAATCACCTAAATCATAATCTTTATCCAAATTATATGTTCCTTTTGGATCTTCTCTCATTTTCTCTAGCAATGATGTAAATGAGCCACTATATGCATAACTTGAATCTTCTAAAATATCTAATGTTACTTCTAATGGTTTTAATCCTTCATCTGTATAAATCATTGCATCACTATAAGCTAAAATTAATTTTAATTTACCATCTTTTTGCTCATAGTCCTTTATTTCACTATAAAATGTTGGCAAATCTTTCATCGTTACTTTAGCTAAGCAGTTAGTTAGAACTTCAAGATCTTCAACTTTTAAGCTATTAACTCTTTCTACATTACCTTTATCACTGAATCTATATAGCTGAACATCAACTACATCTTTCATTTCAATATAACGTGTATTTATAGTAACAACTTCATAATAAACTCTATTATTATCATAATGATTATTATTATCTTTGCTATTTTCATCTCTATCGTAAGTTGAATATATTGAAACGAAGTATTTTCCTGCACTTGTTTTATTAAAGTGACGTTTATTATTTCCAGTATTTAAGTTATTATCATCTAGATTTATCTTTTTGCCATACTCATCTTTAACTTCAACTTTCATTTCTTCATTTGCTTTATCTGCATCACTAGCCACTATTTCTAAGTCTATTTGATCTGCATTATTTTCATTTACAGAATATTTAAAGCTATCGATTTTTACTACGTCTTTTAGAACTTCAACTGGAATCGTTGATTCTGTTAATTCAACCACATTTCCACTATTAAGTATAACAGAATTAATTTTTCCATTAACTACGCCGGCTTTTTCATATCCCTTTATAGTCAAACAATATGTATTTTCTGTTTCTGGTTTCTTTTCAATATTATAATTTTGATTATCTATTACTATTCCTTCTGGATATAGTCCTTCTATTGCTTCGAAATCAAATTCTACTTTAATATCTTCATTCTTTTCAAAATATTTTGTTTCAACATTTTGTGTATTAAATGTTTTGATATTATTAAACTTAATATTGTAAGAACCTGTTAATATAAATGGTTTTTCGAAAATTGTATAATCTGTATATACGTTTTCATCTCCATAAAGGTTGTTAAATTCATCAAAATCTGAATCTAAATCATATGATGCCTTAATTTCAAAATTCGTTAATTTATCTTTTTGTGCATCAATTTCAATTGTATTATTTCCTATAACAACATCATGTCTCTTTCCATCTACTTCCGCATAAATTGAATTTGAATTTAGAGTTCCATCAGGATCAGAAACATCAAATGTAAATTTAACCTTATTTCTTGCTAAATCATTTTCAGTCTTGTAATTGCTTATAATTGGTTCTTGCTTTAGTACTTCTACCTTATCTGTTCTATTAAATACTTCTTGTGTATCATTACTAAAGTTAATTTGAGAAATATTAATATCCTCAATTCCGTGTTCATTTTTAACTGTATAATAAATTCTATATGTTTCTCCACCTTGGTGTTCAACAGTATACTCTTTTCCGTTAATTACTAATGAAGTTATATTAACAGCTTTTGGTAAGTTTTCATGATCATCTTTATCTACAAGAACTACTTTTGTGCTGCTTATAACATAATCAATTGTAATTGTTTCTCCTTTTTTAGGATAACGTGTTTCCAATTTACTACTTAAAATTGATGTATTAACTTGTGAATCATAATAATCGCCGTTTCCTTCAAGTGCATCGCCAGTAATCTGTCCATTTAATACTTTATCTCTCCAATATAGTCCCTCAGCTAAATAAATATCAGCATATACTAAAAGGTGATATCTTGCTGTAGGAGGATTTGGAATATCAAATTCAACTACGCTATCAGAAGCACTTACTTTTTTCTCTGCAATAAGATTATTTTGTGAATCTTTTAATACAAATCTAAGTGGATCTGAAATTTCTGCATCTTCATCTACTTTATAATATCCAGGATATTCCTCATCTGGTTCAATAGCATGTATTGTTTTATCTCTATCTATTGTTTTATAATTAAATTTTATTTTTTGTGTATCTATATTTTCTTCAAATGAAGTTATTTCAAGTGTTGCATCTACACGTCTAATATAAATTGGTACAGTTTCATTAACATCAAAAGACGCTCCATTTTCTAGAATAACTTTATCATATGTAATACTTGTTTGTGCATAGCTATGCGGTCTGTAATATACCATATATTTATTTTTTTCTGGTTCTCCAAATATAGCAGGATATTCCTCACCATCAATAATAACTTTAGCTACTTTGTATTTTGAATTATTTGTACTAATAAAAGTTAATGTTTCGTCTGAAGACATACATACTACAAATCCATATCCCTTTGAAGTATCTTCAAACTTGAAATTATAATCTGTCATTCCAATTAGTTCAACATTTCTATCCAAAATATTTTCTGTTCCTGATGTTTCTATTATTTCTTTTTCTTCACCTTCTGTAACCTCTTCATCAGTATTGTCTTCTTCAGCTACAGCCATTAGATTTACTTCATCAATTCCATCAGGTTTTAATTCATAAGTAACATTTACAACTGCATTATATGTTGTATTGATTTTATTCATACCAAGTTGATCATCTAAATTAAATGTATAATCTGTATACTCATTTCCTCTATTAGTTAAATTTTGTGTTCCAATAACTTGATTATCACTATTCTTTACAGTAAGCAATGGATCTTGTGTTAAAGATTTATCTTTATCATTTAATCTAAAAGATAATGTTCCATTTTCTTCATCAACTGTAAAATGTGTTAAAGTAGGTTTTTCTTTTAATACTTTAATATCAAGAGGATCTTCTTCTGGTTGAACTGGATAGTAATTATTACCTATCTGCATTTGTGTTACTTTTTGTTCAAATACTCCTGAATTTGCAGGTGCTGGAATAGTTATTTGATAAGAATCTTCTTCTTTAAGTTTTGTAACATTATAACTATCTTCACCTATAAATACTTTTCTTACATCATCATCAATATTAGTATTAATTTTATAATTTAATACAGCATCTTCGCCTTTATTTACAAATTCCTTTTCTACACTTGATTCGATTATATTAATACGAGGATCAGTAGTTTTCTTTCTAGTAAATAATGTTGTTGTATCAAATGTTTTTCCATCACCAATATCGTATTCTGCTATTACTTCAATAGTATATTCATATGTTTTAATAATTGGTAAATCAGCAGTTGTTGCATCGCGACTCAATTCCTTTGATCCAGACACAACATTTGCACTATTTCTCATATAAACTTTTATTGATTTTATTGAATTATGTGGATCAACTAATTCATAATCAACTTTAGCTAAATTATTACTTACATCTTCATAAATATCACTAATATTTATCGCTGTAGGAACAATGTATTCATATGTATATGATAAATAACGATTAATTCTGAAGACTTTGTCTCCCATTTTTACGCTTTCAACATATATTGTGTTAACACCTTCTGGACCAGGATCTAATTGAAGTTTATATACATTATTCTCATCTTTTTCTACAGGATAATCTACTCCATCTATTCTAACACTGCTAACATCTAAATATGACATTACTTCATTTTCAAATGAGAATGGTACTTTACTTCCATTTGGAACTCTCTTTGGTACAGTAAGATTTCTTGCAATAAAATTAGGTTCTTCTTTCTTAGATATTTCTATAATCCTTGTCTCGTATATTCCTTCTTGCTTATTATATTCATCATCAATTAAACTATCTAAGTTATAATTTCTTTCAATTGTTAATGTATACGCATTTCCTGGTTCAACATTAATACTGAATTTATTTTCACCTTTTTCAATTTTCTGTGTATATATTTCTGCACCAGTATTATTATCTTTTAATCTAACATAGCTTTCTAATAAAGCATCATCATTATCTACAACAGTAAATGATACTGACAAGTTAGATTCAGTATTAGAAACAGAAACATTTTGAACTTGAGGCATGTCTTTAAGAATATCTACATATGTATTAGATGTTGAATTTTTAAATTCTAATTTATTAATAATTTTTCCACTATTTAATTTAACATCTGATATTTCAATATTTTCTAATCCTGCTTTATCTCCACCTTTTATTTCTACATAATAGTAATCAACATCACCATTTTTCTTATTTACAGTTTTAACATCATACCACTGACCTTCTGATGAATCATCTTCTAAGTCATTTACTTTAATTTGTAATGGTTCATTATTTATTCTATTTGAACTATTAAATCTTAATTGTATTTCTTCTTTTTTATTAAAGTAAGTAGTTTGAACATTACTTCCATCATTTTTGTAAGTTTTTAAATTCTCAATAGTTAATTGGTAATCAGATACTAATGTAAATATTTTTTCAAAAGGTAATACATATCTATTTTTGCTTTGATCTTCATTTAATAACTGATTTGAATCTAAATCATAATCTACATTAATATATAATTTTTGCTCTACATCTGGTTCAACTACAAAAGAAAGAGTATTTCCATCTTTAGTAATAGTTCTAGTATCTTCTCCTACTTTTGCAGTACCTGAAAGGAATGCATTATCTGGATCTGATACATTAAAACTAAATGTAACTGTTTTTAAGTCCACATTTTCCATTAAAGAGAAATTAGTAATTGAAGGTGCCATTTTTAATACATCTACTTCATCTAAATGTGGATTTTCACCTAAATCTACATATTCTCCATTATCAAAATTAACTCTGATAATTTTTAATTGTACTATTCCAGAAGTACTTGGAACTATATAAGTAACTTTATATTCACCTTCTGCTACCCACTCAGTTGGATATTCTCCTATTTTATCAAACAAAACACTTGTAACCTTAGCTCCAGTATTAGATACAATATTATAATTTAATGTAATTGTTTCACCTTTATCTGGATATATATCAGATATTGAATTAGTTGTTATTCCAGTAATTATCTTTAATTCAATTATTTCACTTTCTTTTAGTGAAACTCTAGTATGTTCGCTTCCATCAACTAGTTCATAATCAGCTAATATTTCTACTTTATACTTTTTAGCTGTTAGTCCACTAAAGCTTACTTGTCTATCAGTATAAGTTAATTCTTTTTCTGTTATTACATTACCAGCTTCATCTTTTAGCACAGCATATAATTTAGTTAATGTTGCTTCTTCATCTGTTATTGTAAATGTTGCATCAATTCTATTATTATCAACATTATTTAAATTTAGTTCTGATAATGTTGGTGCATTCTTAAATATTACAGTAGAAACATTTTCTTTTAAATTTACTTCTACTTCATTTACTAAAGATGCTTGTGTTAATGTAATTTCTTGTCTCTTATCAATTAATGTTTCATCAAATGTATATTCACAAGTGTACATTTCTGGAGAATCTGGCACTTGAATTACATCATAGAAATTATCACCAATTTTTATTTTTAATAATCCATATTTTGAAGCATTAGTAAACTTAAATTGTAAAACAGCTTTATTTTGTGTTCTATCAACATTAATTACAGTTAAATCTGTTACTGTAGCTTCATAATCAGCTTCAACTTCAACTTCTTCTGCTACTGCAAATATTTCTTCATCTTGATTTTCACCGTTTGTACTATCATCGTCTAAATCATATGCAATTTTTAATTCTATTGTATAGTCTACAAACGCCTTCAATTCTAATTCATAACTATTCTTTCCTTTTTCTACTGGTATTATAATTTGTTCATTAGTATCTTTGTTTGTAGCTATTATGTTTCCACTTATAAAACTATTATCATCATCTTTCATATCATATGAAACTACTGCTTTTCCTGTTGAAGTATCAACTTTAAAGTTTTCTATTTGTGGTTTATTCTTTAATAGTTGAGCTTTTGTTTCATATATACCTAATTCTGTAAATACATTATCATCTGTATTTGTAATATCATTTAGTCCATCAGTATCCAAATCATAAGTAGCTAATACATTTAATTTATATAATTTTCCTATTTGAGCATCCTTGAATTTTACTGTATTTTCGCCTTTGTTTACTTCTACCTTTTCTACTCCATTTTCATCTTTAAGTCCATCTAGTGTAACATAAGCTTTTTCAAGTGCATCTTCTTGATCTTCTATTGTAAATTTAAATGTTATTTCTTTTGTTTCATAGTTATATTCTAGATTTGAACTATCAGCCACTACTTTTGGAAGTTGTTTTAAAATTTCTATTTTTTCAGTTTTATCAGCTACTTCAATTTCATTATTTCCAAAATATAATTTATTTGTTTTTAATTCTTCAATGCCATTTCCATTTTTAGCTGTATAAGTTATTTTATATGTATTTGTTGTTCCCACTTGAACAGGTTCATATTGCTTATCATTTATGTTAATATTAGTTAATTTTAATTCTGTATTTGAAGTAATTGTATAAGTTACTGAGAATTGTTCTTCTCTTTGTAAGTAACGTTTTTCTAATTCAATATTTTCTACATTAGCTTCTATATCTAATTGGAATTTTTCACCAGCAAATAATGTAGATATATCATATTCATTTTGTTTATTTGTTAAGTCATCATCTAAATCATAAATGCCTTCTAAAACAAACTGATATACTTCTGTAGCATTAAATTCATCTTCATTTATTTCAATTTTATTTTCAGTTGTAGGTTCTTTTGATGTTGAAATTTGTTGTATTTTTAGTGTTTGACCACCTGCAGATTTTATTAATATATTTCCATTTATTATTGCTCCATCTGGATTATCAATAACAAAAGTTATTACTGGTGGTTCTTCTTTAGAATGCAACTTATAATCTCTTATAGTTGGTGCAGTCTTTAATACATATACTTTAGCAATAGCTTTTTCACTTTCTTCAACTGGATTTACTTCATTCTCACCATATTTTAACTTAACAACTTTGTAGCTCTTTCCTCCAGCTGTTTCTGGTGTTTTTACAGTAATATTATATTTTTCTCCATTTAATGTTGGTGTACATTCTATGTCTTTTTCACCATCATTAACTACAATAGCAGTTATATTTTCATCTGTATTGTCAGCAATAGTATACGTAATATTTATCTCTTCATTTTTATTTGCATATTGTTTTGATGCTACAGCTTCTTTTATATTAGCAATAATATTTATTTGAACTTCAATATTATCACTATTGATTCTTTCTTGAATATGTGATTTTCCATCAACTCTATCAAAGTCTGCAACTACTTCAACTGTATATTTGCCTGCATTAGTTACATCCTTAAAGCTTACTTCAGTTGTATCTTTAGTTATAGCTTGAGATTCTGCAACTATATTTCCATTTGCATCTTTCAATACAACTTTAGCATTTCTCATTATATCTGCTGGATCTTCTATTTTAAATTTAACATTTACAGTATTTCCATCAGCATTTGCTTCTACATTTGAAACTGATGGTACTGTTTTGAAAATCTCAAAGCTTTGTGGTTCTGCTAATTGTAATTTAATATCTTCTGCTATTACCACATCTGTAATATTTAGAGTTTTGTTGTTTTCATCTTCAAGCTTTATCCTTACTACATAAGTTCCATCTTCTTGTTTTTCTACATCATATTCATTTCCATCAATTACAACCTTTTTAGTCTCATAATTTGCTTCATTAGTAGCTGTAAATTTTACTACAGCTTGATTTGTTGAAGTATCAATAGATACATCACTAATTTGAACATTTGGTTTGTAATCTGAAATAACTCTAATTTGTCTTGGTTCAAAAATATCAGCTAACTTATATTGATCATTTTGTCCATTATTTTTGTCATCATCTAAATCATAAGTTCCTTTTAGTTCTACTGTATAATTTCCATTTTCTAATGAATTTAACTGAACTGTATTATCTCCAGTTAATTTATGTTCTAATTTTTCTACATTTTGCTCATCTACAATAATTAAGCCAGCATCATCACTTAATAAAGCATTATCATTATTATTAAATTTAAATGTTAAATTCTGATCTTTTACTTTATCATTAAATACAAAATTCTCAATATTTGGCTTACTCTTTAAAACATAGCATTCTACTTCTTTTGTATCATCTAATATAACTGTTTCTGAATTATACATTACAACTGTTGGTCTATACTTTTTAGCACCATAAGCTTCGTTTTCACTAATATGTACAAAAATTGAATAAGTTCCGTCAGCATTTTGTGTTGCAGGATAAGATACCTCTTCAATATTTACTATTGAAAGTAAACCTTCATTATTAGATGAAACTGTATATTTAATTTCAACAGAAGCACCCTTTTCTACATAGTAGTTTTGTACATTAGCATCAACTATTTTAGCAATAGTCTTAACAGTAGCTTTACTTGTTCCTATTGTAGTTTTTTCATTATGAGTTAATCCATCAACTAATTCATAATCAGCTCCAATTTCTACAACATACTCACCTGCTTTAAATATTTCATCATTAGCAGATTCAAAAGTTACAGAATTTTCACCTATATTTAGATTCTTTTTAACTATTTCACCATTTGGTTTTATTAATCTAGCTTCTAAAGCTGTAATAGTAGAATCATTATCAACTAAATCAAATGATGCTGTAATTAATTTTAAGTCATCATTTACTGTTACATTTACATTAGCTGTTGGGGCAGTCTTAAATACAACTATACTCTTTCCTATATTAGTAAATTCCTTTAAATTACTTAATTTAGCTTTTTGTAGTTCTAATACAGTTTTGTTTTCTTCTTCATAAGGAACTACAACTGTATATAATGAACCTTGTCTTGTAACAGAGTAAGAACAATTATTTATTGTAACAGAAGTTATGTAATATCTGTCTTGTTCGTTTCTATTTTCAGTAACATTTGTACTTGTAAATTGTAAAGTTATTTCTTTATTAGCTCTATCAATATTAACTAATTTATAATCATCTAATGTAAACTGATAATCTTTTATCAATTCATACTGATTACCTTCTATAACTTCTTTTCCCTGATTATCTGGATTTTCTTTATCAGAATCGAAATCATAATTTACTTCAATTTTTATATCATATTTAGCATTTTCTTCTATGCCATCAAGTACATATTCTGATTTTTCTCCATTTATTTCAATTTCTTTTGTTTCTCCAGTTTGTTTATTAGTTACTAATAACTTACCATTTACAAAAGTATCTTCTGGGTCAATTAGATCATATGATAATACTGGTTTTTCCCCATCATCATTAATCTTTATATTTGTAACTGTTGGTTTAACAGATTTTAAAACTTCAATTTCAAAAGAATAATAAACATCAACTTCTCCAATTGTTTCAAATACTGCCTTTGTGATCTCTACTTTTGTTTTGCCATATTCTATTGGGGCATTGAAATTTATAGAATATGAACCATCAGAATTTCTTGTAACAGGAAGTTGTTTTCCATTTACTACTACATATTTAATTGGTAAATTGGAATTAGTTTCGAAAGTATATGTTGTTGATAAGTTTTCACCTTTTACAACATAATAAACTTCTTCACCATTTTTATTAGTAATTTTAGAGTTAGTAATATGTACTTCTACATCTCCTGATGGTGGATTATCAGTGCCTGGATTATTTCCACCTTCACTACCAGTAGAACCAGTATTTTCGCTACCTGATTCAGTACTTCCAGCACTAGAACCAGTATTAGTTCCACCATTTTGTGAACCTTGATTATTTTTACCAGAAGTTTCATTGTTACTTTGTGACTCTTTTGTTACTTCCCCTACATCATTTATATCAACTTTTCCATCATTATTAATATCAAGATCTACCAATTCTTCAGTAGTTGGTTGTTTTATTTCTAATAAATATTCTATTAATTCATTAGAATCATTATAATTAACTTTTCCATCATTATTTACATCATAATGATTATTATCCCTATTCATTATCATTATTAGTAAAATAGTCAACAATATTTCTGCAATCAAAACAATTATTATTATTTTGTTTTTTTCTTTTCTTTTATTAGAAATTAATATTCCTAATGTAACTAAAATGATGATAATGCATACAATCAAACATATTACAGTTTTCCAATTAATACCTTTTTTAGCATCAATTGAATTTTTTTCTTCATCATTTTCAATTTTTTCGTCATCTACAGGATTTTGAGGTAAAGTTTCTCCTTCAGATTTCTCATTAAGAATTCTAATTACTGAAGAATCACCTTTAAGTGATATATCTTTAGTCCCATCAGATGCATTAGCTCCACTTATAGTAATTGTTGTTTCTCCTAATTTTGCATCTTCTTTTACTTTCAATTTTATATTTAAGATTTTGCTACCACTTTCTCCAGATTTATTTATTAAAGCAAATTTATTGTTATTACTGTTATAGTTTATATCAGACCATTTTTCTTGTTCTTCAAAATCGTCTTTTTCTATAACTTCAAAAACATCCTTATCATAACTTAACTTTGCAGTATAAGCATATAAAGATGTTTCTTCACAATTAAAGTCCACAGAAACTGTGAATTCATCTCCTGGACCTAATTCTGTTTTGCTAGTTTTCAATTCCATAGTATTAGTATTAGCAGCATAACAGTTTAATGAAAATAATAACATTAATACACATGAAATAATTATTACTTTAATTTTTTCAACTTCCATTTCTTCTCCATCCTTTACTAAATTTGCACTAAAATTATATAAAGAAATAGGTAAATAGTCAACAATTTTATTAGGTTTTTATGAATAGTTTTTTGCCAACTTTTGGGCTTTTTTAAAACTAAAAAAGTAACTTAAAATCCCACTTATTTTAACTTTACTTTTCACTTAAAATTTAATATACTTCTCATATAAAATAAGCACTAAAAGGAGGCAATATGAATACATCAGATTACTTAAATAAAACATTAACAATAAAAATAGATAGGCCCATGGGAAGCAATCATCCTAAACATGGATTCATTTATCCTATAAACTATGGATACGTTCCAGATACAACAAGTGGAGATGGTGAAGAATTAGATTGCTATGTTCTAGGAATATATGAACCAATTGAGACATTTACAGGAAAGTGTATCGCCATAATTCATCGTACAAATGATGATGACGATAAATTAATACTTACACATGAAAATGAAGATTTTTCTGATGAAGAAATTCGAGCATTAACAAACTTTCAAGAACGATTTTTTGAAAGTAAAATCATAAGACCTTCTGACTATATAGAATTTAATAAAAATATTCCTGAACTTTCTGTTTCTAACTTACAAAGCAGTTTAAATTTTTATAAAACAGCTGGTTTTAAAGTTGAATATGATCGTCCAGAAAATAAATTTGCTTTCATTTCACTTGGAAAAATACAATTCATGTTACAAGAAATATCTAATAATGAAAAATGGAAACTTGCTCCACTTACTTATCCTTTTGGAAACGGAGTTAATTTTCAATTAGAAATAAAGAATGTAACTAAAATTTATAACAATTTTAAAAATGCTCACTTCAAAATTGCATTCGACATTGAAGAAAATTGGTATAGGCAAGGAAGTAAACTTCTTGGAAATAAAGAATTTCTAGTTCAAGATCCTGATGGATATTTACTTAGATTTTCAGAAGATTTAGGAGAAAAGAATTTTGTTTCGTAAAATAAAAATCCGCTTCTTTGAGTTCTTTTATAAACTCATCAAGCGGATTTTTTTAAAATTTCAAAACTTTTATACTCTCAACATCTATTCCATATTTAGAATAAACACTCGTAACATCTAAAGCTGTAATTTTTTCTCTGTCCAATTCTAGTTTTTCAATTGTTTTTTCCACATCTTCTTCACTTTTCCCCTCAATCTCCATATACGTTGGAATTAAAGGCCATGAATCTATATCAAGTTCAACTCCATCAAGTACATATTGTATTCTTCTATTTTCTTGATAACCTTTATTTTTAAACCCAATTCTTTCTAATAGTTCATTTGTTGTTTCGAAATCTGAAACTTCAATTTCAACTTCTTTAGTTCCATCTACTGTTTTTGATTTAATATCTTTATATGTAAGTGTTGTAGTTTTTCCATTCGTTCTTAATCTAATCCATTTTGAGTCCTCTTTTGGTCTTAAATCATATACATATCTCTTTTGCTCAAATTCGCCTTTTTTAGTTGCTCCTAAAGATTCTAATTTTTTTATAATTTTTTTCACATCAATTTCTAAACATCTTACTTCATATTCTGTTTTCATTTTGCTTTTTTCTCCTAATTATAATATTTATAATTGACATTAATATTGTTATACAAATTACTCCTGAAGTATCTATTAAAACATCTCTAAATTGTCCAGCTCTTCCTTCTACAAATGTTTGATGAAGTTCATCTGAAATAGCATATAAAAATCCAAATATTATAGTCAATATAATTTTATTTTTTAATCTAATATTAAAAGTATTTATAAATCCAAATATTAAAAAGCCACCAACAAAGTATAATGAAAAATGAGCTAACTTTCTAACTATAAAACCAATATTAGCCATTAATTGTTCAAGCTCTGTTTCTGATACATTCTTAAAAAATATTTCTGCAATTTTATCTGTAATAATTGAACTTAAATTTGACGATTCTTCTCCATTTTGTCCAGAAAATCCAAATACTATAATCATCCATAATATAATTAGTACTACATATATTACTCTTTTCATGATTTTTTATGCTCCTATACGTATCTGAGTTTATTTTATGTATTTTTTTGTATAATTCCATGAATCTTTACACATTTGCTCTAAGTCTCTAGTTGCAACCCAACCTAATTCTTCTTTTGCTTTAGTTGGATCTGCATAGCATGCTGCTATATCTCCTGGTCTACGTGACGTTATTTCATATTTTATTTTCAAATTATTTGCTTTTTCAAAAGCCTTAACAATGTCTAAAACAGAATATCCTGTTCCAGTTCCCAAATTGTATGCCTCTGTACCACCTGGCATTTTTCTAATCTTATCAACTGCTTTCAAGTGACCTAAAGCCAAGTCAACTACATGGATATAATCTCTTACTCCTGTACCATCATGTGTATCATAATCATTACCATAAACATTCAAATGATCTAATTTGCCACATGCTACGTAGTTTATATATGGCATAAGATTATTTGGTATTCCATTTGGTTCTTCCCCGATTTCTCCACTTTCATGTGCTCCAATTGGATTAAAATATCTTAATAGAATAACTCTCCACTCATTATCTGATTTTTGTATATCTGTTAAAATTCTCTCTATCATTAATTTTGTTGTTCCATATGGATTTGTTGTTGATAATGGAAAATCTTCTTTTATTGGTAATGATGCTGGATCCCCATATACTGTTGCAGATGAACTAAATACTATTTTTTTACAATTATATTTTCTCATTATATCAACTAACACAAGCGTACCTGTAACATTATTATGATAATATTCAATTGGTTTTTCGCAAGATTCGCCAACAGCTTTTAACCCAGCAAAGTGAATTACTTCTGTAATTTCATTTTCTTTAAAAACTTTTTCTAAGTTTTCCCTATCTAATATATCAACTTTATAAAATTTAAAATCTTTTCCTGATAACATTTTTATTTTATCACACATCTCTATTTTACTATTAGAAAGGTTGTCCACAATAACAATATCTTCTCCTCTTTTCAATAGTTCAATTGATGTATGACTTCCTATAAAACCTGTTCCACCAGTTACCAATATTGACATAAACACATCTCCTTTTTATTTTTGATATTAGAATTTTATCAAACTTATAAAATAAAATCAATAAAAAGGAAAGCTATAAATCATCAATATATATTTTCTTTATAGCTTTCCTTTAATTCGTTTTGTATATACTATTTTATCAAATAAATTTTTATCTTAATGCTCTCATCGAATTTAATATAGCAATAATTGATACACCAACATCAGCAAATACTGCAAGCCACATATTAGCAAATCCAAATGCACCTAATATTAATATTATTATTTTTACACTTATTGCAAATATAATATTTTGTTTAACAATTTTCATAGTTTTTTTAGCTATCTTTATTACCTCTGGAATTTTTGAAGTTTCATCATTCATTATTACAACATCTGCTGCTTCTATAGCAGCATCAGCCCCAATTCCTCCCATTGCAATTCCAATATCCGCTCTTGCTAGACATGGGCTATCATTTATTCCATCACCAACAAAAATAACTTTCTCATTTTTAATCAATTCTTCCAATTTTGATAATTTCTGTTGTGGTAATAATTCTCCTTCATATTCATCAATTTTGACAGTTTCAGCAATTTTAGAAGCAATTTTCTTTTCATCCCCAGTAAGCATATACGTCTTTTTTATATTTTCCTTTTTTAAATCTAATATTGCACTCTTAGCATCTTTTTTTATTTTATCAGCAATTAATATATATCCCTTATATTCTTCATCCACAGCTACATATATAATTGTTCCAATTTTATTTATTTCTTTAAAATTTATATTTTCATCTTTCAAAAGTTTCGAATTACCAATTAATGTTTGCTTTCCAAATATTTTAGCCTTCACACCTTTTCCAGATATTTCTTCTAAATTTTCAATCTGATTTTCGTCATAGCTCCCATTATATTTTTTTCTTATAGACAACGCTAATGGATGGTTTGAAAATTTTTCTCCATGTGCAACTATTTTTAATAATTCTTCCTCTGTAATATTATTTGGCACTATTTCTTGTATTTCAAAAACACCCTCTGTTATTGTTCCAGTTTTATCAAATACTGCAATTTTTGCTTTAGAAAGATTTTCTAAATAATTACTTCCTTTTATTAAAATTCCTTTTTTGGAAGCACCACCAATTCCTGCAAAAAATCCTAATGGCACTGATATTACTAATGCACAAGGACATGAAATAACTAAAAATATTAAAGCTCTATATACCCATGTCATAAAATATTGTTTAAAAATAATTGGTGGAATTATAGCCAGCATAAGTGCTAGAAGGCAAACAATTGGCGTATAATATTTAGCAAATTTTGTTATAAATTTTTCTGTCTTTGCTTTTTTAGATGTTGCTTGCTCAACTAATTCTAGAATTTTGCTAACTGTTGAGTCTTCGAATTTTTTTGTTACTTCAACTTCTATTACACTATTTAAGTTTATACTTCCACTATATATAAGTTCATTTTCCATTATTTTTCTTGGAACAGATTCTCCTGTAACTGTTTTTGTATCTAACATTGATGTTCCTTTTATTACTCTACCATCTAATGGAACTTTTTCGCCTGGTTTTACTACAATTATATCACCTATATTAACTTCTTCTGGTTTAATTTCTACTATCTCGTCATTTCTCTTTAAGTTAGCAATTTCAGGTTTTATTTCCATTAACTTTTTGATAGAATTTCTTGATTTATCAACAGCCAAATCCTGAAATTCTTCACCTATTTGATATAAAAGCATAACAGCTATTGCTTCTGGAAACTCTTTTATAATTAATGCTCCAATAGTAGCAACAACCATTAAAAAATTTTCATCAAAAATTTCACCCTTAAATATACTTTCAAATGCCTCTTTTAAAATATCAAATCCTATTATTAAATACGCAATTATATACAAGCATATTGACACTATTTCTTTATTTATAAAAAAAGCTGCTACAGCTAAAAATAAAGTTAAAAATATTCTAATACTAAAGTTCTTCTTCATTTTTTTCATTCCTTTCTAAAACATGTTCAAGTGCCTTTTCAAAAATATCCTTAACATGTTCATCAGCTAAAGAATAAATAACAAGTTTACCTTCTTTTTTAAATTTAACCAATTGAGCATCTCTTAAAGTCTTTAATTGATGTGATATTGCGGATTTTGTCATTCCTAACAAAGCAGCTAAATCACATACACACATATCACTCTTATCTAATGCCCACATCATTTTAGCCCTTGTACTATCTCCTAATATTTTAAAGAAATCTGAAACATCAAATAAAATGTCTTCATCTAGCATTTGTTTTCTAACATTTTCAACAATTTCTTCATCTAAAACTTCACATTCTAAATCTTCCATACATTTTTTCCTTTCTTGTTGGTTGAGTAAGTATTCAACTGTATATCTATATTATAGTTGAATGGTTGTTCAACTGTCAATACTTTATTACAATTTTTTTAGATAAAAAAAACAGCGTATTTTTAATAACGCCATATACTTGGTATTATTGAAAATCCACTGTTTATTTTTTAATCTTTTCTTATATACACAGATACGCTTCCCCCAGATACAGGGAAATCTCCGAATCCATCATAATCTATTACAACTTCTTCTTCTCTATGTCCTAATGCATCTACATATTTTTTTCCAGCTAATTCATTGCCAACATACATTCTTTTAGTCCCATCATATTTATCTGATATTACTGCCGCCAGTCCAGATTTATTATGTTCTTCATCCCCTAACCTTGTAAAGCCAACAATATTAAAATCATCAAAGTAATCTATTTGTTGACCATATGCTTTATCTTTTCTAAGTAACATTAATGTTTTTAAGTTTTCTACTGGATCTATTTCATCATGTGTAATTCCATAATAATCACCATAAAAGACACATGGATAACCTTCTTGCCTAAGTAATATAATTGCATATGCAATTTCTTTAAACCAATTCATAACCCACGATTCCAAACCTTGTCCAGGTTGTGTATCATGATTATCAACAAAAGTTACAGTTTTACTTGGATTATTTTTCATTAATGTATTTTCTAATAATTTAGACATATCATATTCGCCATTCGAACGTGACGCATGATAAAAATTATAATGCAATGGTACATCAAATAATGATATTTCTCCATCTGTTTTATCTATATATTCTTGTAAATCATTTACATTGGCTGACCAGTATTCACCAACAGAAAACAATTCTTTATTAGATTTTTGTCTTAAAGTTTTTATGAAATCCTTAATAAAATTTGCTTCAATATGCTTTACTGCATCAAACCTAAATCCATTAACTCCCGTTAATTCTAAATACCACTCACCCCATTTTTGGCATTCATTAACAACTTCTTCATTTGAAAAATCTAAGTCAGCTCCCATTAAGTAATCAAAATTTCCATTTTCTTTTGCAACATTCATTTGCCAAGTTTTGTCTTTTAATTTAAATAATGCAACTTCTTTTTTTCTAAAATCATAATCTATGCCATTAAAATGAGTCCAATTCCATTCAAAATCTGAATATTTATGATTTCTTCCTGGAAAAGTAAATTTTGTTGCTACTTCAACAGTTTGTTCTTCTCCTTCTTCAACATTATGATCTGTCCAACTACACTTTACAGCCTTAATAGTTTGTAATTTATCTGCACCCATTTTATGATTTAAAACAACATCCGCATATATTTCAATTCCTTCTTGTTGCAGTGAAATTATAGAATCCAAGTATTCTTCTTTTGTTCCATATTTAGTAGAAATTGACCCTTTTTGATCGAATTCTCCTAAATCGTATAAATCATATACTGCATAACCTACTTCATTTTCTCCCATTAATCCTTTGTATGCTGGTGGAAGCCACAACGCAGTTATGCCATCCCTTATAAGTTCATCTCCCTTTTTCTTCACAGTATTCCATAGATTTTTATTACAATTTAAATACCACTCGAAATACTGCATCATAGTTCCATTTAAATTTTTCTCCATTTCTCAACTCTTTTCTTTTGCTATTCTGCATTTTTAATTTCTTGAATCTTTTCATTATTTTGTAAATCAGGTTCTAAAAATTTAAAACACTTTTTATTTTTATTCATAACTGATATCCCTACATCTATATCACTTCTTAGCCTTTTACTAGCATATTTTATAATAATAGGTTTATCTTCTATAGCTTTTAAAATAACATCTTTATCATCCCTCATTTTGGGTGAAGCAAAATATAAAATTTGGCCAGACTTTTCAAGTCCTGACATTAAAAGCTCTTTATCATCTTTTAGCGATTCATCTGCATAACAATATGTCCACCCAAGTTTACTTACTGATTCATAAACAATTTCTCTATCTTTCCTTAGGTTATTTCCTGCAAATTCCAATGCTTCTGGATTATTTTTAACAGCTGTAAACACCACTTCTCTATCATTATGTAATTTTTCTTCTGCAAATTCTAAAAGTTTTCCATTTTCACTAACTGCCTTTAATACATAATCTCTGTCGTCTGATTTTTTTTTCATATTAGTAACTTCAATTGCTTCTGGCATAATAAAAATTTATTCCTCCACTACCTTATATATTTAAAATTTTATATATAAGAACTTAAAAAATCAATAATTTTAACAGGATTGTAACATAAAAAAACACCTCTTTTAGGTATTACCTAAAAAAGGTGATATAAAGTAAGTCTATAAGCCGGGTTCTGTCTAGAATAGCCATTTATCTAGAATATATATCACTATATATTTCAAGCCACCTACTCACATAAAAAGAAACGAGCAGTTTTTAACCTTTTTACTTATGAGTGGTGTTGCTCCAGGTGGGGTTTACACAAACAAGAAATATCACTATTTCTCTGGTGAGCTCTTGCCTCACCTTTTCACCCTTGCCACAAGTGGCGGTAATTTTCTGTTGCACTTTCCTTAAGGTTACCCTCACTAGACGTTATCTAGCACCATTGCTCTATGGAGCCCGGACTTTCCTCTCACGGAACCTTGCGTTATCCGTCAGCGACTATTCAGCTTACTCCTTATATATTTTAAACGGATTTATAACTTTTGTCAAATAGCTATTTTATTTTTTGAATGCATTCTTTATTTTCTCAAATAATTTTTGTAACCAATTTTTATTTTTAATTTCAACTAAGCTTTTTTCTTCCTCTTTTTTGTCAAGTTCAATTTTTTCTTTTTTATTATCTTTAAAAATATCTTCATATTTATATTTTTCTTTTCTTTCTTCTTCAATTTTTCTATCATTTTCAATTAATATTTGCTTTAATTTTTCTTTTTGGCTTTCAGTTGCAAAATAATCTCTAAAAATTAAAATTATCAAAGCATTTGTTTCTTGAGATATTTTTTGTTCATTAATAGGCTTGGTAATATCAAATTTATAATTATAACTACTATCCTTATTTTTATTCCAAAAATCTATTTTTTCTTTTGGAATTCTTTGATATTCATCTTCTGGCAAATATTTAATTATTTCTAATATTTCTGTACACGCTCTCGCATATGAACTTGACACTATTTATCCTTTCCTCCATCCTTTTCTTTTGTACCAGCAATATTTTCATTTTCCTGAGCTTCTACGCTTTCTACCATATTTTTTCCTACTCTATGTTCAGAATCATTCTGTAACGCATTTCGTGTAATTAGATTTATTGACATTTTCTTATCTTTGTAATGTGACTCTATTTCATCTATGTATTCTTTTTTTATTGATGGAAAATAAATTGCATTATAAAACATATCATGTGTCATATTTTTATCTTGCTCTGAAAAGCTTTCATCTTTAGCACAAATTTCTTCTATTATTTTATTAACAAATCCATCGGCTTCTTCATGTGTAGGTGGATTTTCCCAAAATTTTTGAACTTGATTTCTTAATAAATCTGCTTCTTTCCCGAAAAATCTTACAGCAGTTCTATCCACACTGCTTAATAACGATTCTATATGTTGATAATAGTGTAATAAATCAGTGCCATGTATTTTTCCTTTTTCCAATTCAGAAATTATTATATTAGATGATGTTAAATAATCAGTAACTGTACTCTCTATTCCTCTATTTTTAAATACTTTATCAGCAAATTCAACTTGTGTTGCATATCTACCCGTATCTCTAGTCTTAACTCCAACTTTATCCATAACAAGTCTTGCAATATATTCAGTAAAGCCTTCACTTATTTGATTATGCATTATTCTTCTAGATGATTTTTGTGGATTTATCTCTATTGTAGAAACTCCTCCAAATAAAACAGGTTTTTCAGAATTTTGTTCTGCCTCTTCTATATATTTAAAATAATAATCTAAACTATCAAAATCTGCACTAGCAGAAGAATTTATGTATATTGAATCTCCATCTCTGTGTATTATTTCATCTGAACTAAGTTTTTCTCTTGGAATTAATGATTTTTCCATAACATGTGTCCATTCATGGAAAATAGTATGTCTAATATCATCTAAATCTGTAAAATCTATACCATTTAATCTTCTCCCGTCAAATCCTATTTGTCTTCCATCAAATAAAACTACAGCATCTTGTACAACATTATCTTCATTAACACTTATTGTATGTGCTCCCGGTCTTTTCTTATTATATTCTTCTGATGTAACAGACCTATTTCCATACATTATCTCGTCATCTTGCCCTTTTCTAAAACTTCCATATCTTAATGTATGAAGCCTACTAGCTAATTTATCTACTAGAAATTTAGAAGAAAGTCTACCACCTGATAATTTTTCCAAAGAAGTAACATATTCATAAATAAGCATTTTTGTTAGTTCACATTTTTCACTTTCTACACTTCTTTCCCATCTAGATCCTTTAGAATCTATAATATCTGAAATATAACTTAATAACCCTTCTGTATCTTGTTTTTCATATTCTAAAATCTTTGTTTCTACCTGTGTTTTTATATTCACAAAGGCTCCTCCATTTCAACGTTATTGCAGAGCTTTATACTCAAAATTTTCCATAAAGTCAAATAACTCTTTTACCCTCTTTAAAGTAATAATTTCGTTTTTCTGCAATGCACATTTTGGTTTTTCTGTTATCATTTCTTTCTTATAACAATTTTTTTGCATTTTATAAATTAAATACCTAATATCCATATAGTCGAAATATATTTGATAGCCATCATCTAAATCTTTCCAAAATTGTTGAAAAGAATAATTTTTATTTTCCATTTTATAACCCTTTCAGTTAATCATATCTTCAAATTGCTTTTCATCAATAACTTGTACGCCTAATTGATTTGCTTTATCTAATTTACTTCCTGCATCTTCTCCAGCTAAAACATAAGTTGTCTTTTTAGAAACAGACCCAGATACTTTTCCTCCAAAATTTTCTATAATATCTCCTGCTTCATCTCTAGTATAATTTTCTAGTGCTCCAGTTAATACAAAAGTCATTCCCTCAAATCTATTGTCCCCACTTTCAGATTCTATTGATTCCATATTAACTCCGGCACTTTTTAATTTTTCAATCAAATCTATCGTTTGCTCTTGGGCAAAAAATTCATAAATTGCCTGCGCTGTAATTTCACCAGTATCATCAACATTCAATAGTTCTTCATAAGATGCATTCATTAAGTTATCCATAGTTTTAAATCTTTTTGCCAAACTTTTAGCACCCTTTACACCAACATGTCTTATTCCTAATGCATTTATTAATCTATATAAATCATTTGATTTACTTTCATTAATAGCATCAATTAAATTTTGTGCAAATTTTTTTCCATCTTTTTTTAATGTTTTAATATCTTCTAATTTTAAAGTATATAAATCAGCAATATTTTTTATTAACCCTCTATTTAAAAATTCCTCAATGATAGAATATCCTAAACCTTTTATATTCATGGCTTCTCTTGATGCAAAATGCCAAATACTTCTAAATAGCTTTGCTTGACATTCAATTCCAATACATCTAATTACAGCTTCTCCCTCTTCTCTTATTGCATCAGCTCCACATACAGGACATTTAGTAGGCATTGAAAAAACTTTTTGTGTTCCATCTCTTTTTTCTTTAATAACTCCTACAACCTCAGGAATTACATCACCTGCTTTTTGTATGACTACAGTATCCCCAATCATTAAATCTTTTTCTTTTATAAAATCTTCATTATGAAGCGTAGTTTTTGAAATTGTAGAACCGGCTACTTTTACAGGTTCTAATATTGCCATTGGTGTAATAGCACCAGTTCTTCCAACTTGGCATATAATGTCTTTTAATTTAGTTTCTCTTTGTTCTGGTGGATATTTATAAGCAATAGCCCATTTGGGTGTTTTATATGTGGTGCCTAAAATTTCTCTTAATTTTAAATCATCCACTTTAATAACTGCACCATCAATTCCAAAAGAAAGTTCTTCTCTTTCATCTCCTATTTTATTAATTGCATCAATAGATTCTTTAATATTATTACAAAGAATTTTTACAGGATTAACATTAAATCCTAATTTTTCTAAATATAATAAAGATTCATAATGTGATTTAAATTCAATAGTATCAGATTTTTGCACATTAAAAATATAAATATCTAATGGTCGTTTTGCTGTTTCATTACTATCTAATTGTCTAAGTGAACCAGCTGCTGCATTACGAGCATTTGCAAATAATGGTTCTTCTAAAATTTCTCTTTCTTCATTAAGTTTATCAAAGCCTTCTTTAGATATAAAAACTTCTCCACGTACGATAATATCAACATTTTCAGTAAGCTTTTTAGGTATATGTGGAATCGTTTTTAAGTTCTCAGTTATATCTTCTCCAACAAGGCCATTTCCTCTTGTTGCTCCTCTAACAAACTCACCATTTTTATATTCTAGGCTAACTGACAATCCATCTATTTTAGTCTCTACAACATATTTTAATTCTATATTATTTTCATCAGCAACTTTTCGGGTTCTTTCGTCAAAAGCCTCTAAGTCCTCAAAATTAAATATATCTAATAAACTTTGAAGTGGAACTTCATGTTCCACTTTTTCAAATCCCTCTTTCACATGTCCGCCGACTTTTTGAGTTAGTGAATCTTTATCTATTAAGTCAGGATACTCTTTTTCCAAATTACGAAGTTCAAGCATTAACATGTCATATTCAAAATCACTTATTTCTGGCGCATCATCATCATAATATTTACTAGCATAATATTCTGTTTTCTCTCTTAATTCTTTTATTCTATTTTGAGCTTGCTTTTTTGTCATCTTTAAATATTTCCTTTCCCTTTGCTAAATAGTCAACTCCTGAAAAAATTGTAGCAACAACAGATATTGCCATCATTACAGAAGAAATAATATTTATTACTAAATATCCTCCTTGCAAACTTCCTGAAACAAATTCAAAAAAGCTTCCTATATCAATAAAAGCAAAAATCAGTGCAATCATTTGAGTAACAGTTTTTAATTTTCCCCATATTGAAGCAGCTATAACTAATCCACCTTTTTCAACTGCTATCAATCTAAATCCAGAAACTATAAATTCTCTAGCCAAAACTATTATTGGTATCCAAGCTGGTATTTTAGCTTTTTCAACTAATACAACCATTGCTGCTAAAACTAAAATTTTATCTGCAAGTGGATCTAAAAACTTTCCAAATGTTGTAACTTGATTTCTTGATCTTGCTATGTACCCATCTAATTTATCAGTAATAGAAGCTATTATAAAAATTACGTCCATTATAATCATAGGAATTGCAACTTTATATACATCTCCATCTAGCGGAATATATGCAAATGCCACCATTACAGGCACCAAAATCATTCTAAAAATAGTTAATTTATTTGCTAAATTCATACTTTTCTCCATTCTTACTTTATTTTTTATTAATATTCACTATATCAATAATATCTGAAATATATTTTCCTATTATAGGTATGTTTAGTCTAACGATATATTGTAAAAAATAAATTAAAATTGCGGTAATTAAATAAAATCCAATTCCAATTCCTAATCCTTTACCTATTCCAGAAATTAAATTTCTAAAAAAAATTTGCTTTTTACTCTGAAGTAATTCTATTAATTCATATAATCGAGTATTTTCTAAATTATTATTCAATTCTTTTATTTCATTAATAACTTTTTTAAACATCTTAAAACCTCAAACAAAATATAAAATTATTGTTTGAAGTTTTAGATTTTTTATTCTTCTACAGTATTAGTAGTTGATGAATCTTTTGTTTCCTTCTGCTCATTTTGTCTTAATTTTTCTAATTGATTTATAAGTTCCTGCAATCTTTCCAAGTCTGATCCAATTAATTGCCAATCTCCTGCTTCAGAAGATTCTTTTAGATTATTATTTGCTTTAATAATTGCATCTATCAACTGGTCTTTATCTTCTTTGTTAATAAAATTTATTTTTCCAGCTGATTCTGTAACAAGTTTTGTTAAAGCATCAGCCAAATCATCGCCTATTGCAACCTTAGTTCCAGAAGCAACAATTACTTTTGAAAGTGTTGGTACTTTCGTCTCATTTAATAAAACTTGATAAACAGGCTGTATATATAAAATACTATTTTCTATTGGAATTATATACGTATTCCTAATTAATTCTGTTCCTGATGTATTTATTTTTTCAAGTTCTTCTTTAATTGTTTTATCTTGATCTATTTGTACATTTAATTGTTGTATTCCAGGTAAAGTAGTATCTGAAATTAGTTTATATAAAACTAATCGATTTTGTCCATTTTCATATGTTCCCACAAGATATGAATTTAAGCTTTGTTTATTAGATTTAGTATATGGTATAACAAGTCCAAGCTCTTCTTGTATTGCTCCAGAAGGTTTTAAAACTGTATAATATGGTTTTGTACTACTAGCTTCACCATTTTTTGGAGTTTGCTCTGCCACTTTCCATACATCATCACTTCTATATAAAATTTCAGTATCTACATTGTGGTATCTCTCTAACATTTTAGCTTGTATTTCATATAAAAATTCAGGGTAAACTATATTTTTTTGTATATCATCTGGTATTGTTTCATCTAAAGATGCAAATAATTCTGGATATATATTATAATAAAGCATTGCTATAGGATCAGTTTTATCTGTTATATAGAAATTTGTAGTACCATCATATGCATCAATAATTACTTTTATAGAATTTCTAATGTAATTAATTTGCTTTGTTCTTCCTTCAACTTGAATATTAGTCTTTTGAGAATATGGATAACTATTGGAAGTAGTATACGCATCAATTACCCAAACTAATTGACCATTATCCCTAATTACCATATATGGTGATTCATCATATATTAAATATGGCAATAATACTTTTGCTCTTTCTCTAATATTTCTATTAACTAATATTTTACTATCGGAATCTATACTTGTATTAAATAACAATTTATAATCATGTTCAGATAGAGATAATATTAATCTATCTAACATATTTGCTTTTATTCCAGCATCACCATCATACTCATTTTCTTCATATGAAGTAGTTGAATTTGGATAGTCGAATTCCTTTTTGTCCTTTACCCCTGTAACTATAGTATCATCAGTTGCCATTCCAAAATAAATTCTTGGTTCTTTTATTTTTATTTTATTATCTGTAGAATTGTATTTTGATTGAACATATGAAATTCCAGTTTTTGAATCTGCCTTATTAGCTTCTGATATAACAACACCATAGCCATGTGTATATTGATAAGTTTTATTGTTATATGCTCTATTTGCTCCACTTACAATTTCTCTTGGTGTTATATATAGTGATTTTGTTTTACCATTTACATTATATCTACCAATTTGTGTAGATTGGAAAGTATAATATCCTTCTTTATCCAAATATTCCGTCAAATTTTTTAGTGTTGTTTCTTCATCAATAATAGTAATTTGAGACAATAATTCTGAATTTTTAATAATAGTTTCATCTTCTAAGTTTGATGTATTATCCACCTCAACTTCTTGAGCATGGATACCATAAGCTGCTCGAGTATTTTTTATGTTTTCATCTATATATTTACGTTGCTTATCAAATTCATTTTTATTTGCATACACATATTGGAACGTAGTCATTACAGCAAATAGAGCAACTAAATATATAGGTGTTATAAGCATTGAAGATATGATTTTTTTAACTTTAAACTTTTTCAAATATTTAATTGTTCTAAACAATGAAATTAATATCACAACTCCTAAAAGTCTATATCCAATTACTTTTATTTTAACTTCTGTAAGTCCAGCGCCAACCAATTCTGTTCTAACATCATCATTTAGGGTTAATAAATTTCCATTTACTACCTCTTGTGAACTAAGAACCATTAAACCAGCTATTAAAACAGCTATTATAAAAATATTAGTAAAAACTTGTCTTAAAAATTTGCTTTTTTTCAAATCTTCTATATCTACGCCATTTAAATAAACATTTAACGTTACTATATAATAAATGCAAACATATATTGTAAGAACAGCTAAAAAAATAGCTGCAAATATTAATATTGACTTAATAAAAGGTATCTGGAACATATAAAAAGAAATGTCTAATCCAAAAATAGGATCATTTATACCAAATTGTGCAAGATTTGAAAATAATAAAAATTTCTCAGTCAACAAATTCTTAGCTATAAAAGCTACAATTACACTAACAATGAAAGAAATAGATTTATTAGGAAGTTGTGGCATTTTTTTCTCTTCCTTATCAAAAATATCTTTCAAAGATTTTCTAACCATCTTGTTAGAAATAAAAATAATCAAATATGAAATAATAAAAGCAGTAATAAATACAATATAAGAAGTTTTCATATTTTTATAAAAAATTGAAACATATTGTTCTCCAATTTCTTTATATTGCAAATACTCGCTTCTAGATGATATTGCGATAATTAAAGCATATATTATGACAAATAATATTACTATTAGTCGCCTACTTACTATCTTTTTTAATTTACCTTTCATTTTTCTATTCCTCTCTTTTAAGAAGATTCTACTGTTTTTATAGTATTTCCAATTTAAAATTATAAATGAATTATATAATTTTTCAGATAATAATTCAACTATTAATTAGTTTTTTTAGAGATTTTTAAAAGTGAAATCATAAGCACAAAAAAGCTATTTCTAAAAAAGAAATAGCCTCTTTATTTATCATTTTACTTATTTATAATCCTTGCTTTTATAGAAAAATATAATTACCAATACTGAAAATAATATTCCTAGTAAAATAACAAGTATTGTTACTCCTAACCCAGTTTTAGGTAACGGTTCACTTGAAACTGTTGGATCTTTTGTACTATTACTTCCAGTGCTTTCTTGACTTTGAGTCGTTTTTTTAGTTAATTTTATTACTGGACTCGAAGTCAATTCTATTTCATGCTTTCCTCCATCTTCATCATTGTAATCTAAGACAACTTTTTCATTGGTTGCAATTTCTCTATCAAATATTTTTTCATTTTCCATATCTTTTAGTTTTAATTTATATCTAACAGTAACAACTTGTCCACCTGGTACATCTCCAACATTCCATTCAATTGTATAATTTTCAGAATCTATTTCAGGTGAAATTGTTCCATTAGTTGGATTACCAACATACTCAAATTCAAAGTTCTCTACTATATCTTGTGGAAAATAATCTACTATCTTTACATTTTTTAAAGATTTTCCTATCTGAGTTGATACATCCTTTAAAATATCCGTAGTTATAACATTTTCAATATTAGTGCTTTCAACTAAATAATATTTATTTGCAGTTGGTGCTTGAGAAGTACCAAATACTAATTCTGCTGCCTCTAAATTTGCTTTAAGTTCTTTCTCACTACTAAATGCAGGATTTCCATTTTCTTCAGTATCTTTCATATCCATACCAGTTAGCATTGTGATAGTATATATTCCGCTGTTTTTAGCTTCTAAAATTGTTTGTTTTGTATTCTCACATACAGTTCTTGTTTTATCACTAATTTCTTCTTCGACATTTCCTGAAGTAATTCCTTTTGTATCATGAGTAGGAACACCATCTGTTAATAATATTATTACCTTATTATTATCAGTTTTAGAAAAACTATCTATAGCCCTTTTCATTCCTGCATCTATATTAGTACCAGAAGTTGTACTTCTAGCTTTACAATCAGAAATAGCTTTTAATATTGTTTCTTCATTATTGGTTAATTCTTGTCTAACATGTCCAGAATAAATAGTAGCAGTAAGCCCATCAAAATCTACTAAGCCTATTTTAACATTAGAAGTAAGTTTAAATACTTCTTGTGTTAATTTATAAGCACTATCTAAGATTTTATTTTTTCTAGACTGGCCATCTGGTGCCAAAAAATCCATTGATGGAGAATTATCTATAATTAAAAATATTTCTGTCTCTGAAGCATTTTCTGTTTCTTGTGCAGTATTAGATAATTTTAATTCAATTGTTACTTCACCAGTTTCTGAATTTGAATCAACAATACTTTTTGAAATGTAGCCTGTACCATTTTCAATTTTTTTAGTTTCACTTGCACTTTTTACAATTTCTAATTCATTTTTACTATCTGAAGCAAATGAACTAGAAAATAAACTAAATACGATTGAAATAGCTAATAAAAAATATAATAATTTCTTTTCCATCTTATTCCCTTTTATAAATTATTTTATATCTTTATATTCTTTATTTTTCTTAGATAAAATAACAACACCTGATATTGAAAATGTTAAAAACATTAAAATCAACATTAGTTTGAATTCCCAACCAGCTTTAGGTAAAATTTCTGATGAAACCGTTGGATCTTTTCCCTCATATGTTTTTTCATCTCCACCTGTTGTACTTCCATGAGATGGATTTGGTGAACTAGCTGGATTCTGAACTTCCTTTTGAGTCAATTTTACACTTGGACTTGACGTTAAATTAATCTCATGATCTTTTCCGCTAGAGTCAGTATATGTTAGTACAACTTTCTCATTTGTTTCTACTTCTCTTCCTAATATTTTTTCACAATCCATGTCAGTTAGTTTTAATTTATACTGTACTGTAGCCATTTGCTGTTGATTTACATCTCCCAGATCCCACTCAATAAAATCTTCTTCTGAATCAATTTTTTTAGAAATTGTTCCTTGAGACGGATCTTTTGCAATTTCAAATGTAAAATTATTAACTATATCTGCCGGAAAATAATCTACTATTTTTACTTTCTTTAAATCTGGTTGTAACATTTCTTGTACATCTTTATAAATATCTTCTGTTATAATTTTATCAATATTTTCATCAGTAAATTCGTACATTTTTCCATATGTAGGATTACTTACAGTTCCATATAATTTATTTACATAAGGGCTACCATCAAAATCTAAAATCTTTTTCCCTGTTGTAATACTGTACCAAACCTCATCATAACTTGTATCAGGTGGTCTTAACATAATAAAAGATGTATAAGTTTTTTTCAATGCTAATATTTCATTTCTTGTATATGTAGAAACTTTCTCGTGTTTATCTTTTACTGCTCCTTCTGGATCGCTCCTATATTGCACTGTTGATTGAACTCCAGTTGCAACTGCAGGCACACCATCATATAAGCATATTAAAATTCTATTTACCTCTTTTGAATAACTTTTGTTTGCTAACTTAATTGCAGCCTGTAAGTTAGAATAATAATCTACTTTTTCAGAATTCATGTTTTTCAAACTATTTTTTATTTTTTCAACATCTCTTGTAGGAGATGTTATTATCTCAGCGTTTTCATCACTACCAGGAATATCCCCTTGATCTCCTTCATTCCACTTTAGTGTTCCACTTTCTAAAACTTCAACATCACGTACTGGTCCTTTTATTCCAACTAATCCGACACTTATTTTAGGGCTAGCATCAATGATTTTAGATGCTAGTTTCTCGACATCACCCATATAATTTTCAAATTTTTCTTCTTCCAAAACTATTTTCTCATCTACTATTAAGAATAATTCTGTATTTTCATATATAATAGTTCCCTCTTCACCTGCAGCAGTATTGCTTAATTTCAACTCAATAGTTATTTCTCCATTAGCTGGGTTTGAATCAACAATTGATTTAACAATATATCCATAATCATCTGTTATCATTTTCGTTTCACTTGATTTTTTTACCACTTCTAAAGTATTTACTGTCTCAGCTGCCAAAACATGTGAAAATGAAAAAATTACGATTAAAAAAATTAATAATATATATCTTATTTTTAATTTCATATAAAACTCCTAATGAAAAATTTTTGCATTTTCATGATTATATTATAATTATATAAATTTCAACATACAATTACATTTTTTTTACGTTTACAATAAATTTCCATAACTAAATTTTATTCATTAGATTATATATTACAAATATAATTACTATTTGCTTTGCAGATAAAATAATTTATTTATAAATCAATTTCTGTAAAATAATCAAAAAAAGACGATTCTATACTATAGAATCGTCTTACAATATTTTATTTATTAATATCTTTTAAACATTTTATAAGAAATAATTATTGAAACTCCTAATACTGCAAATCCTATTGCAAATCCCCAAAATTCTAGTTCTCCTGTTTTAGGTAATTTTGTTTTTGAAACAGAAGTATCAGCAGTAGGAATCTTTTCAAGTGTAGGTGTAGGTGTAGGAGTAGGTGTTGGCGTAGGCGTTGGTGTTGGAGTTGGTGTCTCACTAGGATAATATGACTCGTCATCATCATAATATGATGTAAGTTTTTGTGCCGTGCTACTTCCTAATTGTCTTGAGCCCATTCTTGTATCTACAAATATTAATGTAAGAATCATTAATATACATGCTACCACTATTAATAATGAAAATATTACATGACCTTTTTCATTTTTCATTTTCGAATCTCCTCAAATATCAATTCTTTATTACATATTAATACTAAAATTTTCTTTTTTCAAGTTTTTTTCATTACAATTTTATTACATTTATATGATTGCTTTTAGAAAATCCTCACTATTAAATACCTCCATGTCATCAATTTGCTCTCCTACTCCAATGTATTTTACTGGTATTTTATTTTCATCAACAATTCCTATTACAACTCCACCTTTAGCTGTTCCATCTAATTTTGTTAATACAATTCCTGTTATATCAGTTGTTTCCTTAAAAGCTTTAACTTGCATTATTGCATTTTGCCCTGTTGTACCATCTAAAACCAATAAAACTTCTTTAGATGAATTTGGTAATTCTCGATTTATAATTTTATTTATCTTTGCCAATTCATCCATTAAATTTTTCTTATTATGCAACCTTCCCGCAGTATCACAAATTAACACATCTGCATTATTTTCTTTTGTATATTGTATAGCATCAAAAACAACTGAAGCAGGATCTGTTCCTTCTGGTCTTTTCACTAAATCACATTGAGCTCGTTTAGCCCAAATTTCAACTTGTTCAACTGCAGCAGCTCTAAAAGTATCTGCAGCAGCAATAACTACTTTTTTTCCACTCTTTCTTAGATTATTTGCAATTTTTCCAATAGATGTAGTTTTTCCAACACCATTAACACCAATAACTAAAATTACGGCTGGAGTAGTTGAAATATCTAAATCTGTAGTACCTACATCCAATAATTTCATCATTTCTTCTCTAAGAGCCTTTTTTACATCCTCTTCATCTTCTATTTTTTCTTTTTTTATTCTATTACGCAATTCGTCAATAATTTTAACTGAAGTTTCAATTCCTATATCAGACATTACTAAAACTTCTTCTAATTCATCTAATAGTTCTTCATCAACTTTTCTAAAGTTTGCAAAAACACCATTTATTTTTTCATTAATAGTATCTTTTGTTTTTCCTAATCCATTTTTAAGTTTTTCAAAGAATCCCATTACATACTCCTTTATTTTTTTTTAAAAGAAAAAATCTTGCTAAAAATTCTCTTATACCACTTTGGTTCTTCGTACTCTAATAGCTGCATTCTTTCTTTTATCTGTCCCATCATTCTTTCTTCTTCTTTTTCAGTGTTTCCAAAAATTTCATCCGGATTGTATTTTTCTTTTTTTTCTTTCTCTATACGTTGGAAATATTTTTTATCATATTCTTTGATTTTTTCTTTTTGAGAATCAGTTGCCCAATAATCGCAAAACAAAACAGCAATAATCTTTTTTGCTCTCTCCGAAACCTTATTTTCCTCTAAAGTTTTTGTAGGATCATAAACAAAATTATATTTCTTATTTGCATTTGCTATAAAAAATTTTATCATATCATTAGGTATTTTTCTGTAATCATCAACATCTATATAAGTTAGTATTTCCAAAATTTCAGTATATGCATCAGCATATTCTTTATTAACCATATTAATCTCCATTATTCTAATACATTAGAATTTTCATCATTTGTTCGTTGTTCATTCATATTATTTTTAGTTTCATATCTTTCCTGCACATTTTCAATATAAGATTTTACTTGATTACCAAGTTCATTTCCTGTAATTTTTCCCATTATATGTCTCCTTTTATCGGATTTCCAAGAAAATTATATATATAATGATATTTTTTTTCAATATTTACTAAATATTTTTGGAAATATTTTAATATGAAAAAGAATAAACTCATAATAACACATTCAATAATTAATTTTCTGTAAGACTTGACATCATTTCTTTGGCATATTCTAAAGTCATTCCCCTAGCAGTTGATAAACGCCCTTCTTTAAGATGTACAAACAAAGCATTATTAATTGATATTCCTCCACATAAAGATAAACAAGTTCCATCTTTCAAATAATTATCCATCTCTTCATCAGAAATATTATCAATACTTAATCTTGCAACATCTGTAATATTAACGCTTTGAAGAATTTGGTCATTTTTAGCAAGTAATACAGCATTACCAGTATATGCAAAAACTTCTTCTGAACCTCTCATTCTACTAAGAAGATTACGTGCATCAGCAATAGACTTAGGTTTTCCATACATTGCTCCATCAAATACAATATTCTGATCACCAGCAATAATAAGCCTTAATCCTCTATCTTTTGTCTTTTCAAAAACAGTTTTAGCTTTTCTCATAGAAATTTCAGCTAATTGATTTTTGAAAGATTTAGTGCTATCAGGTGTTTCATCAGCTTTACTAACAATAACTTCAAATGGAATACTGCTATCTTTAAGTTGCTGTTTGCGAACAGCAGACTTTGAAGCTAAAATGATACGTGGAAAATTATTTACAATTCTTGTAAATGGTTCTATTAAATCCTCTGGGGTATCATAAAAAATAATTTCTGTAGCAATATTTGCTATTGTTGTAGAAATATCACTATTCTTTTTGGCAATAACATAAATTGGCTTACCATTCGCATAACAGAATCCAGCATTAATACCAAGTCCTACGCCTTTCTCACTAAATTCGATTATATTACAGTCACACTGCATCATTGCTGGAAAAGCATAATCTTTCATCAAAGTCTTGTCTTTTGGAATATTTGCATTTCCCCATTTTTCAACATCTCGTGCCATTAAAGTAATTTCGATTCCTGCTTTATTTAATGCTGTTTCAATAGATTCAACTTTTGCCTTATCTTCATCTCCATCATGAAATTTTAAAGCCAAAAACGAATGTAACGTTTTTTCTTTTCTTTCATAAGGAATTCTTACTTTTTGTACTATCTCTGGCATATATATACCCCCTAAAAATATTATTTATAATACATGTTTGCAGTATAGCATATTTTTATTCAAAAACACAACTTTATATTTCTACTTTTCATATTTTCCAGTTATTTTACCAAATATACCTTCTTAAATTTATTTTTACCAAATTGGATAACCACTCCATTTTCAACCTTTATAATCTTATTTATATCATTTTCCAAATTGGAATTGATTTTTATTCCATTTCCTTGTATCATTCTTCTAGCTTCACTCTTAGAATTTGCAAATTTAATTTTTACTAATAATTCACAAATATTTATTTCATTTTCTGATATATAAATTTTTTCAATATCGTCAGGAATAGCCCCTTTTGCAACTTGTAAATATCTTTCTTTAACTTTTTCAAATTCGTTTATATCATCATACATTTTTAGAAGTTCTTTAGCAAAAATCATATGTGCTTCTCTTATGTCTTTGTCCATTATTTCATCAATTTGATCTGTTGGTAAATCAGTTGCTAATTCAAAATATTGCTTTAATAAATTATCTGGTATCTTCATGCTTTTTTCAAACTTTTCAAAAGGAGAATCATTTAATCCGATATAATTCCCTAATGATTTACTCATTTTTTCATTTCCATCTAAACCTATAAGTAACGGAAATGTCATTACAACCTGGCTTTCTTGTCCATAATCTTTTTGAAGTTCTCTTCCAACAAGTAAATTAAATGTTTGGTCAGTTCCACCAATTTCAATATCTGCATTTATTGCAACTGAATCATATCCTTGCATTAAAGGATATAATAATTCATGCATAGATAATGGTAAATTATTTTCAAATCTATTTTTAAAGTCATCCCTTTCCATAATTCTTGCAACAGTATATTTACTAGACAATTTTATTACATCTTCAAAACTCATTTTTGATAACCATTCTGAGTTAAAAACAATTTCCGTTTTTTCTTTATCTAATATTTTAGTAACTTGTTCTAAATACGTTTCTGCAGATTTTCGTGTTTCTTCAAATGTAAGTGCAGGTCTTGTTTTACTTTTACCAGACGGATCACCTATCATTGCAGTAAAATCACCTATTACAAATACAACTTTATGTCCCATATCTTGAAATGCTTTTAATACTCTTAAAGGAACCGAATGTCCTATATGCAAATCTGGTCTTGACGGATCTGCTCCAAACTTTATTATTAACTTTTTCCCACTATTTATTTTTCTTTCTAGATCCTCTTCATTAAATATTTGTATTGCTTTTCTTTTTATTATTTCTAAATTATCCATACTATTAATCTCCATTCTTTATTTGATATTTTATTATCTTGTATAGATATTCATATAATAGCCCTTGATTTTTTAACTTATTTATAAAACATTGGGCCATAACATCACCTCCAAAATTCAAAAAAGCCAATTCATCCATTTAAAGGACGAATTGACTTCGTTGTACCACCTTTATTCACAATATTAACAATGCAATATTGCCTCTTTTATAGCTTATTCGTAGCCACCCGTTAGTTACTGTAAGAATTGTAATTCAAATTTTATATACTGATAATTTCCACCAACCATTATCTCTCTATAGGTAACTATAAAATTCTACTAGGTTTCTTTTTAAAACATAACTAAATTGAAATACATTTATATTTTAACATTTTACTTCTCAAAAATCAACTTTTGCCTTTTCACACAAAAAACAATCAGTTAATTCTGATTGTTTTTTTCTCTACTATTTCAAAAAAGTTCGAACAGATTTATCATTGGAGCCATTGGGCGGAATTGAACCGCCGACCTACAGGTTACGAATCTGTTGCTCTACCAACTGAGCTACAATGGCATATCCGAAAATCAAAAAGATTATAGCACAATACACGAAAAAATTTCAAGATAATTAGAAATAAAGTAATCATATTTTTTTGCGAAATAATAATTTGAAGTTGTAAAATAAAATGCATTTTTATATTTACAACTTCAAATAAAAAACTTATATATCTTTTCTTTTTACTCTTTAGTTATTTTTCCATATACACCACCGCCACCAGCAGTGATATTCATTTTTCCTTCTCTTGCTGTAACTATACTATTAGCAATCTTATCCCCCATTGCAGCTTCAATATCATCATAAGATAGTTTATGTAAAATATTCATCTCCGTATCAAATTTATCTAACAATTTTTCAATTGTCTTTCCACCTAATCCTGGTATAAAAGTTAATGGAATTTGATAAATATATTCTGGTCTAAAACTAGGACTTTGAGTTTCATTTTTATCCTTTATTATTTCTATTCTATCATATACCCCCATTGTTATGTTTCTACTATCACAAGTATCACATTTGGTAACTGGTGCATCCCCTGGAATATTTTTCTTGCAAACTTCGCAATATGTTCTATGATATTTTCCAAGCTTTGGATCTAATCCATAGTTAGCAAGTATTTTTCTTCCAGCTTCATTTTTAAGAGCCATAACAAATTCTTTAAAACTAATATTTTCTAGTTGCAACTTATTATATTCTCTTGCAATCTTAGGTAAAGAATGTGCATCTGAATTAGTCAAAAAAGTTTTTGTTTCAAGCTCACTTATTTTATCTGCCAAAAAAGTATCTGCGCTTAATCCTAACTCAATTGCAAAAATATCTTTATATTTTTCCTTAAAAATTCTTTCTAATCTTTTTGTACAATTTCCATAAAAACTTTTATGTGGTGTAAATGCATGTGCTGGCACTAAAATTCCATTATATTTTTGAACTATTGTAATTAAATCATATGCTGAAATATCAGCCCTTTGTGAGCTTAAAGTAATATTTTTTATATGGTTTGACATTTCATTTGAAAAAGCCTTTATATCTGATAACCTAGGAAAATAGCAAAGATTATGTGCACTGCCTGTTTTTCCATTTTCATTTAGTTCTGATGTTTCTATTTCACTACCTAAAATAATACAAAGTTTATCTTTATATATTATTCCTCCATCTTCAATTTCATAAGCTTCTCCTGTTTTTAGAAAATTTTCAATATCTTCTATAACGTATGGTGAAGCACAATCTATTATACCTGCTATATTTATTCCTTTTCTTTCAACACATTCTTTAGCAATATTAGCAAAATTTAAACTTTTTGCTGCAGTAATTTTTATAGGCTTATTATTTTCGCTTCTTCCAATATGAATGTGCATATCTGCAAATACTTCGTACATTTTATTCTCCTTTAAAAACAAATTTCTAGTACATTATATTTTATATGCTATCATTTTTCAAGAAAATATTCGACAAAAAAAGAACTGCTGTAAAAGCAGTTCTTCAATATAACTTATCTAAATATTATATTTTTTAACTTTTATATATGTATAAATAGCAGAAATTGAAACAAATGAAATTAAACCTACTAAACCAACAGATAACTCAGCACCAGTTTTTGGTAATGTTGTATTTTGAGTATTGTTTACAACATTATTATAGTTTGTTGTATTTAAAGTATTATTAGGAACTACATTATTTTCTGGTGTATTATTACTACTTAAATTGTTAACTGTATTGTTTCCTGCTGAATTTCCTGAGCTTCCTGGTATAGTTGTAATTTGTGCTGCAAATGTCATTCTAGCTGTACAAATAACTATTATTGCCATTAAAATTACTGTTAATATTTTTAATTTATTTGTTCTTTTCATCCTTCTACTCCTTCATTTCAATAATTCATACATTAATATTATAACATAATATAATCACAATGCAAGCTTTTTTTCCCTTTTTTTTGATTTTTTTTAATTTTTTACTGCTTTTTTGGTAAAAACTAATATAAATCTAATTTTAAGGAGATTGCTATGAAGAAACCATGTGTTCATTTATATTGTTCTGATAAAAGTATGCTATCAAATTTCTTAAACAAATTTTACAACTACCATAATCAAATGTCAACGGAAATTTTTTCCTTTGATGACCCTGCAAAATTAATTGATTTAATTTCTGTAGTTGTTGATAATAGTGATCAATACAATATTTCTGTTTGGGTAAATTTAGATGAAGATATTTTTATAAAAGTAACAAGCTCAAATATTAGTGAAATAATAAAATATATTTATGAAAGATATCCTATTTAATTATTTCTCCAATATGATTGTGACTGGTCCATTATTTAAAATACTTACATCCATATGAGCACCAAACTCGCCTGTTTCAACTTTTCTTACTTGTTTTCTACATTGTTCAACAAAATATTCATACAATTCATTTGCATAATCAGGTTTAGCACTCTCAATAAAGCTAGGCCTATTTCCGCCTTTACAATCTGCATACAATGTAAATTGAGATACTATTAATAATTCACCATTTATATCTTTTACTGATAAATTCATCTTTTCATTCTCATCTTGAAATATACGAAGATTACACAATTTTTTAACTAAAAAATCTGCATTTTCTCTTGTATCAGAATGAGTAACTCCAAGTAATACTAAAAGCCCTTTATCTATTTTTCCTACTATTTCTTTATCTATAGTAACACTAGCATTATTTACTCTTTGTACAACTAATTTCATTTTACTTATCTACCTTTTTTTGTTCATCTGCTTCTGCCATTTCATCAACTTCAACAACTTTTGCCACTTCTTCATCTCCTATATTGGTACATTTAGTTCCACAATTTGGGCAAAATACATTAGTATCATCAATTATTTCTCCACACTTTGAACACTTTTTCTTTCCATCTGGAATATTTTCTTTTGGTACTTCTTGTTTTTCTCCACAATAAGTACAAAATGGCGCATTTTTTTCAATCTCTTTTCCACAATTTGAGCATCTTTTCTTATTATTCAAGTCTAAAATTTCAGTTTGCAATTTATCATTTTCAGTTAAAATCTCTGAAATTTCTTTTTTTCTTGCATCAATAAAACTTATAGCAGATTTATCATTTTTATCTGATTCATAAACCTTTTTTCCAATTTCAATATAAATCGCATCAATTTTTTTATTGTTCTGTGATATTGTCTTTTTGTATTTATTTTCTTTTTCTATTCTATTTGTTGTCTCTTGAAAACTAGCAGTTGTTTCATTTACTTTCTTACCCAAATCTTCAAAGAATCCCATAAAACCATCCTTTACTCTTCTTTTAGATCTCTAGTCATAAGCATTGTTACAGCCTCTCTAGGATCTAATTTATTAAATAATACTTCATAAACAGTATTAATAATTGGTACTTCTATGTTATGCATTTTAGCAAGTTTATATGCAACTTCTATGTTATCTATGCTTTCTATTGTCATTCCAACTTCTTTTCTAGTTTCTTCAATAGTATATCCTTTTCCAATTAAAAAGCCAGCTTTTCTATTTCTACTATGTAAACTTCCGCAAGTAACAATTAAATCTCCAAGACCACTTAATCCATAAAAAGTTTCTTTCTTTCCTCCTAATGCTGTTCCTAATCTAGAAATTTCTACTAATCCTCTAGTTAACAATGCAGCAAAAGAGTTATCTCCTAATTCTAATCCAGCAGAAACTCCTGCGCAAAAAGCAATAATGTTTTTAAGAGCTCCTCCCAATTCAACTCCTTTTACATCTGTAGAAGTATAAAGTCTCATTATATCACTCTTAAAAAGATCTACAACATAATCAGATAATTCTGTATGTTTTGAAGCAGCAACTAAAGCTGTAGGTATTGAAATTGATACTTCTTCTGCATGACTTGGTCCAGAAAGAACACCAATTTTATTATTTGGAAGTTCTTCTTCTAAGACATCATCTAGTGTTTTTAATGTTTCTGATTCAAATCCTTTTGAACAAATAATAACAGGTTGTTCTTTAATATAAGGTTTATACTGTTTTACTACATTTCTTGTAAATTTAGATGGAGTTACATGAAAAATTATCTCAGTATCATCAATAACTTCTTCCATATTTGTAGAACAATAAACATGTTCTGGTATAACTACATCTTTTAGAAATTTACATCTCTTTTCGTTATTTATTAAATCTTTTTCTTCTTCAGAAAAAGACCAAAGTTTAATATCATTTCCTTGATTAGCTAAATAAATAGCAAGGGCTACTCCCCAACTGCCACTCCCTATAATTGCAATTTTTTTCATATAATTTTTTCCTTTCGCTTTACCATAATTTATTTTCTGTACCTTTAAGAAGTCTTTTTATATTACTTCTATGATTAAAGCATACAAATATTCCTAATAAAATTCCAAAAATTTTATAATCTCCTGGAACAATATAATTTTCTGTAATGAATATAGTTAATACCGGAAATAAAATAGCTGCTGCAACAGAACCTAAAGAAACCATTCTAGTTAATATCATTAATACTAGTGCAAATACTAAACATATCAATCCTATTTGCCAATTAATTAGTAATATAATCCCTAAACTTGTAGCAACACCTTTTCCACCTTTAAATTTAAAAAATATAGGAAAAGTATGTCCAATTACAACCATTAATCCAGCTATTTGAACTAAATATTCAGGATGTTCTACTCCATCTATTGCTCCAATAATTTTTGCTAATAAAACAGCTACTACTCCTTTTAATATGTCACACACAAGAGTTAATGCTGCAATTCCTTTTCCTGCTGTACGAAGTACATTTGTACTACCTGCATTTCCACTGCCTTTTTCTCTTACATCAAAACCTGCTAATCTTTTTGTAAAAATTACAGAAAAACTAATGCTACCTATAAGATATGAAACTAATATTACTAATATATATATTGCCATATCTATTCCTCCTTTTCTTTTCTTTCACGCACAATTATTCTAACTGGAGTTCCCTCCAAACCAAAATTATTTCTTATGCAATTTACTAAATATCTTTCATATGAAAAATGAAATAATTCTTTTTTATTAACAAAAATAACAAAAGTTGGTGGTTTAGTTGTTGCCTGCGTACCATAAAATATTTTAAGACGTTTTCCTTTGTCTGTAGGTGGTTGAACAACAGCAATAGCCTCATTTATAACTTGATTCAAAACAGCAGTAGATATTCTTAATGCATTCTGACTTGCAACATTATTAATTAATTCAAACAAATTATTTACTCTTTGACCAGTTTTAGCTGAAATAAAAATTATTGGTGCATATGTAGCAAAAGGTAATTCATTATATATTTCTTTTTTAAACTTCTCAGTAGTACGATTGTCTTTTGCAACTTCATCCCATTTATTTACCGCAATAATAATTCCTTTTCCAGCTTCATGAGCTTCACCAATTATTTTAGAATCTTGCTCAGATATTCCTTCTGTTGCATCAATCATCATAATACAAACATCAGCTCTTTCTATAGCCAAATTAGATCTCATTACACTGTATTTTTCAATATTTTCTTTTACTTTACTTTTTCTTCTAATTCCTGCTGTATCTATAAAGATGTATTTCCCAAGTTCATTTTGAAATTCTGAATCTATAGCATCACGAGTCGTGCCTGCGACATCACTTACAATAACTCTATTTTCTCCTAATATTTTATTTACTAAAGAAGATTTTCCAACATTAGGCTTTCCTATAATAGCAACTTTTATAACTTCTGGATCAGAATCGTCGTCCTTTTCTTCTGGAAAATTTTCATATATAGCATCTAAAACATCTCCAACTCCAATAGCATTTGTTGCAGAAAGAGGAATTGGATTTCCAAGTCCTAAATTATAAAATTCATATATATCATCAGGAGTTTTACCAAAATTATCTGCTTTATTACATACAAGAACAACAGGTTTTTTAGCCTTTTTTAATAATATTGCTATTTCTTCATCAGCAGAAGTAACACCTTGACGAATATCTGTCAAAAATATTATTACATCTGCAACTGATATAGCAATATCAACTTGTTCTCTCATTTGATTTTCAATAACATCACCTGTTAATTCTTCTATCCCTGCAGTATCAATCACAGTAAAATCTCTACCTCTCCAACTTGACTCTGCATAAACTCTATCTCTTGTAACTCCTGGAGTATCTTCTACTATAGAGATTCTTTGACCTACTATGTAATTAAAAAATGTAGATTTTCCAACATTTGGTCTTCCAACAATAGCAACTACTGGTTTAGCCATTTTTTATTCCTTTCTAAGTAAAACTATTTTCATAAGCAAATACATTTTATAATATATTTATACAAATTTCAACCAAAATGCTTTTTATTTTAGGCAAAAAAAAAACACATATGCAATGTGTTCCTTTTTTTATTTTATTTTTTATCTGTTTTAACTGCTACTACTTCTTTACCATTATAATATCCACAATTTGAACATACTCTATGTTGCATAACTGGTTCGTGGCAATGTGGACAAGTAGCTAAATTCTTTTCTTCAATTTTCCAAGTTGATCTTTTTAAACCTGTTCTAGCTTTAGACCATCTTCTTTTTGGTTGTGCCATTTATATTCCCTCCTTGCTATTTCTAGTATTTATATACATATTAATTTCTTACAGTTTCAGTAACATTAAAGATTATACATCAGTATTTTTACAATGTCAAGCGATTTTATTATATTTAAAAACTCAAATTACAAGTTTAGTCTATAAAAAAGGAAAAGAAGGGCATTGTGCCCTTCCCTTCCTTTTTCATGCTCTCACGATGTAGCGGTGAAACGCAAGGAAATCTGTTCTGTTCATTTCTTCAGGAATTTTTCCCCACATTTGTAACATAGCTTTGATGATAGCGACACTCCTCTGTTGAGTATTGATTGATTTTTTAGGATTAAATTCTATATCCGTGAAATATTCATAGTTCATCACTTGTTGAATTTCTTCCGGTTCAATAGATTCCTTTACTGCTTTGATGTATATGTAGTCATAAAAAGCCGTTTTGGGCTCCAATTTCCACATCTCATCATTGTAGTTAAAACCAATCAAACGTCCAGAGGACTTTAGCCTTTCATCCCGCTTTGCTTCTTTAGGGGAAACAGTTAACAAATCTCTATACGGTCCTCCCATCGTAAAGCATTTTGAGGATTGAAAAACATTTTCAAGTGCACTTCCATCCAGGTGTAAGTTGAATGCACTCAGCTTTAATCCAATGTTTTCACTGCTTTTGGTGCTTACCTCAAGTGCCATGCCATCAAGTTTTCCATGTAAATTTGCGATGGATTTTTTCTTCTGAGTCACACTCAAACCGGGAACCCATTCGAAATCAACCATCTTTGCATAAACCTTTTGTTCCCTAACATAGAAAGCTAATCTCTGTGCCATTGAGTTTCATCTCCTCTTCTGAATTTTTGCATGCAGTTTTACATAATAATTATACCATTTTCGTTATTTAAAGTCAATTTAACTACATACCAGAACATTGAATAAATTCTATCTCTCATTCGATTTTTCTAAAATCTACACCTTATGTCAAAATTTTTATAAATAATATACTAGCATTGTTATAAAAAAAGGAAGGCTGACCTTTTGGGGTCAGCCACCTTTTGCGAGAATCTTTAGCTTGGATTCCCTTCTTTTTCATTATAGGAAGGTCCAATTCGGAAATTAGCATAGGTCATTTCTTCTAACATGGCAAGATTCATTGTATCATTTTTCTCTCGTTGGTCAGACAATTTCCACATCAAATCCATTGCAAAATTCAAAACCTCTGGAGTAAAAAATTCGTCACTACAAAGTAAAGAAATGTCTCGCTCGTAAGCAATGGTATTGGCTGGATTTGGCACTCCTTTCTGGTTGCAAATTTCGTAAAAATTTTTTTGGATACGTTCAATGATTTCTGCTTGTTTGTCCGTATACATGTATGGTTCCCTCCTTTTAAAATAATTGCCTATGCAATCAATTTATTATACCATATTTGGGTCTATTTTTCAAGTATTCACTTTGTTGCCTGTTCTATATTTTGTCTATCTTCTCTTAAGAAATACATTGCAGTTCTTCTTAATTTATCAGCCGCCGTTTTCGATCTATAAGCTATTCCAAATGGAAGAATTATATCCATTCCTCTGTTCAATTTAGAATAACGTATATCAGGTCCTCCATAACGTTCTTGTTTCGTATCAGAAGTTACATAATAATGTTTAGAAAGTATTGTCCCTGTTCCACTTTGTAAATCAGTTTCTAATCCCTCTGGAACTGTTTTAGCATTTCTTACCGTTGCATCAGTTTTAGCATTATCAACTTTTAATTTACTAGCAAATTCCTCAGAAGTAACAAAAACTAGCCCATCACCACTTATTATTCCTTTAACTTTGGCTCTATCTTTTGCCATCTTATAAATTTCATTTTCTTGATTTTCTGTAACTGTTTCTGCACCCATTCTATCGTATCTAGCATGTTTAGGAACAGGTTTTTCTGTAGATACCTGTACTAAATTTCCTAATAAATTCATAAAAGCTTCTTTTGATAAATTATACTTTTTTAAATCTATACCAATATAATCTAAAAAATCATCATTTGACAACAATTTTCTTATTACATCAGTTCTAAATCCCATTTCCATTTCTCTATATCTTAAAGCATCTATATCTTTTAACTTCGTTCCCATTTCAATTAATCGTATTTCTCCTTTAGTCATGACACCTGCAGCTTCAAGCTCCGAAATTATTCTTAGTTTAAGATTACCAGCATTATCTATAGATATATTTTTTTCAGCTAAAGTACCTATATCTCTAGCAGATATTGCAATTAAAGTATCTACCTTATCCTTTTCATCTTTTGTTAATGCATCTTCTAAAGCAGGCACATGAAGATAATTACTAGTAGATTCTTCTTGAATATAAAATCTTTCTAAAAATTCTGCCTCTACATTATTTAACCCAAACTTATCCGGATTATTAGCAATTGCCTCATTAATTGCTTGAGGCATTAATTTTTTACTTACTATATTCTTCAATAAATCATTTTTTATTTCTTGTATCTTTGTGCTTTCACTTGTCATATTATCCTTGCTTGGAATATTAGATAAGCTTACTAATACATCCATTAGCATTGGATTTATTACTGTTACAGCCTCTTGTGGTATAGAAGACTTAAATAATAATTCAGCAGATGAAAAAGCATAATTTCTAGTCTGACCTGCTAATCCTGTTGGAATCTCTTCTCTATCAAAAAATCCCTCTGGTAAATCTAAACGTTTTTCATAGCTTTCTAATAAATCTATTTTTTCTAATCTTTCAATTAATTTATATTGATGTATATCATCTGAATAATCAATTTCATCAGCCAATATTTCTAATAAATCACTTTCCCCATCATATTGAAAGTCTGTTGTCTCTAATTCTTTTTGTCGTTTTAATAATAATTCATATATTTTCCTTATATCTATTATCATTGGGACTTCCTGTTCAGATCTGCTATCTCTATTAGATAGGTTATATACAGGCAATACTAACGAACTTTCTGTTACAGATATAAAAGGAGTTTCAATAGATTTTTTAGAACCCATTTGAATATGTTCTAATTCATCATATTCTTCATATCTGTTTTTAGCTGATATATTTCCATCAGAACCTATAATTCCACTTCTATATACTAATACACTTTTAGATTTATCCCCTTCTAATTCTGGGAATTTCTTTCTTAATGCCTCTATTTCATGATCTAAATACCTTTTTTCATACTTAAATTCACTCATTGAAGCATAAACTTTCTCTAAAATAAGTAATTTTTTAGGATCTTGCATTATATTTTTTTCTATTTCTGGTGTTAAATGATATAAGTCCATCAAAGTTCTAGAAATATTTTTAGAAATAGAAGGATCCTCACCAAAAAGAGAAATATTATATCTTCTTAATAAACCTGAATTACGAAAATATCTAGCTGAAATAAGCAACGAATCTAAAGTATCTTCTGGTTTTGCAAAAATAAAATTTTGCACACCATTTACTAAATAATTTCCAAATGGAAGATTGCTATTAGGATCATAAATTCCAGAACTATTATCATTCCAATTTCTTAATTCATCTTTTTGCAAATATGCTTTTGTTTCTATTACAGCTCTATCTACCAATTCTTCACAATTTTGTAATTCCACCATTTTTTTAGATTTTGCCAAATGCATTATTTCGTAAAAATTCATATGTAGTAAATTCATACTACTTAAATCTGGATTATTTCTTACATAATTGGCAACTGGCTGTAATCTTAAAACCTGTTGCATTAAATAATCTCTTAAAAGAACATTTTCTTCTGAATCATAATTACCATAATAGTCATTAGCAACTTCTTCTATAGCATTTTTGTATTCTTTCCCTACACATTCTTTTATCTTTTTTACAGCTGATTTTATTTTTCTTTCATTATATTTACTCATTAATAAAACTCCTATTTTAAAGCATTAAGTTTATCCTCTTTTATTTTTTTTAGATAAAATTCTTGCATTTGATATATTTTCAGAGTTAAATTCAATTCTCTTAATCTAGCATCCTTCAATTTTATAATATATTCATCATATTTATTTTGTAGTTCGATGTGCTCTTCCTTCAAATTTGATAATTTTTTTATTAATTCTTCTTTTGAATCTTTATTTTCTTGTACTTTATTATTTGAATTTTGAACTTTCTTTCTACAAAATATATTTTTTAATTTGTTTATTATCTTTGAGAAAAAATTTTCATGGACGACAGTTAATTGATTATTTTTCATTATTAAAATTCCTTTTTTATATTTTTCAATGTTTCATTAGCTTGCCTTATACTCATTTCATGGTCAACTATTTGTCTATCTATTTCTTCAATTTCTCTTTCTAACTGGTTATTAATTTCTAACTGTTCATCAATTTTTTTCATTAGTTCTATTTCTTCTTCATCCATAAGTCTAATTCTCCTTATAATAAACTTTAAGTCCATTATAGTATAATTTTTTTTAGTATTCTATTTCACAGCAATAACATTTCTTTTACATTTCTGTTTCTAATATAAAAATAAAGAAACCTAAAATAAGTATTTTAAGTTTCTTTATTTGTCTATATTTAATTTTTAGCTTACTATATTTATGCTTCTTTTACTTTATTATCTCTTAACTCAATCACTTTATCCATAACGTCTTTTGTAAGTTTATCTAATACTTCTTTATCTTTTACTTTATCTTTATATTCTGAAAAATCCAATGGTTTTCCAAATCTATATGTAACCTTTTTAAAAGGCTTAAAAGTTCCATCAACTCCAAAAGGAATAATTGGTACATTAGCCCTTATTGCAATATTAACTGCACCATTTTTAGGTTTTATATTTCTTGCTAAACCATTTCTTGTTCCTTCAGGATACATACCTAAAATTTCATTATTTTTTAGTATTTTAAAAGCTACTTTTATTGCCTCTGAATCATTTTTTCCACGCTTTACTGGAAAAACCTTATACAAAAAAGCCATAAATCTAAATCCAATACTTTTCCATAGCTCTTCTTTTGCCATAAATCTAATTTTTCTATTAGCCGTAGCTAATAATACAGGTGCATCCATTGCATGCACATGGTTTCCACATATTACGCAAGCACTATTTTTAGGGACATTTTCAAGTCCTTCTATTTTTACTCTATATATAATTAAGGCTAAAATATAGCATATCGGTTTTAAAATAAAACTAATAATTTTTCTTATTATTTCCACTTTTTTCTCCTATTTAGCTTCTAAAATTATTTTTTCAACTTTGTCAGCAACTTCTTCTATTGTCATATTAGTTGAATCTACAATTATAGCCCCATCTGCTACTCTAAGTGAGCCAATCTCTTTATGTTTATCATTTTCATCTCTCTTTTTTATATTGTCTAACACACTTTCATAAGTACAACTTATATTTTTTTCCTGATTTTCTTTAAATCTTCTTCTTGCTCTTTCTTCAACATCAGCATCTAAATATATTTTTACTTCAGCATTTGGAAAAACATATGTACCAATATCTCTACCTTCCATTATAACATTCTTTCCTTTGGCTAACTTTCTCTGTAAATCCACCATTTTTAATCTGACTGGCACTATTGAAGAAACTTGTGAAACTATTGATGTAACCTCTGAAGATCTAATTTCTTTTGAAACATCTTCACCATTCAAGAATACCTTTATTTCTCCATTTTGATGCTCTAACTCAATATCTAATGAATCAATTAAATCAACAATTTTTTCTTCATCATTTAAAGTAAGTCCTGCTCTCAAACTAGCAAGTGCAACACACCTATACGTCGCTCCTGTATCTAAGTTAACTAACCCCATTCTTTGAGATATAATTTTTGTAACTGTTCCTTTCCCACTTCCAGCAGGTCCATCTATTGCTACTATCATTTTTTACTCTTCCTCTCATTTTAATTTTCTTCAGGAAAATGAATCTGTTTTGCAACAATATCAACACTTGATATATACATAGCAGTTAAATTTTCTATTTCTCTTCTAGTCTCTTTCTTCAATAAGCGTAATGTTTCCATCATATTTGCCCCATACTCTATTGACACTTCTATATAAAGTTGAACCCCAGCAGTGTCAGTTTGCGTTTTATCTACTCTAATTTTTAATATTTTATAAACAGATTTAACTTTTTTAGCAACTGTAACAATAATATCTTTAAACACACTATCTGAAATTGTAAAATTGCCTAAGTAACTAAAAGTTGGTCTAATTATAGATTTTTCTGCTACATATGGTTCCGCATTTTTACCTTTTGATTTAAAAATTTGTAAAGGATCCAACAAATATCCTGAAAAATCTTTTTTTATTTCAAAAGTTGGTACTGGTATAACATGTTTACCCTGCATTACTCTAATTCTTCTTGCAGTATCCATTTCTTCTTGAGTAGCAACTTCGTTAATATATATTCTTTCAGAAATCGGTGGTAATTCTAGATTATGTGCAATCTTATCAACCATTTCATCAGATGTTCCTAATATCAAAATTGAATCCGGTCTATATTTTCTTATTGCTTTTTGTGCTTCAATTTTTCTTTCTTCAACGCCAAATAAAGCATTTCTTACTGTCTCTATTTTAGTTGGAGCCTTTTTTGCAGAAGTTCCAGCAATAACTTGATTTTCTTTAATTAATAATCCATCATCAATTATATATTTTATATCTCTCTGACTTGCCACGTATTGAGCTCTGTAGCTTTTTCCTGTTCCAGATGGACCAATAAAAGCATAGGTTTTTATTTTAAATAAAAACATTTACCTCTCCTTTTACAAAAAAATTAAAAAGATACTCTTGCATCAATTTCACCATTAGTATTGGTATTATTCCCTTGTTCAGTACTATTTGTAACTGTATTACTTGTTGAATTTGTTGTCTGATTTGTAACAGTATTATTCGTAGTATCAGTTTGATTTATAGTATTATTTGTGGTATTTTGATTTTCTTCTTCGGGTTGAGGCTCTTCTACTTCTTCAACAATTTCACTTCCTGTTTCAATATCAAATTTTCTCTCAACAGAAGCAGAACCTATCATATTCTCATCTAACTCATTAATTTTACTTTCTGGATTATTATCGCTATTTACATCTCTTTGAGCAGATAATATTATATTATAAATTTTGTTCTCAAAGTTTTCATCTATTGTAGCATATCTTTCATCTTCATAAAATACTAATATATCCTTGCCATCTTCTTTTTTTCTCTCAACAGAAACATAATTTGAATAAAATACATTTTGTTCTCTTCTAATCGTGTCCAATCTTGAATATAAACTATTTCTATACTCTTTTATAATTTTCATTTCCTTTTCAGAAAAGTCATTTTTTCCTTTTTTATCAAATATAACAACATCTATACAACAAGTTTCATTTGGCTTTTCATATAAATCATATATTGTATTTGGTCTTTGAACAAAAATAGGTATATCCTTACCATTGTGATAACTATCTTCATATATATCACTTGACGTTTTATATTTGTTATATATTGCTATATATTGGTAATAATCCTGCATATATATTTTTATTGTTCTTCCTTCCCTGTATAATTCTATAATTTGGGGAGTAAAAGAAAATTCTGTAACTTTTCCGCTATTATATTCTGTTAAAAAATTCCATATATCTGATTCTATATTAGTATAAAATTCATTAGATATGCCATCCTCAGTATAGTAATCAAGTGCAAAGCTTCTATATGCTGAAAATGTAATAATATTTTTCTTTGGTGCATTTTTAGTAAATAAATCATCTATCTTTAATCTAGTTCCATCATCTAGCCTAAAATTCACACCATAATTTTTACTAAAATTATCTGTAAATTTTACAAAAATTTTTACAGATAGCACATCAGAAAAATTTGAAGCAACTGTAGCAGAAACATATGCTGATGAATCTGAATTATTTTTAAAAGTATTACTATCCAAAATCCTATCTATTCTTTCATTAATTTGATCATTAATACTTTTATTAATGTTACTACTGCTTAATCCAGAAATTTCTGGATATGTTACTTCTACATTGTTTTTCTGTCTAGTTTTATATTTATATGTTATTCTATTATTATTATAAGAGTCCTGTAAAGTTGCACCTTTAGTAGTACTATCATCACTATTTTCAACAACATTTGTATTTAAATTTGTAATTGTTTTAGGTGCAGATTCAATAATAACTTGTGAACTTCCTAAACCATCGTGAGTCCTTGTATATACAATAATCGTAATAGTACAAATTAAAAGGATTACTGAAAAGACAATTAAAAATATTTTTGTATTTCTATTAATTATCAATATATCCAGCCTCCTTTATAATTCTTTTTCCTCTATCAGAAAAAACAGCTTGTGTAAAGGCATCTATATATTCGTTATTATTATTTTTTAACTTCACCAAATAATAATTTGTTATAAAAGGATATGATTCATTTTTTATATTATCATAGTTTGGTTCAAAGTTATTAATTTTCAAAAACTTAATTGGATCACTTGTTGTATCATCAGAATCATACATTATATTAGCCTGGTAACTTAATGAATATCCTATAGCATTTTCAGAATTATCATATGTTGCAACAACATCATTAATATTTCCATATACTTTGTCTCTAAAATTATACATTGGTGGAGACATTAAAGTTAAACTTTTCATAACCTTAGATATCATTTGACGTTGGTCTGTAGAACCTTCCACTCTTTGAAAAGGCATTATATCTTCATCTTTTCCTCCAACTTGAGACCAGTTACTAATTCTTCCCGTATATATTTGTTGAATTTCTGAAACTTCCAAAGAATCAACCGGATTCTTACTATTGACATAAAAAACAAAACCTTCTTTTGCAATTAATTGCATATCAAGCTCAGCACCACTAGCTTGTACCAGTGATAAAACTTCATTTGAAGGCTCTGTTGCTATTAATATATCGACTTGTCCATTTAATAATTTTTCATAACCTTTATCATCAGCAGAATAATCTAAAACTGTTTCAGATAAGTTTTTATTTTGAGTAAAATCTACAACAATAGCATTTGCTAGAGGCTTAGCTGAAACAGAAGATTCCAATCTTGGTAGTTCTTCTTCTGATAAAACTACAGAACTATCGTCTTTAACTACGTTTTGATTTGCATTTACATTATTTTGGATATCTTTTTGTCCAAACTTATTTGTAAAAAACATATATATTCCAGCACAAGCAATAGAAGCAATTATCATCATAATTAATGGAAATAATGTGCTAAAAATTTTTTTCATCCAAATTAATCCCTTCTATTTTTTCTTAAGTTATATGTAAAACTCTATCTTGTCAATTTGTAATAAACTTTCTTGCCTTTTCTTAGTATTGCATATCCTTCTGAAAAATCTTTTTCTGTAAGCATATAATTTATATCATCAATTTTTTCATCATTAACACTAATTGCTCCCTGAGTAATTAATGTTTTTGCTTGTCCTTTAGAAGAAACAATTCCAGTCAACACAATAGCTTCAACAATTGAAACATCTCCATCTACTTTTATAGATTCCATTGTATCAACATTTCCTTTTCCTTCAAATAAAGCTTGAGTTGCTTTTTCAGCTTGCTTAGCAGCTTCTTCTCCATGAACCAATTTAGTAATTTCAAATGCAGCTCTCTTCTTTGCTTCATTAATTCTTTCATCTTTATATTTAGTAAGTTCTTTTATTTCATTAATATCCATAAAAGTTAAAAGTTTCATAACATTTTCAATGTCTTCATCAGCTACATTTCTCCAATATTGGTAGAACTCATATGGTGATGTCTTTTCAGGATTTAACCATAATGCTCCATTTTCTGTTTTTCCCATTTTCTTACCTTCTTTGGTAGTAAGCAATTTGAATGTAAATCCATAAGAATCATCATGACCTATTTTTCTTATCAAGTCAACTCCACCAATTATATTAGACCATTGATCATTTCCACCCATTTGTAATTTGCAACCATAGTTATCATGTAAATATAAAAAATCATATGATTGCATTAACATATATCCTAGTTCAAAAAATGTTAAACCAGTGTCTAATCTATTTTTGTAACATTCAGCTGCTAACATTTTATTTACAGAAAAATGAACTCCTATTTCTCTCATAAAATCTATATATTTTAAACTTCTAAGCCAATCAGCATTATTAACTATTATAGCCGCATTTTCTCCTTCAAATTTTAAAAATTTTTCAATTTGTTTCTTTATTGCTGTAACATTATTATTTATATTTTCCACTGTAAGCATTTTTCTCATATCAGTTTTTCCTGATGGATCACCAATTACAGCAGTTCCTCCACCCATTAATATTATAGGTCTATGACCTGCTTTTTGCATATGTGAAGCAACCATTAAAGAAATGAAATGACCAACATGCAAACTATCTGCAGTTGGATCTATTCCTATATAAAAACGTACACTTTCCTTTTCAAATAATTTTTTTATTTCTTCTGGATGAGTTAATTGCTCTACGTAGCCTCTCTCATCTAATATGTCAAATACATTAGCCATTTAATTTTTCCCTTTCCAATTTTGCAATTATAATTTATTGTTTACCATTTCTGAAAATTCATCATTAAGTAAATATCTATTTAAATTTTTTGAATTAATTCCCGTATCTACAGACATTTGTTGAACATTTTCACAAGCTCTAATTCCATTTGTTTCAATATAACTTCTAAATTTTTGCATATCTAAAATCTCATTAGTTTTACAATTTTGGCAAACTTCCAAATCTGAATGAAAAAAGTTTCCACAACGAGGGCATTTCTTAAATTCCATAATTACTACCTCCAAAGTACTTATATTTTGTCATATTCTATCATAAAAGATAAAAAAAAGGAATACTTTTTAGAATTATTTCATTCTATGAACACTCGTAAAATCTACTCAACAAAAACAATTTTAATTTTGATATTTTTTAAGCTCTATTTAGCTTCATACCAATTATTTCCTTCTTCAACTTCAACTTTAAGTGGAACTAGTAACTTAGCTGCATTTTCCATACACTGCACAAGAATTTGTTTCACATCTTCCAACTCTTCTTTATAAACTTCTACTAACAATTCATCATGAACTTGAAGCACTACTTTTGATTTATAATTTTTAAGTTCTTTAAATACATTAATCATTGCTATTTTCATTATATCTGCCGCTGTCCCTTGAATAGGCGTATTCATAGCAACTCTATCTCCAAATTTTCTAACCATATAATTTTTAGACTTTAATTCTGGAATATATCTTCTTCTTTTATACATTGTTTCAATATAGCCTTTTTCTTTTGCTTCTTCAACAACATTATCCATAAATTTTTTAATTCCATCATATTTTTCAAGATATTGCTCTATATATTGTTTAGCTAATTTCCTAGATGTATGAATTTGAGCTGCTAGTCCAAAATCACTTATACCATATACTATTCCAAAGTTTACTGCTTTTGCTTTACTCCTAAGTTCTTTTGAAACTTCTTCAAGTGGAACTCCAAATACTCTTGAAGCAGCTTGTGCATGTATATCCTCATCATTAATAAAATTATCAACCATAGTTTGGTCCTTAGATACATGAGCTAGTACCCTAAGTTCTATTTGAGAATAATCAGCATCTAGAAAAACCTTATTTTCTCCAGGTTTAAATACTTTTCTTAATTTTTTGCCTAATTCAATCCTTGTAGGAATGTTCTGTAAATTTGGATCTGTACTACTAATTCTTCCAGTTGCAGTAACAGTTTGATGAAAATATGAATGAATTCTACCTGTTTTAGGATTTATATATGGGATCATTCCTTCCACATAAGTAGAATTAAGTTTTGCAAGTTGTCTATATTCTAAAATTTTGTCAATTATTTCATGTTCCCCTTGTAATTTTTCCAAAGTTTCTACATCTGTTGAATATCCACTTTTCGTTTTTTTGATAACAGGTAATTTCATTTTTTCAAATAAAATTTCACCTAATTGTTTTGTTGAATTAACATTAAATTCTTCTCCTGCTAGATTATATATTTCTCTTGTCAATTCATCTAATCTAGTTTTTAATTCTTCTCCATATGAAACTAGTTCATCCTTATCAACATAAATTCCTTGAATCTGCATATCGGCCAACACTTCTAAAACGGGCATTTCTATTGTATTAAACAATTCTAACATTTCATTTTTTTCTAATTCTTTTTCTAATACATCTTTTAATTCTCCAACTGAATACGCATATGTTAGAATCTTTTCATCTATTTTTTCTTCTTGGACATCAAACAAATTAATTTGTTCATTTGCAGTTTGTGTTTCTTCAATCTCTTGACCTAAATATGCTTTCATTAAGTCTGGTATTGAATATAAATTATTTGTAGAATTTAATAAATATCCAGCTATTTTTATATCAAACATAAAGTTTTCAGGATTTATACCAGCTTCTTTAGCTAAAATATATACAGTTTTTAAGTCATAACTACATTTTAATATTTCTTTATTTTCAAATAATTTTTTTAAATCTAAAATATCATTTGTTTGATATTCATAAACTTTGTTTTCGCTTTTCCTATATATAACAATACTTTTTATTGATTTTTTTATTATAGATTCACTATTTTCTTTCGTATCCATATAAAAATATAAAACTTTATCTTCAATAATTTTAGATTCTAAGCAATCTAATTCAGATTTTGTAATTTTTGCATTTTCAAATTCAACTTTAGTTTCAGGATTTTTAGTGCTTGTAGCCTCAGCTTCTAATAAATTAAATCTATCAATATATCTATTAAAACGTAATTCTTTAAATATTTCTAATACTTCTTGTTTATTCCAATCCTTTATTTTTAAATCTTCAATCTTTTCATCTATTGGAGTTTCTAAATTTATTGTTCCTAACGTTTTAGACAATATAGCTAAATCTTTATTTTCTACAATTTTTTCTCTCTGTTTGCCTTTTAAATTATCTTCATTTTTTTCAATTTTCTCATATAAGTTTTCAATAGTTCCATATTCTTGTATTATTGAAAGTGCCGTTTTCTCTCCAATTCCTGGTACACCTGGAATGTTGTCAGAAGTATCTCCCTGTAGTCCTTTAACTTCTATCATTTGTTTTGGTTCTACTCCATACACTTCTAAAACTTTCTTTCTGTCAAAAATGTCTGTTTCAGTTTTTCCAGCTTTCGTTCTAGGAATATAAATAGAAACTTTATCTGTTGCAAGTTGAAATGAATCTCTATCACCAGTTAATAAAACTACTTCTATTCCTGCATTTTCTCCAATTCTTGATAATGTCCCTAAAATATCATCTGCTTCATATCCTTCTTTTTCAATTATTGTTATATTCATAGCCCTCAATACTTTTTTTAATATTGGCATTTGACTTGCTAATTCATCTGGCATTCCTTTTCTTGTAGCCTTATATCCTTCATACATTTTATGTCTAGCTGTTGGAGCTTTTAAATCAAATGCAACAGCTATATAATCAGGCTTTATTTCATCTAATTCTTTAAATAATATTGCTAAAAATCCATATACGGCATTTGTATACGTTCCATCCGCTGTTTGTAACATCTTGTTTCCCATTATTCCATAAAAAGCTCTATTAACTATACTATTTCCATCAACAACAATTAATTTAGACATAATTTCTCCTTCTTTAAAATTCATATATATCAAATTGATTTATAGTAATTTTAGATTTGTAATTATAATTGGTTTCAGAACCTGTTGGTAATATTATGATACTTTTCTCTTTAACATCTTTTGGTAAATAAAAATTATATTTTCCAAAAGACTTTACATTATCAAAAATACCATTTTCTTTAAAATATTCAACTGTTTGCAAATACTCATTCGTATCATATTCTTCATAAAACATAAAATAAATAAATGGTTCTTTAAAAGAATACGCACAATATATATTTTCTGCATCAGAATTTTTACAATATTCAGCCACTTCCTCTATTCCTGATGTAAATGTAAAATATTCATTAAAGTCTTGATTTTTATATTTATATCCAAAAAATATAAAAGAAAGAGCATAAGCAGAAATTATCCAAGGTAATAATAATTCATATTTATTAATAACTGCATAAATTCCTAACACTATATAATAAACATATGGAATTACTATTATATTTATATGGTTTATATTTATCTTGCAAAATGCTGCTAAAACAATTGAAGATATCATCCAAATATTCATTATTTGATTAAAAATATTTTTATTATACTTTTTTAATGTTTCCCTAATTCCTATAACAAAAAATGGTAAACTAATTAAATATACTAATCCATATCCATTAAGTGCATTCCAATCAAGCTCATCATACTGTAGTATAAATATTCTTACTGTAGCTAATAAATTATCTACTGCATTTACAAATATATTTCCAATGTTTCCAGAAAAAATCGTAGAAATTTCTTCATATCTATTTGCAGCAAGTTTTGGAATTGTAATTCCTAATATTGAAAATTGCTCTAACCCAAAAGAGTTAACTGCAAGATAAACTATTAACGGTATTGAAATTATAAATACAATACCTAAATATAAAATTGCTCTTTTTATAGAAATTTCTTTTTTTATAATTAAATAAACTAATGTTGTACACACAAAAACAGGCAAAAACAAATATGATGTTGCATATGAATATGCAGAAATTCCAAGAATTACAAATGATAACACTTGCCAAATCTTCTTTTTTTCTTTTAGTCCTAATATAAGCAATAATACAGCAATCAAAACTAAGTCTGGAAACAAATTGCATTCCATGCCCCATCTACTTTTCATTATATGCCATGGACATATTGCAAAAATAAACGTTCCTAATAATGCAATTTTTTTATCATTAAAAATATTTTTCAAAAGATAATACATTACATAAAGAGAAACAATTCCAATAATAGCCATTGGAGCTCTCATTGTAAATTCTGTAAGTCCACCTAATATAATAAAAGGAATCGTTATTAATGAATATAAAACACTTTGCCCGCTTCCCCAAGCGTATAAAACAACAGGAAATTGATTACCATTCCTATCAATTCCATATTTCATTAATGAGAAAGCATCAAATCCACTAGATGCTTCATCAACATTTAGTGCATTTGGCATATTTCCAATTCCATATAATCTTGCAAAGCTTCCTAATATTAGTATAAACACTAATATTATTTCTATTTTGCTACTTTTAAAAAAATCTTTTACATTTTCTTTATTCTTTATGCTTTTATAAGCTGGCTTAATTAGCATACACATTGGTAGAATAAAACAAAATATTATAATTAGAACAACTTCCAATTTAATCTCCCGATATTTAATAATTTTTACTGATTCTATCATATTTATTATTTTAAGGCAATAAAAGTGCTAATTATAAAATTAGCACTCTTTATTTTTATTTTTTATCATAATCATCCAAAAAATGATGAACTTTTCCGTTTTTTTCATATGAAATTATCGTATTCAGATTCACATTTTGTACACTTCTAAAAATATTTATATCAATATTATCGTAAACTTTTCTAAGATGTTTTATAAGTTCTTTCATTTCTTGTCTTTTTGAATCGCCAACACCACTTTCCACTTGTTCTGTAAATCTACAAGCACATTGTAAAAATTCTAAACCAAATCTATTTTTCCATTTTATTATATCCGCTTCTTTAACATAATATAAAGGCCTAATTAATTGCATACCTGGATGTGACGTACTTTTTACTTTAGGCATCATTGTTTGCATTTGTGCACCATAAAACATTCCCATTAATATTGTTTCTATAACATCATCAAAATGATGTCCTAATGCAATTTTATTACATCCTAATTCTTGGGCTTTTTTATATAAATACCCTCTTCTCATTCTTGCACAAATATAACAAGGATGATCATCTATGTGAACAACAGAATCAAATATATTTGTTTTAAACACAGTTAAAGGTACATTAAGTAATTTTGCATTAGAAATAACCTTTTGTGCATTTTTTTCATTATACCCTGGATTCATAGAAATAAACTCTAATTCGAAATTAACCTTTCTATGCCTTTTTAATTCTTGCATGCATTTAGCTAAAAGCATAGAGTCTTTTCCTCCAGAAATACATACTGCTATTCTATCTCCATCTTGCACCATCTCAAATTCTTGTATTCCACGTATGAATTTTTTCCAAATTGATTTTCTATATGTAGTTATAATACTTCTTTCAACTTCTTCATATTTTTCTAGATTACTTTTCTTCATAGTTAATTAAATCCTTTACAACTTCTCCCGCTATAATTAATCCCGCAACAGATGGTACAAAAGATATGCTTCCAGGAGTTTGTCTTTTATTGCTATCTTTTACACATTCTTTTTTTATTTCTTCATCTGGTTCTATTGGCTTTTCTTTAGAATACACTACTTTCAATTTGTCTATATTCCTAAGTTTTAATTCTTTTCTCATAACTTTCGCTAAAGGACATATTGTCGTTTTGCATATATCGGTTACTTCAAATTTCGTTGGATCCATTTTATTTCCTGTACCCATGCACGAAATTATAGGAATATTCATATTTTTCGCTCTAACAACTAATTCTATTTTAGATGTAATAGTATCAATACAATCAACAATATAATCAACACTATCATTTAAAATTCCTTCTGTGCTAGGTATAAAAAATTCTTTACATATTTCTACATTTGCATTTGGATTTATTTCTAAGATTCTATTTTTGGCAACTTCAACTTTATCTTTTCCTATAGTATTTTGAGTAGCAATTATTTGTCTGTTCAAATTAGTTAATGACACTTCATCATTATCTACAAGTACAAAAGAGCCTATGCCAGCTCTTACTAATCCCTCTACAACAAAAGATCCTACTCCACCAATTCCAAACACTGCTACTTTTGATTTATTTAATTTTTCTACCCCAGACTTTCCAATTAATAATTCTGTTCTCGAAAATTGATTTAACATATTCTTCTCCTCTATTGTAATTTTTCAACTAATCTCATTACCTCATCTAAAATTTCTAAATTTCCATTTTGAATTTGATATGTCATACAATTTTTCATATGATTTTCTAATATTCTATTTCCTAATGTTTGCAATGATTTATTTACAGCAGCTATTTGAATTAATACATCTTCGCAATATCTATCATCTGCAATCATTTGATTTATTCCTCTAACTTGTCCCTCTATAACATTTAATCTTTTAGTAAGTCTCTTTTTTTCTTCATCAGATCTATGTGTGGTCCTTCTCTTATCACATTTTTCCTTACATTGACTACAATTCATTCTTTTCACCTCTATTGCAAAATTATATACCCAATAGGGGTATTATGTCAATTTAAAATTCTACATAAAATAAAAGTCTGAAATAATGAAGTGCACCCCGTTTAGTAGACACAATAAAAAAGACTATTGTGTTAAAATCTAAACGGAGGTGTATTTTTTATG
>CANQEI010000005.1 GCA_947594845.1 uncultured Clostridia bacterium | reverse complement strand
AGATATAGAGAAGATATTTTAGATAATATGGGAAGCGATGAGTTAATTGCAAATTTATTTAGAATTTCTCAAACAGAGCAAAAATTAAAAAGAGATAATATTCAAACTGAAAAAGAAGCAAATAAAACACATTATAATGTTGGAGCAAAAGTAAGAAAAACGATAAAAGAACTTGGTGGAACTATGCCAGAAGACTTACCTACTCCAAAAAAGAGTTTAAAGCAATTAGAAAAAGAAAATAATAAAAACTTAAAAAATTACCAATAATGAGCTTATGCTATTATATTGAATTAATAACATAAATTAATTGATAATTGTATCAATCGTCAAGAAATCGATATCTGCGTTGTTGAAACCCGATTGATATATAAAACTCGATCTTTTAATTTATTTAGTCAGTTCGAGTTTTATATTGCTTAAATTTATGCTATAATTTTATAAATTTAATTTAAAAATGTAACAATTTAGAAAATATACTTGCATATTGCACAACAATGTAAATTTATGGAGGTAATTTAATGAATGATATAATAACTGCAATATATGACGAAGTTAAAAAAAGATGTATGTTGCCATCTAATGCTTATGGAATTGGAGCTTGGGATCATCATATAGAATTAGTTTATAAAATTGCTATAGATATTTGCTATGAATATGGAGCTAATCACGATATAGTTGCTTTAGCCGCTTTATTACATGATGTCGCATCTGTTACTGATAAATCTTATACCGAAGAACATCATATAGTTGGAGCTCAAATTGCTGAAGAATTATTAGCACCTTATCAAATAGCCAAAGAAGATATAGAATTAATAAAAAAATGTATTTTAAATCATCGTGGAAGTAGATTAGCACAAAAAACTACTCCAGAGGAAATATGTATAGCTGATGCTGATGCTATGGCTCATTTTTATAGTGTACCTTCCCTACTTCGAATGGTATACGTAGAAAAAAATATGTCTATAGATGATGGAGCAGAATTTGTTTATAATAAATTGCAAAGAAGTTATAATAAATTGTCAGACACAGGAAAAGAAATTATCTTACCTCATTATCAAGCCGCAAAAATTTTATTATTAAAAAAATACTCATGAATAACATTCTTGAGTATTTTTTATTCTTTCTTCATAAAACAAATAAAAGGATATACTGCATAAGTATATCCTTTATATTTATTATTCTTCTGCTGATTCTGATTCTGTTTCAGTTTCTGGAGCTTCATAAGCTTCTAAAATAGCTTTTTGAATTTTTTCTCTAGTTTCAGCATTAATTGGATGAGCTATATCTTTGAACTCTCCACTGTTAGGGATTTTTCTGCTAGGCATAGCAATGAATAATCCATTTTGTGATTCGATAACTTTTATATCGTGAACTGCGAATTCATTATCGAATGTTACAGAAGCAACAGCTTTCATTCTGTTCTCTGAATTAACTTTTCTTAAACGTACGTCTGTTATTTGCATTTTGTACCACCTTCCAATGTTTTATTATACATATAATTCTATATGTACATTTATTATATTCTCCAAAAATGTTTTTTTTCCTTCTTATTTTTACATTATTTTATATTTTTTTTAATTTTTTATCTTTTTATTTTCCCATATTAGCTATTAATAAGTAATTTTTGTTGAAATTTATCTAAAAAAAGTATATAATTGAAATATTAATAAAGTATTAATTTTATATATAATTTTGAATATATTATTTCTATAAGAAGGAGCGTATAATGGGCATAAAAATAAATAGTTTAGAAAATTTTAACCATATTCACTTAATTGGAATTGGCGGAGTTTCAATGAGTGCTATTGCAGTTACTTTACATCGTTGGGGCTATAAGATAACAGGTTCTGATTCTACTAGAAGTGAATTAACTGACAAATTAGTAGAAGCTGGTATTCCTGTTACTATTGGTCATGATATGACAAATCCAAAATTGGCTGATTTAATAATTTTTTCCGCAGCAATAAAAGACTCTGATCCAGAAATGGTTCTTGCAAGACAATTTAACATTCCGATTGTAACTCGTGGAGAATTTGTTGGTTATCTTACAAGGCGTTATAGAGAAAGTATTTGTATCTCAGGTACTCATGGTAAAACTACAACTACTTCAATGATTGCTTTATGTTTCTTAGAAGCTCATTTAGATCCAACTATTCAAGTAGGCGCAATTTTGAAACAAATAAATGGAAATTATACTGTTGGTGTTAGTGATTACTTTATTTTAGAAGCTTGTGAATATATGGAAAACTTTTTGAGATTTAGCCCAAAAACAGAAGTTATTCTTAATATTGATAATGATCATTTAGACTATTTTAAAACTTTTGATAATGTTAAAAAAGCTTTTGAAAAATATGCTAAACTTGTTCCAGAAAATGGACTATTGGTTACAAATGCAGATGACCCTTCTTGTTTGGAATTACAAAAAGTTGTACGTGGTAATTTTGTTACATATGGTATAAATAATTTATCTGCTAATTACACAGCACAAAATATTCAACATAATGCTTTAGGATTTTCTGAATTTGATGTATTTTTCAATAGTTCATTCTATATGCATGTTAGATTATCTGTTGCTGGCAGACATAATGTCTCAAATGCCCTTGCATGTATAGCAGTTTCTGCATATTATGGAATTAGTAAAAATACTATATATTCTGCTCTTTTAAAATTTACAGGTGCTCATCGTCGTTTAGAATATGTTGGTTCATACAATACATTTTCAGTTTATGATGATTATGGTCATCACCCTACTGAAATAAATGCAACTGCAAATGCTATAAAAGATAAAGATTATAACGAGTCTTGGGTTATTTTTCAACCACATACATATAGTAGAACTAAAAATCATTTAGATGATTTTGCAATGGCATTATCTAATTTTGATAATATTATAGTTACAGATATTTATGCTGCAAGAGAACAAAACACTTATAACATCTCTTCTTTAGATTTAGTTGAAAAAATTAAATCATATGGAAAAGATGCATTATATATTAAAGATTTTGAAGAGATTGCATCTTACATCCGAAAGAAAGCAAGACCTAACGATTTAGTATTAACATTAGGAGCTGGAACTGTTACACAAATTGGACCTATGATAATTGAACAAAAATAATTATTTAAAGTGGTAAAATTTAAAATTTTACCACTTTTTTATCTCATCATTTTTTTAATCATTATATCTGAAAATACTGCATAACCGATATTTGGATCTGATACTAGCACATTTGTTAAAACCCCAACTAATTTTTCGTTTTGAATTATCGGTGAACCACTCATTCCGCATATTATTCCTCCTGTTTTTTCTTTTAATCTATCATCATTTATTTTTATTTGCATGCTTTTATTATCTGTTTCGTTATCTAAATAAATTTCTGTTATTTCAATATTATATTCTTCTATTTGATTAGTATCTTCTACCGAGCATAATATTTTAGCATCTCCAATTTGTATTTCATCTCTTTTAGCCACTTCTATTCCTTCTTTATATTTATTATTTAGTTCAATATTTGTGTCTTTTAAATTTCCAAATATTCCGAAATTCGTGTTTTCATCAACTTCTCCAAGTAATATGCCATTTGATATACTTCCCTTTATTTCTCCTGGAGTCCCCTTTTTCCCTTTGGTTATATTAACGATTTTAGATGTAACAATTTCTCCTGTTTCTATATCTAATAACTCACCTGTATCCATATCTGATATTCCATGCCCTAATGCCGCAAATCTTTTAGTGTTTGGCTCATAAAAAGAAATTGTTCCTACACCACTTGCACTATCTCTTACCCATAAACCTAATCTATATTCATTTTTACTTACTTTCATTGGTTGTATATTTGAAGTTAAAATTTCTCCGATCATGTACATATTTTACTTCTATATTTTTTTCTCCACTATTATTTACGATAGTTTGCAAAGTTTTTATTGAATCTATTTCTTGATGATCAAGTTCAATTATTGTATCTCCTTCCTTAATATTAGTTGTCTCATAAGGCCTTTGTATTTCGTTTTCTGTATTGGTCAATTCTGCCATTCCAATAACTAATACGCCATTGGTGTATAATTTAAGTCCTATTAAATTTCCAACTGGTACTACTTTTATTTGCGGAATTGTAGTTACAGAAACTTCTTTTACTTTTATCTTTCCGAATAGCTTTATATCTACATTTTGGCTTTCAACATTTTCTCCTTGCCATGTTTCAAGAATTTGTTTTTCTTTAGCTTCAAATGATATGCCATACATTTTTTTTATGTTTAATTTTTCATTAGAAAGTAAAACTATATTTTCTGGAATTTGAGCAATATTAGTTACATAGCATAAAATAATAATTAAGAACAAAATTATAAAAAAGTATCTTTTTTTCATTATTTACCTCTTAATAATTTTGTCCTTTTATCAATTTGGTTATTCAATTTTATATTATAAATACATTAAAATAAAATACACTCTATTTAGCTTTTCTAAATAAAGTGCATTTTAATATATTTTTAAATTTTATCTATTTACATATCCATTATTTTTGTATAGATTATTTCTTTCTTTTGCAATTGCTGTGTATAATGATCTTTTTCTTTTTCTATATTCATCCATGTTAATGCTTGGTGAATAGCTACTAATTGGTGCTGTTGCAGGTAATTCATTTCCATTTATATCGAAATAATCTGATATAGTTCCAGCTGCATTAGGTATTCCTATTATAGTTTCATTATCTGAATTTCTTAAAATTAATCCTAGTTCTCCATTTATGTATTTAACTACAGGGTCATAGTTACTTGAAATTATGCATTTGTAGCAACCTGAATTTTGATGGTCATATAAATATTTTTGTTGACTTTGTGAACCATTAGGTTGTGTAGTTAAATTATATGTATTACCATTAAATTCATAGTTAGTTAATTCCGTATTAGGAATAGGATTGTCATAGTCAACAGCTATATTACTAGGCAAATTTTGATCTATTGAAGTATCAAAAACTCTTTTAGGATAGTATGTATTATTAATATCGTCATAAAAGCATATTATATCACCTGTGTCAGACGCAATTTTGGCATTAAGTTTTCTTGCATCATATTTAAATTCACAACTCATATCAGATTGATATGTATCTGCAGTACTTTCTAAGTCTGGGCAATCAATTTTATGATAGTCATGAATACTAGGTTCATTAACCCCTATTTCTTCTGTAAAGTATAAATTATCTATGCTTACAGAAGTATTATTATTATTACTCTTAACTACTGCATAATTATTAAATTTTTTTAGTCCACATGGTATATCTTGTAAAAATGTAACCATGCACACATTATTTAATACATTATCCCAATCATCTTGTGATAGCACTGGTAATTGATAATTAGGTGTATTTCCGGCTACTGTTCTATCTTCATTATATGTAGAAATTGCAGTATTTAAATTATATTGTATTGAATTTCTTATAACATTTTTTTTGTGTTGTGCTATAGGTGAATCTTCGCTTTCTGGATTGTTGTCTGGCCCTAAACTAAATATTGGCGTATTGTCATTGACAAAACTTGTATATGCCAAATCATTTGTTGTATCACCAGTTATATACAATCCCTGTTGCATTGTACTTGGCGTTACACCACCTAAATTATTATTTATCCAGGTTGATAAAAAATATGCTTTTATATAGTATTCTTTAGCATCTCTATCAGTGATTTCTACTCCATCATAAGTAATAATTATTCTATTAAATGTACTACCTTCTAAAACTAATCTGCTTAAAGCTCCTGGATCATTCCCGTATATCTCTTCGATATCCAATGTTGATTCGATTATTTCATCTCCCGTCTGACATCTAAGAGTTTCATAAGTTGTTAATCCAGTTGGCGTTATCTTATATGGATAATACTGTTGTCCTCCGGGATTAGTTGTATAGGCTTGTGATCCCGTAATACCATCATTATAACTGTAATAATTTACATAATTATAAGCTGCTGTAGTAGTTATATCAATAGGAATATATCTTACATTTGCATTTGTATCGTTAATAACAGCTTGATAGTCCTTTGAATTTGATTGTGGATCTGGCTCACTAACAACATCTGTACTGCCTGGAACATTTTTTTGTTTAATTCCTTTTACTAGTAAAGTTCCACTCATTGTAATTTTAGTTGGATCGATTATATATCCAGATTTTGAAAATTCATCTGATACTTCTAAAAGAGAATCAGAATGATCTCTACCAGTTGATTTGGTTCCGTATAAAGTTATATAATTATCTAATGTGTAGCTTGCTGTAATATCAAAATCACTTGATTGATATTCTGCACTATAAAATATAAAAGGTTTTAACATATAATTATAATCATCTTTGGCATTATCTGTGTCTGTTGTAAAATTTGTCATAGAATTTACTTCATTAGAAGTCCTCTGTGTAATTTCATTAACTAATCCATCTATATTTGATTCATCACTTATTTTATATCCTGGAGTTGCAGCATCACTTATATAGACTATTTCTCGATCTTTTGTAATTAGTGTATTACCATTTCTAGGATTAGTAGCTAACATTGGAGTTTTTACACTACTATAAATATAATATCCATCATATGTTGTAAATAATATTGCTGGTACATATTCCTGTAATTGTGTTTTTGCTGCTCCAGACATTCCTAAATTGGTTGCCAATGTAGTAAAAAATGTATTAACCGAAGCTAATACATAACTTTTCACCGATTCCCCAGACACCTTTTGCGTATTCAACGAATTCATCTGATACGCAGCAATAGCATCATATGTAGAATCATTTAATTTAGTTTGATACTTTGTTTGTAAGGTAAGTGTATCTGTTTGACTTTGAATGTAATATGAAAGTACTATTGCTAATGGTAATATGATTACGACAAATATAATTGCAAAGTTTTGATATTTCATATTTTTACCTTTCTTTAGTTTGTTCCATTATTTTGTACAACACCTGCATGTGTTCCTTGAATTTGATATGTTCCTTTTCCAGCTATTGAATAAAATACATTTCTTAAAGATTGTGCTATTGTAGTATCTGTATTAGTTGAATTTACAGAAAAGATATCGCCTTCTTTTAATGTGTATTTTCCTGCTGGGCCATTCACTTGTTGCTCAATAGTATCAGTATATACTGAATAATATACATTTTCACCAACAACTGTACTTGTTGTCCATGTTGTTTTTTTACCAACATTGTAATCTAATGTTTTTACTTCTAATTCAGTATTGAAAGTATGTCCTAATGAACCAATTCCTTCTTTATACTCTTGTAAATCAGCTTGTCTAATTGTTCCAACATTTCTTTCTTTATCAACAAATTCAACAGTTTTCTGCTGTACAGCTTGAGCAGCAATATCATCATTTCTATCTGCTATTGTCATTAGTGGAAAAACAAATAAAAGTGTTGCAGCAATAAATATTGCTACCATTGTTACTAATGTGTCATTCATTATATTTCCTCCCTGTAAATTTTTTAAAATTACTTTTTATGATGGTGGTAAAATTCTATATGTTATAATTGTTTTTGTTGTTCCCGGTGTTATTACTATTTCTTCATCTATATCAGTATCTAAAAATTTTTTTCCGTCTATAGTGTATTCAACATATGATTCTTCAAATCTGTTAGTATTTGAATCAACAAGATCAAGTAGTCCTTGCCCTTGATAATTTAGTGAATTCATATGTGGTGTTCCATTTAAACCGTATATATATGCATTTATTCTTTCTAAAAATTTTGTAGTAACATTTTGATCTGCCCATGGTGCTCCCTGCATATATGCTGGTGTTCCAGCAGTTGCATATCTTTCATTTAACTTATTGTAGTAATCTACTTTGTCTGGATCTGTTGTAAAACCACCTATATTCATTCTATAGACAGTTGATTCTATATCTTCATCAAATACTTGATGTTCGTGTCCGTCCTCGTCTAATATTCTTACCCTTAATGTAGCATCTCCTGATCTATATTTATAGATTGTTGGTATTACTGTTTCTAATCCAACTATTCTTGTTACATTTGTACCGAGAGCTTCAACTTTTGGAAAAAAGCTGTCTATTTCAAGGCTATAAACAATTTTATCTGTTGTTGATCTAGCTTGTGAAAACATTATCATAGTAGTTGAAAATGCAATTATAAAAATCAGTGCGGCACCAGCCATTTTTAAAGCATCAGCAACGTTTTCCATAATTTCTCCTTAGTTAGTTTGAGTAATTGTTAATAAAGTAATTGCTCCTTCATTTCTTGTATCCTGGACTTGATAGTTCTTTGAAGTATTTATTCTTGATTTTAGATTATTCATAAGTGTTGTAGCTGATTGTACATTGTTTTCATCGTTTGCTGCATTAGCTGTTCCACTATATATATCACATAGGTTACATGCTGCAGCTAATTGAGCTGATTCAGTATAATTTGTTAAATTATTAACATTAATTCCTATAAATTTTCCTGGTTGATTTGTATTTGATTGATTGCTACTAATTACTCTATCTATCATAGCCCTAATTTGTGATCCTCTGATGTTATCTCCAATATATGGTGTAAAATCAGCATTATAAATATCTTTTTCCTGTTGTGACATTTTTCCAACTGCTGAATCAAAAGTTCCTTTTGATCCATTATAAATATACATTCCTATAGCTATAAGTAAAATTGCTATAAGTATAGCTCCTGCTATAAGTAAAGCTTTTGACGCATTCTCCATATTTTTTTCCTCCTATTTTTCTTTTGATTTTTATTATTTTTTATTTTAGTTCCTATTTGGAAATATTAAAAACTTTTTTTAATTTTCTGTTTCGTTATCTTCAATTGCTGTAAATATTACTTTTTTAACTTGTCCCGTTTTTTCATGATATTCTATATTAGTTATTTGAAATAGCATATCACTAAATGCATACGATGTTTTTTCTATTCCAGCCTTCTCTCCAAGTATAAGTTTTTCCATTGGTATTACAATTTCTCGTGATTTTATTTCTAAAAATATTTTTATCGAATTTGTATCATTTTCAATATATTCTCCATCATCATTTTTAGAAATTTTATTATCTTGGTTATTTTGAATTGCTCTGTTCATTGCTGTTACTATTGTATTAATTTGTACAATAGATTTTTCATATTTTAAAAATTCATTATTAATATTTTGTACTTTTCTTTGATTTTCTTTATATGATGTATAATTGGCAAATATCATGCACATTGATGCAATAACAATGATTAATATTATGCATATAATTGCTATATTCTTTTTCATTATTTCTCCTTTATTATATTATATATGTAGATTTTTTGCAATAAATATTTTTGCCAATTTATATCTAGAAACTATTTAAAGTATTTTCTAAATTGTTATTTATTGTATCTTTATAATTTTCTCCAGCTGCTGGCTGAGTGTAAAATAAAACGTGATTTACTCTTCCTACTGGATTATAAGATTGTATATCTATTTTATATGTTATAATGCTATTAGAATTTGGATTATTATTATCTTTATAATGAAACCTACTCATAAGCACATTATAATTGTCTTGTGTTAAATCTTGTATATTTGTTCCAACTGTTTTAATTGTTCCATTAAATGTATCTCGTGTTCCTATGTCTATGCGTACTGCCGCTGGATTTTGTGTATCAGTAAAACCTGTTGCTAATATGGCATTTTCCTTATGATTATGGTCTTTTGCAAAATTTGCCAAAGTAATAATATCATGCATAGTTGCATATTGTTGTGTTTCATTGCTTGCTCCATCTGTTACTGCTCCAATAAACCTTGTAAATTTCGTATTAAAAGTATTTATATCTGTTGTTTCTGCACTTGCATTATAAGCTTTGCTAACTTCTGAAGCAGAATTAAATACTCTAGTAGCTAATGAAACTAATAGTATTGCAATTAATACTCCACCTGCTATTAGCAACGCCTTTGATAGGTTTTCCATTTATTTATCCTTTCAAATTTAGTTTGTTTCTATTTCCTCAAAATGTAATAAACATACTCTGCCTACACTGTTATACTGCACTTGTGTACATCTAAATATTCTAGACTTAAAATCTTCAAATCCGGATTGATCTGTTTTTTCTCTTCTGTTTCCATTTATTATTCTATCACTAATAAAATTTCCTGGATTTACTGCTATATTTTCAATCTTTTCATATTCTTCCCTGTCTCGTTGTAAAAGATCTGGCTTTAACTCTAAAGTATATACTTTACCTCCCGCAGATAACATTGTTGTTTCAGTAGTTGATTCCCATTCCCATTCTCCAGCAAGTCTTGGATTACTTTTATATATTTCTACTTTTTGAATAATATCTCGATTGAGTCTAAACTCTATATTTATAGATTCAGCTACATCAGGGTTGTATGTTCCATCTGGATGTGCTCTAAAAGATGAATTTGCTATTTTATTATTTGAAATTGCAGATCCTAAGCAAGATACAACATCTGTTCCGTACATTAATGGTTTATCGTATGAAGTAAATTTTGCATTAAATTCATTAGTTTCTCTTTCTAATTTTTGGTGTTCTCTGTCATTTTCTAATCCGCCTATTCTTGTAAATACCATTATAAATAAGCTAATTAGTAATAAGGCAATTAGTACACCTGCTGCCATTCGTAGTGCATCTGCTGCATTTTCCATTTTTTTCTCCTTTACATCATTGAACTCATACTATTGAATGCTGTTGTCATACTCATTAAACCAATTACGCATAGTGGTGCAATTAGATATCCTACAAATAGTGATACCATTGGTGCAAATCCAACAACTTTTCCGATTAAAGATTTTCTTGAAATTAGTCTTTCATTTGATTCTTTACGTTTTTCTTGATAATATGCTCTTTCTGTATCCAGTTCATCAAAGGCTTGTCTTATTGGAATTTTTTCAACAGCTGATTGCAAACTTTCTACAATACGTATCAATTGAGGAAATGCTATATCTTCTTTAAGTTCTTCTAGTGCTTCCCATGGCCCACTTTCAAAGTTGTTTACACATTTTGAAATTGGTTCTCTGAATATATTAGAATATCTTTCAAGCCATTCTAATATCATCTCAACATTTACCCTTTCAATTTTCATAAGCATAAGTATAATAGTTTGGAACTGCATAACTTCGTTTTCCATTTCCATTTGTCTCATTATTTTTTGGAATATTAGTAGCCAAATTGGTCCATAATATGCTATTGCCCCTATTCCAAATGCAATTAACAATTCAAACCATTTCATATATTCATTTTGTACAGTCTTTAAATCTTCACAAATCCAATCAGCTGCTTCACTTAATTCATCTTCAGTTGCAGCTATGTAATATTCTTCTTTTTGCAAATCCCTAAGAACCATTTCCTTTGTTGTACCTTTATTTGGCTTATATTTATCAATATATTTATTATGTATTTCTAACTCAGCATATGCTGTTTTTTCCTGACTTGCATTCATCGTGCCGTAGTAAATCATAATCTGCTTTTGGTTCTTCATAAATATATTGTATTGTTAAATTGTGTAATTGCCAGAATATAAATAGTGCAATTAAAAAAGCAACAATTGCATACATGCATCTATCTATATATAACCATTCCATTCTCAGTTTTGTTGCTGATTCCTTCATTAGTTTAACTTTTAACCTGTATTCCTTTGTTCCTTTTTTAGGCATAATAAGGTTAATAAATTTTTTTATCCATTTTTTAGAATATAATTTTTGTTCCCATGGATTTTGCATATTTCTTCCTGTATCAACACTACCATTATCTTTTAATTTTCTTACTAAAATATAGCAAATAAAAGTTAAAACTATTAATAATATTTGTGCAATAAAACCAGTCTTACCATCATAAAAGGATTTTGTAAAAGCAAATTGACTTAATGCCCATTTTTTTACAACATCCAAAAATAATATTGGTAATGCCGCAATCATAGCTAAAGATTGGAATACATAGTCAAGTTTTTCTCTTTTTAATATTTCTATTTGCATTTCTTGAGTAATGTTATTTAAGTTCTTTAAATATAATGATGCTCCATCAGAATCTTGTCTGTCACCAAATTCTTTCGTAAGGTATGAAATACCTGCAAACTCTTTTAAAAAGCTATTTGGTGCAACATCATAATATTTTTCAAGTTCCATTTCTGGATCATCTGCAATTAATATTTCATAAATCTTTTCAGCTTGTTTTGATACTTCTAATTCATCATTTTGTGCAACTTCATATACTGCTTCTTCAACAAGGTTAAATTCATGGTATGCATGTCTCATTTCAGAGAACATATCAATTTGTTCTTTTAATAATTTATTATCAACTTTATCAACTAGTCCGTCTAAAAATGTTTCAACAAAAAACAACTCAAAAAGTAATAATGTTGCCATTAGTACTAAATTGCTCTTAGCAAATAAAATAATAACAATTGTAAGTGGAACTACAACTAAAATGGCTTTTGTCATCATTTTTGCTGTTTGACTTCTTGTTAAATATTCATCTTCAAGGTTTATAATTTCAAGTCTTCTTCTTATCTTTAATATATATCTTCTAAGGAAAGGTACTTTTGCTAGAAAAATATATATTTTTTGGTACATAATTTCATTAGAAAATTTCTTTGTTTTTGTTCCATCAACAAGTGAAGCAACAAATTTAGTATTCTTTTTATTGGTGAATTTATTTACAATTAAATAAGCTATTACAATTATGCCAAATACAGCAAATATACCAATAATAAGTTTTCCTAGCATATCATTTGACATGAAATATTTACCTCCTATTCTTACATTTTTTATTATAAATCAGCTGCAGGTGCTATATTATGTGAAGGCTGTGAATTAATTCTTGCTCCTTCTGTTGCAGTTGCACCAATTCTTTGAGGACTAATTCCCCAGTTTCTTTGAAGGAATTGGTCAAATGCAATTTGGTCATTATCATCCATGTTTTCTCTCATTTCTCTTATGTTTGTATCAGATATTGGATTTACCAAAACATATGAATCATTTGAGAATTCTAGTATATTTCTATATTTATATAATTCTTTGTTAGTAGTTTTTGAGAAAAATACTGTTGCATTATCAAAGAATTTATCAAATTTTCCTTCTAAAGTAGGTTCTTTTCTATAATTATATGTATATTCATTTTTTTCTTCTACTGGAATACATTCTGTTATTCTTTCTATATAACGTCTACCTCTAAAGTCCTTTACTAAGTGTATATCAAAGTTTAAAACTTGTACAACTTGCTCTTCTGCAACTTTTTCATCGTTGAATGTACCAGCTCTAAGCATTGAGTTTCTAAGTGCTGTTATTAAGTTTGGAAATGTTTTAGCGTGGTGAGTAAATAATGTAAATTTAGATGCAACCTGTGCTGACTGAATCATCCAAGATGCTACGGGGTCTGTTGCAACCTCACCGATGATATTAACAGAACCATCTGTCTTTTTCTGAACGTCCAAACATTCCTGACCAGCTATTGTTTCTGTCTCACGCATTGATAAGATATTTCTTGTTGGATAAATTTTTCTTAAGTGCAACTCGAATGCAGTTTCTGTAATACGAAGGTTCATTGTTTCGTATATATTCTCTATCATAGCCATAAGCATTGTTGTTTTTCCGGCAACCTTGCTCACCAGTAAGTGCTATAATTCTTGCACCTTTTACAAGGAATTTTAATAATTCTATTGCTTCTTCTTTTCCATCAAATAAAACTATTTGTTCAAGTGTAGCACGCTTAACATCAAATTTTCTTACGAAGAAAGCCCATGTTTCAGACATACTTGGTCTAACAACAACGACACGAGAACCATCTTTCATTTCATTGATTTTGTAACCATTAGTATCAGATAACTGACCTGGGTTATTGTATTTATAAATATTTTGACAAACTCTTTTTAATTCGGCTTCTGTTCCAAATGATAAAAATGCTAAACGTATTGATTTACCTTGGAAGAATATCCAAATACTATCACAAGCACGTGGTACTTTTGCATCTAGTACTTGGTTTAAATAATCTCCATCTGTTTGTGCAACTTGGCTTAAAAATGATTCTGGAAGTCCTGATACTCCACCAGATACACCATCTATATTCATATCTCTTACTTCATCTATACTGCTGTACCCTTTATATTGTTGGTATATTCTTTGTACTACAATTTCTAGTTTATCCGTAAATGATAATTGAAAATTTTCTCTTTCATAAATTTCACTAATTTCCGCATCTGTAATAACATAGCAAGGTTTTGATTCTCCTTGTACATATTTTAAAACTGCTAAATTATATTTTTTTATTAATTGGGTTAAAGCTTCATATCCAAAATCTTTTTGATATTCATGAAGTAGTACGTCAAATTTATCTTGTCCTGTTAATAAAGAAGGGATATCAAAAGGTATTGCTTTAGATATGTTTGTTTCAGTTACCCCATATTCTTTTGATAAAAGGTCAAATATAAGCTCTTTTATATATTTCTTGTCGTTTACGTCTCCATATGTACAACCTTTTAATGCCTTTTTTAACTCATATTTCTTATTTTTTCTTCTTTTTAATTCTTCTTCTGATAGACCTATATCATAAAGGTTTACTTTTGTTATTTCATCAAGTCTTCTCTTTATGAATGCTATCATTTTTTCTAGAGTATATGTTTGATCATCTTGTTCTATAACATTTTCTGTTTCTGCTTTTTGATTTTCTTTTATTTTATAAAAAATATACCCTAAAACTGCTAAAATGACTAATATAATAAGTGCTGCATTAACCATTTCTAAAGAAACTCCTTTCTCTTTTGCTTCTTTTTTTGCTTTTATCTCATCATTGCAACTTCTTGTACTTTTAGGACTAATCTTTCAGCTGCACTTGTTACTTCATTAACAAATACAGCATTTCTATCTTGACTGCTTATTAAACTTTTTCTAAATTTTAAGAAATATGTTCCAATTTCTCCTTCGTTTGCTGATTCAAAAAATAATGTATTATATGATACTGCTGGTATGTCTCTCTTTTCTCCAATATATCTTGCAATATTTCTTTTTGAGTATTTTGAATATTTATCATATCGTCCAATTAATGGTAATATGTTATTCTTTGAAAATAATTGATTGTTTTCTTTTAGCTTTATATAATCATCCATATCGCTCATTCTTTGTGTCATATTTAGAACTATAACATTTGAAATATCTAGTATTTGGTTTACCCAATCTGTATCTGTACCTTTTGGTAAGTCTACAAAAACATAGTCATATTGTTGGTTTGCCATTCTAACTAATTCTCTGTATGTTCCAATTATTCTAGGTATATCTTCTTGAGTTTTTGGTATAAAACTTGGTATAATTTCAAGCCTTCCTTTAAAAACAACTTTTGCATAGTCTGTAATTAGATTTCCAGCATCTCTACCACTAGCAATTAATTTTGAAAGTCCTTCTATTCCAGAACCTATATCTATTTTTCCACCACCTAATTGACTTGTAACTTGTTGATTTAAAGTTTGACCTACTGGCCAAAATGCTCTTTCTACTGTTTTATCATTTAAATTTGTATCTACAATTAATATTTTACTATTATTTTCAACTGCCATATGTGTTGCAATAGCTATCATTGATAAAGTTTGTGCAGTCTCTTTTTTTCTGTTACTCCAAAATGCTATAATTGGCATATTTATGCTCCTTTTTCTATTTTTCTAATTGCTTTTCGTACTTCTGTACCAGGAATTCCTTCTTGTTCTACAATTCCTTCTGCTAAATAACTTAAGCCATCTTTATATTGTGCACTTAAGTTTTTGAAGTTTATTCTGGCTGTCCTTTGATTTTCTATAATTGTGCTTTGATCTCCTCTTTCAAAAGGTAAATATATTTTTTCTTTTTCCCATTCAACTTTACAACCCATTGCTAAAAATTCTAAATATTCATCTTCTTCTCTTAACATATCTTTTGAAAATAGTACTTTGGTTATTGTAAGTTGTTCTTCTAGTCCAGACAATGCTTCTATTCCTTTTTTTAGTGAATACACATCAAATGATGTAACAAAATAATTTTTTATTGCTTCTTTTGCTCCGAAATTACAATATGATTGATATGTGTCAATATCTAAAAGTGCATAATCATATTGGAATTGATCGTCTGATTGTATTTGTAAATAATTTCTTATATCTTCCATGTCTGTAAAGCCAACAGCTACGTCTATTTCTTCATATTCAGTCATATATGTTCGTGTTGGATGAATTACAGGAACTACGTATTTAGCTTTTTGAATAATCGTTCCATCTATTAACAATACTTTTTTTCCCATTACGGTAAGTATTTTAGCTACGTATAACAAGAAATCCGTTTTTTCGTATGCCCCTATAAAAGCGATTTTTTTCATTGGTTCCTCCATGTAAAAATATTAATAACCCATGTCTCCTAATAATTCTTCTCTAGCAGCTTGTATATTTGTTTTCTCTGCTTCGAATCCTTCTATAACTTTGTCACGTTTTTCTTCATCATATTGTCCTAGTAGTTCTTCTATAAAATTTCTGTTACTTCCGTCTGCAGTTAAAATAGCTTGATCTATATCTGATAATCCATTTGCTGATATCAATGTCAATACATTAGATTGTGGAACATATGTTGTAGTTAAAGCTGGTTGTGCAGCATTAGCATACTGTGTTGCATAAATCATTGTTCCTTCTAGCATGTATGATTCAATAATGGCATTATTTAATAGCAATAATTGGCCTTCTGATAATGTTAACCATACAGAATTTGTTGAACATGAATTAACACGCATTTTTGATAAAACAACTAAATCTTCACCAGTAGGATATTTCATTCTTATGTCTATGTAGTCTCCTTCTTCAAGACGAGAAGGTAATGTTATCATTGTATATTCTACGTTTCTAAAAGTTCCTAATGCTTTGTCTCTTTCAACTACATCTGTTGTTAATATCGTTCCTTCTCCTAAATCTACTTTTGCCACCATTCTTTTATATTGATTTTCATTTTCATCACCGTCGTCACCTTCATCAACATCTTGTATCATATAATCATTTAGATTGGTTATTGCATTTTTAGGCTTAGCATTTGCAGGTATTGTAACTTGTTTAACAATACTTCCTTCACCTTTTTCATTACCAGCTAAAGTTTGACCTTCTTTAGCATCTGCTGTTAATGCATATACTGTAACATTTTGCTTTCTCATGCTTTCTAGTAAAGCTTCATGTTCCTCATTTAAACTTTTTATTTTCATAAATAGTAGTCCTACTGCTACTGCTCCTATTATTATTGCTAATAAAAATCCTAAAAGAAAAGAATTTCTAATTTTTCTTTGCATTGGATTCATTGCCATTTTTGTTTCCTCCTTATTAGTACTTTTTTGACAGTACCTTTGTATTCTATTAAAAAACTCTTGATATTATTGTACAACATTAGCGGATTTAAGTAAATAAAGTCGAATAAATGTAACTTAAAATTCATATTTCTGTAATGAAATTGTAATTATAGCTTTATGTGTTTTTCAAATACTTCATAAACTCCATCTTCATTATTGGTTGATACAATTTCATCAGCTGTTTCCAATATATTTTGTGTACTATTTCCCATTGCTATTCCTAATCCAGCATTTTCAATCATTTCTTTATCGTTTATATTATCTCCTATTGCAATTACTTCTTCTTTATTTATCTGATTTTCTTCCATAATGTATTTTATTGCTTCCCATTTATTTACATTTTCATTAGTAATTTCTGTATAACAATATTCGACATAAACTTCTTCAGTTCCAGTTTTTATTATTTTTCGAGACATATGTGATACATCTAAAACGTCAATCTTTGGTATATTTCTTAATTTTTTGATTATACTATTAAAAATAATTTGACTTTGGTCACAAACAGTTACTTTTAAAAAATTTACATTTTCGCTTTTTTCTACATAATCATATACATCTGAAATTATATTTATGTTTGTTCTTTTTTCTTCTTGCTTATGTGCATTTTCACTATGATAAAACAATGTATTATAATTTAGTGATTTAGTTAATACATCATTTTCAGTATAGATATTATAGTATATGCTATTTTCTTCGCACACTTTTACTATATTTAAAACTTGCTCTTTGCTTAAAAAATTGTTATAAACAATTTCTTTTTTGTGCATATCATATACAATAGCACCATTTCCTGATATTAAATAATGATTTGCTGATAAATCATTTGCTAAATCTTCTACAGAACTAATTGGTCTTCCGGAAGCAAGTACAACTTCTACGCCATTTTCTGTAGCATCTTTAATGGCTCCTTTCGTTTTTTCCGAAACTTCGCCATATGAATTTAATAAAGTCCCATCTAAATCAATTGCTACAAGCTTGTACATACAAAACTCCCCTTTTTATTTTAAATTCCTACTAATTATAACATTACCATATTTTTTTTCAAATATTTTGTATAAAAATTTCCAGTTTAATTTTTAATTATCTACATATCATAGTTATTGAAAAAGCTTTTTAGTTTTTTCGGTATATAATTAAAAAACTATGGAGGTGAAAATCATGACAAATAATAGTAATAGAAAACTAGTTCCAGAAGCTATGGATTCATTAGAAAAATTCAAATATGAAGTAGCTAGTGAAGTTGGTGTTAATTTAAAAAATGGTTATAATGGAAACATTTCAGCTAGAGATGCAGGTAGAATAGGTGGAAACATGGTTAAGAAAATGATACAACAAGCTGAAAATTCAATGATCAACAAATAGTTTTATTTTAAATAATCATAAGTTTGAATGTTTTTAGAATTTATGAATGTTTAAAACCAAAATGAGATGATTTATTTTTATAAATCATCTCATTTTGATTTTATAATTTTAATGAAATAGTAAAATAATAAAAAATAACTTTAATAAAAAAATTTAATATATATTTTTCGAAGCGACGCGTAGCGACCAAATGGAGCAAAATTTATTTTGCGAAATGCGATTGGCATTGCTTTCCCGTAATTTTTAGAAAGCAATGCCAACAAGGAGCAAGAAAAAATATATTAAATTTTTTATTTTCTTTATTTCAAGTTATATTTCTCTCTTTTTTCATAATGCGTATGCAACAATTCATGAGCCTTATGACTACCTGGTTTCTCCAAAAATTCCTTATAAACCTTCTTTAAAACAGGATTCTCATGAGATTTTCTTATTGTACTCTTTTCATCAATGCTATATAAGCAATCAGCCCTTAATTTTCTAATATCAATTTCAGCTCTTTCTTTAGATGTCTTAATAGGTTGACCTCCACCCATTACACATCCACCTGGGCAAGCCATAATCTCCACAAATTGATAATCAGCCTTTCCAGATTTAATTTCTTCCATTATTTCTTGAGCATTTCCAAGTCCACTTGCAGCAACAACCTTTACCTTAGTTCCATTTATTTCAACAGTAGCTCTCTTTATTCCTTCTCCACCTCTTACAGCTTCAAAATCTATCTTATCTAGATTTTTTCCTGTAAGAGTATCTTGTGCTGTTCTCAATGCAGCTTCCATAACTCCACCAGTAGTACCAAATATTGCTGCAGCACCTGTTGCTTCTCCCATTGGACTATCGAATTCTGAATCTTCTAATTTTTCAAAATCTATATTAGCTTGTTTAATCATTCTAGCTAATTCTCTTGTTGTAATAACATTATCTACGTCATCTAGTCCATCACTATTTTTCATCTCTTTACGTTGTCTTTCAAACTTTTTAGCTATACAAGGCATAACTGAAACGACATAAATTTTCTTTGGATCTATTCCTTCTTTTTCTGCAAAATATGATTTTATTAAAGCTCCAAACATTTGATGTGGTGATTTGCAAGTTGACAAATGTGGTAATAGTTCTGGATAATTCATTTCAATATATCTTACCCATCCTGGACTGCAAGATGTAATCATTGGTAAAACTCCACCATTTGAAAATCTTTCTACAAATTCATTTGCTTCCTCCATTATTGTGAAGTCTGCACCTGTGTTTGTATCAAAAACTTTATCAAATCCTAATCTTTTTAATGCAGTTATCATTTTGCCTGTTGTATTTGTTCCAATAGGCATTCCAAATTCTTCTCCTAAGGCAGCTCTTACTGCTGGTGCTGTTTGTACAACAACATAACTATCTGGATCTTTTAATTTTTCCCATACATCATCAATTGTTTCTTTTTCATGTAGTGCTCCTACTGGACAACTCTCAATGCATTGTCCACAGAAAGTACAATTTACATTATTTAAACTTTGATTATCTACAGTAGATATGCAAGATTCAAAACCTCTATTTATACAATCTATAGCTCCAATTTTTTGTACTTTTTTACATGTTGATACACATCTTCTGCACAAAATACATTTATTTGTATCTCTTACTATTGAAGGTGATAATTCATCTATAGGATATTTAATCTTTTCGCCTTCAAATTCTATTTTCTTAACATTAAATTTATTTGCGATTGCTTGTAATTCGCAATTTCCAGAACGTGTACATGTTAAGCAATCTTGTGGATGATTTGAAAGTATTAAATCTAAAACTACTCTTCTTGCTTCTACAACACTTGGTGTATTAGTATGTACTACCATTCCTTCTTCAGCTTTTTGTATACATGAAGTTGCAAATCCTCTTCTTCCTTCAACTTCAACTATACACATTCTACAATCTCCAACTTCGTTTATGCCTTTTAAAAAACATAGTGTTGGTATGTCTATTCCAATTTGTCTTGCAGCTTCTAAAAGAGTGGTTCCCTTTGGTACTTTTACTTCTGTGCCATCAATTGTTAGGTTTACAAATTCTTCACTCATATTAACCTCCTATTATATTTTTATTCCTTCTTTTTCTAAATCTTTTTTTAATTTTTCTACGTCTGAAAAAATATTTACTTTCATTCCTAACATTTTTCCAGTTTCTGTATTCTCTTTTTTATCATCTATAAAAAAGCATTCTTCAGGAATTAAATTATATTTTTCAAATAATTTTTGATATATTTCTTTTTCAGGTTTTACTGTTTTTACATATCCTGAAACAATTTCTCCATCAAATTTTTTATACCATTTTCTTTTAATTATTATGTTATTATAATCTGGTATATTTAAATTTGTTAAAAGATATAATTTATATCCATTTTCTTTTAGTTCATCAATTATTTTTAGAACTTCTAAATTATCTTTTAAGTATATTCCATGATCTATTATTGCTTTAATCATATTTTGATGTAAATGTTCTGGAATTTTTTTCTTCCATGTTTCCATTGCTTCATCTAACTCAATTAATCCCTTGTCTAATAACTTCCATTCTTTTGAAAGAAATGTTTCTTTTTCAACTAGTTTTGCATCTTCCTCATTTTCAAAAAATGGTCTAATTGATTTTAAATTTTCAACAACAAGTATTACATCTCCTACATCAAATACTATATTTTTTACCATAAAATCTCCATTTATCTAATTATTCAATTGCTTTAAATGGGCAACTAGCTAAACATGTTCCACACTTAATACATTTATCCTGATTGATTTTTCTTTTTTCCCTAGCTTCTCCTTCAATTGCTGAAACTGGGCATGATCTTTGGCACAATCCGCAGCCTTTACATTTTTCTTCATTTATAACAATCTTAGACATTGCTTTACATTCTTTTGCTCTACATTCTTTTTGTATAACGTGTTCTTCATATTCATCTTTAAAATATTTCATTGTACTTATAACTGGGTTTGGAGCGCTTTGTCCAAGTCCGCAAACGCTTGATTTAATTATGTTTGTTGCTAATTTTTGTAATTTGTCTAAATCTTCTTTAGAACCTTTACCATCGCATATTTTTGTTAATATTTCAAGCATTCTTTTTGTTCCGACTCTACATGGTGTACATTTTCCGCAACTTTCACTTACAGTAAACTCTAAGTAAAACTTTGCTAATGCTACCATACATTTTGTATCATCCATAACTATTAGTCCACCAGATCCCATCATTGAACCTATTTGTTTTAATGATTCATAATCTATTGGTGTATCTAAATGTTCTTTTGGTATACATCCACCTGAAGGTCCACCAGTTTGAGCTGCTTTAAATTCTCTACCATTTGGTATTCCTCCACCTATGTCATAAACAATTTCTCTTAATGTTGTTCCCATAGGTACTTCAACCAAACCAATGTTATTAACATTTCCACCTAGGGCAAATACTTTTGTTCCTTTTGATGTTTCTGTTCCTATTGAAGAATACCACTCAGAACCGTTTAAAATAATTTGTGCTATATTGGCATATGTTTCAACATTGTTTATTAATGTTGGTTTTCCCCATAATCCTGCTACTGCTGGGAATGGAGGTTTTACTCTTGGCTGTCCTCTTTTACCTTCTATTGATTCTAGTAATGCTGTTTCTTCTCCACATACAAAAGCTCCAGCACCTAGTCTTATGTCTAAATCGAAATCAAATCCTGTTCCCCAGATATTTTTTCCTAGAATTCCATATTCTCTTGCTTGGTCTATTGCTACTTGAAATCTATGTACAGCAATTGGATACTCTGCTCTAACATAAATGTATCCTTGATTGGCTCCTATTGTGTATGCAGCTATTGCCATAGCTTCTACAACTGAATGTGGATCACCTTCTAGAATACTTCTATCCATGAATGCTCCTGGGTCTCCTTCATCAGCATTACATACAACATATTTTTGATCTCCAACAGCTGCTTTAGTAAGTTCCCATTTCTTTCCTGTAGGGAATCCAGCTCCTCCACGACCTCTTAGTCCAGAATCTGATATTGTCTTTATAACTTCATCTGGTGTCATTTCTTTTAAAACTTTTTCTAATGCCTTATATCCGTCAAATGCAATATATTCGTCTATTTCTTCAGGATCTATCACTCCACAATTTTTTAGTGCTATTCTTTTTTGTTTTTTATAGAAAGATAATTCATCTAGTTTTTGTACTTTCTTGCCATCTATATCTTTACAAAGTAATCTTTCAACAACTTCACCATTCATAATGTGTTTTTCTATTATTTCTTCGCAATCATCGGGTGTTACCATTGCATAAAAAGTGTCATCTGGTCTAATTATTACAACAGGTCCTTTGGCGCATAATCCAAAACATCCTGTTTTTATTACCCTTACATTTTCTATTTTTTTCTCTTCGATTATTTCTCTGAATCTTTTTAATATTTCTGGTGATTTTGATGAAGTACATCCAGTACCATGACATATTAATATGTGTTTTTCTCTAGTTTTTGAGTTTTGATTTTTTCGTAAATCTAGTTCTTCTCTTTTTGTTTTTCTTATTTCTTCAATTTCTTGTAAGGTTTTCATACTTTACCTCCATTTTGTTTTTTAGGCTGTCCAGCGATCAGCCATTACAATTATTTTTTATTTTGTTTTCTGGATTACCATAAGGTTATCCCTATACAATCTATATTCTTATTATGCTTCTGCCTCTATTTTATCTAGCATTTCATCTAACATTTTTACTGTGGCTTTACCATGTACTTCATTGTTTATTGTAAATACTGGTGCAAGTCCGCATGCTCCAACACATCTTGTGGCTTCAATTGAAAATTTTCCGTCCGCAGTAGTTTCTCCTTCTTCAATTTTTAGTCTTTCTTTTAGTCTATCTAATATTTTTTGTGAACCTTTAACATAACATGCTGTTCCTAAACATACTGCTATATGATATTTTCCTTTTGGTTTTAATGTGAATCTTGAATAAAATGTAATTACTCCATAAATTTCTGCCATTGGTATATCTAAATATTTAGATATTTCTTCTTGTGCTTTCATTGGTATGTATCCTGCTTTTTCTTGGACATCATTTAAGATTTTAATTAAATTACTTTTGTCTTTATCGTATTTTTCTAAAATCTCTTTGTATACTCCTTCGCAGTTACAATTGCATTTGTTCTGTTCCATATTTTTACCTCCTAAACAAATCCCTTTATTTATTATACTAGTTGTTTTACTAAATTGAAATTGATATTTTTTCCTTAGAATAAAATAAGTCAGTTTGATTATACCAAACTAACTTATTCTTTAGCAATATTATTTTTAAATTCTTATACTTCTGGTTCTACTAAACCATAATTTTTTCCATCTTTTAATTTGTAAATTACATTTACTCTGTTTGTATCAACATCTACAAATGTTAGAAATACAGCACCTGGTTTATTTTCTAGAGCTAATTTAGCATCTTCAACAGACATAGGTTTTATTTCGTAGTATATTGTTTTTATAACTTCTCCCTCTACTGTTGCTGTTGCCTCTGTAGACATTTCTTTAATTTTTAAAGATTCATCTTTATTTAGTCTTTCTTTTCTTGTTTTTGCTTTTCTGATTTGTCTTTCTAAAATGTCAATATCTTCATCAATTGAAGCATATAAATCTTTATTTTCTGTAACTGCTCTAAATCTGTCGCTTTTGTATGAAGCGCTTATTTCAGCAATTTGTAATTCTCTTTCCAATCTTATCATTACTTGAACATCTAGGTTATCTGTATCAAAATATTTTTCTAATCTTGTAATTTTTTTCTCAATGTAATCTTTAATGGCTTCTGTTGCTTTTAAATCTTTTCCTGAAATTGTTATATTCATATATTTTCTCTCCTTCTTTCGTTTTGTGGCTTCATTATATATGTATTAGGTATAAAAGTCAATAATTATATTTCTTACAAGCTTTTAATTTATATTAATTTTTCTACTTTATATTCCTTTTCCATTTTTTCATTAAAATATATTCTAGAAATTAATTCAAATTCTTTTAATGCCTGTTCACTTATAGTAAAAGAAAATATTTTCTTTGCATCAGCTTTTAGGCTATATATTATTGCATATTTACTTCCTTCAGATAGTTTTATTGAACTTTTGTCTTGTTTAGCGCAATTGCTGCACTTAAATCCATCATCTTTTATGCTAAATTCAGTTAAATCTTCTTTTTCTCCGCAATTTACACATTCATTTACATTAGGTGAATAACCTAAAATTTTTAGTAATCTCATTTTAAAAATAGATATTATGAAATCTAAATTTTTATCACTCTCAGATATTATGTATAAAGTATTTAAATATAATTTCAATATATTATAATTATTTTGATTTTCTGTAGTTACATCTGTAATTATTTTAGTTATGCTAGATGCATAATTTAATTTATCTAAGTCAATCCTTATATTATAGAATATTTCTATCGGATCACAACTTTGAATATTATACATATCATTTGCTTTGTGTAGTACATATTCTCCAAAGCATAGTAATTGAGAACCTGCCATAAGCAGGCTCTTTGGTCTTTTAGCTCCTTTGGCAACACAAGAAATTTTTCCCAAGTTTGGTGTTAAAATAGTTAGAATTTTATCTGAATCGCCTAAGCTATTTTCTGCAATTACAATTCCATTAGTTTTTACACTTTTCATATTATTCTTCTTTTTCTTTATATTTTAAATAATCTTCGATTTTTCCTGATTTTTTAAAATTTTCCCATTTTTCTTTTTTGTCCATAATAATATCACTTCTCTTTCTAATATTATTATGAACTTTTGATTAATTTGTATACTTGAACTTTTTCAATATTTGAGTATTTTCATCCCATTTATTATCTACTTTTACCCATAATTTTAGATTTACTTTTACTCTGAAAGTTTTTTCTAAATCTTGTCTTGCATATTGTCCTATTTTTTTAAGCATCTGTCCATTTTTTCCAATTATAATACCTTTATGTGATTCTCTTTTACAGTATATTGTTGCATCTATATCATATATTTCTTCTTTTTGTTTTGTTTTTCTATCTTTAAACTTTTCTACTTCTACATATATTCCATGTGGTACTTCATCATCTAAAAATCTTAAAGCCTTTTCTCTTATTTTTTCTTCAGCCATTTGTCTTAAAGTTTGGTCTGTATATTCATCTTCTTCATAATACTTAGGTCCTGGTTTTAATAATTTTTCTATTTCATCTAGAACTACATCTCCATATTTAGATTGTGTAGAATCAACCGGTATTACTGCAGAAAAGTCGTATTTTTCTTTATATATATTTATCAAATTTAATAAATTTTCTTTTGGTACTAAATCTATTTTGTTTATTATTAATATAGTTTTCTTTTTTATTTCTTTTAATTTATCTAATATATAAGTGTCGCCTTTTCCAACTTCTTTGCTTGTTGCTTCTATCATAAATAAAACTACATCAACATCTTTTAAACTTGACCATGCAGTGTCTATCATGGTTTCACTTAATTTGCTTTTTGGTTTATGTATTCCTGGTGTATCTATAAAAATAATTTGAGAATTTTCTCTATTTGCTATAGCTTTTATTGCCATTCTTGTCGTTTGTGGTTTATTTGCAGTAATTACAACATCTTCTTTTATCAAATTATTTAATAAGGTAGATTTACCTACATTTGTTCTTCCTATTATAGATACAAAACCTGATTTAAATTCTGCCATTTTCTTCTCCTTTTCGATGACATTTTAGCACAAATTTAATATTTTAACAACTTTTGAATTAATAAAAAAAAAGATGGCGAGTAATTTTGCCATCTTTAATTTTTATTCAAAAGTAATTGTTGCATCAAGTGGACAAATTTCAATGAATGTATTTCCATCGTTTACATTGATTTCGTTTCCTGCAGCATCTTTGTATACTGTTTGACTAGATCTGTCTGCTTTTGTACAAGTAATTGGAATTGCTTTACCATTTGTTATGTAATATCCATTATATGTACCACCTGTATTTTTTAGTCCTTGTCTTCCTTTATTTTCTCCATCTGTCAAAGTATAATTTTGTACATGAGTTATTATTATATTTTTAGTTGTTATATTAGTTTGAGATACAGCATCTGTTTGTACTTTCTTTCTTGCATATCTTGTGTATCTTTGTGTTTCAGCATCATATTTAAAATTAACTGTTTGTAGCTTTGAAAAAGGAATTGTAACACTTGTAGCTGCTACTGCATCTTCTCTTTCATCTAATAATACTTCATCTGTTACATAATTTAATACGCTTTTTTGAGTAGATGTTGTTCTATATCCTTTAGATTCTGCAGCAGCTCTAACAGCAGTTGTACTTGATATAGAGTTATGTGGTTTTACGTATTTCTTTCCACCTTCTGTTGTAATTCTCCAGAAAACGTCTCCTTCTTTCCAAGCTTTTCCTGTATCATACTCTAATCCATTTATATTATTTACTCCAAGTGATTTTATATCTTTTTGAGCTTGTGGGCTCCATCCAATATGAGCATATATAGCATCATTTTCAAGAGCATAATCTAAGAAATAATGTCTTGAACTTCTCATTGGGCCAACTTTTTCTACATCTGTTCCTTTAAATAACGCCATTAATCTTGTTTCTCCGCCTTCAACAATTATTTCATAAACAAGATAAGCTTGATTTATTGAAAATTGTGGCCAAGCATCACTATGATTATCAATCATAAAAGCTATTGGTCTATTTTCTCCTGAAAATATTTCGACTTGTTTTACTGGTTCAGGCTCTGGCTCTGGTTCAACAATTTGGGAAACAACTTCTTGTACAGGCTTTCCCTTTACAAAAATATTATATCCAAAAAATACTCCAACTCCAGCAGCTGCTAATAAAATAATAATTATTATAAAAACGATAAGCTTTTTACTTTTTTTCTTTTCCTTTTTTCTGCTCATATTTATCGCCCTCTCTTTCTTTTGTAATTACTCCCTAACTATATTCAATTTGTTAAGAACATTTTCTTCCTTTTCTCTCATCATTTTTCTATCTGTTATTTCTATATGATCATATCCCATTAAATGATAAAATCCGTGTACAACCATGTAAGCAAGTTCTCTTTCAAATGAGTGATTATATTCTTTTGCTTGTTGCTTAACTTGTTCAATAGATATTACAATATCTCCTAGAGGCTCCTCAATTTCAGTTTTTATATTATTCAATTCTTCTTTTTCAAAAATAGGAAATGAAAGTACGTCTGTTGCTTTATTAATTTTTCTATATGTATTATTTAATTCTTGAATTTTGTCTGGGGTAGTTAAAATTATGCTAATATATAATTTAGTTTTTAGTAAATTTTCTTCTTCAAAGCATTTATTAACTACTTTTTCTATAATTTCTTTGTATTTGTCGGTCTCTTCTATATCTAAGAATTCTATTTGTGTTCTTTCTTCCACTAAAAATTAACCTTTCTATTTTACTTTTATGTATTTATTGCCTGTCCTACATGAATTTTTTATATTTCTTAGAGCACCGCATGCTCCTAATCTTTCTCTATAAAATTTAAGAATATCTTGATTTTGAAGATTATCTCTTAATGTTTCAATCTCCCTTTTTAAGAATATAATTTCTTTTTCTTTTGCTGTTTTAGCTTTTTGATATTTATTCCAGAATTTTTTATATTTTTCTCTTTCTTCTAGCTTCTCCCAATATACTTTTGTTGATAAAGTTTTTACATTATAAGTTTCAGCTAAATCTAATAGTAAATCATATGCTTCCATTTTTTCTTTTGGATTTTCAGTTTTTACTATTATTTTTCTTAAATCACTTAATAATTTATTATAGCACTGTTCAGCAGCTACTAATGGTAAGCTATGTGTAAATATTTGTCTGCTAATATTAAGTAATAACATGTTCTTTTCAACATAATCTTTGTCGTCTAATTTTCCTACATCAAATTGATCTAATTTATTGTAGTCATCTCTTATTTTCTTTTCTACTTTTCCATCATTTTTTAATGGTAAAATTGTTGATATATAATCATTTAAAGTATTAAATATATTGTTATATATTTCTACTTTAACGTATTTACCATCTTTTTGTGTATCAGCCAATTTAACTGAATAATTTTTTAGTAAACCTTTATAAAAAGTATCCATTTGATCTAAATAAAATGTCTTGTATTTTTCTATTACTTTTTCTTTTCCATTAATTTTTAATGACTCATAATCTAAGTCTATTAAATATTTTTGTTTTCTGTATTTATATTCTATGTATTCATTTTCTTTTAATGATGTTATAGTATAATAATTTTTCATTGCTTCTTTTTCGAATTCAGAAGCAGTATCTAGTTTTACTTTTTTATAGATACTATCCATAACGTATTTGTCTATTGCCTCTAAATATAAAGTGTATGCTTCTTGAAATTTAGAGTCAACAGCTTTTTTCTTTTCTTCGTCAAGCCCTTTTTCTAGGCTTGCTTCATATGATTTCAATAAATTGTTTCTCTTGAAATTAATTACAAGACCATTAATTCCTATTTTAGTTGGTATTATAAACTTAGATAATGTCTCACTTAGTTTTCCAAAAAAAGTTTTATTTGAATCGACTACTCTTAAACTTCTCTGTTCCAATTTTTTCTCCTCTCATGAAACCAATTTTTCCTCTACCCCTATGTCTTCAATTACCTCATAAATTAGTCTTACCTTAATTCCGTTTTGATCCTCCTCAACTATTGCTTCTTTATTGATTAGTTCTTTGTTCTCTAAATTTGTCTTCATTTGTTCATCAAGTTCTTCAGAAATTTTTTCCTTCAAACTTTCTGTATCGTACTGTTTTTGTTCAATTTTGTATTCATAATTTGTTGATTTTTTGAATTCTATTGGTAAATAAAAATTGTTAAATAATTTTATTTTTTTATTCGTTTCTATTGTATCATATTTTTCAAATTTTGAAAGGTTTTTATAAAAATTTATTTTGTTTTTATTAAATACAATTGAATATTTATTTTCTTTTTGCTGGGTTTCAATCTTTTCATCTTGTATAAAAGTTTCATATTTTTCTGCTGTATACCATACTTTAGCTTTTATTTCTCCCGATGCATGCATATACCTTACACCAGTATATTTTCCTTCCATCCATCCTCCAATTAATAAATCTCCTTCTTCTATTACATCGCCTTCCGCTACTAATGCTGTTCCATTAGTTACATTTATTTTAGTTATTATTCCTTCCTTATCTGCTCGGATATTACAGTATTCATCTTTGTCAATTAATTCTGGTTTATCTGTGGCTTCAACTATTGTAACCTTAGCATTAGTTCCTTCTATTTTTATTCCTATCCATGCTATTTTTTCATTTTCTAATCTTATTTTTTCTATTATTTGATTGGTGTTAACTTTGTACTTTAGAGTACCTTGCACTAAACCTTGATTATTTAATTCTTGAAGTAGTTCTTCTGTGGATATTTGATTGTTTCCTTCTATTTCAATATTCCATATAAAATTTGACAATCCAAATATCAAAAATATTATTATTAAAAACGCTAATATAAATACTTTTCTTTTTTTATATCTCTTTATTAAAAATGGAACTCCTCTTTTTCTTTTTATTTTTAATTTACATTTTGTTTTTTTAGCAATTTCTCTTATTTTCTTTAAATTAGGTATTTCTAGATTTGTATATATTTTGCTTTTATTTATTCTTTTTGTTTTCCATAATCGTATATTTTCTTTCGCACAACTATTTACAAATCTTTCTATAAAAAATCCTTCTACTTCTATTTGAATATATCCTTTTAAGTAATCAATATCTTTTTTCAATTGCATCTAATCACCTACATTCAAAATCTATGTTTTCAATTTTTCCGGTTACTTTTATATCTTCATCTGTAATTTGATTTAGTTTTAGCTCGAATCCATTTATGTTTATGTTTCCTATATGTGTACATATTCTTATAAAAAAATCTTCATATTCTAATATTCCTTTATAATTTTCAATTAAAATTTCATTAAATCCTATCATGGTTATTTTGGGAATATCAGTTCCTACTTCTCTAGGTAAATCTAAAAACTCATTTACTTTATTAAAATTCATATAGTATATCAATCCTTTCTGCTTTTAGATAATTCATTATAATAATGTATATTCACAACACATAAAAAAAGAAGTTACAAATTTTGTAACTTCAAAAATCTAAATATTTTAATTATTAATTTTTCCTATTATTTCTTTTATATCTTCTATATCATGTTTCTTCATGTAATTTTCTATTCCTTCAATTGTTTTTAGACTAACAGTTGGATCTACAAAATTTCCAGCTCCTATTGAAACTGCTGTTGCTCCAGCAAGCATAAACTCAATAGCATCTTGTCCAGACATTATTCCTCCAAGTCCCATTACCGGTATCTTAACACTATTAGCAATTTGCCAAACGCATCTTAATGCAACTGGCATTATTGCTGGTCCAGAAAGACCTCCTGTTGTATTTGCTAGAATTGGTTTTTGCTTATCTATATCAATTTTCATGCCTAATAAAGTATTAATTGCTGATATTGCATCAGCACCAGCATCTTCTGCTCCTCTAGCCGGCAAAGTAATATCTGTTACATTAGGTGTTAATTTTACTATTAAAGGTTTATCTAAAACTTTTCTTACTTGACTAGTTACATTTTTCACGCCTTCATATGTTGTTCCAAATGCTAAACAGCCTTCTTTTACATTTGGGCAAGAAAGATTTAATTCGACTCCATCTATATCTAATGTATTTAGTATTTTACAAAGTTCTACATACTCTTCAATAGTACTTCCGCATGCATTAACTATTATTTTTGTATCAAATTTTTTTAAGAATGGTAAATCAACTTTTGCAAAGTATTCTACACCTGGATTTTGCAATCCAATTGCATTTAGCATTCCACTTGCAGTTTCACAAACTCTAGGTGGTTTATTTCCAGCTCTAGGTTTTAAAGAAGTTCCTTTTGTTATTATTGCTCCTAGTTTATTTAAATCTATAAAATCTTGAAATTCTCTTCCATATCCAAATGTTCCAGAAGCTACTGTAACTGGATTTTTCATTTCTATTCCAGCAAAATTAATAGATGTTTTCATTTTTTTCTCCTTTTATTTATTATTTTGAATGATTTAACTTTCAATCACTGTAAATTTTGTAATTATTAAAATTCTACAGAGGAAGCATCAAATACTGGTCCTCCTTTGCAAACATGCCAGTATTCAGGGTTTTCTTTTGAACTTGTAGCAGTTTTAACTGCACATCCTAGGCAAGCACCTAAACCACATCCCATTCTTTCTTCTAATGAAACTTGACATTTTATATTATTCTCTTGTGCAAATTGTTTCACAGCTCTAAGCATTGGTAATGGTCCACATGCCATAATAATGTCTGGTTTTTCATCGTTTTTTAAGAAGTCAATCGCAAATCCTTTTTCTCCATAACTTCCATCATCTGTTGTAACAATTACCTTATCAGAAACTTCTTTAAATTCTTTTTCTACTGTTACATAATCTTTGTTTCTATATCCAAGATATGTGTTTATTTTTGCTTTTCCTTTTAATTGTTTTGCCGCTTCATACAATGGATATACCCCTATTCCACCTCCAATTATTGCAACTACATTATAGTTGTTTACAGAAAATGTTCCATTTCCTAGAGGTCCTAATATATTTATTTTCTCTCCAACTTTTGCTGTTGATAAAAGTTCAGTTCCCTTTCCTTTAACTTGGAAGATAAATTCCACATTTTCTCCATCAATAGAAAATATGCTTATTGGTCTTCTTAAAAATGGTTCTCCATTTTGACAAACTTTAATTTCTAAAAAATTTCCTGGTTTTGATTCTTTAGCAATTTTTTCTGTTTTTATCTTAAATCTAAAAATATCATCTTTTAATTGAGTTTTTTCTAGTAACTCACAGTTTTCTTCATATTTCATTTGATTTTCTCCTTTCTTATTTTAAGAAACTGTTTAATTCATCTCTCATTCGAATTGCTTCTGCTCTTGTAGCTTTTGCATATTCCTCATCTTTAAATTTATCTTTCCATATTTCTGATTTATATGCACACATCAAACTTCTTGAAGCATTAACAATTCCTCCAAGACCTTTGTTGTCAAATCCTAATGCAATATCTTGTGCTTTTCCACCTTGTGCACCGTATCCAGGAATTAAAAAATATGTATTAGGCATAATTTTTCTTAACTCTTTTAATTGCTCTGGATATGTTGCTCCTACAACTGCACCAATACTACTATATTCATTTTTTCCAATTAGTTCTTTACCCCAATCATCTACAAGATTTGCAACCTTTTCATAAACTGTTTGTCCACTTTCTAGTTTTAAGTCTTGCAATTCTCCAGAAGATGGGTTTGAGGTTTTTACTAGAATAAAGATTCCTTTTTCATATTTTTTACAGTCTTCAATAAATGGTTTTATTCCATCTATTCCTAAATATGGATTTACAGTGCAAAAATCTATATCAAAAAAACTTTTTTCTTCTTTTCCAATATTAGTTTTCCCTAAATATGCATTAGAATATCCTTGAGCTGTTGAACCAATATCTCCTCTTTTTATATCTGAAATTACAATCATGCCTTTTTCTTTTGCATATTTGCATGTTTCTTTAAATACATATATTCCTTTTTCTCCAAACATTTCATAAAAAGCAATTTGTGGTTTTACTGCAGGAATAATGTCATAAACTTCATCTATAATACTTTTATTATATTCTAATATTCCTTCACAGATACTTTTTTCGTCTTTTGTATATTTTTCTTTTATACAATTTGGTAGCATATCATATCTAGGATCAAGTCCTATTACTGTTGGATTATTTGTTTCTTTTATTTTTTCAATAAGTCTATCAATAGCATTCATTTTTATCTTTCCTCCTCATATACAATTTGGCCATTTACTATTGTATATTTTACTCTACCTTTTAGTTTTTCACCTATGAATGGAGAATTTTTTGATTTAGATACAATATCTTTCTTTGTATAAATATATTCACGGTCTTTGTCAAAAATTGTTAAATCAGCAATTTTTCCTACACCAATTTCTCCTTTATCTATTTTTAAAAGTTTAGCAGGATTATATGACATTAATTTGCACATTTCTAATAATGTTAATTCTCCTGTATCTACTAAGTTTGTTATTGTTGCCGCTAATGCTGTTTCAAATCCAACTATGCCGTTTGGAGCTTTTGCTAGTCCTTGTGCTTTTTCTTCCTCAGCATGTGGAGCATGATCTGTTACTATACAATCTATCGTTCCATCTTTAAGTGCTTCGATAATTGCTTTTCTATCTTTTTCTTCTCTAAGTGGTGGATTCATTTTTGCATTTACGCCTTTTTTCAAAACTTCTTCCACAGTAAAGCTATAATAATGTGGACAAGTTTCGCATGTTACATTGACTCCTCTTTGTTTTGCACTTCTTATTGTATCTGCTGTAGTTTTTGTACTTATATGACAAATATGTGTATGTAGCTTATTTGTTTCTGCAATAACAATGTCTCTTGCAGCCATTATTTCTTCTGCTTCTGGTAATACTCCTTCAACTCCTAATTCTTCTGCTATTTTTCCAGCATTTATTGCACCTTTTGAGACTGATTTTTCTTCACAATGTTCTGATACAAAGCTACCTAATTTATTTGTTTTAATCATAGCTTCTCTTATCATTCTTGCATTTTCTACTGGCATTCCATCATCAGAAAAAGCAATTGCTCCAGCTTTTAATTGTTCTTCAAAATTTACAAGTTCTTCTCCTTTTTCACCTTTAGTTACACTTGAATATGGAAGTATATTGCATAATCCTACTTTTTTAGCTTTATCTATTATTTCAGACAAAACAATAGCGCTATCTGGTGTTGGTTTTGTATTTGGCATAGGACAAATAGTTGTAAAACCACCTTTAACAGCGCTTTTAGATCCAGTTTCTATGGTTTCTTTATGTTCTCCTCCTGGTTCTCTTAAATGACAATGCATATCAATCATTCCAGGCATAATATATAATCCAGTACAATCAATAATTTTATCTGCATCCATTTTAATTTCTTTATCAATATCAATTATTTTTTCATCTTCAATTAAAATATCAGCTTTATCTTGAAAATTACTTGCATAATCTATTACTGTTCCATTTTTTAATAATAGTTTCATCTCATTCTCCCTTCAACACATTTTTTATATCCTATCATTTTCAGTTTGTTTTTTCAACTACTTTTTGGTTGACACTTTTCCACATTTTATATATATTATCTTCAAATAAATTTGGAGGTATTATAATAATGAATGATTTAACTTCTTACCTTTTTAAAACAAATGCATTTAGAGTTTGTGAGGAAAATAAACCTTTTTGGTATACATCTGGAAAAATTGGACCTTACTTTGTTAATGGACAATTTTTATATGGAAGCGAAGATGATGCTAATAAACTATTAAAATATATCGATGACGAATTAGAAAATGTTTCTAAAGATAAAATTCCTCAAGATATTTTTGCTAAAGTTTTATATCAATATGAAAATAATATAACTTATTCAACTGTAATTAATTCATTAGTTTATTACATAAAAGCAAATATCCCTGTTGATGAAATTGATTATGTTTCTGGTGGTGAACGTCGTGATTGGTATTTCTCAAATATTGTAGCTTATCTTTTAAGAAAACCACACATTACCATTTATAAAGATTTGTCAGCAGTTGTAAGTTCTTATAACTTTTCAAAAAATGAGATTGTTTCAAAATTAGAAAAAAAGAATGTACTTCATGTTGCAGATTTGCTAAATCAAGCTTCTAGTTATCTACGTGCTTGGATTCCTGCAATTGAAAACATTGATGGCAAAATACTTTGGAGTGCTTGCGTAATTGATAGAAATGATGGTGGAACAGAAAAATTAGTTGAAGTTGGTGTTAAGCCATATGCTTTAATAAATATTGATTTGGAATTGTTTGATAGAGCCTTAAATCTAGGAATCATAAATGAGACCCAGTTAAATATGTTGAAAGATTTTAAAAAGGATCAATTTAATACAATGAGGAATTTTTTAATTGAACATCCTGAATTTCTTGAAAATGCTTTAAATTCAGATGAAAAATCTTCTAAAAGAGCTAAACTTTGCATTGAAAGTGATTTGTATAATTTAAAAAATTAAAATAAATCTGAATGAGAACCAGTTCTAATTAATGTTAGAGTCAATGTATCTTGTTCAATTATATAAATTAGTAGCCAATCTGATTCAATATGACATTCTTTAAAACCTTTATAATTACCTGCTAAATAATGTTCTTTATATTTAGCAGGTAATTCTTTTTCTTCTAATAATAAATTAATAACATTTTTTAATTTTGTAATGTCATATCCTCTTTTTTTAATTAATTTATAATCTTTTTTGAATTGATTGGCATATCTAATTTTTAGCACTATTTGTCTAACTCCTCAAACATCTCATCTGCATTATTATATGTTTTTCCTAAATTTTTTCCATTCTTTACATCTTCCATTGCCTGTATAGTTTCTTTATTGGGCTTTTTGATTTCAAAAGGAATTCCATCATTTAAAATGACTATATTTAAAAACACATTAATTGCTTCTGTAATAGATAATCCTAAATCATTTAATGTTTTCTCCGCTTTTTTCTTAACTTCTGGTTCAACTCTTATGTGTAAAGTATCCGTTTTAGCCATACTGAACACCTCCTACGTTTTATTGTATCACGTTTTATATACATTTTCAACACGTTTTTTTATTAAGACTATTCTATTTTTATATATTAACATATTAATTTTGTATTATTTGTCGAAGTTTGTATTTACCTTTTAAATTCTTCTAACTTTTTAAATTCATATCCCTGTTCTTTAATGTTTTTTATACATTCGTCTAATATATTCATATTATCTTTTGAAGTTCCGTGTAACAGCATTACTTCTCCTGGATGTAAGTTATCTAAAATTTTAGATTTTCCATATTCTTCTCTTCCTTGCTTTGATTCTTCCCAATCGTCATATGCAAAAGACCACATTATTGTTTGATAATTTAAACTATTACACACTTGTAAGCTTTTTTCACTATATTCTCCCTTTGGTGGTCTTATATACTTCATTTCATAACCAAATTTCTCGTATATTGCCGTGTGTAAATCCATTACTTCTTTTTTCATTTCATCTTCTGAAATTTCCGGCATGCTCTTATGATTTACTGTATGATTTCCAACGTCATGACCTTCTTCAATCATTCTTTTTACTAATTCTGATGATGTATTCGCATAATGTGCTGTTATAAAAAAGCATGCCTTTACATCATTTTCTTTTAGAATATCAAGTATTTTTTCAGTATATCCACCTTCATATCCTAAATCAAAAGTTAAATATATAAATTTGTCATTTGCATTGCCCATTGCAATTCCATTGTATTTATCTATTAATTCTTTGTTTTCTTTTCCTAAATCTGGTTGTTCATGATTTGTTGCTCTTTTTATTCCCCAGCAGATTTTTTTGTTTATATCGCTTGCTTTTACCTGAGATGTTGAGGCAATATAGCAACTTATAATAGAAAATACAATTGCTATAACTATAATTATTTTTTTATTCATAAAAAAACCTCCCAAACCTTATATTATAAAATATTACTGGTTTGGGAGATTTATGATTTATTTTTCCATTGTTGATTTAATATTTGCTTTTGCTTCAGATACTGATGTTTCATTTGGAATCATAACATATAGTTTTTGGCTTCCCATTGAATATGTTGAGCTTCGTGCTCCTGTTCCATATAATTGATATGATTTAGTAGTCCATTTTGGCATTGTTCTTAGTTGTTGCTTCACTAATTCATTTATGTCATTTTGATCAACATTCGTCTGGAAACATCCTTCTAAGTTATTTAAAATATCTGCATATTTTGTTAATAATGTTGTGCTGTTTAAAACTTTATTCATTATTGCATCAATAACTATTTGCTGATCTCTTACTCTTTGATTATCACCTGAAGCGAAAGAATGTCTTTCTCTACTGAAGGCTAAAGCTTGAGCTCCATTTAAATGATTCATTCCTTCATTAAATTGATATCCTTGTGTTTTAAATGAATATTCTGAATTTACGTCAATTCCACCTAAAGTGTCAACTAATTTTATTAATGTTGTAAAGTTAACTCTTACATAATAATTTATTTCAATGCCTAATAAATCTTCAACTGTTGTTACTGTTTCATTTATTCCATAAATACCAGAATGAGTTAATTTATCTTTGGCTCCTTTGCTATGTAGTGTAACGTAGTAATCTCTTGGTATTGAAGTTAAAAGAACTTCATGTGTATTTGTATTAACTGTTGCAACTATATTTGCATCACTTCTTGATACCTTGCTTATTGTTCCTGATGTATCTATACCACTGATATAAACATTGAATACACCATTTTGTGTTTTAAATTGTGAATTATCATCTTCAATTTGATTTGCTTGACCAATATTAAGAACTGTTATATAAAGAATTCTTGTGCTTTCTTCAAAATTTTCTATTGTTTCTGAAAGCATATCATATTGTGATGAACTAACTAAAATTGACTCGATTTTTTCTGATAATAGGTCATTTCCCATTTGTGTTAAGTCATCACTTGATTTTAATTCTTTGTTTATTTTACTAAAAACATCCTGTTTCGTTTTTTCTTCAATTTGGAAAGCATATGTATCTATGTTATTTAAGTCTTCTACGCCTTCATATATACTTTCTTTTCTAACAACGATAAAATATTCTTCTGTTTCTGAAACCTCTTGAAATGCAGATTTCAAGAAATTTGTCGTTGCTCCTATATATCTCATTCCAACAAAATATACAGATGAAATTGCGATTACGAGTAGTAGTGAAATAATATTAAGTACAAGTTTTGTATGTAATTTTGCTAATCCAAATATTAGTGCAATTGTTAATAAAGCTTCAATTACGCTAAATAAAGTTACATACAAACCTGGTAACATATTCAATTTCATTACTGCCACAAAGAAAATAACTGTTATAACTAAATATATTAATGCAAATATTTTAAAAATAATACTTAATATTGGATGTTTTTTTTCTATTCCATTTTCCTTTTTATCAAGAACATCTTCTAATTCGTCGTCATGAGAGTGTCTTCCGTCTTTTTTATTCATTTGGTCCTCCCCTTATTTTTATTATATTATATTTTGATAAAGTATTGTTATTATAATATTCTTTTTTTAAAATGTAAACCTTTAATGTTTTTTTATATAAAAAAAGGAGCTAATTTTAATTAACTCCTTGATTTAATAATTCTCCATAATATTGTATTATGTCTTCATCTGTTATTTCATCAGTAGATATTTCATCATGCGATTTATCACCTCGAGCATTTTGCCAAGGCCTTTCATTATGTGTTATTATTTCTAATTCATATCCCGAAAATCTTCCATATATTCTATATATCATATCTAATATCAATCTTTCCTGAGAATCTATATCTTCAAATTCAGAACTCTCAACTTCATAAAATTCTCTTCTCTTCATTGCTTTGTAAAGAGTTCTAAATACTGGTCCATGTATCCATGCTTCTGGATTTTCTTCGAACAATCTATGATTTTGCAATACTAAATTCCACACATAAGCATAATATGTTAATTTTTGAACCTGTATTTCTGAAAGATTTGGATTTTTTGTAAGGAAATATCTTCCTGTTTGCGTTGCATTTTCCATAGCTACATTTCCTCCTTATCTTTTATATATTCTTTAATAAATGCTTTTCCTTTTTGAGTTAATCTTATTAATTTATTATCTTCTGAAATTTCAATTATTTCTAGAAATTTTAGTTTACTAATAATGCTTTCACATTGATTTTCAGCTAATAATCTACTAGTTCTTGCAGTTAGTGTTCTATTATTTCTTCTTCTATATTTTTTTATTAGAATATCTGAAAACCTTTCTATTTCAATTTGCTCACTATGATATATTTCAATAAGGATATTTTTTGTTTCTCTATCTAGTATATTATATGCAGCAAAATTTCTCAAATTTTTATTTTCTTCTTCTAGTAATTTTTTATCACAATCTGCACACACATTGTTTGTTATGTTAGTTTGTTTCTTTATTGAATCGGTTGGATTTGAATTTTTTATATCCTGAATTATACTGTTTTGAGTTTCTGATACTTTGTAATCTTCTATTATTTCTTTAGAAATCTCTTTATTTTGATTTGATTCTTCTAGCATTCGTTTTTCATAAAGCTCAGCAGAAATTTTTTTACCACTGCCTAAGTCCATATCAACGTGTGTTACTCTTCTTATTGTTTCTTTTATGAATTCTCCCAATTTTCCCAGATGATTGCTGAATAATAGTATTCCTATAATTAAATATATGATAGCATATTTGTTTAAAAAAATGTTATTATAATTTTGAAAATCCTGTACATCATTAAATACACTATAATCTACTAAAAGTTTCAACATAATTGGTAGTATAAGTGGAAAAGAAAAAATTATAAGTATTACTCCTATTGTTCTTGCAAAATTCAATATTATACAAACTATTTTTTTTAATTTCATTACTATTATTCTAAAAAAAGTTAATATCCTTGGGTTACATTTTTTTAGTATTTCCATTATTAAACATCCTTCCGATGTCATATTATCATATTAATTCTTTATTTTCAATGAATAGCAATATTATTTTTTATTAAAATAGGAGCTAATTTCAATCAGCTCCTTATCTTTATATATTCTTTAATAAATTATTCAAAATCTTTTTCTTGTTTAAAACTTTTTAATGCTTCTAATATTGTTTTATCCATGTCATAATATTTATATTGTCCAAGTCTTCCACCAAAAATTATATTCTTATCTTTCTTTGAGTATTCTTCATATTTTTTATATAGTTCGTCATTTTTATCATTATTTATTGGGTAGTACGCTTCTTTTTCTTTATTCCAACTATCTGGGTACTCTCTTGTTATTATAGTTTTTGATTGTTTTCCAAATTCAAAGTGTTTATGTTCTATTATTCTAGTATATGGTATTTCATATTCCGTATAATTTACTACTGCATTTCCTTGATAATTTTCTATTTCTAGCTCTTCTGTTTCAAATCTCAAACTTCTATATTCTAACTCTCCAAATTTATAGTTGTAAAATTTATCTATTGGTCCTGTAAAAACTATCTTATTTGCTGTATTTTGTAGTTGTTGTCTGTTATCAAAAAAATCGCAATTCAGTTTTACTTCTATTCCTTCTAACATTTTTTCTATTATTTTTGTATAGCCACCTATTGGAATTCCTTGATAAGTGTCATTAAAGTAATTATTATCATAAATAAATCTAACTGGTAATCTTTTAATTATAAAACTTGGTAATTCAGAGCACTTCATTCCCCATTGTTTTTCAGTATATCCTTTTACTAATTTCTCATAAATAGTTTTTCCAACTAAGCTAATTGCCTGCTCTTCCAAATTTTTAGGCTCTTTTATTCCTGCTTCTTTAATCTCTTCATATATCTTTTTTTTCGCCTCTTCGGGAGTTACAACACCCCATAATTTATTAAAAGTATTCATATTGAAAGGCATATTGTATAGTTCTCCCTTATAGACTGCAACAGGAGAATTTGTATATCTATTAAATTCAGCAAATTGATTTATATATTTCCAAACCTCTTTATTGCTGGTGTGAAAAATATGTGCCCCATATTTGTGAACATTTATATCATCAATATTTTCTGTATAAATATTTCCTGCTATATTATTTCTCTTGTCAATTACTAAACATTTTTTGCCAGCTTTATTGGCCTCGTGTGCAAATACTGAACCAAATAATCCAGAACCTACAATTAAATAATCATATTTACTCATTTATTTCTCCTTTTTTTATTGGCCCTACAATTTTATTTTTTACTTTATCTAATATAGATATAACAAATTCATCTTTAATAACAAAAATTAAAATTGAAAAATATATAAAACATCCCAATAATATTTGTGTACCAATTATTATAATACTATTATAGTTTGATATTAAGTTTCCCAATATTACACATATTAAAAACATTATAATTCCAGATATTATATAATTTACAGAAGATTTTATTACTTTTAATATATTAATATCTTTTCTTATGCAAAAGAATTGAACAGTTGTTACCATTGTTTCTGCTATAACAGTTCCTATAGCAGCTCCTATTGCTCCTAGTTGAGGTATAAAAATTAAATTAGCAATACAGTTACATATTGCTCCAACAAAAACAGAAATTGTATATTCCTTCTGTCTCTGCGTAGAAAGTAAATATTGTGTTCCTGTTGCATTGCTTAAACCTATCATCAATAATATTGGGCTTATTACTTTCATAATTATTGGAACTTTATCATATCCATTTCCTAAAAATAATGGCACAAAATTGCTTGAAATTATTATTATTCCTAGGATCATAGGAATAGATAATAAAAATATAAATTTAAATGACATATGCATGTATCTATTTATTGTTTCTTTTTCACCTTTTATATAATTATTTGCTATTCTTGGAAACATGACAGTTCCTAATGCTGTAATAACTGTTAAAAATACTTTAACTAGTTTTTGTGCTTGCTCGTAATAACCTACTTCTGATTTATTATTAATTATTGCACCTAGCATAACTTTATCTAGTAGAACATAACATTGAATTGCAATTTGAGGTATAAAAAACGAAATAGTAGGTTTCAAATGTTTAAATACTTTTATTTCTTTAAGCTTTACTTTTTTTAAATATTTATGTAAATATAACCATAAAGACATATTCCCTAATAAATTAGAAGCAACATATATTATAAAATATGTTACTAGATTTTCTGGAGATTTAACGAAAAGAAATATGCATAAAATACTTAATATTTTAACAATCATATTTCTCATTATAGTTTTTTTGAATTCTTCTAGTCCTTGAAAATACCACGAAATATCTAAACAATTTGCTAATATTTCTAATAATAGAATTTTATAATATAATTGAAATTCGCTACCATTTATGAACATAAAATAATAAATTAATGTAGATATAAACATGGTTATCAATCTTAAAATAATAATTTCTACAAAAATTTTACTTCTTTTTTTTACATCATCCTGTACATATGCTATTTCTCTTTGTGCATACATTGCTATTCCTAATGATCCAAACAATACAAAATATGTAGCTATTGATAGAGTATAACTATATATTCCTATATTTTCTGCGCCTAATACTCTTGAGATATATGGTGTTGTTATTAATGGCAATATTAATATTAATATTTGATATGTTAAATTATACGCATAATTTTTAGCAATACTTTTTTTACTCATTATTATTCTCTTTCTCTTTATCTCTTTTTATACTTTCTATCATTTCAATATAATTTTTAGCGAATTTGTCTACCGTAAAATACTCCTCATATACTTTTTTATTTTCTTTTTCTAAATCTTTTAGTTTTTCTCTATTTTGATACAAATCTAATATTGTATGTATAGCTTCATCTATATTATTATATTTCAATACACCTTTAGATAACTTTTCTACTGTTTTATTTCCTCCAGTATTTGAAACTAGACATGTTTTTCCTATTGATAAAACTTCAAGTAAAATTAAGTCAAAATAAGTTCTTTTGTTTGGTAAAACAAATAAATCCGCTGCGTTTACTACACTACCTGGATCATTTGTCCATCCAATATCTATCCATCTCTCGTTTTTAGGAGATTCTATTTCACCAATTCCTGCTGTAATAACATAAATATTTTTTTCTTTTTCCATAGCTTCTGTTGCCATTTTTATAAAATTGTCATATCCTTTTACTTCATTATGTCTTCCAATAAAGCATAATACAAAAGCATCTTTTGTAATATTATTTTCTTTTCTGAAATCTTCTCTGCTTTTTTTATATTCTAATGGTTGTGTTCCTGTCAGTATATACCTTATATCTTTAGCATTTATTAAATCTTCAAACTCAGGACAAGTTTCATAATATGGTTCCATTGCCTCTTTTGATGGAAATACTAGGATATCGGCTTCTTGAAATGCTTTTTTTACATATTTAGTATAATATTTTTTTTCGATTCCTTTAAAATTGCATTTTTTATTTAAAGTCTTAGCCTTTAACCTATTTCTGAATTCAATAGCAGGATTTTCTGGGCAATGAGATGTTAGTATCTTTATTGTATTTGATGGTATATATCCTATCGAATTAGTTAAATCTACTACACTGTGAAAATGTATTAAATCTATATCTTTTTTTTCTTTTAATCTTTTATGAAATGCATCATTAGTTGAATGTTTTAACATAATTATTCCATATATTTTTGGAAAAAACTTTGCAACTTTTTCTTTATATTTTTTTATTTGTTTTTTTTGATTATCTGTTTTTATCTTTTCATCATATATGAATTTTATATTTTTTTCTTGTAATTGTTCTAATCCTATTTTTAAATTGTATAAATAAGTAGATGGCCCTCCTGCTCTTTCCAAAAGATTTCCTCTTAAAAATATATAATTCATGATCTCTCCTCTTTTCCTGCATCAATAAATTTCATTTGATTTTTTTTAAATTTTTCATTAATATCATATATTCCCATCATAACAATTAATGCAATATATAAAATCAAAAATGCAGAAACTTGAACTGCAAGCAGTAATACAATATCTAGTATTCCTAAAAAAACAATTCCTTTTCCAAGCATTCCTTTATTTCTTTTATGAATTTGTTTTATTGCAAAATTCATTAAAAATGGTATTAATAGAATTCCTAGCCATCCAAAATTAGACAAAAATTCATCATATATTGATGTTGTCATATTCCAAGATAAAGGTCTTACTTTTTTTAGATTTACTAAATAATCTGTAAAATATACTGCATATGGGTAAGGCTTTTCTTTCCATACTGATCTTGGTATATAAAAAGTTAAATAATATAGTGCACTTTCTCCTCTATATTCTAATATTCTGTCATTATTTTTCTCTGAATATATAGTCATTTTTAAGGTATTATCTCTACAATAATAAATTCTATACGACGTATATTCATTATCGATTTCTTTAGCTACATTTAAATTATAATATTTTTGATATGCAAACATTGCAATACATGCAATTGCAACTATCATAATTATTGTTTTCTTTCTTTTTATTATATTTTTTATTAGTAATACCATTATAATTCCAACAATTGATATAAATATAGTTGCCTTTTTTCCATTTATTAGGCTTGCATAAATTAAAAATGGTATCATGCATATAATTTTATGCTTAGTCTTTCGTTTGTCACCTTCTATCATAGTAAATACTAGTGATATTGCTACAATAATAAAAGATAGCTTTTTTAGAGTATCTGCATTTTCAGTATGAATATGTCTTAACTTATAGGTAATCAGTGCTTCAAAAATTTGTTCGTCCATTAATGTTATTGTGTATATAACAATACCTATTAATGTACAGAATAAAATTATAGAATATAATTGTATTCTTATTCTGCTAGAATTTTTTTTATCTAACACCGTAGTGTAAACATTTCTTTTTTGGAAAAAATGAAACATATAATTTAAGTAAGTTATAATTATACAATATATAACTTCCGTACTAAAATCATCATATGATATTGAAAATCCATGATGATTTTTTTCAGTATAAATAGGAATTTTATAAAAAACATCCAATATTAATGGAACATAATAAAAAAAGTAAAAAACACTTTGAACAAAAATTGTAATGTTTTTATTTTTTCCTTTTAAATAGTTACTTAAATCTACTATAAATATTAATGTACCAATTACTATAGTAAATAATTTTATTACATTAATCATTTTTTCCTCCGTAAATTTATATTAATGTCATTTTTTCCCTCTTGTATGACTTGGTTTTCAAATTCTTTTCTTTTTTTATCTAATTTTGCTTTAATAAATTTTTTTGAGGTGTTAAAATTTTCATATGCAATTTCTTTCATTTCTTCTTTATTGTTAATAAGTTCTTCTATTTTTTTAGCCAATTCTTTGTAATCTTTTCTTCTGCATATCATTTTTTTATTTATTAATTCAGGTATTCCACCTGTATTAGTTCCTATGGCTGGGCATGCTCTACTCATTGCCTCTACGAGGGATCTAGGTAATCCCTCTTGTAAGCTCGGCATCAAAAATAAGTCAAGATCATCCATCCATTTAAATACTGCTTCTCCACTTGGTAATGTACCATCAAAAAACACATTTTTTTCTACTTTATATTTTTTAATAAGAGGCTTCCATCTATCTGAATTTCCGACTCCAAGAAAATGCAATTCTATATTATATTTATCTTTTAAAATTGATACTGCTTTTATTGCTTCCTTATGTCCTTTAAAATTAACATTTAATGAACCAATAAGACCTAATTTTATTTTTTCATTATCATTTTTTTCTATTTTTATGATTCTATTTTTTAATACGTTTTCTGAAACTTCCGAAATATTAACATCGGAACATGCAATATTATTTCCATTGGTTGGATACCTTTTTTGTAAAAACTTATCAGTTACATATATTACACTTTTAGAATTTTTTATTGCTTTTTTATTTAAAATGTATGATATTGGAGCAAACATTTTATACTTTAGTTTTCCGTAATTATTTAGTGAATCCCATGTGCATCCAACAACTTCTGTAATGCATGTTTTATTGTTTTTATTAATAAATGGAATAAATTTTAATCCTACAATACCTGGCAATTTTACGTAGCATAGATCACAATTTTGTATTTGTGCTTTTATTTCATTTTGTTTTTCTTTATTATTTAATTGTTTATAGTTTTTTAATGTTATAAAATCTATATTATTTCCACTTGCTAAAGCTAATTTTTTACTTTTTACTTGATCTAACGCGTTTTCTTCTCTGCACACCACTATCAATTCATCATCTTTATTTATTTTATGTCTTTCTAAGTATGCTCTATCAACTGCACCTGTTGTATAATATAATGTATCTTTTTTAACTAACTTTACATTTAATAAGAACACTATTTTCATTCATTATTTATTCCCTTCTTAAAATTTTATGTTTTCTTGAACTTTATCTGCCACTATTGATACATCTTCCTTTGTTGAAACATTTAATATGCCTGTTATTGAATTGCTAAAAGCTTGTTCATATATATGATACATTTTTTCAAAAACATCTTTAATGTTTATTTGATAGAAACCACACATTATTAATACAGCTTGTAAATCTTTGCCCATAATTTCATTTAGAGTTACAGCTGTTGCTTTAGCTGCTATCTGTTCTTTATCCATTTTTTTATACGTGTTTTCATCTTTGTTTCGTTCAATCCACATAATTTGTTTTATATCACTTACTGATGAAACAACATCTTCTCCAAAAATTTCGATAGGAGAAACTTTACTAGCTTGTGGGTTATGTTTTCTTGCATATGCCAAAACTCCAGGTACACATCTTGTAACTTTTTTTACAGCTGGTTTTATTTTTTCATAGAAGTCATTCATTTTGCTTCCACATTTTGGTCCTTTTTCTTTAAATACTTCTGGGAATAATTCTTTATGATAAAAATATAAGACAAATTCTTTTGGAAATGGATAAATTTTTCCTTCAGCTGTAATTATATTCATATCATCTCCTAATAATTTATACCCTTTCCTTATTAACTTTGATACTGAAGCAGTTTTCCCTACTCCACCCCATGATGGTAAAACTAAAGCTTTATTATCTTTTGAAACCGCAGCAGCATGGATAAATGTATACCCTTCTTTTAATAAAAGTATATTTACTATTATTTTAAACCATTCATTAACTTGTTGATTTGATTCTATTACACAAGTGTTTTCATTTTTAAAATAAATTTTTATTGTTTTTTCGTTATCATATATAAATTCATCGCATCCATATATTTCGCCAGTAATTCGTCTAGCTTTAGAATAATCTACTTTTTTTACATATTTTATTTCTATAAATTGTTTACATTTTTCATATATTTTTTCATCAGAACATGTAACCCTAGGGCTAATTAATGAGTCTTTCCATTTATAATTATCATCTATTGATATTCCTATAACGCCTATTATTGATTTTTTCATTGTTTTACCTTCCTTTATATATACATATTATAAATTTGTTCTAGTTCTTTTATTACATTTTCAACTTTATATTTTTCTATTTTTTTCTGTCCTTCTTTTCCAAATTTTTCTCTTAGTTCTTTATTATCTATAAGTTGTTGTATTTTTTCGTTGAAAATTTTTTCATTACCTATATCTACAACATATCCATTTACATTATTTTCTACCAAATCATTATTTCCCCTACAATTTGTTGCCACAATTGGTAAACCAGTTATCATTGCTTCCATTATATTTACCGGTAAACCTTCTTGTTTTGAAGTAGATACATATATGTCTGAAATTTGCATTAATTGAGGAACATCTAATCTATATCCTAAAAGTTCAACATTATTTTCCAATTTTTTTTCATTTATTATTTTCTTTAAATTTTCCTCTAGCTTTCCGTTTCCTACAAGTAGCAGTTTTATATTACGATTTTCCTGTATCAATTTTTCTATACAATTCAATAGCATATAATGATTTTTTCTTGGCATTAATTCCGCAACATATGTGATAACTATGTTATCTTCTTTTAGGTTTAATGATTGTCTTAATTCTTTTTTTTCTGTATTATTTATCATTTTGCTAAATTTTTCTGTTCTTACTCCAACTCCATGTGTAAATTCTATCTTTTCTGATTTAAATTTGTTTTGTGCAATTAAATAATCTTCTTTATTCATTGTTATAAGGCAATCTGTATATTTTGATAATACTTTTTCAATAGGATAATATACTAACCAATTAATAGCAGGGGCTCCTTTATAAAAATGAAATCCATGTACAGTATATATTACCTTCATTCCATTTTTTCTATATTTTTTTGAGACTAATCTAGATATAACTCCTCCCATAGGTGTATTACAGTGTATTATGTCATATTGATTTTTTTTCACGATTTCTCTTAATTGTTTATATGCCTTTATATTATTCACTCTAAAAGGTGATCTAGAAAAACAAACATTAAATATTTTATCTGCGTTTTCTATTTTTAATCCATTTTTTTCTTTTAAATTATCTTTTGCAGCAATATGTACTTTGTATCCTTTTTCATGTAGCATATCTATTAATGGTTTATGAAATTGTGCTATATGGCTTTGTACAGTTGCAACTAATAGAACTTTTTTTTCTTCCATTTTCTCTCCTAATTATTTATTGATTTTAAATAGCTTTTTAAATTATCCATGATTACATCAAACATTCTTTTATTATTATTTTCACCAATAAAAGAGTTATGCGGTGTAATAATAACATTTTCAAAATTCCATAATTCGTCTTCTGCGTTTAGTGGTTCTTCTTCAAATACATCAAGTATAGCTCCAAGAAATTTTCCTTTTTTTAAGTTTTCTACTAAATCATGTTGATTTACAATTTTCCCTCTAGATATATTGATAAAAAGACTATCATTTTTCATTCTCATAAATAATTTTTCATTAAATAAATTTTCTGTGTTTTCATTTAACGGTAACGTTAATATAACAATATCGCTTTTTTCTAAAGCTTGTCCTAATTCATTTATATTTTTGTATGCATCTATATATTCAGAAATTTTGGTATTTACATCCACAGCAGTTATATATGTGTTAAATGCTTTTAATCTCTTTGCAATCTCTTCCCCAACACTACCATATCCAACTATAGTTACTTTTTTATCTGTAAGTTCTTTTAAATTTCTTTCTTTTTGCCAATTTTTATTTTTTTGATTTTCAACAAAAAATTTTGTATTTTTGTATATTTCTAGTATTTTTAATATTGTCCATTCTGCCATTGGTATACTGTATACACCCCTAGCATTGTATAATTTTATATTTTTTTGCTTTATATATTCTAAAGGTACTCTATCTAAGCCTGCACTAGTAAGTTGAATCATCTTTAAATTTTTAAATTTTTTTATATCATTGTATAAAAATATTCCATTTCCAACTATAATATCGTACTCCTCTAAGTTGCTATTTATATTTCTTTCATCTTGTTCAAATGTTACTTCTAGTCCAAGATGTTTAATTTGGTTTATTTGATTTTTAGAATATTTAATTGCTCCTGTTAATAATATTTTCACTTTGTTTTTTGTTCTCCTCGTTATTTTGTTTCGGCAAAATTCCTAAAATTTTATTTTTAATAATGTATAAAATATATGCTAAGATTATTATTGTGATTGTTATTGCTATCCAGTTTAATGGAAAGATTATATTTTTTAGCAATGGAATAATTGGATATTGCACTAAATAAATTTCTAGAGTGATATTGGCAATGAACTCAATTATTTGTTTAATTTTATTTGGTAATTTTCTTAATTTTTCATCTATACCTGAGAATGATTTAAATACATAATATAAAAGTATTAGTAAAATAATTTGATTAATTAGTTGATATTGGCTATTTATTATTCCTTTTACTAATAATATTTTAGATGCAAAATATACGATGAATATTAAAAATGTTAATATCCAATTTGATATTTTATTTTTATTCATGTATTTATCTATATTTTTTCTAAAGTATGCACCTAGTAGCATTGATTCAAAAAATAAGAATCTAATCATCCACTCTCTGACAGTATCAATATGATAATAACTCTTATCATATACAGTTAAATATATGATAAGTTGAACTATAAAAGTTAAGGCAAATCCAAAAAGCATTGGATCAATTTTACTTTTTAAATTTTTCTTTGTGTCAGCAATCCCGCATCTCTGTATATATATATATATATATATATAATATATGATATACAAAAGAATTATAGAGGCTATAAAATGATAATAGGTTGGATATAACATGTATTCAAAGATATTCATTTTTTCCAAATTATAAAATCCAATTAATAAGTATGCTGTTGTTATAATCCAGGTTACTGGGTAAACTCTTATTAATCTTTTTTTATACCATTTTATAAAATTATCTTTTATGTGATATAAGCAAAATCCTGATACTGCAAAAAATATTACATCTCCAAGCAATCCACCATTAGCAATTATATCTGTAGGATATACTCCTACATAATGTGCATTCGTTATTAGCATTGCCGCCAAAGCTCTTAAAACAGTTATATAAAAAATCATTTTTTATTATTCCCCTATTTTTCTATTTCCTCTCCAATAATTTTTCTAACTTTTTGTTCAATCTCTATTTTATTTTGTTTATATTCTTCTTCACTATATTGCTCTGCTTTTTTTTCAAAAGCTCTAATATCTTCTACTCCTGTTTTAAATATACTTTGTATTTCTTGAATATTATTAATTTTAGTAGTATCGCAAAAACTTCTAGATAAAATAACAATTGTTGAGCCTAATCTACAATGTTCAGGAATAATATTTTCTGCTGGTAATGCTCCTTCTCCTATTCTTGCAATTCCTCCAAATCCATATGGTATTCCAGCTTTTTTAAATTTGTTGCATAGTTTTTCTACTGTTCCATCAGCTAGTAGTTCAAACATAAATTTCTTTTTATATCCTAAATGCAAATCGTTTAATCCTATATGAATTTCATCTATTCCAGCTATTTTTAGTATTTCATCCATACATTCTACTGATTCTGGTGTCTCGCACAATAAGTTTACTTTTGTTCTCTTATTTACTATTGCTACAAACTTTCTTACTTCCTCTGGTGTTTTAAAATAAGGTAGCATTATAACATCTGCTCCTTGTTCTATTACTTGTTCTATCTCTTCTTCTGAACCATCGTATAGTGAATTTACTCTAACAATTAATTCTGCATTCTTTAATACTTTTTTTACTTTTCCTATATCTGAAATTTCATGATTTGATTTTACTGTATTTAAATTTTTTTGACGTTCTTCTTTTCCTCTTTTTTCTAAATCAATCCATATTCTATCTACTCCTGCATTATCCGCTATTTTTGCAATTTCAGGACTATTAGTTATATACATTAGTTTAAGCATTTATTTTCTCCTCCGGTTTATTCTTATTATCTATTACATTATTTTTTGATGTTTCATCTTTATTAACATTATCTTTCATCAAAATAACTTTAAAAATTGTAATGAAAAATATTTTTAGATCTGTAATAAAACTTATATTATTAACATATTCAACATCTAATTCTATTCTTTTATTCCATTCCACGTCTTTTCTTCCATGTATTTGTGCCCATCCTGTTACACCTGGTCTAACATTAAATCTTTTTTTCTGTTCTTCTGTGTATTCTTCATATTTCCAAGGATGATATGTTAATACTGGTCTTGGTCCAATAAAACTCATTTCTCCCTTTAGTATATTTACTAATTGTGGTAATTCGTCTATGCTTGTTAATCTTATAAATTTTCCTACACTAGTTACCCTACTATCTCCTTTTTTTGAATATACACCTGTGCCCATTTGTTCTGCTCCAACAACCATGGATCTAAACTTATACATTTCAAACTCTTTACCATCTTTACCTAATCTTTTTTGCTTAAATATTATTGGTCCTTTTGAGTTTATTTTTATTGCAATTGCGACAATAATAAAAATTGGTGATGCTATAATTATTCCTAACATAGCTAATAAAAAATCCATTATTCTTTTTATGAATAAATATATTTTTTTCTTTTTCACTTTTATCATCCCTGTATTTAATTTTTGGCTTCTTTATATGTTGGTACTACTTCTTTCATAACCTTTTTAATTTCTTCTTTTTGATCGTTGTTATAGTTTTTTAATAAGCCATCTAATTCTTTTAATTTTTCTTCAATCATGTCCATATTAATTTCTGATGGTTTTGCAACATGAATTTTGCCATGCTCTGTTTGAGTTAAGCCTTCTTCTGCCATTAAAATTTCTTCATAAAGTTTCTCACCAGGTCTTAATCCTGTCACTTTTATTTGTATATCTACATTAGGTTCAAGTCCTGATAATCTAATTAAGTTTTCTGCCATTTCATAAATTTTGATAGGTTCTCCCATGTCTAGCACAAATATTTCACCACATCTTGCATATGTCATTGCTTGTAAAACTAATGACACTGCTTCTGGTATTGTCATGAAAAATCTTGTTATTTCTTTATGAGTTACTGTTATTGGACCACCATTTGCAATTTGTTTCTTAAATAGTGGTACAACTGAGCCATTACTTCCTAATACATTTCCAAATCTAACTGCTGCATATTCTGTTTGGCTGTTTTTTGCTTTTGCTTGAATTATCATTTCGCATAAACGCTTTGTTGCTCCCATAATATTTGTTGGGTTTACTGCTTTATCTGATGAAATTAATATAAATCTTTTTACTCGATATTCATCTGCACAATTTACTACATTATATGTTCCAAATACATTATTTTTGATTGCTTCTAGTGGACTAGTTTCCATTAGTGGAACATGCTTATGTGCTGCTGCATGGAAAACTAAATAAGGTCTATATTTTTCAAAAATTTCATCTAGTCTTTTCTTATCTCTAACACTTGCAACAATTGCATCAATTTCTATTTCTGGATAATTTGTTTTTAGTTCTTGTTCTATATCATATAAATTATTTTCATAAATGTCTACTATAACTAGTTTATTAGGTGAATGTTTTATTATTTGTCTGCATAATTCAGAACCTATTGAACCTCCTCCACCAGTTACTAGTATTACTTTGTCTTTTATTAATTTTTCTATGTTTTTATTATCTAGTTCTATACTTTCTCTTCCTAGTAAATCATCTATTTCTACATCTCTAAAATTGCTCTCTAGACTTTTACTTCTTATTAATTGTTCTGTGTTTGGCAATATTCTTACTTTGCATCCAGTTTCTTGACATATTTTTAATATATCTCTTCTTGATTCATTCTTCAAATTTGCTATTGTAAATAAAATTATTTCTACATTTCTTTCCTTACAAATTCTAGGTATATCATATCTGTTTCCTAATATTTTATTTCCTGATATTGCATAATTTATTTTATTTTTGTTGTCATCGATTAAGCCTACTACATTGTAAGTATTTTTCATATTTGTTTTTAATGATCCTAAAAGTATTTTTGCAGCTTCACCAGCACCAATAATTAATACATTTTTCTTATTTTTGTCATTCAATCTATTTCTTTTGCCTCGAGTTAACATTAATCTTAGCAAAACTCTATATCCAATAATTGATGTTACAATTATTAATGCTGCAATCATATTTGTTCTTATATCTACTATATCTATATTAGTTAAAACTTTTATTCCTATAATTATCAGCATTGATGCAAAACATGCCAATATATATACAAGATAATCTTTTCCGTTTTCATATCTTGTTATATTTTTATATGTTTTGAAAAAGTTTAAAACAAGAGTATATATTATTATAGCTAATATGAATGTATTCATTATTGTGTAATTTAGTTCTGATGATATTGTAAATGAATTATTTATTAATATTTCTGCAATATAGTATGATGTAACAATTATTACTATATCTATAATTCTTAAAATTGTATTTCTATATCTTTTTATTATTGACATCTGCTCTTCCCTCTTTTTTACTTTACATAAAAACGTAAAATATAGAGATATATCTGCATTTTTATTATATCTCTAGTTTGCTTAATCCATCAGGTTAAATTTGAGTATAACCTTAAGTTTATTTTTTATTATGTTTCTTACAGTTTCAATGTTTGCATGTTTCAACGTTTGTCGACCTTCTTTTTCATACATAATCATTCCTATTTTAACATAGTTACTCTTCTTATGCAAGTTAAAAAATGTCATTTATATGCTTTTTTCGACATCTTATTTAGTTTTAATATAATAGAATCGTTTTTTGTAAATTTTTGTAAAAATGTTTTTGTTTTATTTTACATTTTTTTACAATTTTTCTATTGACATTATTTTATTTTTTATTTATATTTTAAAAGCACGTTGCCATTTTTTGGTATTTTAAATTTAGGAGGTCTTCCACAGTGATTCCATTTTTTATCTTAATTAAATTCTTTTACCTTGTCGGAGTAAGTATTTCTTTAATCTTTCTTTCAAAAAATTTTACAATTACCCTATTAATCCTTTGTGATATTTTGGTTAGTATATTAATTATTTTGCTAGTTGTAAAATCTCGTGCTTTGCGTAAAGCTAACAAAACTATAGAATGTGAAGAAAAATTATATGAATCTTTATTAACTTCTTACGATTCTGTCCGAGGTTTTAAACACGATTTTTCAAATATTATGCAATCAATTGGCGGATATATTTTTACTAATGATATAAACGGATTAAAAAAATATTATTCTAGCGTTTTCAGTGAATGTAAAATTTTAAATAAATTTTCTTCTCTTAATAAAGATGTTTTTAATAGTCCACCTGTTTTATCTATTGTTACTGATAAGTTTTATAAAGCTCGTGAGCTAGGTATTGATTTTAACATTGAGGTTTTAACAGACTTGACGTCTTTAAATATTGATATTTATGAATTTACAAGAATGTTAGGTATTTTCTTAGATAATAGTATTGAAGCCGCTTCTAAAAGTTCTAAAAAAGTTATTAATGTTATTATTACTAAAGATATTCGTAACTCTTGTGATTTAATGATTATCGAGAATTCTTTTTCTGATAAATCCATTGATACCAATAAAATTTTTGATAAAAATTTTTCTACTAAACCTAAAAACAGTGGTATTGGTTTATGGAAAGTAAAAAAGATTTTGGATAAACATGATAATCTTTATTTAAATACTTCTGTAAGTGATAATCTATTTAGACATCAATTAAGAATTTATTATTAAAAAATTCGCAGTTTTTTCTGCGAATTCTTTAATCTAATATTATCCAACTTCCTGTTTTTTCTGGATATGTTTCAAAAGTCATTTTCTCTTTGCTAATTGGATGATTGAAAGATAGCTTATATGCCCATAGGCATAATTGCTTTCCTCTTCCTCGTGTTCCATATTTTTGGTCACCATATACGCTGTGATTTCTACTTGCAAATTGTACTCTTATTTGATGATGTCTTCCTGTATGTAATTTCACTTTTACTAGTGATAAGTTTGTTTCATCATTATATTTAACAACTTCATAATCTAATTTTGCTATTTTAGCATTTTTGTTTTTAGAGTCAACAACTTTGCTTAAATTATTTTTTTCATTTTTTAAAAGATAATCTTCAAAACTTCCTTTAGCATTTTCCATTTTTCCATCTACTATTACTAAATATTCTTTTTCAAAAATTTTATCTCTTACTTGTTCACTTAGTCTTGAAGCAGCTTTTGATGTTTTGGCAAATACCATTACTCCGCCTGTTGGTCTATCCAATCTATGAACTAATCCTAAATATGCATCTCCTGGTTTATTGTATTTTTTTATTAAGTATTGTTTTATTATTGTAAGCATATCTATATCACCAGTTTTATCTCCTTGTGAAGGTATATTAACTGGCTTTTCTACTACAATTATGTGGTTATCTTCATATAATACTTTTAAATCTTCTTTCATTTATTTTTCCCATCTTCCATATATTCCGCATGGTAAAACTAGTTTTGAACCTGTCATTGGTAGACCAATTTCACCTGATGTTATTTTTCCTTTATATCTTCCCATATTTAATTCTAATAAATTTGCTAATACTTTTGATGATATTCCTGTTGTATATGAATTTATTAAGAAAAATAATGGATTATCACTTAAAATTTGTGTGCATAATTCAATTAATTCTGCAATGTTATTTTCAAATTGCCATACTTCTCCGTTTTTTCCTCTTCCATATGATGGTGGATCCATTATTATTGCATCATATTTATTTTCTCTTCTTATTTCTCTTTGTACAAATTTTATTACATCATCAACTATGTATCTTACAGGCTTTTCTTTTAATCCAGAACTTTCAACATTTTCTTTTGCCCAACTTGTCATTCCTTTTGAAGAATCTACATGACATACTGCTGCTCCTGCACTAAGGCATGCGACTGTCGCTCCTCCTGTATATGCAAATAAATTCAAAACTTTTATCTCTCTTTTGCTTTCTTTTATTTTTGAAATCATCCAATCCCAATTGATGGCTTGTTCTGGAAATAAACCTGTATGTTTAAATCCCATTGGTTTTATATTAAATGTTAAATTTTTATATTTTATTTGCCAACTTTCTGGAAGTTTATTCTTATATTTCCAAGCTCCTCCTCCAGTATTGCTTCTATTGTATTTGGCATTTGCATTTTTCCATTTATCTGGATATGATTTATTTTTCCATATTATTTGTGGATCTGGTCTAATTAATGTAATGTGTCCCCATCTTTCCAATTTTTCACCATTTGCCATATCTAATATTTCATAATCTTTCCACTCTTTACTAATTTCCATTATTATTTTCCTTCCAAATTTTAATATATGTATTATATCATAAAATAAATCCTTTTTAAATTGCAAATGCCATGGGAATATATTATCCTCATGGCATTTTTTAATATTAATTTATACTTTTTAATATTTTTTCCACTTCTTCTATGCTTTCTTTAGGTGTAGAAGCTCCTGCAGATATTCCAATCTTGTTATATTTCTTAATCTCATTTATGTTTAATTCATCTTTTGTTTGAATATGTATACTTTCGCAATTTTCCTTTGCTATGTTGTATAATTTTGTTGTATTTGAACTATTTTTTCCACCTATTATTACCATGTAATCTACTTTTTTAGAAATTTTAGAAACCTCTTCTTGTCTTAGCCTTGTACTATCACAAATACTTTTATTTATTTCTATTTCAGTATTTGGTAGCTTTTCTAATATTGTTTCAACATATGCATTAAATTTTGATACTGATGCAGTAGTTTGTGCTGCTATATATAATTTTTCCATTTTGCTATTTTTAAATTCTTGAATTGCATTATTTATGTCACTTTCATCTTGAATTATACAGCAATTTTTACCTGCGAATCCTTTTGATCCAATTATTTCTGGGTGATTTTTTTCTCCTATAAGAAATATATAATTATCTTTTTTAGCTTTATCTATTGTTTTATGCAATTTTTTTACTGTCGGACATGTATAATCAAAAACTTCAATATTTTTTTCCTTTGCTCTTTCATATATTTCTGGTGCAATCCCATGAGCTCTTATTATTAATTTGCAATTATTAGGTGCCTGCTCTATATTTTCAATTATTTTTAATCCTTTTTTTTCTAGTTTATCAATAACTTGTCTATTGTGAACTAGTTCTCCTAAGCAATATATTTCTTTTTCTGCTTCTACTAATTTTTCTGCTTCTGATACAGCATTATTTACACCAAAGCAAAATCCAGATAATTTTCCAACTATTATTTCCATTTACTCATTCCTTTTTATTTATAGCATGCACATTACCTTGTAAAAACTGTATAATAGTAAAACATTTACTATTGTAAAAACACAAGTTAATATAAATGTGCACTTTATAAAAATATTTTTTGTCATATGTATTCTCCTTCCATTTATATTAATTTATTCAAATGGTTAGAGAATATAACTATATTTTTGTTTATTTTAGCATAACACTTCTTTATTTTTCAACAAAATTTTTCTATTATTGATTTTATTAGTAATAATTTTCAATTATTTATAAAAAACTAAGGACCACCTAACAGGTTGGCCCTTATTACATCAATTGTGTGCAAAGTTACTCTTCTTTAAGTTCTAATACATATGCAATCACTGCCGACATAATTCCTACTCCAAATGCTATCCATGATTCTTTAGGTAATTCGATGGAAATCACGCTCCAAATGTACTCCCGATGCCATATAGTCAATTCTGCAGCTGGGAGACATAATATGAATGTCGATATCGCCAGAATTACGGACCCGCTTTTTTTCCTAGTAAGTAGTCTTATAGCAACAGCAACAATTGCCGCACTTATTATGTTGATTACCCACATGTATCCTTTATCTTCAATAGTACAATACTTATATACATCAATAAAGATAAGTGGAATTTTTGCCACAACGACCGTTATAACCGCAATCAGCATCGCAGTTATCATAAACTTTACTAACCTTATTATCCTGTCCATTTTCCTCCCTCCGTCATTAGCTGGGTTTATGCGCAACAATTGATATAACGATTATAACATTTTTATGTCAACCTGTCAATTTTAAGTTTTATTATTTCAGTACTTGTTTTATCTTTTCGGCTAAATCTTTGTTTATTCCTTTTATTTGTGTCAATTCTTCTGTTGATGCATCTTTAATTTTTTCTATTGTTCCAAAATGTTTTAATAATGCTTCTCTTTTTACTTTTCCTATTCCTTCTATTGTATCTAATTCTGATTTTACCATTTCTTTTTCTCTTAATTTTCTGTGATATTCTATTGCAGTATTATGAACTTCATTTTGAAGATTTGTGATAAAGAAAAATAAATTTTCAGATATTTTAAATTCTTTTCTGTTTTCATCTATTAAAGCTCTTGTAGTGTGTTTATTATCTTTAACCATTCCATATACAGGAATTTTTTCTTCTAAATTGTATACTTTTAAAGCTCTTTTTATTGCTTTTATTTGTGTGATTCCACCATCTGCTAATATTAAATTTGGAAGTGTTCCAAATCCACCTTTTGGATTTTCTATTGAGTGTTTTATTCTTCTTGTTACAACTTCTTCTGTGCATTTTGGATCATCTTGTCCAAATACATTTTTTATTTTAAATCTTCTTGATAAGTTTCTTTTTATAATTCCATCTTGTGCTACACACATTCCTGCAACAATATTAGTTCCTGAAATGTTTGAAATATCAAAAGTTTCAATTTTGTGCGGTAATGTATCTAATTTTAATACTTCTTTTAATTCATTTAATATTTCGAATTTATCTTTTGATTTATTTTCTAATGTTATTTTAGCATTTTTCTCTGCCATTTCAACAAATCTTAGTTTTTCACCTTTTTGAGGTGTTTTTATTTCGACTTTTCTTCCTGCTTTATTTCCTAGCCATTCTTCTATAACGTCCTTGTCTTCAATTTCTTCTTGTAGCATTATTTTGTTTGGAAATTCAATTTTATTTATATAGAATTGTTTTAAAAATCCTGATAATATTTCGCTTTCATCCATATCTTTTAATTCATCGAAAAAGTAATGCTCTCTGTCTATCATTTTACTTCCACGAACATAAAAAACTTCTATGCATACAGATATTTCATTTTTATATATACCAATTACATCTATATTATTTTCAGATATATTAGAAACTTTTTGTTTTGCTGATATTCTTTCTATTGATTGCATTCTATCTCTTATTCTTGCTGCTTTTTCAAATTCTAAATTTTTTGACGCTATTTTCATTTCTTCTTCTAGTTGCTTTATAATCTTATTTGTTTTTCCCTCTAAAAGCATTATTATTTGATTAATTTGCTCCATATATTCTTCTCTTGAAACATATTTCATACATGGGGCTAAGCATTTTTTTATATGATAATTTAAGCAAGCTCTATCGCTAGATTTAAAGTTTTTGCATTGTCTTATTTGAAATTTTTCTTTTATAAAATTAAGCATCTCTCTTGCTGCACCTGGGTTGGCATAAGGTCCAAAATATTTTGCTCCATCATTTTGAATTCGTCTTGTTATAAATACACTTGGATATTCTTCTTTCATTCCAATTCTTATATATGGATATGTTTTGTCATCTTTAAGTAAAACATTAAACTTTGGTCTATTTTCTTTTATTAGATTACATTCTAGTATAAGTGCTTCTGCTTCATTATCTGTAACTATGTACTCAAAATGATCTATTAATGAAACCATATTTATTATTCTTTGAGTTTTATTAGTTTTTCTGAAATATTGAGTTACTCTATTTTTTAAAGAAATTGCTTTGCCTACATATATAATCTCATCATTTTTATTTCTCATTATATATACTCCTGGTTTTGCTGGCAATTTCTTTATTTCTGCTTCTATATCAAACATTTTTTATCCTTCCTACTCGTCTTCATCATTATATCCTATATATGGTAAATTTCTATAGCATTCTTCATAGTCTAATCCATATCCTAAAATGAATTTATTTGGTACATCAAACCCAACATAATCTGCTTCTACTTCAACTTGTCTTCTTTCTTTTTTATCTAAAAGAGTACAAACCTTTAAGCTTTTAGGTTGTTTGCTTAATAAATATTCTTTTAAGTTTGTCATGGTAATTCCTGAATCAATTATATCTTCAACTATAATTACATTTTTATCTTTTATATCTGTATTTATATCTTTTTTTATCTTTAATTTGCCTGTTGTTTCTTTGTTATTTCCATAGCTAGATACTTGCATAAATTCTAACTGTAATTTATTGTTTTTTATGTTTTTGGTAAGGTCAACTGCAAAATAAACTGCACCTCTTAATATGCATACAATTATAATTTCTTTATCTTTATAATCTTGTGTTATCTCTTCTCCTAGTTCTTTTATTCTTTTTTGTAGCTCGTTTTCATTTATTAATGTTTTTATATTCATATTTTTCCTTTCATAAAACAAAAATATTTATATATATTATTACAAAATATATATAAGTATTTTGCTTGTATGTATTTTAAAATATTAAGAGTATGAATATTCATACTCTTAATATATATCTCCCCATTCTAAGTGCGTATTTGGTTCTATATTTCGTACAGCTTTTTTCCAAAGAATTTTGTATAAGTCTTCTGCTGGTATTCCAGTAGTATTTGGACCTTTAACTGTTAAATCATCTTTTGTTATTACTGAATCTTTTCTAATACTTCTTTTGGTTACAACTGTTTGAAATGTTTTTTCTATAAATTCTTTTTCTTCTTCCAAAGCTTCTTTTTTGCCTTGTTGCATTTTTCTAATATTTTTTGCATAATCGCATAATTCTTTAGCTTCTTGTGGTGTCATAGACCATTCCATATCACTGCCTTTTCTGTCTTTTCTATCAGTGAAATGTCTTTCAATTATAGATGCTCCAAGTGCTAGTGCTGCATATGATGAATAATTATTTAATGAATGATCTGATAATCCAATAACAGCTTTGGGAAATGTTTTTTCAATTTCTAATAATGCATTTAATCTTATTTTATCTGCAGGTGTTGGATAGATATTTGTACAGTGTAAAATTGCAAATTGCTCATGATATTGCTTTATTGTTTTTACAGCTTTTTTTACTCCCTCAATATCATTCATCCCTGTTGATATAACAATTGGCTTTTTCTTACTAGCAACATACTCCAATAGTGGATAGTTATTCATTTGTGATGAACTTATTTTATATGCTGCAATGTTCATTCTTTCTAGTCTGTCTACAGCTGCGAAGGAAAATGGTGATGATATAAATATCATTCCTTTTGCTTCTACATAGTTTTTTAGCTCAATTTCTTCTTCTTCTGTTAAGCAAATTTCTTCTAGTGAATCATATAGGTTTCCGTGTCCTACTTTTGAAAGTTGTATTTCTTTTGCTATTGGGCTAAGTTCCTCTTCAGGTATGTGTGTTTGATGTTTTATAATCTCTATACCTGAGTCATAGGCAGCGTCAACCATCTCTTTAGCAGTTTTTAGGCTTCCTCCATGGTTTATGCCTATTTCTGCAATTACGACTGGGTCATAATCTTTACCGATTTTTCTACCGGAAATTTCAATATATTTTCCCATATCCTTTCTCCTTCTAGAGCTTACATCAATTTATTTTTCACGAAAATAGTTATTTACCGTGGCTTAAATAAATTGCACTCCTACCTGGTTGCATTCTATCATAATTAGTCGATTTTTTCAATATTTTGTTTTATTACTTTTGGTATGATAAAAATAACACAAGCTATTCTTTTTATTAAATATATACACTTATAATATTTACTTTGATTCTCTGGTTTTTTACTAACTTTTGGCATAATTTTTTATTATACTTTTCACAATTTGCTTTTTTTTCGCATTTATAGTAATATATGGATATGGTGTGAATAAATATATATAAATTATTTTAGAAAGGAGGGTTATTTGATAGTTATTAAAAGCGCCAGAAGCATTTATTTTAGTGCTTGACGAGGTTAGAGTTATCGAGATTTCGGCGGATGCTCTATGGCATGTTACTGTCATTAGAAAAAGTCCAAAAACTAGTAGTAATATTAGAACAAAATCTTTTTCATGTAACATATTTTTTCACACAATAATTTACCAAGCAAAGACAGATTTCTAAAACTGCCTTTCGGTATGTTTTGGATTTTGATTGCTTATGTCGCGATTTTACAAAGGAGGTATTTTATGTGTGGCATTGTAGGTTATATAGGTTCTAAAAAAGCTAAGCCTATATTAATTAACGGACTTTTAAGATTGGAATATCGTGGTTATGATTCAGCTGGTGTTGCTACTATCGAAAAAAACGGTATTTCTGTTGTAAAAAACAAAGGAAGAGTTGCTGAACTTGAAAAACTTTCAGCTATAGATTCTTTAGAAGGAACTATTGGTATCGCTCATACTAGATGGGCAACTCATGGTAAACCTTCTACAGAAAATTCTCACCCTCATGTAAATGGCAAAAAAGATTTTGCTGTTGTACATAATGGTATTATTGAGAATTATAATGAATTAAGAGAATTTTTATTAAAGCAAGGTTATACTTTCTATTCTCAAACAGATACAGAAGTAATTCCTAATTTGATTGATTATTACTTTTCAAAAGATGATAAAGATGATGATAAAAAGGTTTTAAGAGCTGTTGTTTCTGCTTGTTCTGAATTAAAAGGAAGTTTTGCATTAGAAATTCTTTCTACACATCTTCCAGATAAAATGATTGTTGTTAGAAAAGATAGTCCTTTAGTAATTGGAAAAACAGATACTGAAAATTATATTAGTTCTGATATTCCAGCTATACTTTCTTATACAAAAGATTTTTATCTTTTAGATGATTATGAATATGTTGTTTTATCAAAAGGTTCTGCAGAATTTTATAATTCTGATTTAAAGCCTATTAAAAAACAAACAGTTAATATTGATTGGAATGCATCAGCTGCTGAAAAAGATGGTTATGATGATTTTATGTTAAAAGAAATTCATGAACAACCAAAATCTATTAGAGAAACAATTGGTTCTAGACTTTCTGCTGATGGTACTTGCAATATTGAATCTCTTGATTTTACAAAAGAATATTTGAATTCTTTAAATAAAATATGTATCGTTGCCTGTGGTACAGCAATGCACGCAGGTCTTGTTGGAAAAACAATTTTTGAAAAATTCTGTCATATTCCAACAGAAGTTGATATTGCATCAGAATTTCGTTATAGAGATCCTTTGATTAATGAAAAAACTTTAGTTGTTTTCATTACTCAATCAGGTGAAACTGCTGATACAATTGCAGCTTTAAAACTTTCAAAGCAAAAAGGTGCTAAAACTTTGGCTATTTCAAATGTTATAGGAAGTTCTATAACTAGAGAGGCTGATTATACTATTTATACTCATGCTGGTCCTGAAATAGCTGTTGCATCAACTAAAGCTTATACTTCTCAGGTTGTATTAATTTCTATTTTGGCAATTTACTTTGCTAAATTATTAGAAATGAAAGGAAAAGAAATCGATGCTTTAAAAGATGCAATTTTAGAATTGCCTTCAAAAGTTGAAGAAACTTTAAAATGTTCAAAACAAATTAAATGCTTTGCAAAAAAAGTTTATAAAGAAAAAGATTTATTCTTCTTAGGAAGAGGAATTGATTATAATGTTGCACTTGAAGCTTCATTAAAGTTAAAAGAAATTTCTTATATTCATTCAGATGCTTATGCTGCTGGTGAATTAAAACATGGACCTATTGCATTAATAGAAAAAGATATTACAGTTGTTTCTATTATGACAGATCCAAATTTAGTTGAAAAAACTATAAGTAATGTTCAAGAAGTTATTACTAGAGGAGCTAAAACATTAGTTATTACTAATCAAAATTTAGGAGATCATAAATTTGACAATATTATTACTATACCTGAAACTAACCCTCTTATCTCTCCTATTTTATCTGTTATTCCATTACAACTTTTAGCTTACTATATTTCAAAAGAAAAAGGCTTAGATGTTGATAAGCCAAGAAATTTAGCAAAATCAGTTACTGTTGAGTAACAAAAATTTTAATTACAAATATCAAATCAAATCAAAATAGAAGCTTTTAATAGCTTCTATTTTTTATTCTGCTCCTATTAAGTTAACTTTTTTATAGACTTTTCGCGCTTCATTTGTATTTAGTAATACTTTCTTATTTTTTGCTTGTTTTAATAAGTAACTTATTTTTGCTTGTTCAGATTTTATTTGATATGCATAGTAATCTACTAATTCTCCTCTTGCATATTCAAAATTTTTATGAGCCAAGTCTAATCTTCTTTGTGCTTCCATTATGCTCTGAACAATGCTTAAATCGCTTTCTTCCTGTTTTATATCAACGATAGGAATTTCTTTTATATATGAACCTTTCACTGTTATTTCCTCCTATCATTATTATATGATTAATTTTTTTTAATATTCTTCATTTTTATTTTTTTGTCCTCTTTTTCATATTTTGAATACACATCTAAAAAATTTTTTATAGTTATATCATTTCCCATTTCTTCTAAAATTTTCTTGTAAACTGGAACTTCTAATAATTTCTCTCTAATTTCTTCAAAATCTTCTATTATTTGGTTTGGAACATATTTTTTCCAATTTTCTTTATCATTTATTAATATATATCCTCTTAGCTCTGTTGCTGATATTTCACAAATTTTTCTATCTACTAAGATTTCTTCTACTCCTTGAATTTGCTCCTTTGAAAACCATTTTGTCCTTATTTCATCATTACCAGAAATTATAACGTCTGCAAATCTTCCTTCGCTTTCAATTGTTTTATCTATTACATATTGTCCCCATTTATCTGTTACATCAAGCTCGTTTGTCATATCTTCTAATTCTTGTATTTTTACATCAGGTCTATCATAGACTTTTTTTATTAGTTTTTTTCTAAATTCAGCTGTGAATGGATTTCTTAATGTATGACTTTCCTGACTTGAGCCTAATAATATTAAAGTTTTTTTGCAAAGTTCAATACTTTTATCAATTATTAATTGATGTCCTTTATGAATATGCCCAAATCTGCCACATAGCATTCCTAATTCATATTTTTTCATAGAAATTTCCTTTCTCTGATTATTTTTAACAACATAATTTTATATCTAAATTTGTCTTTTATCAATTACTATAAATAATTGGATTTATGCTTCTTTCTAAAATTCCTTTCATATGTGCAATTGAAATTCCATAGTTTGTAAATGGTACATTTTGTTTTTTAGCATTTTCCATTCTATAAATCACTTCATTTGAATTTAGCATGCATCCTCCACAATGAATTATTAAATCAAATTTGCTTAAATTTTCTGGGAATCCATTTCCGCTGCTCCACTCAAAATTTAATTCCTTTTTAGTATATTCTTTTAACCATTTTGGTAATTTTACACTTCCTATATCATCACATTGTCTATGATGTGTACATCCTTCACTAATAAGAATATTATTTCCATTTTTTAAATTGTTAATTGCTTTTACTCCATCAAGTGCTTGATCTAAAAATCCTTTGTATCTTGCCATTAAAATTGAAAAAGATGTTAATTTTATATTTTGAGGCACAATTTTGTTTACTTTTTCAAATACTTGTGAATCTGTAATTACAATTGCTGGTTCTCTTTTTAGTGATTTTAATGTTTCAACTAATTGAGTTTCTTTTGTTACAACAGCTATTGCATTTGAATCAATAATATCTCTTATAGCTAGTTGTTGTGGCATTATCATTCTACCTTTTGGTGCCGCACTATCAATAGGAGTAACAAGAACAACTAAGTCGTTTTTCTTTATTAAATCGCCAACAAATTTTACTTCATTTTGTTTAGTTTTGTTTGATAATTTTCCTATAGTATTTTTTAATTCTTCTATTCCAAATTTTTCAATTGCACTTACATAAACAATATTATCTTCATTTTGAGGTATATTATCCACTTTATCCACTTTATCCACTTTATTTTTAGCAATAATATATGGAATATTTTTTTCTTTAAATAAGAGTATTAATTCTTCTTCTTTTTTATTTAAATTTCTGTCCGCTTCTGTAACAAGAATTGCTATATTGCAACTATTTAAAATTTTTTTAGTCTTTTCAATTCTTTTTTCGCCAAGATCACCTTCATCATCAAATCCAGGAGTGTCAATGATTATAACTGGTCCTAATGGCAACAATTCCATTGATTTTTTTACTGGATCTGTAGTTGTTCCCTTTATATCGCTTACAACAGATAAATCTTGGTTTGTAATTGCATTTACTAAACTGCTTTTCCCTGCATTTCTGCAACCGAAAAAAGCTATATTTAATCTTTCTCCAACAGGAGTATCATTTAAACTCATAAATTCACCTCAACTTAGAAACGGAAATCTCTTTCTCCATTTTCAATTTTAACTAATCTTTCTCTTACTATTTTCTTTACTTCTTCTTTTCCTATATTATCAATTTCTTTTTCTATTAATTCTTCACCAATTTTTTTAGTATTTTCGGAAGCATAGTCCATTAAGAATTCTTTAAGTGTCATAAGTGCATTTGGATGGCAACAATTTTGAATTTGTCCTGATTTGCATAAGCTCATAAATCTATCCCCTGTTCTGCCTTCTCTATAGCAAGCTGTGCAGAATGAAGGAATATATCCAGTTCTCATTAACCAATTTACAACTTCATCTAATGTTCTATTATCTGAAACATCAAATTGTTCTGTATCGTGTGGTCTTTCTTCCTCACAATATCCACCAACAGAAGTACGTGATCCACCACTAATTTGGCTTACTCCTAATCTAATAATTTTTTCTCTTACTTCTGGTGTTTCACGTGTTGAAATAATCATTCCTGTATAAGGTACAGATATTCTTATGCAAGCTGCAATTTTGCAAAACATTTCATCACTTAGTGAGTTGTCAAAGTCATTTGGATCTATATCATCAGCTCTTTTTACTCTTGGTACACTTATTGTATGTGGTCCGACTCCATGAACTGCTTCTAAGTGTTCTGCATGCATTAAAAGTCCTGCAAATTCATATTTATATTTATCTAATCCAAATAGTACACCAATACCAACATCATCAATTCCTCCTTCCATAGCTCTGTCCATGGCTTCAGTATGATATGCATAATTATGTTTTGGTCCTGTTGGATGAAGATATTCATAGCTTTCTTTATGATATGTTTCTTGGAAAAGTATATATGTTCCTATTCCCGCTTCTTTTAGTTTTCTATAATTTTCTACGGTTGTTGCAGCTATATTAACATTTACCCTTCTTATAGCTCCATTTTTATGTTTGATTGAATATATAGTTTTTATACAATCTAAAATATATTCAATAGGATTATTAACTGGATCTTCTCCTGCTTCAATAGCTAAACGTTTATGTCCCATATCTTGAAGTGCTATTACTTCCTTTTTTACTTCTTCTTGAGTAAGTTTTTTACGAGGAATATTTTTATTTTTCATATGATATGGACAATATAAACATCCATTTACGCAATAGTTTGAAAGATACAATGGTGCAAACATAACTATTCTATTTCCATAAAAATCTTTCTTTATTTGTTCTGCCAAGTCATATATTTCTTTTACTTTTTCCTTATCTTCGCATGCTAAAAGTACACTTGCATCTCTGTGATTTAGACCTTTTCTTTCTTTTGCTTTTTCAATAATCTTGTCAACAAGTTCTAGATTATTTTTATTTTCTTCGGCATATTTTAATGTTTCTTGTATCTCCTCATCATTAATAAATTCTTCTGCTTTCATTGATTTTGGATCATATTTTATCATAATTTTTATCCCCCTTTTTATTTCTTGTAATCTCCTCTATCCACAACAATTTCACATCCTGTTTTACTCACTCTTCGTTTCAAACATTCAATGCATTGTGCAGCTTCATCTCCTGTACAAATCTTATTGTCATATAACATATATTTTTTTCTTACATTAGTTGGTGATAAATTTGGCATAAGTACATTTGCTCCGGCATTTATTCCTTTTTCTCTTCCAAGTGGATCTATAGTTCCAAGTGCTGTTGTTGCCGGTAATAATACGTGTGGCAAAGTTAATCTTATTAATCCAAGCATAAATAATGTCATGTCAACTGTTCCTTGCACTTTATCTTTAAATGGTGTGTCTTTATGTGGTACAAATGGTCCAATTCCAACCATATGTGGTTGAAGTTCTTTTAAGAATAACAGTTCTGCAGCTAGATTTTCTTCTGTCTGATATGGAGAACCTACCATAAAACCTGCTCCAACTTGATAGCCTAATTCTTTTAATTCATGTAGACAATTTACTCTATTATCAAAGCTCATCTCTTTTGGATGAAGTTTTTCATAATGAGATTTTGTTGCTGTCTCATGTCTTAAAAGATATCTATCTGCTCCAGCTTGTTTAAGTTTTTTATAACTTTCAAAACTTCTCTCTCCAATTGAAAGAGTTATTGCGCAGTCTGGATGTCTAAATTTTATTTCTTTTAATATTTCTTCTAGTATCTCATCTGTAAAAAATAAGTCTTCTCCACCCTGCAGTACAAATGTACGAAAACCTAGTTCATATCCCTGATCAGCACAATCTATAATTTGTTCTTTCGTTAATCTGTACCTATCTGCATTTTTATTGCTTCTACGTATTCCACAATAAAAGCAATCATTTTTGCAATAGTTAGTAAATTCAATTAATCCTCTTATATATATTTGTTTTCCATATATAGAATCACAAACTTCTCTTGAATTTTTATATAGATATTCTTTGCATAACTCTTTATTTTTAATTAAGAATAAATACTCATCATATGTAAGTTTTTCTTCTTTTCTTAATTTATCTATTAAATCATTACACGTTGCTATAAGCTGTTTTTGCATAAACACCATCCAATCTTCCTATTTTTCCACTTAATGTGTTTATAACATCTTGTGGTGCATCAATTGCTATTGAAATAATGTTGATTTGTTTTTTATGATATGGTACTCCCATTCTTCCAATAATGTAATCGCCATATTCTGATAGTAGTTTATTTAATTCTGATACGCTTTCTTTATTTTCTACAATTATTCCTATAACCGCAACTCTTGTTTCCATATACTCCTCCTTATATTTGTAGCGAAGCTTTTTTTATATAATAGGAAATTTCATTTTCTATTATGTGTATAGAACAATAGCGGACATTTTATATGTCACACTATGTAAATTTATTGAAAAGTCCGCGTCCATTGTTCGTCCGCCAAAATTTCTTTAGAAATTTTGTGTGGATTTGTAGCGAAGCTTTTTTATAGAAATGAAAATTTCTTTTCAATTTTCATTTCTATAAAAAATAACTGTTACCTAACTAAAAGGCACAGTTATAGATATAATACTTTTATAAATTTGTGCTCTTTCGGTTAGGTTCGCTCTTAGCTCTGCTTTCCGTTAGAATTTTTTTCAATTGAATTTTAGCATTTTTTTAATTTGTTTTCAATAGGTTTTTATAACTGTTTAGGATAAATGTGTAAAAATTGTTTTTAATATTTTTATATCTATTTATGTGCTGCAAAAGTTATTTTTTAATAACTTTGTGTGTCGCAACTTCCAATTAAATAAAAAATCTGTAAGTTGCTCCAATCGCATTACGCAAAATAAATTTTGCTCCATTTGCTCGCTTACGCAGTTATTAAAAAAATAACTGTTTGCAGCACTCTCTATATAATTACATAAAAATCTATAAGTTTCCAACCACTTTACACATAATAAATTTTACGCCATTTGCTCGTCTACGCAGTTATTAAAAAAATAACTTCTTGTAGCACTTTCTATATAATTACATAAAAATCTATAACTTTCCAATCCCATTGCACATAATAAATTTTACGCCATTTGCTCGTTTACAAAGTTATTAAAAAAATAACTTTTGTAGCACATCTAGTTCATAAGTTTTCAATCATATTTACTCTAACAATTGACTTTATCCAAATTTTGTGCTAAAATTTTTTTATTAAAAATTCAGCTATGATAAGAGAATATAGTAATCTAAGTTTTATTAAGAGAGTCTGTGGTTGGTGAAAACAGATTAAAACATTTTATGAATCTACTCTTTAGCTTCTAACCTAATAAGTTAGACCTTTAGTACAGGTTATAGTACAATTTAAGTAATAAATTAAGGTGGTACCGCGATATTCGCCCTTCTGTTAAATCAGAAGGGCTTTTGTTTTATCATCTTAAAAAGGAGGTTTTTATGGAACACGTTCTAATTGGAAAAGTGTACAGACATTTCAAAGGAAACTATTATTTTGTTGAAAATGTTGCCCTTGATTCGGAAACTAAAGAAAGAATGGTAGTTTATAAACCAGTATATGATAGAACAGACTCGCAAATTTGGGTTAGAAGTGAAAAAATGTTTTTAGAAGAAGTTCCTGCAGATAGACCTGATAACATAACTGGACAAACTGTTAGATTCCAATTATGTGAAGATTTATCTAAAGATTATACAAAAATTTAGAAAGGATTTTGAATTATGATAGATATTAAATTTTTAAGAGAAAACCCTGATGTGGTTAAGGAAAACATCAAAAAGAAATTTCAAATGCATAAGTTAGGCCTTGTTGATGAAGTTCTTGATTTGGATAATAAAAATAGAGAACTTAAACTTAAAGGCGATGAACTTAGAATGAAAAGAAATGCTTTAAGTGACCAAATTGGTGGACTTATGCGTGAAGGCAAAAAAGATGAAGCTGAAAAGATAAAATTAGAAGTTAAAGAAATTAATGATACTTTGGCTGAGAATGAAAAATTAGAAACAGAATATTCTGAAAAAGTAACAAATATTATGATGAAGATTCCTAATATTATGCATGAGTCAGTTCCAATTGGTAAAGATGATAGTGAAAATGTTGAGAATGAAAGGTTTGGAGAACCAGTGGTTCCAAAGTATGAAGTTCCATATCATACTGACATAATGGAAAGTTTAGCTGGCATTGATTTAGACTCTGCTCGTAGAGTTGCTGGAAATGGTTTTTATTATTTAGTTGGAGATATTGCAAGACTTCATTCAGCAATATTAAGTTATGCTAGAGATTTTATGATTAATAAAGGATTTACTTACTGTATTCCTCCTTTCATGATTCGTTCAGATGTTGTAACTGGTGTTATGAGTTTTGAAGAAATGGATGCAATGATGTATAAAATTGAAGGTGAAGACTTATATTTAATTGGAACTAGTGAACACTCTATGATTGGAAAATTCAAAGGTCAACTTTTAGATAAGGCTTCTCTACCTTACACTATGACTTCTTATTCTCCATGTTTTAGAAAAGAAAAAGGTGCACATGGTATTGAAGAACGTGGTGTTTATAGGATACATCAATTTGAAAAGCAAGAAATGATTGTTGTTTGTGAACCAGAAGATAGTTACGAATGGTATGATAAAATGTGGAATTATACAGTTGAATTATTTAGAAGTATGGAAATTCCTGTTAGAACTTTGGAATGTTGCAGTGGCGATTTAGCTGATTTAAAGGCTAAAAGTGTTGATGTGGAAGCTTGGAGCCCTAGACAACAAAAATATTTTGAAGTTGGAAGTTGTTCTAATTTAACAGATGCTCAGGCAAGACGTCTTGGAATTAGAATTAAAGGTGAAAAAGGAAATTATTATGCACATACTTTAAATAATACAGTTGTTGCTCCACCTCGTATGTTAATTGCTTTCTTAGAAAATCATTATCAAGAAGATGGTTCAGTTACTATTCCAGAAGTTTTACAACCTTATATGGGTGGAACAAAAGTATTAAAACCTAAAAAATAATATTTAATTAAGTGCGAGAGAAAATCAAAAAATCCTCTCGCATTTGTTATTATACAAAGGATTCGCCAAATTTACCATTTTATGATATAATATTGACAGTTTTTAGAAAGTGAGATAGATATGAAAATTATAAATCCTAAATTTGAAATTTCAGCAGTAAAACCTTCTCAATATCCAAAAAATAATTTGCCTCAAATTGTTTTAGTTGGTAAATCTAATGTTGGCAAATCTTCTTTTATAAATACTATGCTTAATAGAAAATCTTTAGCAAGAACTAGTAATACTCCTGGAAAAACACGCCAAATAAATTTTTATAATATTGATAATTCTTTCTATTTCGTTGATTTGCCTGGATATGGCTATAGTAAATTAAGTAAAGAAGAACAAGTTAATATGGGAAATTTTATTGAAAACTACTTAGAAAAAAATTCTAATATTGCCTTAATTGTTTTTCTTGTTGATATACGTCATAATCCTACAAATGATGATTTACTTATGCTTGATTATATTAAAAAAACTAATTTGCCTTTTATTATTATAGCAAATAAAGCAGATAAATTGGCTGTTACAAAAGTAGAATCTGAAGTCCAAAAAATAAAAAATTTTTTAGGATTATCATTTTCAATTGTTCTTCCTTTTTCTTCTGAAAGAAAAATATATACAGAAAATGCATGGAATGAAATTGAAAAATTTATATTGGAATAAATTTATTAAAAATGTTTTTTAAACTTTTATATATAAGGCTTTAGCCTATATAATAAAAAAGCTCCGCCGGAAACCCGGCGGATTCTGCTTAGAGGTCAATTATCGTGTTCACAACAACAATTTCGAGTATATTATTCTTTTCTTTGACTTTTACGGTACATTGTCCGTTAAAAATTTTTTCTGTGATTTTTAGAGCAACTGTGCATGGCTCTCTGAACTTTAAAATTATTTCACCTATTCTTTTTATCTGTTCTTCAGAAATATAAAAGTTGCTTTTTAAAATAAAGGTCTGACCATTTTGGCAGATATTAACTTCTACTTTATACTCTGGTTTTGTTTCTGCATCATGCATTTGGGTAAATAATTTTTTATATTGTCTCCGAACCTTTGCTTTTTTAAGAATTGCTAACATATTTTCCTCCTGTCTTAACTACAATTACCTTTTTGCTTTTTCTCTTGATAACTACCGGTGCACCATCAAAAAAATCCAAGCTCATACATCCAGCCATTATAATTTCTTCTTTTCCGTGTACACCTGTTAATGCATATTGACCTATTATCAAAGCAGTTTCAGAATCAATTTGGTTAGCAGCATATATTTCTATACGCTCCTCATTGACGGTTACTTGTGTCTTTACTAATTTTGTCTTTTTCCGCATTTTTAACCTCCTAACGTTTTTATACTTAAATTATACCATAAAATGGCTTATTTGGGTAGTTTTCAATTAAAAAGACACATTTAAAATGTGTCTTTTATATTTTAATTTATCTTCTTTTTTATCATTTTTAATGCTTTTGGTCTTTCAACTATAATTTCATGACCACATCCTAAGCATTCTAGTTTGAAGTCAACTCCTACTCTTTTTATTTTCCATTGTTTGCTTCCACATGGATGTTGTTTTTTAGTTTCCACAATATCTCCAATGTTATATTCCATTTTTATTCCTTTCTGGAATTAATTTTAAATTATTTTTTTAATCTTGCTTCTACTCTATCTTTTCCTAGTACTTGAATTATCTCATATAAATCTGGTGTATTGGCTCTTTTAGTTAATGTTACTCTAATTACTGTACTAATATCTCCAACATGACCTTTGTAATTATCTGGGTTTGCTTTATATTCTTTAACTTCTCTTGCATATCCTAGTTTTTCTGCTAAGTCTTTCATTTTATTAAACCATGTTTGCTTATCATCATTTATATCAAAATAGTTTTCAACATATTCTGATACTATTGTTTTTATCTCATTTTCATCTGTAATTTTTTGATATTCATATTCTTTTATTTTTTCAAATTCATCATCAAACATGTATAATATATTGTTTTTTACCTCAGACCATTTTGCAATGTCTTTTCTAGGTTTTTCATTTCCTCTTTCAATATTAAATATTTTTAAACTATACTCAATATCTTTATTTAATAGGTTATATAATTCCTCATCATATTCTTTTGACCATGCTAATACATAATCTAATACTTGTTTTCCTGTATATCTTGAGATTACTCCTTTTGATACATCTAACATTTTAGTCATATCAAATAAAGCTCCACTTACGCCCATTTTATTTAGCTCAAATTTAAACTCATCTATGCTCTTATCTTTGTTTCCTTTTCTCCAACCTTCAAAGTTTGAATTAGCAATATTCATCAAATATTCTTCAACTGCTTCTTTAGGAATTCCTTGTTCCTTATAATATGAAACTGCAGCTTCTGGATCTTTTCTTTTGCTTAATTTTCTTTTATTTCCGTCTTCTTCTTTCATAATTGGAGCAATGTGTGCATATTTAGGTGCTTTAAATCCTAGACAATAAAACAACTGTAAATGTAGTGGTACAGATGCTACCCACTCATCACTACGTATAACTAAATTAGTTCTCATCAAATGGTCATCTACTGCATGTGCAAAATGATATGTTGGTAATCCATCAGATTTTATAATTATTACATCTTGATCATTTTCTGGGAATTCTATATTTCCTTTAATTACATCTTTATGTTTTATTTTCTTATCTGGGTTACCTGGTGATTTTAGTCTAACTATATATGGATCTCCATTTTTTATTTTTTCTATTGCCATATCAATAGGCATATTCCTACATTTAGTCCATTTGCCATAATATCCTGTTCTTTCTTTTGCTTTAGTTTGATTTTCTCTTATTTCATCTAATTCTTTTTGTGAACAAAAGCATGGATATGCATATCCTTTTTCTATTAAATATTTTGCATATGCTTGATAGATTTCTTTTCTTTGGCTTTGTAAGTATGGACCATAGTTTCCTTTATCTTTTCCATTTTCTCCTACTGTTTCATCTGGTGATAATCCATAATCTTCTAGTGCATCTAATATTTCTGATACTCCATTTTCAACTTCTCTTTTTTGATCTGTATCTTCTATTCTAACAAAAAAGACACCTTTAGTTTCTGCTGCTACTTTTTTTGCAACTAAACTTTGGTATAATCCACCTATATGTACAAATCCTGTTGGACTTGGTGCAAATCTTGTTACAATTGCTCCTTCAGGTAAATTTCTTTCTGGATATTTCTCTTCATAATATGAAATATCTTTTGCATCTGGGAATATTACGTTTGCTAAATCTTTGCTATCCATAAAATCTCTCCTTTTTAAATTTACAGTTGGCATTATATCAAATATTGATATATTTTACAATTCATTTTGCTTTTAAACTAAATAAAAAATATTTTAGATTACGATATGACTTTTTCTACTCCTTACTGGTTGGTTTCGCTGAAACTGTAGAAAATAAATTTTCACAGTTTCAAGCTCACCGCCCAAACTGCGCGTCGATACGAAAAAGTAATATCTGCATCTAAAATATTCTTATTAATAGATTTAAACTTCCATGATAATTGGTAATATCATTGGATTTCTCTTAGTCTTTGCAAAAATATAATCTCTTAAAGAATCCTTAAGCTTTGATTTGATAGTAGCCCAATCTCTTACCCCATTTTCTTCTAATTTGTGAACTTCTTCTCTTAACATCTTTTTTAGTTCTTCCATTAGATTTTCAGATTCACGAACATATACAAATCCTCTTGAAATTACATCTGGTCCAGCTACAATTTCTCCAGTTGATGAATCCATTGACATTACAACAATTATTAATCCATCTTGTGATAAGTGTTGTCTATCTCTTAATACAATATTTCCAACATCTCCAACACCTAGTCCATCAACCATTATTTTACCAAAAGGTACACTTCCAGTTAAGCTAGCTTCATTTTCATTTAATTCTAAAATTCTGCCATTAGTAGTTAAAAATATATTTTCTGGTTTTATTCCTACCTTTTTGGCTGTTTCACTATGTGCAATTAATTGTCTATATTCACCATGTACAGGTATAAAATATTTCGGTCTTATTAATGATAGCATTAATTTTTGCTCTTCTTGACAAGCATGACCAGAAACATGTATATCTTCTAAAGAGCTATATACTACTTCTGCACCTATTTTCATCAAATCATCTATTACTTTTGCAACATATTTCTCGTTTCCTGGTATTGGATTAGCAGAAATTATAACTAAGTCATTTGAAGTTATACTAACTTTTTTATGTTCTCCAGCAGCCATTCTTGTAAGTGCTGACATTGTTTCGCCTTGGCTTCCTGTTGTTATAATAACTAATTGTTCATCGGTATAATTTTTTATCATGTCTATATCTATAAAAACATTTTTAGGTACATCAATGTATCCTAGTTCAATTGCAGTATTTATCATATTTATCATGCTTCTTCCACATACTGCTATTTTTCTTTTATTGGCAACTGCTGAGTTAACAATTTGTTGAACCCTGTGAACATTTGAAGCAAAAGTTGCGACTACTATTCTTTTTGTACAGTTAAAAAATAATTTATCAAAAACTTCACCTACTGTGCTTTCTGACATTGTATATCCCTTACGTTCTGAGTTTGTACTATCAGACATTAATGCCAAAACACCTTTATTACCTAATTCTGCCAATCTGCCGAAATCCATTTTTTCATCATCTATTGGGGTATAGTCAATTTTAAAATCCCCTGTATGTACAACTGTTCCAGCAGGTGTATGAATTGCTAATGCTACTGCATCTGGTATACTATGGCAGCTTCTTATAAATTCTACTCTTATTTTTCCTAAGGTAATAGTTTGACCTTGATTTACAATTTTTAATTTTGTACTTTTTAGTAATCTGTGTTCTTCAAGTTTATGACTAATTAATCCAGCTGTTAATTTTGTTGCATATATTGGCACATTTATTTTTTGTAATAAATATGGTATTGCACCAATATGATCTTCGTGTCCGTGTGTTATTACTAATCCTCTTATTTTTTCTTGATTTTTCTCTAAATATGAAAAATCAGGTATTACTAGGTCTATTCCAAGCATATCATCTTCTGGAAAGGCTAATCCGCAATCTACTATTACTATGTCATCTTCATATTCGAAAACCGTAATATTCTTTCCTATCTCTTGAATTCCACCAAGTGGGATTATTTTTAATTTTTCCTTTTTAAAGTTAAACTCATTATTTTCTTTTTTTGCTTTTATACTTCTGTTATTTACTGTTTTTTTCTCTTTTTTTACTTCTTGATTATTTACTTTTCTTTTTCTCTTTTGAGTATTTCTATTGTTATTTGGAGAAATGCTCTTTTCTTTTCTTTCCATAAATTTTTCCTTTCTAATGTTGTCAAGTAAACTTAGTTGACCATTTACTTGCTTTATCTTTAATGTAATATAAAATATTTGCTTTTTTTGACAAAGCAAAAGATTCACTAACATTTTTATTAGTGATTTAGAAACCGTTTCTTACTACTTTTATTTAATTTTTCCGAACTCTATCTCTTTTAATTTTTATAATACATCTCTTCTTTACTGCCTCATGCAGTAACAACTATTGATTATTATACTATTATTTTACTATATTGTCAAATTTGTAGTTTACATAAGTGTTGATTGTTTCTCAATTTTGTGTTAACATATATATGTATAAACAACTTAGGAGGTACTTTATGGGAAAAGTAAAAAAAGCGGATCTTTCCGTTCGGCAGCTTAGCATCAAAGATATTGTAGGGTATCTGCGAATTGCCAAAACTGATGATGTAGGCAAGTTTGTGGATTTTCTTTCTGCAGATTCTCTTGATGAAGCCCGGAAGCGCATCGAACACTATCAGAAAAATTACAATGAAACAATTTACGGCTTGTTTGGTAAATCCAATCGACTGATGGCATTATTGGATGTTACTTCATATCCAGGTGAAAATGTTGCAAACGTTAGCTATATGGTCGGTAAGCAGTATCGTGGTAATGGTTATGCAGGTGTCGCTATTTGCAAATTATTTGATCTGTTAGACTTTAAGGCTTTCTTGTTTGACGTTCATAAGTCAAATTTCAATAGTCAGCGAGTTCAGGAAAAGCTTCATTCACGGCTTTGTGGATCTGACGGAGATTATTATCAGTATCTTTTTGCTATGTAAGCTACTTTTTTGCAAAAGAATAGGTCACAGTACAATAACTGTGGCCTATTTCTTTGATTATATTCTATTTTACATCATTTAATGATTTATTTCTTTTATATGCAAAATAAACAATAATTGATGATAATGCTACAAATCCAGTTATAACAACTGCACCTGTAAAAGGTAACGGTTCTTTTGAAACAGTTGAATCCTTACCCTCTAAAGCATCATCTGAAACATTAATGCCGGCAAAAGCAAAGTGTACTAGAAATTCTGCGTTTTCTTGATATATTGCAACATCTTCTATATCTATATATTTTCCATTTTCAGTATCAAGTTCAAAATATGCAAAATAATATCCATTTTTTTCTAAACTTTTACCTTCTACAGGATTAAAATCATTTTCTCCCCCTTTTACACTACCTGTTGCTAAATATGTTTGCTGTTTTTTAGCATATTCCATTAAATCTTTATATGCTTTGTCTGAATCTGTTTTAAAAGTTTTTAAAATGTTATTATCGTTTATTTTTCCTATTTTATAATTAATTTTTAAATTTAGTGAGTTATCATTATACGGTTTCAAAAATGCTGTTGACTTTCCAGATGATGGCATATATAAATCCATTCTTGTGCCTATGTTTGGTAATTCTGGTCTTTCTATTTCTTTTGGCTGAGTTTTCGCTTTAATGTCAACAGTTGGTGTTGTTATTCCTTCTGCTATAACATAATAAAATGTTTTATTTAAAATCATTTGTGAATTTGGTAGGGTTGCAATCATTTCATTTTTATCTTTTACTTTAGAAAATGATTCTATATTCTCCGAATTTTTAACTGTAATATTTTCTTTGTCTGTTCCAAAACAAATTTGATAATAGTTTTGGGCTATTATGTCTATTCCAGATAATCTAGCAATTAGATTAGAGTTATCATCCCATTCAAAAGTTACTTTTGCATTAGTAAAGTCTGTCCAATTTCCATTATTTGAATTGTCATCTCCTGTTGCTCCAACATCTTGTAATTTTTCTTCTGGAGCAATTTCTTCTGTCAATTCAGAATTTTCTTCTCTTGTTTGTGGAACTTTTGATGTTATCTCTCCATTAATTTCTGCAATTACAGATTCTGATTTATTGTTTTCAAATATTTCTTTTACTTTTTTATTTAATTTTTCTTGTTCCTCATTTGCCTCTTGTTGTTTTGCAATTCGTTCTTCATCTTCCTGTTGTAATTTTAGATCATATTCAAAAAGCTCTTCTGTGGTTTGGGCTATTTGTTCTGCTAATGATATTGTGCAAAATTGCATAATCAGAATTATAACAAATATTAATGTTAGTATTTTCTTTTTTTTCATCTTTTGCTCCTAATTTTATTTTTACTATTTAATTATATTTTTAATAGAAAAAAGAGTCAATATCTTTTGACTCTTTATCCAAAAATTCCTTTTTTCTTTATTGGTGGTTGTTCATTCATTGTAACTGCTAATTTATTAATCAATTCTCTTTGTTCTGCAGTAAGTTTTTTAGGAACCTGAACAACTACTGTAAATACAAAATCGCCTTTCCAATTGCTGTTAACACTTTTGAATCCTTTTCCTTTTAATACAAATTTGGTTCCTGTTTGTGTTCCTTCTGGAATTTTATATTTTTCCTTAGTTCCATCAACCATTGGCACTTCTATTTCAGTTCCTAATGTTGCTCCTGTAAAAGTTATTGGTATATCACATAATACATGGTCTGATTTTCTCGTATATATACTATGTTTCTTTACATGAACATTTATATATAAATCACCTTTTGGCCCATTTTTTACGCCCGGCTCTCCTTCGCCTCTTAATACTACAATTTGACCATCAGCTATTCCTGCTGGAATTTTTACTTTTATTTTAGCTGATTCTCTTACATTTCCTTTACCCCTACATTCTGGACAAACTTCTTTTATTATTTTTCCTTCACCACCACAATTTGAGCAAACTTTTTGTGTTGACATTTGTCCAAATGGTGTTGTAACAACTTGTTTTATTTTTCCAGTTCCATTGCAAACTTGGCAGGTTTGTGGATTTGTACCTCTTTTAGCTCCTGTTCCATTACAGCTAGGACATTCTTTATTTCTGTTTATGTTTATATTTTTTTCTGTTCCCAAATATGATTCTTCAAAAGTTATTTCTGTATTTATTCTAAGATCAGCACCTTTTCTAGGTCCACTTTTTCTATGTGTTCCTCCTCCAAATGCTGCTGAAAAAATGTCTCCAAAACTTCCAAATCCGAAATCGTCAAAGCCTGAAAAGCCACTAAATCCATCAAAACCTGAACCATATGAATAATATCCGCCATTTTGACCGCCAAATCCTTGTGGTCCTTCATGTCCAAATTGATCATACATTTGTCTTTTTTGCTTGTCTGATAAAACTTCATATGCTTCACTTACTTCTTTAAATTTTGCTTCTGCTTCTTTTTTATTATCAGGATTTGCATCTGGATGATATTTTTTTGCTAATTTTCTATATGCTCTTCTTATCTCTTCATCAGAAGCATTTTTATCAATTCCTAATACTTCATAATAATCTCTTTTTTGGTCAGCCATTTTTTCCTCCACTAACTTTATACATATTTTTTCTTATTATCTTCTGTATAATTTCTGTTCATGTTATATTTGTGTTTATTTATATATGCTGTTGATAATTCTTCAGCAGATATATCAAGCCTATTTAGAACTTCTGTATAATACATTAATACATCGGCAAATTCTTCTGTAAATCTATCTCGAATTTGTTTTTCATTCATTATACTATCTATGCCTTTTTTCTTTATTATTGATATGCATTCTCCCATTTCTTCTATCATGTATAATAAATGATTTTTGGCAGATTTAGGTTCCATGTCGTTCCATTTTTCTTTATTAACTTCATATAACTTATATTGCATTTCTTTTAATTCAGAAATTTTTAAATCTTTTTGTGGCATATTTATTTCTCCTACAAAAGTTTAGGGCGCAATTTTAAGTACGCCCCAAGCCTATCTATTATTATTTGTTATCATCATTGTTGTCTTCGTTTTCTACTTTGTAGTCTGCATCATATACAGTACCTTCTTTAGCTTCATCTGTTCCTTCTGATGAATTATTTCCTGTTGCCTCTGTATTTGCTGCAGCTGAAGCACTTTCTTTATATAGTTTTTCAGAAATTTCATAAAATACTTTAGTTAATTTGTCTGTTCCTTCTTTTATTTCTTCAACTTTTCCTTCTTCTACCTTTTTCTTTAAATTATCAATTTCTGTTTGAACTTTAGATTTTTCTTCTCCGCTAATTTTATCTCCTAATTCGTCAAGTGTTTTTTGACTATTATATATTAGGCTTTCAGCATTATTTTTTACTTCAACTTCCTCTTTTTTCTTTTTGTCTTCGCTTGCATGCTCTTCAGCATCTCTTACAGCTCTGTTTATATCATCTTCTGATAAGTTTGTACTAGCTGTGATTGAAACTTTTTGTTCATTTCCTGTTGCTGTATCTTTTGCAGATACGTGAACTATACCATTTGCATCTATATCAAATGTTACTTCGATTTGTGGAACTCCTCTTGGTGCTGGTGGAATTCCTGTTAATTGAAATCTTCCTAATGTTTTGTTATATGTTGCCATTTCTCTTTCACCTTGTAGTACATGAACTTCAACGCTTGTTTGTCCATCAGCTGCAGTAGAAAATACTTGTGATTTTTTAGTTGGTATTGTTGTATTTCTTTCAATTAATTTTGTAAATACTCCACCATAAGTTTCAATACCTAATGATAATGGTGTTACATCTAGCAATACTAAATCTTTAACATCTCCAGATAAAACACCACCTTGAATAGCAGCTCCTAAAGCAACACATTCATCAGGGTTTATACCTTTGTTTGGTTCTTTTCCTGTAATTTTTTTAACTTCTTCTTGAACTAATGGAACTCTTGTTGAACCACCAACAAGTAGTACTTGGTCTAAATCACTTGCTTGTAATCCTGCATCTTTTAAAGCTTGGTTTACTGGTCCTATTGTAGAATTTACAAGTTCTCCTATTAATTCTTCAAATTTTGCTCTTGTTAATGTTACATCTAAGTGTTTTGGTCCTGAACTATCAGCTGTAATAAATGGTAGATTAATATTTGTTTGTCCAACACCTGATAATTCAATTTTAGCTTTTTCAGCAGCTTCTTTTAATCTTTGCATTGCCATTTTATCTGTGCTTAAATCTATTCCGTTTGTTTTTTTGAATTCAGCTACTAGGTATTCCATAATTTTTTGGTCAAAATCATCTCCACCTAATCTGTTATTTCCGCTTGTTGCAAGAACTTCAAATACACCATCACCTATATCAAGTATTGATACATCAAAAGTTCCTCCACCTAGGTCATATACCATTATTTTTTGATCTTTATCACCTTTGTCCATACCAAAAGCTAGTGATGCTGCTGTTGGTTCGTTTATTATTCTTAGAACTTCTAATCCAGCAATTCTACCAGCATCTTTTGTTGCTTGTCTTTGACTATCGCTGAAATAAGCTGGAACTGTTATAACTGCTTGTTTAACTTCTGTTCCTAAATAATTTTCTGCATCTGATTTTAGTTTTTGTAATATCATTGCTGATATTTCTTGTGGTGTAAATTCATCACCTTCTATTTTTACTTTTTTGTCAGAACCCATATCTCTTTTTATTGAAATAACTGTGTGCTCTGGGTTTGTTACAGCTTGACGTTTTGCAATTTGTCCAACTAATCTTTCTCCATTTTGAGAGAAAGCAACTACTGATGGTGTTGTTCTATTTCCTTCTTGATTTGGAATTACAACAGGTTCTCCACCTTCCATAACTGCAACGCATGAGTTTGTTGTTCCTAGGTCAATACCTATAATTTTTGACATCTTTTATTTCCTCCTTAAAAACTTACTTTTTATATATCTTTTGTATTTTCACTTTTGTGAATTTTTTATACATTTATCACTCTTGTGATTTTATGCATAAATTTATTTTTTAAATTTAATAACTAATTAATTGGCTACTATTACCATAGAATGTCTAATTACTTTAGTTCCTATAATATAGCCTTTTCTAAATTCTTCTTTAATTATATTTTGTCCTAATTTTTCATCTGTAACATGACTAACTGCTTCATGTAGTTCAGGATCAAATGTTTTACCAACTGTTTCAATTTCTTTTACGCCATTATATGCTAGTACATCTTTTAGCTGTTTTAAAACCATTTTTATTCCTTCTTCATATGCTGTATCTTTTGTACCAGTATTAACAGCCTTTTCCAAGTTATCGATTATTGGTAGTATATTAGTCATTATATCTGAAACTAACATGTTTCTTAAGTTTTCTTTTTCTTTTATATTTCTTTTTTTGTAGTTTTCAAATTCTGCAAACAATCTTTTATATCTGTCTGTCAATTCATTTATTTCATCCTTTTTATCATCTTCTATAATTTCTGGTTGTTGATTTTCGAATTGTTGACTTTCAACTTGTTGAGTTTCTGCTTGTTGCTCTTGATTGTTATCAACTTGTTCTTCTAGTTTTTCCTTTTTTTCTTCATTATTATTTTTTTCTGCCACTCTTCTCATCCCCTCTTTCTATTATTTATTTTCGCTTTCGTTGTTAAAGTCTTCTTTTAATTTTTTGCTAATATATTTCATTATTGAAATAACTTTTGAATAATCCATTCTAGTAGGTCCAATTATTCCTATTGTTCCTATATCCTTATCTCCTAAAATATGGTTGAATGTAACAACACTAAAATCTTTTAACTTTTCATCTTTTAATTCTTCACCAATATATACATTTATATCTTGTGCTACTCCTGTGTTTAGCACTTCTGATACAAGATCTTTTGCATCTAAGACGTTCATGAAGTTTTTAGCAAGATCTGCTTTTTGAAATTCTGGCAAATCAAATGACTTATTTGTTCCTTCTAAAATTACTTCATCATTTTCTTTGAATAATTTATTTATTTCTTCAATTATTTTTTTTATTAATGAAATACTATTTTTCATTTCTTTTGTGATAAAATTTTCAATGTTTTCTCCTACCTTTTCTAAAGGTTTTCCAATCATATTATTTGAAAAAATATTGTTTAGATTTCTTATTTGTTCTTCTGTAACATCTTCATCAAATTTTATTATTGCTTCACGTATGATACCAGAATCTGTAAGGATTATAGCCATCATTACTCTACTTCCAAGTAATACAAATTTTACATCTAAAATTGTATGTGTTTCTAGTTTTGGCCCTATTGCAATAGTAGTATAATGTGTTAATTCTGATAATGTACTTGTAGCAATTTTTGTTAAATCTTCTAATTCATTAACTGTTGTTTCAAGTTTATTTTTTATATATTGCATTTCTCTAGCTGTAAGTTTATCATCTCTTAATAACTCATCTATATAATATCTATATCCTTTTTGAGATGGTATTCTTCCAGCAGATGTATATGGTTTTTCTATAAAGCCTATTTTTTCTAATTCTGCCATTTCATTTCTTATTGTTGCACTGCTACAGTCTAAATCATAATTATTTACAAGATTTCCTGAGCTTACTGGTTCAGCTGTATCAATGTATTCTTCAACTATTGCTTGAAGTATTTTTTTCTTTCTTTTATCAAGCATATTTATCAACCTTTCGTTAGCAGTTTGATTATTTGTCTGCTAGCATGTATATATTATATCCTAATTTAGCAATTGTCAATACAAATTGCTAAAAAATTTTAATTATTTTTATCTTTAAATTAAAGTCTTTTTGCTACGAATTTGATTTATCATTTATCCTCTAACATAATGTAAAAAGAAAGAGCCACCCTTATACAAAGGTGGCTCTTATTTATATAAATTCTTCCCATACTTTATTAGCTAAATCTAGTCCTTTATTGGTTAATTTTATATTATCCAAATCCACTTCTATCAATTCTTCTTCAACTAATTTGCTTACCTCAAATCTAAAGTAAAATAGTGGATTTATTTGAAATTTTCTTTCAAATTCTGAGATTTCTACTCCTTGTATTTTTCTAAGCCCCAATATCATGTATTCTTTTGCCATTTCTTCTCTGTTTTGTATTTCTTCAATTTCTTTTTTATTATAATTTTCTATGTATTGCTCTATAGTTTTTGGGTTTGCGAATCTTTGCTTATTAAAATAGCTATGTGCAGCTGTACCAAATCCTAGATATTCTTTTTGGCTCCAACAATCCATATTGTGCTTTGAATTATAGCCTGGTAATGAAAAATTTGAAATTTCATAATGTTCATATCCGTTTTTTTCTAGTTCTTCTTTTACTTTCCAATACATTTTTCGTTCTGTTTCATCATCTACTAATTGTATTTCATTTTTGTCCAACAGTTCTTTAAAATATGTTTCGTCTTCTAATATTAACGAATATGTTGATATATGTTCAGGCTTTAATTTTATTATTTTATTTATGTCATCTTCAACATCTTGTTCTGTCTCTCCTGGTAGAGCTATCATTAAGTCTACATTTATATTTCTAAATTCTAATTCTCTTGCCAAATTATATGAATCTAAAAATTCTTCATATGTATGTATTCTTCCTATATTTTTTAATATTTCATTATTTGTAGATTGCAATCCTATGCTTAATCTATTTATTCCTGCCTTTTTATATTCAAGTAATTTTTCTTTTGTGATAGTCCCTGGATTTATTTCTATTGTTATTTCAGCATTTCTTGAAACAATAAATTTTTCTCTTATTTTACTAATTATTTCAGTTATATATTTAGAATCTATTATGGACGGAGTTCCACCTCCAATATAGATCGTTCCTATATCAAATCCTGTATAAGTGCAAGCATCAATTTCTCTTTTTATTGTTTCTATATATTTTTCAATAGTTTCTTCTTTTCCTGCAAAAGATACGAAATCACAATAGTAACATTTTCTTTTGCAGTATGGTATATGTATATATATTCCTATTTCTTTCATTCCAATTTTTCCTTCCGATAAGCTAATTTCCCATTTTTAGCTCATCTGCTATTTCAATAAGTTTTTTTAATCTATGGTTCACTCCTGATTTTCCTATTGGATTTTCTAATAATTGCCCTAATTCTTTTAAACTAATTTCGGGATTTTCAATTCTTACTTCTGCTATTTCTTTTAAAATGTCTGGCAAATCATCAAATTTTTTCATTTTTTTAATAAAATTTATAGCCTCGATTTGTATTACTGCTGCTTCTACAGTTTTATTCAAGTTAGCAGTTTCGCAATTTACTATTCTATTAACATTATTTCTCATGTCTTTCATTACTCGGACTTGTTCAAATTTTAATACTGACTTTTGGGCTCCAATAAAAGCTAAAAATTTTGAAATTTCTTCTCCATCTTTTATATATATTTTATTATTATTTCCTAAGATTTTTACATCTATTAAGTGTTCTTTTAATATGTTTTTTATATATTGTGAAATGTCTCTATTTTTAACTAAAATTTCTAAATGATACTTTTTGTTTGGATCATTTACTGAACCACTTCCTAAGAACAATCCTCTTATTATTGCTTTTTTCTCTTCCTCTGTTTCAAATTCCTCAATTTTTCTTAACTTTCTAGTGTTGAATTTTGCCATATATGTTTTTCTTACGATTTCTGGCTCATAATCTATATTCAATTTAAATAAAATTTTATATATTCTTTCAATATTGAATTCATTTTCTGTTAAAAATTCTACTACATCACCTTGCCAAGTGCTGTTAAATGATAATGTATATCCCACTAATTCTGCTTCTATAATTTCATTTTTAGAAAATGTATTTAATTTACTTAATTCTTCTTTTATATCTGATGAAAAAGACATTATTTCTCCTTTTTACAAATTATTACCCTATCATTAGAGCTTAAATCTTTAACACATTTTATTTCTATATAATTTTCATTTTTTAATATTTTTATAACGTTTTCTTTTTGATTATAGCCTATTTCTAATAATAAAAATCCTTCTGGTTTTAGAAATTTTTTTGCCTCTTTTGCGATTTTTTTATAAAAATATAGTCCATCATTTCCTCCATCAAGTGCTATTATTGGTTCTTTTTTTACTTGTTCATCTAAAGTATTTATAGTTTCTGTTTCTATATATGGTGGATTTGATACTATTACATCAAAATTGTTTTCATCTATTTGTTCAAATAAATTTGATTTTATAAATTTAATTTTTGCGTTATTGTTTTGGGCGTTTTCTTTTGCTACATCTAATGCTTTTTCATCTATATCTGATGCAAAAACTTCAGAATTTTTAACTTTTTTGCTTATGCATATCCCAATTATTCCGCTTCCTGTGCATAAATCTAATATTCTATCTTTTTCCTTTGCTATATTTATCGCTTCTTGGACTAAAATTTCTGTATCACTTCTTGGAATTAATACATTTTTATTTACTAAAAACTTCATTCCAAAAAATTCTTGTGTCCCTGTTATATATTGTATTGGCACATTATTTTTTAGTTGTTCTATTCCATTTTCAAAATTTTTTTGTTCCAACTCTGTTAATTCTTGATTATTGTGTATTACTAAGTATTCTTTATTTACATTCATGCAAAAAGCTAAAAGTAATTTTACCTTTATTACTTTCTCGTCTATATTACCTAATTGTTTAATTCCAAATACTATAGCTTCTTGTACTTTCATTTTTCCTCCAATTTTCTACATTTTAGCATTTACTAATTATATTGTAAAGAAAAAAGTTCCTATGTTTTAGGAACTTTAATAAATTACACAAAAATATACCCCACATTAGCCGTCATGAATAAGAATTTTTATGGACCTGTCCTAAAACAGGTGGGTGTCTTCCTAAATACTTATGGGTTTCTTACTATAAAGATGTAAGCATACACGCCATATTCAGAGATGGGACTCCCTTTATCCAAACTTGTAGGTTCTAAAAACTCTGTCAAAAACGCACCATGCAGGGAAAATTATTAACTATTTAATTATTATGAATATATATTAACATATACCCTTTTAGTTTTCAAATTTACTTTTTTGAATCTAAAATTGTTTTAATTATACTACCTATATTATTCTCGTTTTTTCTTCGTATATTCTAACTAATTCATATATATTTGCTATTTGCGTTTTTACTCAAAAAGTAGTATAATTAAGGTTGTAGAGAGTTTTTGTTAGACAAATTTTGACATATAAAAAGCAGTAGATATTTTATCTACTGTTTTTTGTTTTTTATTTTGTTTTTTCTACTAAATTTATGTTCCTTTTTTGAAATTCTTCTAACAATTTTCTCATTGCTAAATCCCTATGATTATGAACTTTTTCATATTTTTTTTCTGGCATTTCACTCATTGGTTCAGTAAATCCTTGTGGTATAAATAGTGGCTCGTATGTTAATCCTCCTAGTCTTCCATGTTCTTTTGCAATTAATCCTTTACTTTCTCCTCTAGCAACTATTTTTTCTCCAGTATCTAATACTATTGCTGTTAATACACATACAAAGCAGCAAGTTCTATCTTTCATATCTGTATATTTTTCCATTTTAGATAATACTTTATTAATACTATCAATTTGTGCTCCATGGTCTCCTGCATATCTTGCACTATATACGCCAGGTTCTCCATTTAATTTATCTATACATAGTCCTGCATCATCTGCTATTATTATTTTTCCTTTTATATTATTTTTATTGCAATATGTTTTTACTGCTTCTGCCTTTATATTTGAATTTTCTTCAAAAGTTTCTCCATCTTCTATTATTTCTTCATTAAAACCAATATCTTTTAGTGTTATTATTTTTGTGTCCACATCATGTTCTGCAAAAATTTTTTTCATTGCTTTTTGTTTAGCTTGGTTTGTTGTAGCATATATTATTTCCATTTTTCCTCCTAACAGATTTATAAAAGGCTACTTCTTTATTTAGGATTTCTCCTTTTAATAAATCTCTTTTATTTATAATTTTTATTAAAAATTAGGTACATACTTTTCCTCATTATCATTTTCTTCAAAATCCTGTACATATCCATTTTCTAATTCTATTTCATATAAGTAATCTTCTATTTCTTCATATTCTTTTTTATTTATTTTTCTGTTTATTTCTTCTATTTCAGTTGCTGTATATGTTGGAAAATATTGTGACATCAAACTTATGGTTATGTCTGATGGCATATTTCCCTTTATCCATTTTAATACATTTTTTGAATTTTGTATATTATTAGGTAAAATTAAATGTCTAATTATCATACCTTTTTTCAAAATTCCATTTTCATCATATTCATTTTTTCCCACTTGCCTGTACATTTCTTTTATTGCTTTTTGAGTTATTTCTCTATAATCTTTTATTCCTGATAGTCTATTTGCTAATTCATTATCAAAATATTTAAAATCAGGTAAATATATATCAATTAATCCATCTAATTTTTTTAATGTTTCTATTTTTTCATATCCGCTTGTATTATACAATATTGGTATTTTTAAGCCATTTGATTTTGCAATTTTTATTGCTTCTATCACTTGAATTATATATGGTGTTGCGGTTACTAAATTTATGTTATTAGCACCTTTTCCTTGTAGTTCTATAAATATATTACTTAGTTCGTCTGTAGTTATTTCTTTTCCTTTTCCTTCACAACTAATTTTATAATTCTGACAAAATTTGCATTTTAAATTGCAGTTACTAAAAAATACTGTTCCTGACCCTGTTTTACCACTAATACAAGGTTCTTCATCAAAATGTAAAGAGTACAATCCTATTTTTATTTTATTACTTGCTCTACATCTGCCTAAATTTCCAGCATTTCTATTAATTTTACATTCTATCGGACATAATTTACATTCATCTAATTCGTTCATATTTACCCCGTAAAAATTATAACATCCTTTTGTTTAATTGTTAACCTTTTTTTGAAAAAGGAAAGGCTCGGCTGAATTTTTAGCAGCCGAGCCGGAGGTTACTGAATACGGTACTGACCTTGATGTCTGTAGGCATACCACTTCTTGTCAGTGTCCTGAAACACTCCTTCGTGGATTCCTCCAGGGCAGTTCCATCCGTGTTCCGTATCGTGCTGCTGCTGAATAGCCCTGAGGTGCTTGTACGCATCTTCTTCAGTGGCTTCTCCACCGGAGTTGATGAATACTTCCTCATAGACCTTTTTCTTGCCAGCGAGCATTTTGGGTAACGGATAGTCGTATTCTAACTGCTTAGCCCTGTGCCGAGTCATTTGTTATCCCTCCTCTTACAGATGATATTTATATTATATCATATTTTTCAGCTTTTTTCAACGCTATACTGACTTTGACAGTTTTTACTCTATTTTTTCATTTACCTTCTTGTACTCTTGAAAGTTGACACGCACTTTTTTAGTTTTAGTTCATATATTTTTATATAGATGTTTGGAGGTTGAAATATGCTTATATTGTCCATTTCTGGTTTTTTAACTTTTCTTAACTCTTCCATTTTTTTGGTTGGATATATTTCCAGTAACAACCTTTTTCCTGATCCACTTTCTAGTGTTGAGGAGCAAATCTATTTAGATAAATTGGAAAATGGAGATCTTGAAGCGAAAAAAGTTTTAATCGAAAGAAATTTACGTTTAGTTGCACATATTTCCAAAAAATATGTTTCTCCTTCAGTTCAACTAGATGATTTAATTTCTATTGGTACAATTGGTCTTATTAAAGGGATTAATAGTTATAATACCAAAAAAGGTGTAAAACTTTCTACATATATTTCTAGATGTATCGAAAATGAAATTTTAATGTTTTTTAGAAATTCAAAAAAATTGAATCAAGAAGTTTATTTGAATGAGCCTATTGGTAAGGATAAAGATGACAATGTTATTACTCTTCAAGAAGTTTTAGAAAATAATGAGCGCAGTATTGAGGACTCAATTGATTTAAAATTAAAAGAAAAAAAATTATATGAAAAAATGCAAAATATTTTAAAACCACGTGAAAGGGAAATTTTAATATTAAGATTTGGATTAAATAATTGTAAACCTTTGACTCAAAATGAAGTAGCTAAAATCTTTGGAATTTCAAGATCTTATGTATCACGAATTGAGACTAAGGCTATTGGTAAACTTTCAAAAGAGTTTAAGGAAACTACGTAAATATTGTAAAAGGCACTCTATCGTTTGTGAAAGAGTGCCTCTTTTCGCCTTATTTATTGCTCGGGCGATTGTCACACGCTGTACCTTTTCGGCAATTCATAGCCCGCTCGCAGAATAGAGCTTCGGGGCATTTGTGGCCTTCATATGGCTGCAGCGATACTGTGTGTTCCTTCTGCGAAGGTGAAACTTTTCTCTTTATGCCAGTGTTATTCATGCTAATCCCTCCGTTTTTTATTTAGAAACTCTGTATATTATATCATATCTGATTATTTTTTTCAATTCTTCATAATAAAAAGGCTCTAAAAGCCTTTTTATTATAGTAATTAAATATTATAGTTATAGAAATTTCTTCAATGTTTCAACGCTATCTTCTTGCATTACAACAAAATCGTTTAAAACTTGTTTAACTTGTGAATCTATTCTTGTATTGTTATTTAATAATCTTCTTCCTTCTATTATGCCCATATTAGTTCCTTGCATTAGTAATTCTGATAATTTTGAAGGAGTATCATCTGTCATTGTTTTCATTTGTATTCCATACCATGTCATCATTTTATTCATAGCATTTGTTTCGTGAGGCTCTTTATTGGTATTATATTGATTGTATATTTGGTTTACTCTTGTTGAAATATCTTTATATTTATTATATTCAACATCTAAAGTTTCTTTTAAATCAGCATCTTTCGTCTTTTCAGAAATAAAACTTATAGCATCCATTCCCATTGTAGCACCTTTGTTTACTTCATCTAGAACATTTAAATTATTATTTTCCATTAAAACCATTCCTTTCTTTTTTATAGTTTTAGGAAAATTATAATTTTTATGCAATTTTTTCTTTTCTTAGTTCTTTTGCATGATTTATTGAAATTTTAGTTATTTCACCAGTTGCAATTCTAGCAATTTCTTCTATGGTTTCCTCTTCGTTTAATTGTTCAACTTTTGTTTTAGTTTGATTATCTATTACTTCCTTTTTTATAAAATAATTATAATCTCCTTGTGCTGCAATTTGAGCTAAGTGAGTTACACATATTACTTGGTGTTTTTTTGATATTTCTTTCATCTTTTTTCCAACTTTTTTGGCTGCAATACCACTTATACCTGTATCAATTTCATCAAATATTAATATTGGAACTTTATCTACATCTGCTAAAACTTTTTTTATTCCTAACATAATTCTAGACATTTCGCCACCTGATGCAATTTTTACAAGTGGCTTCTTTTCTTCTCCAATATTAGTTGATATTAAAAATTCTATATCATCTTTTCCATTTATATTGTATTCTTGGCGTTCCTTAATATCTACGTAAAATTTAGCATTTTTCATTTCTAGTTCTTCTAATTCATTATTTATTTGAAGACACATTTTTTGTGAAAATTCTTCTCTTAATTGGTTCATTTCTTTTGATAAATTTTCAAGTGTTTCCTCTATTTGTTCTTTTTCTTTTTTTATTTGTTCTATATATTCACTTATGTTTTCTATGTTAGTTATTTGCTCTTCTACTTGTTTTTGGTATTCTAATATTTCACTTATATTGTTTCCATATTTTCTTTTTAAGTTTTGTATTAATTCTATTCTTGATTCAATATTTTCTCTTTCTTCTTCATCAAAATATGCATTTTCTTTATAATTGTATAGATCTCTTTCTGTCTCATCTAAATCATAATATGCATTTTGTATAACTTCTCTACATTTTTCGTATTCTTCGTCATAGTTGCTAATTTTTTCAATTGCTTTTAATACATTATTTAAGTTTGATAAAATGCTTTCTTCTAATATGTAATGTGATTCTTCTAAGTTCTTTTTTATTGTTTCAGAATTCAAAATTTTCTTTAATTTTTCATCTAGAATTTCTTCTTCATTTTCTTCTAATTTTGCTTCTTTTATTTCATTTAATTGATAATTTAATAAATCTAATTTTCTTTGTTTTTCTTTCTCGTCTCCGAAATTCTTTTTTAGCTCTTCTTTTATTTCTATATATCTATTGTATTTTTCAATGTATGCTTCTTTTATTTTTAATATTTTTTCTCCTATAAAGTCATCTAAAAATTTTATATGGCTTGATGGCTCCAATATTATTTGATTGTCCTGTTGTCCATGTATGTCTATTACTTTTTTCATAAAAGTTTTTAATTCATTTACAGTTACTAAACGTCCATTTATTTTACTTATATTTCTACCAGAAAAATTAACTTCTCTAGAAATAATATATTCTTCTGTTCCAATATACAATAATATTTCTACGTATGAACTTTTTTCTCCATGTCTTATCATTTCTTTTAAAAATCTTCCTCCAGCTAAAATTTGTAACGAGTCAATTATTAAAGATTTTCCAGCTCCTGTTTCACCTGTAAATACATTAAAACCTTCATTTAAGTTAATTGTAATATCATCAATAATTCCAACATTTTTTATATGTAATGTTCCAATCATATGTATTCCTCCGTACGTTTGTTTGTAAAACAATTATATATCTAATTATTTTTTTGTCAATACATTTGTTTGGTTTTTTATAAAAAATTTTTTTCTTTATTTATTGACTAATTCTCTAGTTGTGTGGTATAAATATATAGTATTAACTGGCCCCTTGGTCAAGCGGTTAAGACGCCACCCTCTCAAGGTGGAATCATGGGTTCGATTCCCGTAGGGGTCACCAAAAGCAGTTCGAATAGAACTGTTTTTTTTGCAATAAAACTTATTAAAATAAAAATTTAAAAATAGTGTAAATGTTGCTTGATAAAAAGGATTATGATATTATATGTTTAGTATTGTAAAAAGTTAGGAGGAAATTGTATAAAGGAATAGGTCCTTTATGCAGAAGAAAAAATGGAAGAAGAGAAAAAAGGTATAAAAATAAGTTTTATAATTACATTAACAATAATTGTAATAACGTTAATAGGTTTTGGTATATTCTTTATAAAAAAGGTAAATAATGCAGAAAATACGATAACAGGTGAATTGGCTGAAGATAATAAACTTTCTAATAAAAATATAGGAGATAAAATAAATTATAGTGTAACTGTAAATGGTATAAAATTAAACAACTGGAGATTATTTTATTATAACGATGATGAGGTATATGTAATTTATGAAGGATATTTGCCAAATTCTACTAATATTGCATCAAAAGTTGGGTTGACTCAAGGAGAAGATGTTTATAGTAAATATGGAGTATATTCTGATATAAATAAAAATTATTTTTTAAATAAACTAAATGCTGTACGAGAGAAAGATTTATGGAATGATTTATTAACACCAGAATTAAAAAAAGCTGGAGCAACAGCTAAAGGTGGAATAGATATAGAAACGTGGGTAAAAAGTTGGAATGCCAAAGGATATGTAGAACTTGCAATTAATAAAATGGAATTTAGTGATGGAACAGCGGGCTATAGCGTATTAAAAGAAGATAACACTAATACTTCAATATCAGGGATGTTAAATATAAGTTCAGATGCAGATGGATATGGGGATTCTCTTTATTTTCCAGTAGTACATGATGAAAAAAATGTTGAAAATCCATATTATGGATATTGGATTGCATCTCCTTCATCTATAGCGGATGGATATTTAATGATAGCAACTGATGATGGAAATCTTGGAGACAACTTACATGGTTATAGTAATGCACAGGGAGTTGGAATACGTCCGATTATTAATATTCCTTCCAAAATATTACAAAAATCAAAATTAAAAGAACACACATGGGATATAAAATACTAAAAGTATAGAATAGTATTAATCGTCAAAGTATGAAAAATTGTAAATAACTACGGTGTTCGCACCAATAGAAAAAAAGTATCTGGTAATTCATTTTTACCAGATACTTTTTTTATTATCTTATAAACCTACTGATTTAGCTCCATATTCAGCCTGTGAAGTTGTAAATCCATCATATTCTAATTGATCTATTAGTTCATCTTTTTCTGTGTATATTCCATTATCTATATAGCTTTTAGCTTTTTTAGCAGCTTGTTCATTCCAATCTGCTCCACAATTATCAACTCCATATTTAGATTGTGAAGATGTAAACTTTTCAAAATCTAATTGTCCTATTAACTCATCACGAGAAAATGACATAAAATCTAAGTATCTTTTAGCACATTTTACTGCTTGTTCATTCCAATCTGCTCCGCAATTATCTGCAGCTGCTTTTGCTTCTGAATCAGAAAATCCTTCATACTTTAATATGTCTACCAATCCGTCATATGAATAAGGTACTGTTTTCAAATATTGTTTTGCTACTGTTAGCGCATCTTGTCCTGATGTATTGTTGTTTTTATTTGTACTATTTGTACTATTGGTACTATTAGTTGAATTAGTAGTATTATTAGAAGTTGTATTATTTTTATTTGTTGTTGTATTTGTTTTTCCATATATATTTTCAATTTCTTTTGCAGTTTTCTTCGCACTACTTTCAATATCTTCTGCTGTATCTATAATTTTATTTCTTATTATTATAAATGATACTACACTAACTATTATTACCACAACTGATATGGCTATAATTAGCCAAAACCACCATTTTTTAAATATGCTATCTTTGTTAACTTGGGTTGGTTCTTCTTGATTAGCTACATTTTCTGTATTATGTTCAGTTGTCGTTTTATTTTTATTTATATCAGTCATTGGATCATATTGAATACCTGAATTGTTTTGATTTGCTTCATACATTGGATCATACTGAATACCCTGATTATTTTGATTTACATCTGGTATTGGATTATACTGATTTTCTGGATTGTATTGATTTACTTGTCCATTCTGATTTACATCTGTCATTGGATTATACTG
>CANQEI010000004.1 GCA_947594845.1 uncultured Clostridia bacterium | reverse complement strand
TTTTTTAAAATTTTTTAGTTTATTTTTTTATAATATTTTTTGTCAGAATCTGTCGAACTGTTTCGTATTTTAACACCATTTTTCACCCTTGTCAACATAATTTTTAATTAATTTAAAAAATAATAAAACTACCAGCTGGTAGTTTTATTATTTTTTCTTTGAAGTTTTCTTTTTTGTTGATGTTCTTTTTTAGTAGTTTTTCGCTTTTTTATTTCTTTTTTTAGTTCTTCATCAGTCTCTTCATATTTTTCTCCTGGTTTTGGTTTATTCCAAGATATGTAATCACATGATTTAGGATTATTTTCACATATGTAATAGTTTCTTCTTTTTTTGGTTTTCCTTATTTGGACTTTTCCTCCGCATTTAGGACATGGAACATCAATTTCTTCTACCAATGGTTTTGCATTTCGGCATTCCGGATATCCTGGACATGCTAAGAATTTTCCATATTTGCCAATTTTTATTACCATGTTTCTTCCGCATTTTTCGCATTTAACATCAGAAACTTCATATTCTAATTTTACATGTTCTAGTTCTTTTTCTACTTTTTCTACTACTTGTGAAAATGGCTTATAAAATTCTCTAATAGTCTCTTTCCATTTTTGTTTTCCTTCAGCAATTTCATCAAATTGTTCTTCCATTTCGGCTGTAAATTCAACATTTATTATATCTTTAAAATTCTCTACAAGTAGTTTGTTTACAATTTTACCTAATTCTGTCGGTACTAATTGTTTTTGTACTTTTTCTATATAATTTCTTGCAAGTATTGTTGTAATTATTGGAGCATAAGTACTTGGTCTTCCTATTCCCTTTTCTTCTAATGTTTTTACAAGACTTGCTTCAGTATATCTTGGTGGTGGTTCTGAAAAGCTTTGTTTAGATTCTATATCCTTCTTATTTAATTCATCTTTCTTATTTAAATATGGAATATTAGCAATTCCTAGTTCTTCAGACTCAGTTTCGTTATCAGTATCTTCAACATATAGACACATGAACCCTTTAAATTTAATTGATTGTCCACTAGTTCTAAAATTATAATCTTTTGCATTTATATCAATAGAAATTGTGTCATAAACTGCTGCAGCCATTTGGCTTGCTATAAATCTATTATAAATTAACCTATATAGTTTATATTGATCTGGTGTTAAATCATCTTTAATTTTTTCTGGTGAAAGATCTGGATATGTTGGTCTTATTGCTTCATGTGCATCTTGTGAATCGCTTTTAACTTTATAATACCTATTTTCATAGTATTCTTCTCCAAAATTTCTTTCGATGACATCTTTTGCAATTTTTCTAGCTTCTTCTGAAATTCTTGTTGAGTCTGTTCTCATATAAGTGATTAATCCAGTAACTCCTCTATCAGAAATTTTTACACCTTCATATAATCCTTGAGCAACTGACATTGTTTTTCTGATTGGGAAAGAAAGTTTTCTTGACGCTTCTTGTTGCATAGTACTAGTTGTAAATGGTGGAGCTGGTGTTCTTTTCTTTTCACCTGTTGTAACATCTTCAACAATAAATTTAGCTTCTTCCAATTCTTTAAGTATTGAGTCAACTTCTTCTTTTGAGTGTATTTCAATCTTTTCTTTATTTTTTCCTATTAATTTTGATTCAAATTCTTTTTTAGTTTTTTCTTCTGAAAGTATTGCTGTAATGTTCCAATATTCTATAGGAACAAAGTTTTCTATTTCATTTTCTCTATCGCAAATTAATTTAACTGCAACTGATTGAACTCTTCCTGCTGATAGTCCTCTTCTTACTTTTTTCCAAAGAACTGGGCTTATTTTATATCCAACTATTCTATCTAAAACTCTTCTTGCTTGTTGTGCATCAGTCAAATTTAAATCTATTTTTCTTGGCTTTTTTACAGCTTCTTTTACTGCTTCCTTTGTTATTTCATTAAAAGTTATTCTGCAAATTTCATCAGCTGGTATACCTAAAATATATGCTAAATGCCATGCTATTGCTTCTCCTTCACGGTCAGGGTCAGTTGCCAAATATACTTTTTGAGCTTCTTTTGCATCTTTTTTTAGAGAATTTATTAAACTTGCTTTTCCTCTTATATTTATATATTCTGGTTCAAAATCATTTTCTATATTTATTCCTAATTTAGATTTTGGCAAATCTCTAATGTGTCCCATTGAAGCTACGACCTTTGTATTCCCACCTAAAAATTTTTTTATTGTACTAGCCTTAGCTGGGGATTCTACAATTATCAGTTTATCGGTCATTTACTTTGGCCTCCTTTTTATAATCTTTTTGTATTTTAATTCATTATTATTCTTTTTGCAAGTATATTATACTTTTTTACCAAAATAAAGGCGAGGAATGTTCTCCTCGTCTTTATTTTATTACTTTTTTAATTTCATTATATATTTTTTCTTCTACATCATATTTGGCTATTTTTTTTGCTCTTAGTCCCATTTGCTGTAATTCATTTGGGTCTTTAATCATTTCACTAATACTTTGATGTAAATTATCTGCATTAACATCTTCATTTAAGATTATTTTTGCTGCCCCTATTTTAGCTAATACATTTGCATTATCAATCTGTCTATTAGCTGAGTTACTTGGTAGAGGAATAAATATAGCAGGTTTACCAACTAGCGATATCTCTGTTATTGTCATAGCCCCACTTCTTGCTACAATTATATCGCAAACGTTCATAATTTCACTCATATTATATATGTATGGAACTATTTTAGTATTCTTTATATTATTGATATTTATTCCGTTTTCTAATAATTCTTCCTTTATGCCTTCATATTGTTTTTGTCCTGCAGCCCATATGATTTGATAATCTTTATTTTTTCCTTCTTTTATTAATTCTACTATAGCTTCATTAATAGCTTTAGCTCCTTGACTTCCTCCAAATGCAAGTATTACCGGCAATGAAATGTTTAATCCTAAATCTGTTAGAATTTTTTGTTTTTCCTCTTTTGAATATAGCTGCTCTTTTACTTTAGTTGGCGTACCTGTTGTTATTACTTTACTTTTATCTTTAAAATATTTTTTAGTTTCATCAAATCCTAAAAATATTTTTGTTAATTTGTTTTCTAAGAATTTAGTTGCCTTTCCTGGATATGCATTGCTTTCATGTATAACAGCAGGTATTCCTAATTTATATGCAGCGCTTATTGTTCCTCCACAAATATATCCACCAGTTCCAATTACTATATCAGGTCTAAATTCCTCTATTATTTTTCTTGCTTGTTTAAATCCTTTGATTGTTTTTATATTATTTTTTATTGTTTTTACTGATATTTTCTTGCTTATCCCATATGCTTCAATTGTTTTTAATTCATATCCAGCTCTAGGAACTAAATCATTTTCAATTCCTCTATTTGTTCCTATAAAAATAATCTCTGAATCTCTTTCTTTTTCTTTAATTTTGTTTGCAATTGCAAGTCCTGGATTTATATGTCCTCCTGTACCTGCAGCAGCAATTATTGCTTTCATTAAAAATCACAATCCTTCCTAAGTCCTGTTTGTTGCTCTTGAAACACTTAATAAGATTCCTATAGATGATAATATTATCATTAGCGCTGTTCCTCCATAGCTAAAGAACGGTAAAGCCATACCAGTTACTGGCATAGATGATGTTACAACAGCAATATTTATTAATACTTGTATACCAATCATAGAAGTTATTCCTGCTGCTAATAAACTTCCAAACATATCTGGAGCTTTCATTGATATTGTTATTCCTCTCCAAATTAATATTGCAAATAGTATTATAACTAGTGCACATCCCACAAATCCCAATTCTTCTGCTAAAACGGCAAAAATGAAATCATTATGTGGCTCTGGTATGTATAGATATTTTTGTTTGCTATTTCCTAATCCAACTCCAAAAATTCCTCCTGAACCTATAGCATATAAGCTTTGTATTATTTGCCATCCTTTTCCTGAGGCATCTTGCCATGGATCCATGAAAGTTACAACTCTTTGTAATCTGAATCCCTGACCTCCTAGTAATAAAGCTGATACTGCTGCTACCACAATAGGAACTCCAAATAATATAAAGTATCTTATTCTACAACCAGACAATATCATTAATATTGCAACTAGCATACATATTACTAATGTTGCACTAAAATGGTTTTGAAGTAAAAGTACAATGGCAACTACAGGAATAATTAACACTAGTGGTTTTATAAAGCCTTCTTTTATAGATTTCAATTTATCTTTATTTTTGGCTAAATAAGCAGAATAAAATATTATTATTCCAACTTTTGCTAGCTCTGACGGTTGAAATGATATAAATCCTAAATCTACCCATCTTGTTGCACCATTGCTTGATGCACCAAAAACTAATGTACTAAGTAAAATTAATATTGAGCCTACAAAAATTATTTTATACTTTTTTTGCCAAACTCTATAATCTATTTTTGAAAGTCCAAACATCAAAAATATCCCAACTACAGCAGATAGTATTTGCCTTTTTACATATTTATAGCTGTCATTTCCTGTTTCAGCTAGTGCTGTTGGAGAACTCGCTGACAGTACAGTTATTATTCCTAAACCTAAAAGAATAAACACAGTTATTAACAATGTAAAATCGTATGGTTTTTTTGAAATTGACTCAAATTTCTTTTTCTTTGCCATTTCTTCTCCCTTTTATTAAATCACTGAAAATAATCCTATTATACATAATGCAATTGTAGCAAAACTAAATGTAGAAACAATTTTATTTTCTTTCCATCCACATAATTCAAAGTGGTGATGAATTGGTGTCATTTTGAATATTCTTTTTTTAGTTCTTTTATAGTATGCTACTTGGATAATTACTGACAATGTTTCTACAACTGGCACAGCAGCAATTATCAAAATTATTAATGGCATTTTTAAATATATTGCACTGCAAGATACCACTCCACCTAATAGTAGTGAACCTGTATCTCCCATAAATACTTTTGCTTTATTTAAATTGAATATTAAAAATCCTAAGCATACCCCACAAACTATGCTTCCTAATATAACTATTTCTTTTACTCCAAAAATTATAGCAATTACAGTAATTGTTGTCGTTATTACTAAAGTTATAGAAGTTGCTAAACCATCCACTCCATCAGTTAGATTAACTGCATTTGTTGTTGCTAGCATTACTAATATTGTGAAAGGTATATATATTATTGCTGGTAAATGGATTGTCGTTTTGAAAAATGGGATTATCATGTCTGTTCCTATTTTTAGAACTTTTTCCAAATATATTACATATAATATTGATATAATAAGTAATCCAAACATTTTAGCTGATGGCTTTAATCCTTCTGTATTTCTCAAAATAACCTTCTTATAATCATCAATAAATCCTATTATTCCGAAACCTATTGTGGCAATTATTAGTGGTATTAATTTTTCACCAACTTCTGGTTCTTTTCCAATATAGTGCACAAAAGCAAAAATAGTTGCACCAATTATTGAAATTGCCATAATTATTCCACCCATTGTCGGTGTACCACTTTTCTTTAAATGTGACTTTGGCCCATCTTCTCTTTCTGATTGCCCTACCTTAAGTCTTCTTAGAATTGGTATCATAAATATTCCTAGTACTATAGTTGCAAAAAATGATACTAGTAATATTTTAAGTTGAAATTCCAATGTTTTCACTCCTTATTTCATATTGTTTATGATTTCTTTTACTATCTCTCTTTCATCAAAAGGATATTTTACTTTATTTATTTCTTGATATGGTTCATGACCTTTTCCAGCTAATATAATTATATCTTTTTTGTTTGCCATTTTTATAGCTTTTTCAATTGCCTGTTTTCTATCCTCTATAACTTCATATTTTCCTTTTGTTTTTGAAATACCTTTTTCTATGTCATCAATTATTTTTTTAGGATCTTCTGTACGTGGATTATCTGACGTAACTATAGTATAGTCTGCTATTCTTCCTGCTATTTCTCCCATTATTGGTCTTTTGGTTGTATCTCTATCTCCGCCGCATCCAAATACTAATATTAATCTTCCCTTAGTATATGTTTTTACTGCTTGTAATATATTTTCTAGGCTTTCTGGTGAATGTGCATAATCAATCATTATGCTTAGTTCTCTTTTATTTGGAACTAATTCACTTCTTCCTGGTATTTTTATGTTTTCCAATGCCGTTTTTATTATTTCTGGTGAACATCCATAGTATAATGCTACAGAAATTGCTGCTAACGAATTGTAAACACTAAATCTTCCTGGAATATCAACTTTTATTCTTTCATTTTTATCTATAAGTTTTGCTTTAAAGTCTACTCCTACATTTGTTATAGTTATATCTTTTGCAAGTAAATCACAAGCATTATCTATTCCATATGTTTTAATTTGGCATTTAGCTTCTTTTTTTACTCTTGCCCCTCTAAAGTCATCTATGTTTACAAATCCTAATTGACACATTGAGAAAAGTTTCATTTTTGAATTAAAGTATTCTTCCATATCACTGTGCTCTTTTTGACTAATATGCTCTTTTGAAAAGTTTGTAAAAACTCCTATGTCAAAGTTTGAGCCTGCAACTCTATTTAGTTTCAAAGCTTGTGAAGATACTTCCATTACTACGAATTCTACTTTTTCTTGTACCATTTGTGCAAATATTTTTTGAAGTTCTAAGCTTTCTGGAGTCGTTCTATCACTTTCTCCCAAACTATCTTCACCAATGTAATTTTCTATTGTTCCAATCAATCCAACTTTTTTTCCTTGTGCTTCTAATAATGTTTTTATCATATAAGTTGTTGTTGTTTTTCCTTTTGTTCCTGTAACACCTATTAATTTAAATTTTTTTGATGGATTTCCGTAGAAGTTACATGCACAAATTGCTAATGCATATCGTGTATCTTTTGTAATTATAAAAGTAACATTTTCCGGTAATTGTATATTTCTTAACTTGTCAATATTTTCAACTAAAACCGCTGATGCTCCATTTTTTAGTGCCTCTCCTATGTAATCGTGTCCATCAACATCATACCCTGTAACAGCTACAAATAATGAACCTGCTACTACCTTTCTAGAATCACTTTCAATTGATTTAATGTCTATATCGATGTTTCCTTTTGCCTTTAAATCGCTGATTCCATTTAAAATATCACTTAATTTCACTTTTGATCTCTCCTAATTAAAAAAATCTCTTTTTATTATATACTTAAAAAATTTTTTTGTATAGTATTTATTTTTATTTTAATCTGTATGTACAATTACGCTACTACCTTCTTTTATATTAACATCTTTTTCCGGAATTTGCCTAGTAATAACTTTACTTTTATCAGTTTCATTTTCATCTAATTTTATTTGTAAATTAATTTCCTTTAATATGTTTTCTGCTTCTTTTATTGTTTTTCCTATTAAATCTGGAACTTTTACATCTTTTAATTTCTCTTCTTCTTTTGGTAGTTCCAAATATGGTAATACCTCTTCAAATATTTTCCCTCCGACTGGTGCTGCAACTCCACCACCTTGATGCCCCCCTTCACCAGTTGGATTATATAAAGTGATTAGCATTACAATTTCTGGATCATCTATCGGAGCTACTCCTATAAATGATGTTACATATTTTCCTGTATTTACACCATCCTCCGATGTTCCTGTTTTTCCTCCTATTCTATATCCTTCAACTTTAGCATTTTTTCCTGTTCCTTCTGCTACTACTGTTTCCATCATATCTAAAACTTTTTCAGAAGTTTCTTGTGAAATTACTCTGTTTTTAAATTCTGGTTCTAACTCTGTTCTTTCTTCTGTATCTGAATTAATTATTGCTTTTACTAATCTAGGTTTTACATATATTCCTTTATTAGCTATTGTTGATAACATTGTTGCCATTTGTATAGGTGTCACTTCAAATCTTTGACCAAAGCTAATAGTTGCAAGCTCTACTGGTCCTACTTTTTCTTTTGCCAAAAATATACTTCCAGCTTCACCTGGCAGGTCAATACCTGTTTTTTGCAAAAATCCAAATTTCTCTAAGTAATTATAATAAGTTTCTACTCCTAATCTCTGTCCCAATCCTATAAATACTGGATTACAAGAGTTCATTAATGCTTGCCTTAGGGATTCTGAGCCATGTGGTCTATAATATCTCCAACATTTAATTCTGACTCCAGCAACTTCTATTCCTCCAGAGCAAGAAAATTCTCCAGCTTTATCTGTTTGGGTAATTCCCTCTTCTAATGATGCTGATGCTGTAACTAACTTAAATGTTGAACCAGGTTCGTATGTGTCGGCAATTGCTTTATTTCTCCACATTGCCTGTAAATTTGTATTTTTTTCTTCAGAAGAAAGACTTTCCCAAACATTTTCTAGTTCTTGATTATTTATTTTAAATGGTTCATTTAAATTATAGTTTGGATATGTTGCCATTGCCAATACATCCCCATTTTTAGGGTTCATTACTATAATATTTCCACCATCTGTACACTTATTGTCAATACAAGCTTCTTCTAAATGTTTTTCAACAATTTGTTGTATATTACTATCTATTGTTAATTCTATACTATCTCCCTCTTTTGCTTCTTCATAATTTTCTTCTTCTGATTTTATATTTTTTCCTTTCGCATCTGTTACTTTACTTATACTTCCGGATTTTCCTTTTAATGTTTCTTCATATTTTGCTTCAATGCCATTTAATCCTTGATTATCTGTTCCGCAAAATCCAATTATTTGTGAAGCCAGTGTTCCATATGGATAATATCTTTTTGTGTCTTCGTCTATATTTATCCCATTTTCGATATTATTATCTATTAGCCATTTTCTTAATTCATTGCTTTTTTCTTTTTCTACTTTCTTAGAAATAATTTCTATAGAGCTATTTCTATTTACCTTTTTTATTACTTTTTCATAATCTATTTCTAAAATTTTTGAAATTGTTTGTGCAACTATCTCTTTCTTATCTTTGGGTATATTATTTGGATTTATTGTTATCATTTCACTACTAGCACTCATTGCTAGTATATTTCCATTTCTATCGTAAATTATTCCTCGTTTGGCAGTTATTTCTCTATCTAAATTCTGTTGATGAAATGCTAAATTACTATAATATTTTCCTTTAATAATTTGTATCCATCCTATTCGAATTATTAATGCACCAAATAAAAATATCATTATGAAAAGCATTATTCTTGTTCTTTTTTTAATATCTAAAAATCCCATAATTTCTCCTTTATACAAATTATTCATTTATGTCTTGTACTATGAAATTTTTATAATGATTCTTTATGAATGTATCTAAAAAAAATAAATATTACAAATATATTTATTTTTTTCATTCTTTTATTTTTTGTGTAACAATTTCTTTAAAAGGATACTTCTGCCATTGCATTGAATATATTTTAAAAGTAAAATTTCATTAAAAGAAAGAAAAAATTTAATAGAAGGTAAAAAAAAATGAAAAAGAAAGAGAGAATATTTAAAAGTAAAAAATTTAAAATCTCAATAATTATAGGATTATTACTCATTGTTGCAATAATTATGCATCAGACATTAATAATAAGTCAGAAAAAAGAAAATTCTATAAGTGCACTAAATGAAATTATTGAAAATGGTGAAATTCCAGAAAATGAAGTAGATGAAGTTAACCAAGTTGACAAAGAAAAACTTGAAAATTCGGTTGAAAAAAGTGAAAATGAAATACTAACCGAATCTACAGAAAATTTGAAAGAACCAGAAGAAGATTTTCAGGAAGATAATTTAGAAATGTCTACTGAATCAGAAAATCAAGAACAATCAAATAATTCTTCAAATAGCACCGCAGAAAATTTGGCAAACAGTGCAAATAATTCATTAGAAAGTGAACCATCATTAGAACCAAATATGTTGGCTTCTTCATCAGAAAGCATTCAAACTCAAGCAAAAGGAAATATAATAGAATACACTGCTACAATAAACATACCTTCTGAATTAAAAGTAACTAATAATTATTCTATAGAAATATCTAATGGTCAGTATTTTGTTACCTATGGTTCATATGATTTAAAGATTCACGCTTCTTTTGATCAAAGTTCTTTATCTATAAAGGTTGGGGAAACTGAACTTAAAAACAATACTGATTATAATATTCAAGATGAAGAAATTTCAGTTGAAAATTATAGATTAAAAAATAAAATAACTTTTACAGATACAGGAAAAGAAAAAATAATAAATGCTGGAGTAGATAATATTAACATAAAGTATAGATTATTTTCTGAAAATCAACCTATACCTTTAGAGCATTCTAATAATTATGGTTGGACACATTCTCAAATGTCAAACAAGTTGTATTATACATTATCTTGTAAATTAGAAGCTAAATTGGATGAAAATATTATATCTTCACTAACTGGTACAGATATTAAATTATCAGGAGTTCATATATCAGCTTGGGATTCAGAAGTAGGTCGCGTTCCTTCTACTGCGTTAGATGTTGCACATATTGATGGTAATGAATATAAAATTGCTCTTTCTGAAGAAGACGCCGCACAAAATAAATTCTTAAAGGATAAAAATGGAACTGATATAGTTCTTTGTACTGAATATAAGACTGGAGAGGTACCTGCAAACTCAACAAGTTCATATAGCAAAGTATCTTGGAGCGCACAGGTTATGGGATTAGTGTACGGTAATTATTATATTGTAGAAACTAAAGTTGTTGATGGTTATAAAAGAGAAAATTATATAAAAGAAGTAAAAATTTCTGAATCAAGTTATATGCCAAAGAGTGATGATCGTCCAGAATATAATAACTGTTTTCCATATACTAAAGTTTCTTCAGACTTCAGTATTCAACTTCAAGATTCTTTAACAAATGAAGTATTGATAAACGGAAAATTTAAACTTCAACTAAAAGGTGAAGATGGTAATTATGCAGATGTATATAATACAACAAAAACTACAGATTCATTTGGAAATATTACGTGGGATGCACTTAAAGTTGGTGAATATAAAGTCATACAAATAGAATCTCCTCGTGGATATAAAATGCCATCGAACACAGAAGTTTTTAATTTTGAAGTATATGTAAATGGAAACACTGCCGGAAAAAGAGAGATAAAATCTTCTGGTGAAAAAGTAGAAATAACAGGTCCAGTAATTATAAAAAATGATGGATTTGAAAACATTTTATCAGTAGATTTTATACAATCATATGCAAAAGCAAATATGATCTCTTATAAAACTAATTTGGAAATACCACAATCTATCTCAACTATAGAGAATTTTGAAATTGAATATACTTCTAAACAATATTATGTATATGGTGATAAATCTACATACACTATTTATAGAGGAATAGATTTTTTAGATAGCTCTATAGAACTTAGTATGGGAGATGAAAAACTTCAGAAAGATTTAGATTACACAATTAATGAAACTAAGTCTTCTAGTACAAATAATACAATTTTAACAATAAATTTAACAGCAGACGGAAAAAATAAACTAGCTAATTATTCTGGCAATGGACAAGCAAAAAAATATTTGACCATTAACTTATCTATTATTAATCGTACGGATAGAGATTATGCTACTTTGTATGTAGATACAAAGATATATGCTTTTGGGGATGAAAATTTCAAATGTGCAGAAAAGTCAATAACAACTCAAGAAGGAGCAAAATCTTTTAAAAAAGTAAATGCTACTTATTACCCATTAGTAGGAGCAAAATTTAAAATAGCTAATAGCATTGAAGATGCAAAAAATAATAATTTTATAAAAGATATGTATGGTGACGACTTAGTATTTATGCCAGATAGTGGCTTCGACTATGGTGAGTTTTATGTGTCAGGACTTGTATATGGAACATATTATTTAGTTGAAGTTCAAGCACCTGTAGCTGAAAACGGAGATAAATATAAAAGATTAAAAGATCCAATTGAATTTACAATAGACGAAAATTCTTATAGTAGTACTATGGAAATTGTAAATGACTTAGTTAAAAAACCTACTTTACCAGAAGCTGGTGGAGCTGGTGTAATTACAACTGCTATTGTTGGAAGTCTATTAATTATTATAGCTTTAAGAATGAAAAAAGAAAATGCTGCAACAGTAGGCAAACAAACAAGAAATGGTTCTGCAAAAATAAGTAAAGTTGAAAATAGAAATGCTAGAAGAATAGCAGAATTAAAGAAATCAGGAAAATTGAACTCACGTAAAGGTAAGAAAAAAAATAAGTAAAGTTGATTTTATATTACATTTTTAATAACTAAATATGTTATCTTCCTTAAGTAAATAAAAAAGATTATCTTTTTCAAGATAATCTTTTTTATTTATTCAGCTTTTTTAAACATATCTTTTCCAACTCCACATAGAGGGCATACCCAATCTTCTGGTAAGTCTTCAAATTTAACTCCTTCTACTTCCTCGTCATATATGTGTCCACATACTAAGCATTCATATTTCATTTTATTTTTCTCCTTTCTATTTTTTATTTATTTTGTAATTTCCTTTGCTAACTTTTTCATTTCTTCAACATTTTCAGCTTTCATACTTGTCTTTATTGTTACTATTGGTTCAACTATTGTTATATTTTTCATTTCATTTAATATTTCTTTAATATATTTTGCTGCCATTGGTGCCCATGAACCGTTTTCAATTATTCCAACTTTTCTATTTTGATAATTCTTGTGTTTTAAATGTCTTAAAAATTTTTCTGTTGTTGGGAATAAACCAGCATCATATGTTGGTGATGCTATAATAATTCTATCATATCTAAAAGCATCTTCTATTACTTCTGCCATATCGTCTCTTGCTAAATCACTAACAACTACCTTCTCAGCATTATTTTCTTCTAATAATTGTTTCATTTTTTCTACAGCTTTAGCTGTGTTTCCATGAATAGAATTATAAGCTATAAGTATTCCTTTATCTTCTGGCCTGTAGCTACTCCAAATATCATATTTATTAATATAATGTTCCAAATTTTCTTTTAATATTGGACCATGTAAAGGACAAATAGTTTTTATATCTAATGTAGCTGCTTTTTTCAATATTAATTGAACTTGGGCTCCATATTTTCCAACAATATTGAAGTAATATCTTCTAGCTTCGCAATCCCAATCTTCGTCAGTATCTAATGCTCCAAATTTTCCGAATCCATCTGCAGAAAATAGCACTTTTTCTGTTGACTCATATGAAAACATTACTTCTGGCCAATGTACCATTGGTGCCATGACAAAAGTTAATTTGTGTTCTCCTAATTCAAGGCTTTCTCCTTCTCCAACAATAACATATCTACTTGATAAGTCTTTTTCGAAAAATTGTGGTAACATGTCTGCTGCTCTTTTACTTAGTACTATTTTCATATCTGGATATTTTTCTGTAATTGTTTCTATTCCAGCTGAATGATCTGGCTCTAAATGTGAAACTACTAAATATTCTGGTTTAGTCTCTCCTAGTTCTTTTTCAACGTTTTTAATCCATTCTGTAACAGCTCTTTTATCAACAGTATCCATGATTGTTGTTTTTTCATCTTTTATTATATAAGAATTATATGATACTCCATTTGGAATTATATATTGACTTTCAAATAAGTCTAATGTTTTATCATTAACTCCTACATATTTAATTTTATCCGAAATTTTTATTTCCATGTCTTCTTCCTTTCCTCGCCAAGTATAACACATATAAATGTATTTTTTCAATAATATATTATTTTAATTCTATTATTTCTTCTTCCATTGTATCTAAATTTAATATACTCATACTTTTTAATTCTGATTCTTCATAGTTAAATCCATATGCATAATTATACATGAAATATGAATATTTATTTTGGATCTCTTCTTTATTATTTGAATTTTCATCAATTTTTACCCTATATCCATTGTCTGTTCCTCTAAAATATGCGTATCCATTATATATATGGTATAAATATTCTAAAGGAGATGAATTTTTTATCATTTCTTCTTTTTGATTATTGCTTGAATTAATATTAAATAATGTGTATTCATCCTCTACGCTGTTGTCATCCCCTATTATTTTTCTTGTAAATATGTATATATTATCTTCATATTTTATGCTATTTCCAAATCTTCCAATTTCATCATTTTGCATGTTATCTAAGTGTAATACTCTATGTTTTTCTCCATCTTCAAAGTCAATGTATTCAACGCATTCGTCTGTTACTTGTGTAATATATGTCCTTCCTTCTGCAAGTTTTTCTGGCTCCTCACCAATTTTTACTCTGTAAAGATCTCTATCATTTTGATCTGTGTAATATATGTAGTCTTGGTTTATTTTAAAATAATTTTTTACATTTTTTATTAATATTTCTTTATTTTTTCCGTCTTTATCCATGATGCATAAGTTTCCTTGTGGAGTTGCATTTATATCATCATAACCAATTTGATCTACAAAATATATTTTATCCTCAGTAATCCATAATTGAATTGATTCTCCATCATATATTTTTGTAATATTTCCATCTAAATCTATTTTGTATATTCCCTTTCCTCTATAATGGCTTGGCATACAATAAATATTGTCACCATCGAAATATATCTTTTCAGCTTTATCTTCTGGTAAGTTCAATTTTTTGCCAGTTTTATCTTCTAAATCAAATTCATATAGTTCGTATTGAAGTGGATCTAAAAATATAACAACATTATCAATTTTTGCAAAGTATCCTCCATTCTGCATACTGTATTCTTTTTCAAATTTATTTACATCATATTCTTGTGTACTTTCAGTTATTTGTTCATTTGGATTATTATTTTTAGTTTTCACAAAATACTTTGAGTCAATTTCTGCAATTAATATAATTGCAAAAATTAAAATTATTGCAAATAGTATTATTTTTATTTTTTTCATTCTCATATTCTCCTTTTACTTATTTTTTTCTCATACCATTTTGCAAATTTTTTCATTGCTCCATCAGATTTTATTGCAATATTATTATCCTCTACTTCCTCAGCCTTCATTTGTGCAATAGTTTTATCACATCCTTCTTGTTTAAAGATATACCATAAATCTGACCATTTTTCTTTTCGGTCTTCTCCTTGCCTTTGTGTTGCTAATGTTCCTGGATGTTCTCCAAAAAAATAATATATTTCTTTTCCATCATAAAAGGCTAAACATTCTTCAAATTTTGCCTTTCTATTTTCTTTTCCTTCCATTAATTTTAATATTCCATCAATTCCTATTGTCTCTAAAGAAAAATTTACAAAAGCCTTTGGAAATCCATTTAGTTCATCAATAAAGAAACCAGAATCCAGTGCAATGCAAGGTTTTTTTACTACTTCATAAGCTTGTTTCACTTTAGCCGTTGCTATGACTTTCAGATCATCACTTCTAGGTTCATCTAATTCATAATCATAAGTTGTAAACTTGATATTTTTAAAATGTCTTTCCGCTGATTTAGCTTTTCCTTTATTATGTGTTACAAAAACAATTTCTTCCATATATTTTACCTCTATAAATTTTTATAATTATATAATATTTAAATAAAAAAAGAAATAATTAGTTATCAATTATTTCTTTTTATTAAAATAAGTTTTTTAGTTCATTTAGGATTTTTGTTAAAAATCCTTCATCTTCTATTACTACGCCTTCTGTTGCAGCTTGTATATAATCTTTCTTAGGTAAATTTACGTATATTGTTTGTTTATTTGAAAGTTTTTGCATTCCTAACATTTCTTTAGCAGCTTGCTCTATGTTATTATAGTTTAAACTATTTTCTATATCTACTTTTAATTGATCATTCTCTTTTTCTATTGCTAGATAAGATTGTTTCATTTCTTCGCCTTTTGTAAAAGCTTCATCTATTTGTGAACTTCTATAACTTATTGTAAATATTGATGCAAATATTATAAACAGTGCTATTATTAATCTTTTTCTAACTCTTCTTTGCGCTGCTGTTACTTTAGTTGAATTAGAAACTTTCTTTTTTGGTGCAGTAGATTTAGTAGGATATTTTTTTCTGACCGGTCTATATTCTGGTTGCAATTTTCTTGGGCTAGTTTCATATTGATATTTCATTGATCTTTGCATTGCCATATCCCTGCACCTCCTTTTTAAATTTTCTCTATAACCCTTAATTTAGCACTTTTACTTCTTGAATTTTCTTCTATTTCATCTTTTGTAGGTAATATTGGCTTTTTAGTTATTATTGTTCCTTTTTTTACAGCTCCACATGCACAATATGGCAGTCCTGGCGGACATATACATTTCCCTTCTGCACTTGTAAATGCTTTTTTTACTGCTCTGTCTTCCAATGAATGAAATGTTATTACACATAATCTACCTTTTGATTTTAAGCAATCTATTGAATCTGTTATTGTTTTATACAATGGTTCTATTTCATTATTTACTTCAATTCTTATTGCTTGAAATGTTCGTTTAGCTGGATGTGAATCAGATGTTCTAAATCTTGCTGGTATTGATTTTTCTATAATATTAACTAGTTGTTTTGTCGTTTCTATTTTTGCTTTTTTTCTTTCTATGCAAATATTTTTTGCAATTTGCCTAGAAAATCTTTCTTCACCATATTCATAAATTATATTTGCTAACTTTTCTTCAGAGTATTTATTTACTACAAATCTAGCATCTAGTTCCTGTTCTTTGTCCATTCTCATATCTAGAATATTTTCGCCTAGATAGCTAAAACCTCTATTTCTTTCATCTAGTTGATATGATGAAACACCTAAATCCAATAGTATTCCATCAACTTTATCTATATTTAATTCTTTTAGTATTTCTTTTAGATTGTCGTGGTTTCCGTGGTAATATATTACGTTTGGGTATTGGCTTAATCTTTCTTTTGATGCTTTAAGTGCATCTTCATCTTTATCAATTCCAATTAATGTTCCTTTTGAAGACATTTTCTTTATAATTTCACTGCTATGACCTGCTCCTCCTATAGTTCCATCAACGTATATTCCATCAGGTTTAATTTTTAATTCTTCTATGCTTTCTTTTAATAATACTGATTTATGTACAAATTCCATTAAATTTACCTTTTTTCTATAAAAACTATAAAAGTTGGTATTTTAAATTTACCAACTGTCTTTACATATTTAAGTATTATTTTTTCATAATCAGGGGATATACCCCTGATTATGATTTATCTTTTGTTTTAATTTATCTTTTGTATATTAATATATCTTTGGAATTTTAAAGTTTCTTTTGTATCTTTAAAATTCTTTTGTAATTAATTTAATGTTGGGCAGTCAAAAGACTGCCTTTATCTTTGGTAAATTTAAAATCTTTTGTATCTTTGTTTTTTGTCTTTTGTATTTTATATAAACTTTTGCAAGTTATATACCAAGCATTGTCATATTTTCTGCGATATCTTCAACAGAAATATTTTCATCATTGTTATAATTGTTCCATTTTTGTTTATCCCAAAATTCAATTCTGGTTCCTACACCAATAATTACAACCTCTTTTGTCAATCCTGCAACTTCTCTTAAATTATTTGGTATTAAAAATCTACCTTGCTTATCTATTTCGCATTCTGTTGCACCAGATAGAAAAAATCTTGTAAATTCTCTTGAATTTTTGTTTGAAAGTGGTAGTGATTTTAATTTTTCTTCGAAGTTTGCCCATTCTGATTTTGAAAACGCAAATAAGCAACCATCTAGACCTTTAGTTACAACAAAACTATCACCGATTGAATCTCTTAGTTTTGCAGGCATTATTAATCTTCCTTTGACATCTAATGAATGTTCAAATTCACCAATTAACATGCTTCTCACCCTTTCTGGTTACTAACCACTTTTCACCACTTCTCTCCACTTTGTATAAATTTTAATACATAAATTTAATATTTGCAAGTATTTTTTAAGATTTTTTTACATTATTATTAATTTTTTATTAGATGTTGATTTTTTAAATTAGTATATTTATAATGAGGGTGCATAGAAATGGAGGTTTTTATGAAGCATGCAAAAAAGCGTGTGAAATATCCTCAAATACGAGGTTTTATTATCACACTTTTCCTTGGGATTTTATTGATTATTGCTGCTTTTGTAAGTAATCAATTTCCTGATGAAGTTAATAACTTAATAGAAGAAAATCTTAACATTCCTACCAATTCATCAAATATGATTTCTGTTAATACTGTTGGAAATACAGTAGTCTCTGCAGATTCAAAATTGCAGATTTATTATTTTGATGTTGGGCAAGCAGATTCAGCTTTAGTTATTGCAGACGGTCAAACAATGCTTATTGATGCTGGTAATAATGAAGACGGTCCACTTTTAGTAAATTATATTTCCTCATTAGGAATTTCAAAAATAGATTATTTGGTTGGTACTCATCCTCATGAAGATCATATTGGTGGACTTGATGATATAATATATAATTTTGAAATTGGTAAAATTTATATGCCTGATGCCACTACTACCACAGCTACTTTTCAATCTGTATTAGAAGCTATTTCAGCAAGAGGTCTTTCAATAACACGCTGTGAAGTTGGAAACACTTTTGGTCTTGGTGATGGTATATGTACTATAATGTCTGTTGAAAATGAAGAACAATCAAATTTGAATCTTAATTCTATTGTTATTCATATGGTGTATGGTGAAAAGACTTTTCTATTTATGGGAGATGCAGAAAAGGATAATGAAGATAAATTTTCTTGGCCTGATGTAGATGTTCTAAAAGTTGGTCATCATGGTTCTGATACAAGTACATCAGAAAAATTTTTATCAAGCGTAAAGCCAGAAACTGCAATTATTTCTGTTGGAATGCATAATACTTATTCTCATCCTTCTGCAGAAATAATTAAACGTATTTCCGATTCTGGTGCTAAAATATATAGAACTGATGAGAATGGAACAATTTTATTAACTAGTGATGGTAAAACTTATAATGTTCAAACTTTTGCTACTGCTCTTGATGGCAATCCTTCAACTGCAGATAAGACAGGAACTACTACTGAAGAATAAAAAATAGACTTAACTTAAAGTTAAGTCTATTTTTTTATTTCTCTTTTTATTCTTCATATTTACTTCTTAATAATGCTATTTCTTTACCATATCCTTCTAATTCATTTGGAGTTTCCAAGAAAAAAGGTAAATTTCTCAATTTAGGATGATTTATAATTCTTGTAATTGCTTCAATTCCTATTTTTCCCTCTCCTATTTTGGCATGTCTATCTTTGTGTGATTCTAATGTATTCATGCTATCATTTAAATGAATTGCATATAAATTTTTTAAGCCTATGATTTTATCAAATTCATCTATTACCTCATCTAATTTATTTACAATATCATATCCTCCATCAAAAATATGACATGTATCTAAGCAAACTCCTATATGTTCTTTAAGTTCTACTCTGTCCATTATTTCTTTTATTTCTTCAAAGTTTCTTCCTATTTCAGAGCCTTTTCCCGCCATTGTTTCTAATAAAATTTTTGTATGTTGCTCTGGCTTTATTATTTCGTTTAACATTTCTACAATATAATTAATTCCTATATCTACTCCTTGCCCCACATGGCTTCCTGGGTGAAAGTTATAATAGTTTCCTGGAAAATATTCCATTCTTTTTAAATCATCTTCCATAGTATTTTTGGCAAAATTTCTTATGTTTTCTGTAGCTGCACATGCATTTAATGTATATGGTGCATGTGCTAGCAATACTTCTATTTTATTTTCTTTTGCTAGTTCTTTAAATTTTCTAACGTCTTCTTCATCAATTTCTTTTGCTGATCCACCACGTGGATTTCTAGTAAAAAATTGTATAGTATTCGCATTTATTGATACTGCTTGTTTTCCCATTTCATAAAATCCTTTTGAAACAGATAAATGACATCCTATTTTTAACATAATTACTCCTTTAAATTTATATGATTATTTTCTTTTTAATTTTCGTAACATATTTTTTTCTTCGTCAGTTATTCTTCTTGACTCTATTATTTTCTGAATAGATTTATTATATGCAAAATCACTTAGTTTATTTTTGTTTAAATATTCTCTCGTTTCATTTGGAAACTTTATGTAACATATTGAAATCAGCCATGCTATTGCCATTTCAACGTAATATTCATCTTTTCTTATTTTATCTGTGATTTTAAAAATATCCTTTATGTGGTCTTTATCTATAAAATAGTCAAGTAGTGAAACTAATCCAAATCTAATTTCAAATTCTGTTCTATCATTTGATAAATATGTCTGAATAAATTTATAAAATTCTTCTTTTTCTTTTATTTTTAATCCGGCTACAAATACGTCACAGATAGCCCAGTTATCTATATATGGAATAAATTCTTCGATATATGCTAATTTATTTTTTATGTCCATTTTTTTAAGTCCTATCATCATTCCTTTTAGCATAATTTCTTCATAATATTCATTTTTTATTTCATGATAATTTTTTTCAAATCCATCTTTTACTAACTGTTTAGCATATTCCCTAAGAATGGGTACTCTTACGCCAACTATATTATCAGTGTTTGGACAAAGTCCAGAATGAAATTCTTTATATTTTTTATCAGCTAAACTAAATATTTTTTCTCTTATTTTATTTTCCATAATATGAATATATCATATTTTAGATCATATAACAACAATTTATATGTGCTTGTTTTTTATTGCCATTTGTGATATAATATATTTTATCTTATATAGGAGGGATCATCTTCATGGTCATTTTCATCTTGCTGTTCCTCGGAGTGTTTTCGCTCCTCGACCCGTTTTTCGCAGCGCTCTTTGCTGCTAGCGGTGCCGTCACCTCCTTCTGCGTTCTCCTGATTTTTGCTTTCGTCGCCTTGGCGCTGACTGCTCACAATCAGAATCGCTGGTGGGGTCTTATGTTCCTTGCTGTGATCGCCATGGTCGCTATCGATATTCTGGCTCCCTTTGAGGGCATGCTCGTGATTCTCGGTTCGGCTTTCATCGCTTTCATCGGTACGGTTACCATTAAGACGCACATTAACCGCTTCCTGCGTGCTGATGCGCATCGTCCCATCACTGCCGGAGGTCCGGTCGTTCCGCAGTGGCTCCGTGGTATCTTGATGGTCATCTGATGGCCGTTATTGTCCACTAGCCCACAACCCGCAAGTCCACACTCGAAGAACGGAGAAAAACCCGCGTACTTACACTATAGTGCGCGGGTCTTTTCAATTTTATTATATTCCCATGATATTATATCCACTATCTGCATAAATTACTTGTCCTGTAATTGCTTTAGACATGTCACTTAGCATAAAAGTTGCAACATTTCCAACTTCGAGAGTTGTTACATTTCTATGTAATGGTGCTTTTTCTTCAACAACTGTTAAAATTGATGAGAAATCTTTTATTCCTTTAGCAGATAATGTTTTAATTGGTCCTGCAGAAATTGCATTAACTCTATATCCTTCTTTTCCCATATTGCTTGCTAAGTATCTAACACTTGACTCTAATGCAGCTTTTGCAATACCCATTACATTATATCCTTCTAATACTTTGCTTGAGCCATAGTATGTTAACGTTACTAAACTTGCATTCTCGTTCAACATATCTATCTCTTTTGCAATTCTAGCTGTAAGTACAAAAGAATATGCACTTACATCATTAGCATGGCTAAATCCTTCTTTACTAGTATATATAAAATCATTATGCAAATCTTCTGTATTCGCATGTGCTATTGCATGAACTATTCCATCAATTTTTCCATTTTCTTTTTTTATTTTTGTAAATGTTTCTTTTACTAAATCATCTTCTGATGCTCCATTTAATACATATGCTTTGCTTCCTTCAAATTCACTTATAAGCTCTTCTATTTTTTCTTTATTTTCTTCTCCCATGTATGTAAATATTAACTTTGCACCATTGTCATAAGCTGATTTTGCTATTCCATATGCTATACTCCATTTATTTCTTATTCCCATTATTAGTATCTTTTTATCTTTTAATAACATTTTTACCTCCTACAAATTTATATATTCACCCATATTTCTAAACTTTTCATATCTCTGCTCTACAATCTGTTCTGTAGTACATTGTTTCATTTCTAATATTAAATTTTTTATTTCTCTTTTTAAAGTCTTTGCAACTTTTTCAAAGTTTTCTTCTTCATTTTCTTCTTGTGGTTCTTTTATTATTTTATCAATAACTTTTAAATCATATAAATCTTTAGCCGTTAGTCTCATTTTTTCTGCAGCCTCTTTGTATCTTGATGAATCTTTCCATAAAATACTGCTATATCCTTCTGGTGAAAGTATTGAATATATTGCATTTTCAAGCATAAGTACTTTATTTCCTACTCCAATTGCTAATGCACCACCACTTGAACCTTCTCCTATTACAATTGAAATTATTGGAACTTTTAATCTTGCCATTTCAAACATTGATTTTGCAATTGCTTCTCCGTTGTCCCCTTTCTTCTGCTCCAATTCCAGGATATGCTCCTTTTGTATCTATAAAAGTAATTACTGGTCTATTAAATTTTTCAGCCTGATGCATAAATCTTATAGCTTTTCTATAGCTTTCAGGATTTGGCATTCCAAAATTTCTTTCAATATTTTCTTTAGTTGTTCTTCCTTTTTGCTCTGCTATTACTGTAAAATTTTGTTCACCAATTTTAGCTAATCCACATACAATAGATTTATCATCTTTAAAGTTTCTATCTCCGTGTAATTCTATAAATTCATCAAATATCTCATTAATGTAATCTAAAGCAGTTTTTCTTTTTGGATTACGTGCTATTTCTACTCTTTCCCAGGCAGTTAAACTTTTTTTATACAATTATATTTCCCCCTTTTAGGTTAGTTCTTATGATATTTTATTAATTTTGCTAGTGTATCTTTTAAATCTTTTCTTTCTACAATTTTATCTATAAATCCATGTTCTAATAAAAATTCTGCTGTTTGAAAACCTTCTGGTAATGATTCTCCTATTGTTTGTTCAATAACTCTTTGACCTGCAAATCCAATCATTGCTTTTGGCTCTGATAAAACAATATCACCTAAACTGGCAAATGAAGCTGTTACTCCTCCATATGTTGGATCTGTTAGTACTGATATATATAAAAGTCCTGCTTCATCTAATTTTGTTAGTGCTGACACAGTTTTTGCCATTTGCATTAATGAAATTATTCCTTCTTGCATTCTTGCTCCACCAGATACAGAAAATATTATAAGTGGTAATTTTCTTTGAATTGCTTGTTCAATTGAGTATGTTATTTTTTCTCCAACAACAATTCCCATACTTCCCATTAAAAATCCACTATCCATTACACATATAACAACTTCTTCTCCATTTATTTTTCCTGTTCCACAAGCTACTGCTTCATTAATTCCTGTTTTTTCTCTTAATGTTTTTAGCTTTTTAGGGTATTCCTCTATTTGTAAAGGGTTTGTAGTCTCAATATTTAAATCAAATTTTTTGTATGTTCCTTCATCTATTACAAGTTCTAGTCTTTTATTTATGTGCATTCTGAAATAATGTCCGCAATTTGGGCAAATACTTAAATTTTCTCTAAGTGTATCTCTATATATTATTTCTTTGCATTCATCGCATTTTATCCACTTACCAACAGGTATATCTATATTAGCAGTTTTTCTTTTGGCTGTTGGTTCTCTTTTTTTTATTTTATCTACAATCATACCTTATCTCACTTATTTCTTTAATTCTTTTTCTATAAATGACGTATCAAAATCGCCTCTTATAAAATTTAAGTTTTTAATAATTTCAAATAAGAAATCTCTATTTGTTTCTATTCCTTCTATTACTAACTCTTCTAATGCTCTTTTCATTTTTGCTATTGCTTCATTTCTATTTGTTCCTAATACAACTAACTTTGCTATCATTGAATCATAATTTGCTGGAATTGTATAACCTTCATAAATTGCTGTATCTATTCTAATTCCATTTCCTCCTGGCAAGTGTAATCCTGTTATTTTTCCAGGGCATGGCATGAAGTTTTTTTCCGGGTTTTCTGCATTTATTCTACATTCTATTGAATGTCCTTTAAAATTTACTTCTTTTTGTTTTATTCTTAAAGGTTCTCCTGCAGCAATTCGTATTTGTTCTTTAACAATATCTAAACCTGTTCGCATTTCTGTTATTGGATGTTCCACTTGAATTCTTGTATTCATTTCCATAAAATAAAAATTTTTGTCACTATCTAATAAAAATTCAACTGTTCCACAATTAGAATATCCAGCAGTTCTAGCTGCTTTTACTGCAGCTTCTCCCATTTTATTTCTTAATTTTTCATCAACTGCAGTTGATGGTGTTTCTTCAATAACTTTTTGATGTCTTCTTTGAATTGAGCAATCTCTTTCACCTAGATGTATTACATTTCCATGTTCATCTGCCAAAATTTGAATTTCAACATGTCTCGGATTTTTTATAAATTTTTCTATATAAATTTCATCATCATTAAATGAAATTTTTGCTTCCTGTTTTACAATATTGTAATTTGCTTCTAACTCTTTATCATTGTTTACTATTCGTATTCCTTTTCCTCCGCCACCAGCAGCTGCTTTTAGCATTATAGGATATCCTATTTTATTTGCTATTGTTATTGCTTCTTTTAATCCATTAATACTTCCTTCTGAGCCAGGTATTACAGGTACACCTGCATTTTTCATCATTTCTTTTGCATTTGATTTATTTCCTAATAGCTCAATAACTTCTGCAGATGGACCAATAAATTTTATATTTGACTCTTGGCATATTCTTGCAAATTGTGCATTTTCAGATAAGAATCCAAATCCTGGATGTATACTATCAGCTCCAGTTAAATATGCAGCTTCTATTATATTTTTTATATTTAAATAGCTTTTTCCAGATTCTGCAGGTCCTATACAAATAGCTTCATCTGCAAGTTTTGTGTGAAGTGATTCTTTATCTGCTTCTGAATATATTGCAACAGTTTTAATATTCATTTCTTTACATGCTCTTATTATTCTTACAGCAATTTCTCCTCGATTAGCAATTAGTATTTTATTCATTTTTTACCTCTCAATTGAAATATTTTTTATACTACTGCGAATGTTAATTCTCCTTTTGCTGCAACTTTTCCATCCACTGTAGCAATAGCCTCTCCTACTCCGATAGGTCCTTTTCTTTTTATTATTTTAACTTCAAGTTTTAGTCTATTTCCTGGAACTACCATCTTTTTGAATTTCATTTTATCAATTCCACCAAAAAGTGCATTTTTTCCTTTATTCTCTTCCATTGACAATATTGCAATTGCTCCTGCTTGAGCTAAACTTTCTGTTATTAATACTCCTGGCATTATTGGATTTCCTGGGAAATGTCCTTTAAAATACCATTCATCTTCATTTACATTTTTGTATGCTGTGCAACTTTCGCCAGGTATATATTCTTCAACTTCGTCAATCATTAAAAAAGGCTCTCTTTGTGGAATTATTTTTTTTATTTCTTCTTTATTAAGCATTTTGTACCTTCTTTCAAATATTTATTTAATTCTAAATAGTGGCTTTCCATATTCAATAGCATCTCCATCTTTGGCAAAAATTTCTACTACTGTTCCATTGTATTCTGATTCAATTTCATTCATTAGTTTCATTGCTTCGATTATGCAAAGTACATCTCCTTTTTTCACAGTTGTTCCCACTTCAACATATGGTTCACTTGTTGGTGATGATTTACTGTAAAAAGTTCCTATCATTGGTGAAGTTATTATATTTCCTTCTTCTTTTTCTGGTTTTTTTTCTTCTTCTTCTCGAACTGTATTGGTTGTTTTTTCAGCAATTTGAGTTTCAACTATAGTTTGTTTTTCATTGTTCTTTTCCATTTTTACTTTAGTTCCATCTGGAAATTCAATATCTACCGATGTTAATTTTGAATTTCCCATGTCATCCATTAATTGTTTAATTTTATCGTATTCCATAATTTTCTCCTTTCTTTAAAAATAATAATTTAATCTCTAAATTTTTTGAAAATTATACTTGCATTATGTCCGCCAAATCCTAATGAGTTTGACATTACAATATTTACATCTTGTTTTATATTTTTATTAGGAACTATATCTAAATCACATTCTTCATCTTTTTCTTTAAAGTTAATTGTTGCTGGAATTAGTCCTTCATCAATAGCTTTTATACTTATTATTGCTTCCATAGCTCCTGCTGCTCCAAGTAGATGTCCTGTATTTCCCTTTGTAGAACTAATCTTTATTTTCTTGCTTGCATCTTTTAATGCTATTTTTACAGCTTTTGTTTCTATTGAATCATTTAGATGAGTAGATGTGCCATGTGCATTTATATAGTCTATTTCATCAGGTTTTATATTTGCATCTTCCATTGCTCTTATCATAGCTGAAGCTCCACCATTTCCTTCTGGATCTGGTGATGTTATGTGGTATGCATCAGATGTTGCTCCATATCCTATTACTTCTGCATATATTTTTGCTCCTCTTTTTTGTGCATGTTCTAACTCTTCTAAAATTACTATTCCGGCTCCTTCTCCCATTACAAATCCGCTTCTTTCTTTATCAAAAGGTATGCTAGATCTATTAGGATCTGTACTATTTGATAGTGCTTTCATATTCTCGAATCCACCTATACCAACTTGGCATATTGCAGCTTCAGTTCCACCTGCTACGATTGCATCTTCATATCCTGCTTTTATATTTCTATAAGCTTCTCCAATTGAATTAGTAGATGAAGCACATGCTGTTACAATTGAAATAGATTCTCCTTTTAATCCTAATTCAATTGATATGTTTCCTGCTGGCATATTTGCAATTGACATTGGAATAAACATTGGTGAAATTCTATTGTTTCCTTTTTCTTTATTTACTTCACATTGATTTTGTATTGTTATTAATCCACCAATTCCAGAACTTACAAAAATTCCTACTCTATTTAAATCAGTATTTTCTTTTGTTATTCCACTATCTTTAAAGGCTTCTCTTGCAGCTATTAGTGCAAATTGTGAAACTCTATCTAATCTTTTAGCTTGTTTTGCATCAAAATATTCTGTTGGTTCATAGTTTTTTACTTCTGCTGCCAATGTTGTTTTAAATGTAGATGTATCAAATAAAGTAATTTTGTCTATGCCACACTTGTTCTCTTTTATTCCTTCCCATAATTTTTCTACATCATTTCCTATTGGGCTTATAGCTCCTAACCCTGTTACTACTACTCTTCTATTTTCCATATTCCCTCCACTATATATTATTTCGCTTTCTTACATTAGCATTCCACCGTCAATGTTAATTATCTGTCCTGTGATATATGAACTATCTTCTGAACATAAAAATTTAACTACATTTGCAACATCTTGTGGTGTACCTGCTCTCTTTAGTGGTATATTATTTAAAATATTTTCTTTTACATCATCTTTTAAAACATTTGTCATATCTGTTTGGATAAATCCTGGAGCTACTGCATTTACTAATATATTTCTTGATGCAAGTTCTTTTGCTATACTTTTAGTAAAACCAATAATTCCTGCTTTTGATGCTGCATAATTAGATTGTCCAGCATTTCCAGAAATTCCTACAACAGAAGCTAAGTTAATAATTCTTCCTGTTCTTGCTTTCATCATATATTGAGATACATTTTTTGTCATGTTATATGTTCCTATTAAGTTCACATCTATTACTTTTCTAAAATCTTCTTCTTTCATTCTAAGTAATAGCATATCGTTTGTAATTCCTGCATTATTTATCAATATATCTATTTTGCCGAATTTTTCTATTACTGTTTTTACCATATTTTCGCATTCTTCAAATTTTGATACATCACCTGGCAAACATAAGCATTGTACATTATTTTTTTCTATTTCTTTTTTGGCTAATAATACTTCTTCATTTTCTGCTCTGCAGTTCATTGCAATATCATATCCTTCTTTTGCTAGTGTTATTGCAATTTGTTTACCTATTCCTCTTGATGCTCCTGTGATCAATGCTATTTTATTCATTTTTACCTCCTATAAAAATTATTTATTTTTTAAAATTTCTAACGTATTATTAAAAGACTCTACGTCGTTTATATTAAGGGTTGTAACTTCTCTATTTGTTCTTTTAACAAATCCTGATAAAGTCTTTCCAGGTCCTATTTCTATAAATGTATCAATTTTCTCGTTTAACATTGTTTGAATACCTTGCTCAAATCTTACTGAATTTGTTATATGCTTTGATAATATATCTTTGATGTTTTCATCATTTGAGTAAATTTTTCCGTCTAAATTTTTAACAACTTTTGTATTAAATTTATTTATATTAATATTTTCTAACTCTTTTCTTAATTGGATTGACGCACCTTCTAGCATTTTAGTATGAAAAGGTCCTGATGTTTTTAATTCAACAGCTTTTTTGGCTCCTAAAGCTTTTGATTTTTCCATTGCTTCATTTATTGCTTTTCTTTCTCCTGAAACAACTATTTGTCCTGGGCAATTATAATTTGCTGGTGAGATAAAACCATCTGTTATTTTAGAGCATATTTCTTTTACTTGTTCTTCATTTAGACCTAATATTGCAGCCATACTCCAGTCCCCATTTGGGCAAAGATTTTGCATTAATTCTCCTCTTGTCTTTACTATTTTTACACCATCTTCAAAAGAAATTGCACCACTATATATTAAAGCAGTATATTCTCCTAAGCTTAGCCCACTAGATATTTCTGCCTTTATATTTTCTTTTTCCAACAATTTTAAAATTCCTAAGCTCATTGCTAATATACAAATTTGTGTGTTTTTAGTTTGATTTAATGTTTCTTCATCTGAGTTAAAACTTAGATCTGCAACGTCTATTCCTGTTATTTTATTAATTTCTTCATATACTTCTCTATATTCTTGAAAGTTATCGTATAAATCTTTTCCCATTCCAATATATTGTGCGCCTTGTCCTGGAAATAAAAATCCAATTCTCATTTTAAAATTCTCCTAATCTATTAAATAATTCTTGTTCAAATCTATTACAAAATTCGTCTATTATATATTTATTATCTACATCAATACCAAATTCTTTTTTTATGGATGTAGCTATATCCTTTATTTCGTCATCAAATTCTTCTTGAAAAGTATTTATTCCTATCCCTATTACTAGTTTCCTTACTATTTCTCCTTGAAGCTTCGTTTGTATAAGTATTCCACCTATTTTTTTATTGTTTATAATTAAATCATTTGGTGTTTTTATTTCTATTTTTATTTTATATTTTTCTAAAAATATATTTTTTAAAATTTTTGCACTCTCTATAGTTAAATTCTCTAAATTATTAATATTAGTATCAATATCAACGAAAATTGAAAATGCTATATTGTTTTTTTGAGTCGTATACCACTTTCTGCCATGTGTTCCAATTGCATCTGTCTGTATATCAGCTATTATTATTGTTCCATTTTTAATATTTCCATTTTCAATTTTTCTCCAAATTTCCTTTTGTGTAGAATCTAATTCTTTATAATGTACTTTGTATTTTCCTAAAATTTTACTCAATTGTTTTAAGCTCCTCTTGTCTTTTTATTTTTCCTGTTGTTGTTTTTATTAAAGGCTCTTTTGAAAGAGTAATCCCTCTAATTGTTTTATATGCTGGCATTGTCTTATTGATTTCTCTGACTTTTTGATTTATTGCATTATATATTTCTTCATATGTTTTTACTTTATATGCAGATTTAACTACAGACTCATCATATACCAGTTTTACATAAATTTTTATATCATCCTTATCTTGTTTATTTGATTTTCCATATATAAAAGATTCTGTTATGCCTTCTATTCTATTTGTTAGGTTTTCCATTTCTTCTGGAAAAATATTTTTGCCATTTTTCAATACAATAACACTTTTCTTTCTTCCTTTTATAAAGATATATCCTTCTTTATCTATTGTTGCCAAATCTCCTGTGTAAAACCAGTTATTAACCAAAGCCTCATTTGTTGCTTTTTTATTTCCATAATAGCCTAACATTATATTAGGTCCCTTAACTACTAATTCCCCAATTCCATCTTTATTGACATCTTCTATTTTTGCATTAACATGTGGCAGACATTTTCCAATTGAACCTACCTTAAAATGTTCCTTTGTTTCAATTGCCACAACTGGTGAAGTTTCTGTTAATCCATATCCCTGGCAAAGATTTATTCCCCAATCTCTATATGCCTGTGCAACATTAGGGTCTAGTGCTGCTGCTCCACTTATAAGCATTTTTATATTTCCACCAAAAAAATCATGTATCTGCTTAAATATTTTTTTCTTTTGCATTATTTCGTCATTTCTATGTATTTCCATTAATTGTCTTGTTTCTTCAAGTTTTCCTTGTTTATCAAGTTTTTTCATTATGTTTTTATATATATTTTCATATATTGCTGGAACAAATGCAGCAAATGTTATTTTATATTCATTCAAGTTTTCTACAATATGTTTAATTCCATCACAGAAAGAAGTTTGTGCTCCACTGTATAGTGAAAACAAAAATCCTACTGTACACTCAAATACATGATGTAATGGTAAAAAAGATAGTATTCTATCAGTTGAATCTATATCTAATACACTTGCTAAATCCATTAAGTTTGAACATAAATTTCTATGGCATAAGCTTACTACTTTTGATTCTGATGTTGTTCCTGATGTAAAAAGCATTATGCTCATTTCTTCTGAATTAATTTCTGCATTAATAAATTCTTTATTTCCTTGTTTTATTAGTTTTTTACCTTTTTCTATTAATTCTTCTTGTGCATATATTCCTTCTTTATGAACTTTTGCATCCATAGAAATTAAATGTTTTAACTTTCCTGTATTACTTAAAATAATTTTTTGTAGTCTTTCTTCATATTTTTCAGAATAAAATATTGCTTCTACTTCTGATCGTTCTATTACTCTTTTTAATTCATTATCTGGTAATGATCTGTCAAATGGTACAACTATTCCTGTCCCACATACTATAGATAGGTAAGCGATTTCCCACTCATATCTATTTTCTCCTATTACAGCTATTCTTTTTCCTTTTAATCCCATATCTATTAAAGCTGTTCCTAAAGCATCTATCATTTCTCTAACTTCTGCATGCGTAAAAATTTTATATTTTCCTTCAGAAATTCTTAGTTTATATGCTGGCTTATCTTTATAAATTTCACCAGTTTTTTTCAACATGTCTTTTAAATCTTTAACTTTTATAATTTCTTTCATTTATTTTTCTCCTAGTAAAATCTTTTAATATTTTAGCACATATTCTCCTTGATTTTATTAGACTGACCGGTCAAAAGGGATTTTCTATGCAGATATATAAAAGTTTATTTGCGCAATATTTTGTATATTTAAACTTATATAATTGAGATTAATTAATTGTCATATTCTCGATAGCAAATTTTAAACATTCATTAATAAAACTATTAATAGAATATAAATTATTATCTAAAACTATTTCTTTTATTTCTTCTAATAACTCATCTTCTATTCTGCATGTAAATTGTGTGTAGTTCATTCTTTTTCTCATATTATCACCCCTGAGGGATTATATAGGGGTTTATACTTATAAAAAATATAAAAATATTAGATTTTACATTAAATTATCTTTTTATCAATTTTTCATAATTAGCCAAATTTCTAATCTTTCAAAATAATTTTCTGTCTGTTCTGTTTCTATTTGAAACCATATTAATAAAATAATATCTTTTAACATATTTTTAAATTCTTGCATAAGATATAAAAAAATAAGGAGGATAAAATGGCTAAAATACTTGTTTATAATAACAATTCTAATAGGATGGAAACATATTATAAGGGTGAAAATGAGGCTATGCCTTATAATGTAAATCGTACATTAACAGTAAAAGAGTTTAGAGGCTCTAGTAATTCTAATATTTTATGGACAGATAGACGAACTATGCAGTCTTGGAATAATTTTAGAACTTTATATGGTGCACCAATTTTTGTTGGTTTTGCTTTTAAGCGTCCATGGGAAGGTGGGCATGGAATTTTATCTCAACATTATGCTGGTGTTGCTTTTGATGTTGCCCAAAATTTAAATGCTCAGCAACGCGATTATATGCGAAATTTGGCACGAGCTTCAGGTTATTGGAGATACATCGAGCCTTCTGCTGACACTCCCCGTTGGGTCCATTTCGATGATCGATGGATTGCAAGTGGTTATCCATTAACTCAATTTGGAAGTCGAGGTATATATGTTTTAATAGCCCAAGATGCATTAAATACTTTAGGTTTGAATACAGGTGGCTTAGATGGAATTTTTGGAAACAAAACTCGAGAAGCTGTTATTCAATATCAGGGAAATAATGGATTATCACAGGACGGTAAAATTGGTAACATTACTTGGAATAGTTTGATGACTGAAATTGTTGGAAATGGTGCTTCTAATACAACAATTTTGAATTAAAATTGCTTATAATAAAAATGAGATTTGAATTAAAATAATTTCAAATCTCATTTTTTTACTTATATTTTTAATCTTTTTATTTTTCTTATATGTAAATTTCACATTTAGTATTTTTGTTTTCTACTAGTTCTTTAAATAACTCTCCACATTCTGGATCTCCAACTATTGAGCCATAATGTATTGGTATTGCATATTTTGGTTTTAGTTTATTTGCTAGAGATGCAGCTTCAATATAATCCATTGTATACGTACCACCAACTGGTAAAAATGCTACATCGCAATCAATGTTTGAATTTTCTCTAGTTTTATCTGTATCTCCTGCAATATAATATATTGTATTTTCAATATTTATTAAATATCCTACCCATTGTTTTTCTTTTGGATGAAACTCTTTAAATTTATTGTATGCTGGAACTGTTTCTATGATAATTCCATCAAAATCAAATCTTTCATATGGCTTTGTATAATGAGTGTTTTCTTTTAAAAATCCCATCTCTTCTACTTCTTTTTGACAATCTGCTGTTACTATTATTGCTGTACTTTCATTTGAAACAGCTTTTATATCTTCTGGTGAAAAGTGATCATAATGAGAATGTGTACATAATATCAAGTCTGCATCATGGGCTGGAATATCTATTTTATATGGATCTATATAAATTATTTTTTCTTTTTTTATCTTAATACTACTATGTTTTAATACACTTATTCCATCTAATTCAAACATATTTTTCCTCCTAAATTATGAATGTATTATATCAAAAAATATATAAAAAAGGAATATGTTTTTCATATTCCCTATTTTTTAGTCCATTTTATTCTATATCTCTATAATATTCAGCTATTAATTCATCTAATTCTACACTAATTTTGTATATTACTTCATAATCTTCTTCATTCTCTATGCTTGTGTTCAGTTTCTCTCTTAATTTACAAATTTTTTCATTCATTGAGATAACTCACTCCTTTTATTCTACAAAACTATGAATTTCTTGTTTTTAAAATACCATATTTTTACAATCTCGTCAACTTATATTCCCTAATTTGTGCGTATTTCGTATGTGTTTTTATGCTAAATTGCTCTTTTATACTATAAATTCCTACTTTATTCGTCAAATTAATATGGATTTATTGTTGATTTTACCATATTTTTTTCATCAAAAACTTCTTTTAAAATATTTTCAACATATTCTTTTGAGATTATTTTGTAGTTTTCGACATATTCAAAAGGATTTATTTGTCTGAAATAGTTTGCAATAAATAATAAAGCAACTTGACTCACATCATTAAATTCTCTTACATAATTTCCATATATTTTTCTTTTTGCTCTCTCAAACTGCTTGTCCTCTATTCCATTTTTCTTTAAATCATTTATTTTATTTAGTAATTTTTCTTTTACTATTTCTACATCATTACTTTTTCCTTGTATTAGTATATGTGCGTAGTCTCTACTCCATTCAAATGTTGGCATAACATCTTCAAAAATGTTTCCATTTTCATACAAATTTTCATATAAATCTGTACTTTGTCCTATTATTAATTCTAGTAATATTTCTATTGCTATTGCTCTTTTTAACTTTTCTTTTTCTTCTGGGTCAACTTTAAAAGCAAATATAAATGTTGGCAAAGAAATATCCATTTTTTCATTTATTTCTTTTTGATTTATTTCTAAATTTTCCTTTTCCTCAATTTTTTTAGCTGGAACTACATTCTTTATATTTATTCTATTTTTTATTTCTTTAAATATTTCTTCTGGTTTAAAGTCTCCTGATACTACAACTACCATATTTGAAGGAACATAAAAACTGTTATACGTATCATACAAAGTTTCTTTTGTAATCTTATTTATACTGTCAATACTTCCTGCAACATCTATTCTAATTGGATTTTTATGGTATAAAGCTTTCATTGCATTTATATATACTTTCCAATCAGCTTCATCATCATACATATTTATTTCTTGTGATATTATTCCTTTTTCTTTTTCTACATTCTCATCTGTAAAATATGGATTTTGTATATAATTAAATAATTCATCTAATCCTTTATAAAAATTGTCTGTGCATTCAAATAAATACGCTGTATGATCGTTTGTAGTATATGCGTTAGCATCTATTCCTAATGAAGCTAATACATCTAAGCTATTTTGACCGTTTTCTTGTTCGAACAATTTATGCTCTAGGAAATGAGCTACTCCATCCGGATTTTTTATTTCCTTTTTTTCTTTTTGCAATATGAAGTGATTATCATTTGATCCAAAACCTATTCCACAAATTGCATATTTTTTTATTGATTTCTCTTTTGGTATACAAATAAGTGTAATTCCTGATTCAGTTTTTTCTATATATACTTTTTCTTTCAATAAGTTGTTTTCAATTATCTGCATATTTCCTCCTATTTAATTAAAAAGGTAAAATACTAATTTCTTAAAAAATATATTGTGTTAATTTGAATTGACTTTGCAAACTCTATTATTTCTTCTTTTTTTATGCTAATAATTTTTTCCCTATATTCCTCTACAGTAAGTGGCAATTTTGATAGTTCTTGTCCAAATAAATATATAATTTGAGTATCCTGTTCAGCTTCTATTGAATTTATTCCTGCTAATATATATTTTTTGGCTTTTTCAAAATCGTCATCTGTAAATTCACCATTTTTCATTTCTTCTAATAATCTTTTTGACAATTCTAGTGTTTTTTCATATTTTTCTATTTCTATTCCACATCGAATAAAAATGTTATTCTTTTTAGGAATATACATAGATTTTGCTGTATAAGCTAAACTTTCTTTTTCTCTTACAATTTGAAATAATTTGGAATTTACCCCGTCTCCATAAATTGCATTATATAATAGTGCAATAAATCTGAAATCTTCAAAGTTGTTTGGGAGAATATCTAAGCCAATTACTAATTTTCCTTGGGTAATTTCCATTTTTTCTTGTTTTACCTCAGGATTTTCTATTTTGTTCTTTATCTCTTTTTTAAAATGATTTATGTTTATTTTTTCTTTACGTTCTTTTATTTTCTGTATCAATTCATTTGTTTCAACCTCTGATGTGATTTTTTCTTTTTCAAAATTTCCACTTATAAAAATATCAATTTTTGCTGTATCTATAAGTTGTTTGTAATGTTTATATAAATTTTCAGAATTTATTTTTTCTAAATCCACAATCTTTCCATATTTGCTTAACCCAAATCCACTATCTTTGTACATTATGTTTATACATCTTTCAAATGCATATTCATCTTTATCATCTTTTTGTGAATTAATTAGTAATTCTAGATTTTGTTTTTCTATATTTATATATTCTTCTTTAAATTTGTCATTTTCTATTAATGGATTAAATATTATTTCTGTTAATATTTTTAAAGATTTTTCAATATTATTATTTTTCTCTGGTAAAAAGCTATCATTTATGCTATTTATAAAGAATTTAATTATTAAATTGTCTCCCTCTTTATCTACACCGCAATCAAATTCTGCTCCGTACATCATTTCAAGTTCTTCAACTATTTTTTTGTAGTTTGGGTATTTTTGACAACCGCTTTTTAGTACATTTGGTATTAGTGCATTTTGTGTTACAGTTTCTTTTTCTAGTGGAACTGTTAGAAAAAATACTACATAATCTGTTTTAAAATTATCATTAATAATAAGATGGAGATTAACTCCATCTTTGATTTCTTTCTTTATATAATTCACTTATTTTCTCCTTGCTTTTTCTTTATTATTTGCAATTATCCTTTTATTTATTCTAATTTAATAATGATTTTACTACTTCATTTATTGTTTTTCCATCTGCTGCAGCTCCAATTTCTTCTTTAGCTTGTTTCATTACAGCACCCATATCTTTCATTGATGAAGCTCCTATTTTTTCAATTATATTTTTTATTATTGGAATTAGCTCCTCTTTAGATAGTTGCTTTGGTAAATATACTTCCAAATAGCTTATTTCTTCTTTTATTTGGTTTACTAAATCTTCTCTTCCTCCGCGTTCATAATCAGCAATAGAATCTTTTCTCTTTTTTACTTCTTTTGCTATTACATCTATTATTTGATTATCATCTAATTGTATTCCTTTATCTTTTTCAATTTGTAATATACCTGCTCTTACCATTTGAATTGCATTTTTCTTTATTTCATTTTTCTCTTTCATTGCTTCTTTTAAGTCATTTAATAATCTTTCTTTCATAAACTTTTCCTTTCTAAATTTTATTTATCTTTATTTTTAGATATTATCACATTCATGCTATTTTAACAAGATTATATATTAGCAAAATAAAAAAGAAGATACGTTTAGCATCTTCTTAATTTTAATTAAAATTTTCTTTTTCTAGCAGCCTCTGATTTTTTCTTTCTTCTTACGCTTGGTTTTTCGTAATGCTCTCTTTTTCTAACTTCTTGTATAACTCCATTTCTAGCACATTGTCTTTTAAATCTTTTTAGAGCATCTTCTATATTACCATTATTAACTTTAATCTCTGACATTTTATCTCCCTCCTTCCGAAGCTTAAAACCATCTTGTGGGATTTAACTTTTTCTCTTTTCGATTGGTATATGTAACCTTCCGATGTAAGATATTATACATTAATATATACAAAAATGTCAATATTAAATTTTCCTAAACTAATCTTAATTTTCTACTTTGTCATTTAATACCCGAATTATTATATATGATTATCTTGTTTATTGTAATCACATAAAAATTTATAAAGTTATTATTATTCATATTTCATCTTGAAAATTTTAACAATTTATTATAGTATAAATTATAAATAGAATAGTGTAATGATAAAAATATTATTAGAGGTAAATTTATAGAAGTGGGGAAGTTTTATGAAATTAGGTAGAGAGGATAAAGTATTATTAATTTTTTTGGGAATTTCGGTAATTTTTTTATCAATATTTTTTTACTTTTTACTTAATAATAAAAATTCGCAAACTACTTCATTTCAAGAAAAAAATAATGTTCTTGAAGAAAATATTATAAATTCTAATGTTGCAGAAATTGAACAGTCTAGCAATTTTGAAAATACAACTAACCAAGTAGAAACATCTAATACTTCATCAATTTCTCAAAATGCTACACCAGCATCTTTTTCAAATAATTCTATTCAACCTTCACTCACAAATAATATCTCTTCTGAAAAAAGTAATACTATTTCTAGTCCTGATACTAATTCAGAAATGGTATGGGTTCGGAGATACAGGAACAAAATATCATCATCAGTCTTGTAGAACTTTAAAGGGTAACGGACATCAAATAACTTTAAAGCAGGCACTAGCAGAAGGTAGGCAGCCTTGTAAGGTTTGCTATTAACTTTTTAAATTACTTCTGTTATAAATCAAAAAAATCATAAAACCGAAAAGTTTTATGCCTATATCTAAAATACAAAAAAAAACGACTATTATGTATTATAGTCGTTTTATGTACTAAATTATTCTTGTTCAGGTGCTCCAACAGGGCATACATTTGCACATGTTCCACATTCGATACAAACTTCTTTATTTATTTCATAATGTTCGTTTCCTTGAGAAATACATTCAACTGGACATCCTGCTGCGCATGCACCACAACTAATGCATTTGTCTGTAATTTTGTAAGCCATAAAATTACCTCCTTTCAGCTATGTTTATATTATAACAATCTTTTTACTACTTTTGCAATATTTTTCTTTACTTGTTTTTCATTTATATTTATTAATTTTCTATTTCTCATTATTAGTTTTCCATCTATCATAACTGTATCAACGTCTGCTCCATTTGCAGAATAAACTAAATTTGTGCATAAATCATTTTCTGGATATAAGTGTGTTTTGTCTGTATTTATAAATATTAAATCTGCTTTTTTTCCTACTTCAATTGTACCAATATCATTATCTAGTCCTAATACCCTTGCCCCCTCAATTGTTGCCATTTTTAATATCTCATATGCATTAATTGATGTAGGTTCCATTGTGTTTATCTTTTGTAAATATGCAGCTGTTTTCATTTCTTCAAACATATCTAAAGTTGTAGTGCTTCCGATTCCATCTGTTCCTAGACCAATATTTATTCCATTTTTTCTAAGTTTTACTACATCACATATTCCTGATGATAACTTACAATTACTTATAGGGTTATGTGAAATTCCGCCTTTAATATTTTTTAATATTTCTAAGTCTGAATCTGAAATATATATGCCATGTGCTAATACTACTGGAACATCAAAAGCATGTAAGTCATTCAAATATTCTGTACCTGTCTTATTATATCTTTCTCTTATTATTTTTTCTTCTTGAAGAGTTTCTGATAAATGTATGTGTAATCCAGTATTTAATTCTTTTGCCAAATCAACACATAATTTTATTGTATCTGGATTGCATGAATAAGGTGCATGTGCTGATACATATATTTTTATTTTGCTGTCTTCATTATTATATTTTTTATGATATTCTCTTGTTCTTTCGATTTTATCCCTAATTGATGTATCTGTTATGCTCCAAGCAATAACGCCTCTCAATCCAGATTCTTCAACAGCTTCAATAGTTTTGTCCATTCTAAAATACATGTCATTAAAAGTTGTTGTTCCTGTTTTTATTAATTCTATGCATGACAAAAAAGAATTCCAGTATATATCATCTGGTCTTAGCTTGTCTTCAACTGGAAAAATTGCATTTTCAAGCCAATCCATTAATTTTTGGTCATCTTTATAACCTCTAAAAATGCTCATTGCCAAATGTGTATGTGTATTTACCAATCCAGGCATTACAACATATTCTTTTGCATCTATTATTTGAGCTTCTTCATCTTCAATGTTTTCTTCTATTTTACTAATTCTATTTTCATCTATTAGTAAATCTGTTTTGCGCACATTTGGTGCATTTCCTACCATGTCTAGTAGTACGGCATTTTTTATTAGTGTTTTCATTTTTTCTTCTCCTTAAAAAGTTATATGTTTTCATCAGTATTTTTGCTATCCATTTCTTCAAGTTTTTCTAATTGTTCAAGTTCCTTCAAATCTTCCTGATTCTCAACATCTAACTTATCTTCATCTTCTGCATCCTTTATTATTTTTATATCTTTTGCATTAAATTTTTTATAATAGATATCTTCTCCATCATTTAGTTTTACTTTAACAGTTTCTTTTAAAGTTTCTATCCCACATACTTCGCCTTCACCTTCATCAGTTTCTACAATTGCTCCAATTTTAGGTAATCGCTTTAATTTTTCTTCATACACATTTTGCTCATATTTTAGGCAACACATTAGTCTACCGCAACATCCTGAAATTTTTGATGGATTAAGCGAAATATTTTGTTCCTTTGCCATTTTTATGGATACTGTTTCAAAATTTCCAAGAAAAGTACAGCAGCATAATTCTCTTCCACATGCCCCATTTCCGCCAATTCTTCTTATTTCATCTCTTACTCCAATTTGTCTAAGTTCAATTCTTGTTTTAAATATAGCAGCTAAATCTTTAACTAATTCTCTAAAATCTATTCTTCCATCTGCAGTAAAGTAAAAAATTAATTTACTTCCATCAAATTTGTATTCAGCATCAACAAGTTTCATATCTAGTTGATGTTTTTCAATTTTTTCTTGACATTTTTTTAATGCATCTGGTTCTTTTTGTTTATATTCGTTATAAGATTTTGTGTCTTTTGGCGTAGCTACACGAATAACTCTTTTCAATGGAGCAGTTAAACTTTCTTCTTGTACCTCTTTATTTCCTATTATTACTTCACCATATTCATCACCTAAAGTTGTCTCAACAATTACCTTATCTCCATTTTGTAGTTGCAATCCTTTTGGATCGAAACAATATGTCTTTCCTGGTTTCTTAAACTTGATTCCAACTATTGTCTTCATTTACTTCCTCCCATAATTTTAATAACATATCATCAATACTCATATCAAAATTGCAATTAGATTTTATTCGATTAATTGTTTCTTGAACTATATTTACACATTTTAAATATTTAATATTTTCATTTTTTTGTCCAATGTTAAATAGAAGGACAATTAAATATTCTAATATCTCGTTGATTTCTTCTTTAATAAAAATTTCTTTTGAATTTGTTAAGAAATCTACTTTTGTTGATGTGTTTATACAATTTGCAAAATCTTCTAATTGGCTATAAGTACTATTTTTCTCTAGTATCTTTAGGGCTTTTCCTGCACTTCCATTAAATAATTTATACAAATTTTCTGGAATTTTTACATCTATGTTTTTTTCTTTAATTATGCTTTGTATTTCTGAGTCAGTTAATTTTTCAAAAACTATTTTTGTGCATCTTGACTTTATTGTATTTAATAGCATATCTATATTTGCAGCAATTAAAATAATTACTATATATTCAGGCGGTTCTTCCAAAGTCTTTAATAAGCTATTTTGTGCTTCTTTCGTCATTTTGTCGCTATCATTTATGATATATACTTTTTTATCGGATAGAATTGGTTTTTCATATACATCCTGTATCATTTCTCTTATTGTATTTATTTTAATAGTTTCGCCTTCTAAATTTATAATCTGAAAGTCTGGATGATTGTTGCTGTCAAAGCAATTACATGATTTACAATTGCAATCCGAATCACCTGTTTGGCACAAAATTTCTTTTGCAAATTCACATGCAATTTCTTTTTTGCCGATTCCTTCTTCTCCTAAAAATAAATAACTATGTAGTATACTATTATTTTCTACTATTTTTTTTAATTCTTCTATTTGTTTAAAATTACCTTTTATATTGCTATTCATATCTCTCCATTACTTTTTAATTTTATCTGGATTTCCAAACCTGTTCAATGGCCAGAATCTGAAAGCTACTTTTCCTTCTATTTTTTCTATAGGAATGCATCCAAAAGATCTGCAATCTGTACTCTGTTCTCTGTTATCTCCCATTGCAAATATGTATCCTTCTGGAACAATTAAATCTGTAAATGGTCCATCTGCTGGTGTTATTACTGAACTTTCTAAGTATGGCTCATTATACAGCTCGCCATTTATATATACTTTATTGTCTTTTATTTGTACATGTTCTCCTGGAAGTGCAATTACTCTCTTAATATAGCTTGTTTTTCCCCATTCTAACACATAATATACAAACTTTGAAAATATTGATTTAGGTTCATTTTCATATATTGCTACTGGATTTGATAAATCCACTTTATCTGAATTTCTTTGTGTTACACTTGGTGCTTCAAAAGTTATTATTTCTCCTCTTTTAATATCACTATGAAATGTTATTGGTATTCTATTTAATATTAGCCTTTCATTTGGCTTAAGTGTTGGATACATTGATCTTTGTTGAACTATTGTAGGTGTACCAATAAAATATCTTACTACTAAAGCTAGTGCAACAGCTATTAAGATGCAATATCCCCATTCTAAAATATTTTTTACTTTTGGATTCAATTTTCTTCGCCTCTCTATATTTTTAAACAGTTTTATTAGCAGAATTGTCTTCACTTTTCATTGCAGGTATTCTTATTACTACTTCTGTTCCTTTTCCCAATTCGCTATTTATATTTATTTTTGAGTTGTTCTTTTCTAATATTTCTTTTGCAATTGATAAGCCTAATCCTGTTCCTCCCATTTCTCTTGTACGTGCTTTATCTACTCTATAAAACCTATCAAATACTCTTTCTAAGTCTTCTTCTGGAATTCCAATTCCATTATCTATTACCTTAATATATGCATCATTATAGACAAAACCAACATATATCTTTATTTCTCCATTTTCTGGAGTATATTTTATTGCATTTGTTAAGATATTTGTAACAACTCTTTCTATTCCAGCTTTATCAGCTTTTACATGTGGTACATCAGCTGTTACAAAACATTCTGCTTTTTGGTTTTTTTGTTCTATTTCGAAGGATAAGGTGTCATATGTATTTTTTACTAATTCTCCTAAGTCAAATTCTTCTTCTCTATTTTTTATCATGTCTGCATCATATCTTGATAATGTTAATAAATCGCTAACTAATACAGCCATTCTATTAGCTTGTGTTGATATTCTTTTTAAAAATTTCTCTGTTGTTGCTTTATCACAGTCATCTTCTAATAACGTATCTGCATATCCCATTATTGAAGTAATTGGAGTTTTTAATTCATGTGATACATCTGCAACAAATTCTGTCCTCATTGAATCTAGTTTAACATGCTCAGTAATATCTTGTATAACAACTATTGCTCCTCCTGGTCTTTCTGCCTCATCTCTAAAAGCTGCAAAAAATAAGTTTAGTGTCTTTTCTCCTACAGATATTCTTTCCTGAGTTGAAGTCCAATTTTCTAAGTAAATTATTTTCTCTAAATTTATATTAACATCTAATTTATCAAATATTTCATTAAAATTCTTTTCTTTCCCTGTCAATCCAAATAGTTTGTCTGCTGCACTATTTTTATGGATTATATCGCCGTTTATATTAAAAGCTAATATTCCATCATTCATGTGCAATAAAATAGTTTCTATTTGTTTTTTCTGCCTTGATACTTCTTTTAAATTTTCGTTTAACTCATTGTGCATTAAATTGAATGCTTTTGCTAATTCATCTACTTCGTTTTTATTTTTTCCTTCTCCTAAATACTTTATCTGATATTGTCCACCCTTAGCTGCTATTTCAGCACTTTTAGTAAGTTTTGACATCGGTTCTAGTATAGTTTTAGCAACGAATATTCCAACGAGTATAGAAACGATTGTAAATATTACTATTAAAACAATTGTTATTACTTGTTGTTGATGTATTTGTGACTTTATTGTTTCTACAATTAATTCATTTCCATTTGTCTCTAATGATACTTTTTGTAGCTGTGTTGAAAATATTATTCCTTGAATTGATAACATAAAAATTCCAAGTATCATAAATATCAAAACAATTTTTATTTGTGTACTTTTTAACATCTTTTTCTCCTACGCAAGCGTTTCCCTTATTATATCATTATTTGTGTAATATTCAAGTATTTATTAGAGTTGTAATGCATATGTAATAAGGTAACATTTTCTTTTTAGAATAATTAAAAAAGTATTACTTCTATTTTTATGCTTGACAATATATGATTTTAGTGAATCATCAAATTGACTTTATATTCCTCTTGTGATAGAATTATTATGTAACCCAATAACTTCTATGATGGCGGTTTCGCCAAATAAAAATGAAAGGGGAGTAGAGTTATGAAGGGTACAAAGCGGTTTTTCATTGGTTTAAGTTGCGTGGTAATGGTGTTCATGCTTTTTTCCACCGCAACATCGGCAACGGCATATGCTGCCAGTTCAATCTCGAAAGTAAACATTCGGATTGAAAAGAACGACTGGGGACAGACATCCGGCAATCCAGCAGTTACTGTAAGTGGAACTGGGTATTACATCCCCTATGGTGGCGTATACTGGGAATCAAATGTGGCTTACTGCGAGCCAGGAGATTTTGTTTATGTAACTGTGACAATTTCTCCTAAGTCGGGCTACTTCTTCAAAAGCTCACTAAAAAAGAGTTCATTTACTGTCACAAATGGTGAATATGACTCTTTTGAGTATTTGGATGACGGTAGCATTTCAGTTACACTTCTATACCAAGTCAGAGGCTATGCATATTCCCCATCGGATCTTTACTGGGAAGAGAATGGTGTGGCGAGATGGTCTAAAGTAAGCAATAAAGTAAACTATACCATCAGGCTTTGCAAAAATGGTAATAGTGGAAAGGTTATTGCTGAAAACATCTCTGACAACTACTATGATCTTTCTTCCTGGCTGTTGTCATCCGATTACTATTGGGAAGATGTAACATTCAAAGTCAAGGCAGTTCCCAAGGCAAAGTATTCTGGCGTGTTACGTGATTCCGAATATGTCGAATCTGATGAATTCTACTACTGGGATGAGTTGGATTTCTATAATTCGGGTTGCACACCTACGCCGAACGTAACACCATCTAATAAGTATTCCACCGACGGTTGGAAGTTTATTGATGGAAATTGGTACTACTATTGGCAAGGATCCTATTTAGCTGGTAAATTTTACGTCATTGATGGTAAGGCCTATGGGTTCAGAGATGACGGAAGTATGATTACCGGCTGGTATCTTACTCGAGAGGGTTACTGGTATTTCTTCGAAAATAGTGGTGCTATGTTGAAAAATACGTGGCATTGGGACGGCACAAATTGGTACTTCCTTTGCGAGGATGGTAGGAGAGTTACTGGTTGGCTCGACTGGAATAACAAGACATATTACTTGAATTCTTCCGGTATGATGCTTACTGGTTGGCAGAGAATTGATGGAAGTTGGTATTACTTCGACTCTGATGGCGTTCTCGCCAAAGATACGTCTATTCAATCTGCCGATGGTAAAAATTACTACTACTTGCAAAAGGATGGCAGGCTGTTGACTGGCTGGATAAAAAGCGGCTATTTTTGGAAGTATGTTGATCCGGAAACAGGCTGTTACGTGACTGGAAATAAGCTGATTGATGGTCGGTGGTACTCATTTGATTCTAACGGAACTTTGATTAACTAGCGCGAAACATTCATAAAAATAGGGGGACTCTAACCTGTTAGAGTCCCCCTCCCCTTTTTATAACGAAAAATGCATTAAGAAGAAATCTCCCAATGCATTTTTTTTATTTTTATTGTTTATCTCCAATAACATAATAGCCTACGCCTCTTTTAGTTACTAATATTTTTGGATTTGCTTTATCTTTTTCTATTTTATCTCTTATTCTATTTACTGTAACATCTACCGTACGAATAGCTCCAACATAATCGTCGTATCCCCAAACTTTTTTTAGAAGAGTTTCTCTAGTTACAACTTCTCCTGGTTGTGTTGCCAAGTATTTTAAAACTTCAAATTCTTTTATTGTTAAGTCTACGATTTCTCCTTTAACTCTAGCTTCAACCTTTTTTAAATCAAGAGTTAAATCTCCTACAGTTATTATATTTCCTTCATTCTCTGAATTTTCGCTCTTTAATTCTGCTTGTGCGACTAATTCAGCTTTTCTTAAGTTTGCTTTTATTCTTGCCATAACTTCTCTGTGTTGAAATGGTTTTGTTATATAATCGTCTGCTCCCATTTCAAGTCCTACAACCTTATCTAGTTCTGTATCTTTTGCAGATATCATTAATATTGGCACATTTAGCGAATATCTAATTCTTTTGCATACACTTATTCCGTCCATTTTTGGAAGCATAACATCTAATAATATTAAGTCTGGTTTTTCTTTTAATGCCATTTCTACAGCTGTTACTCCATCGTATGCTTGTAATGTGTCATATCCTTCTTTTTGTAGGTGGTATACTAATAAATCAACTATACTTTCTTCATCATCAACAACTAATATAGTTTTTCGATTAAAATCTCTTCCAATATCTACTTCTTCCACAAGGATACCCCTTTCTTTCTCATATTTATAACATAATATATATCATAAAGGAAATTTTTCTACAAGTTTTTTTTACAATTTTATATCAATATTTTCAATTTTGTTATCATCTTTTAACTCAATGTATTCTGTATTTATTTTTTCACCATTATATTTTATTGATTTCTCTGTATTATCTTTCATTACTTTTATATTATATAAATTACTTTTATATCTGTATTGTATTTCAAATTTATCCCAATTATTTGGAATTTTATTTGGAATAAACAATTTTTTTCCTGCTCTCTTTATTCCTAAAATATCTTCTAAGCATACTTTGTAATACCAGCTGCTAGAACCAGTATACCAGCTCCATCCTCCTTTACCATTCATAAATTTATTATTATAAACATCTCCAGGAATTACATATGGCTCTATTTTATATTTAATTACTCCTTCTTTTGTTTCTGTATGTGTTATTGGATTAATCATTTCTAAATACTTTACTGCTTCATCTATCATACCTAATTTTGCGAAAGCCATAATAAGCCATATTGCACTATGTGTATACTGCCCTCCATTTTCTCTTACACCATTAGGATATTCTTGTATATATCCTGGATTAGTTTCTCCATTAAATGGAGGTGTTAATAGTTTTATTATTTTATTCTCTTCGTCTATTAAGTATTTTTTAGCAGATTCTATTGCTATATACTTTTTATCATTATTTCCCGCTTCTGAAATTACTGACCAGCTCTGTGTAATACTATCTATTTTACATTCTTTACTTTTGCTACTTCCGATAATTTCTCCGTCATCTGTTATTGCTCTTTTAAACCAAAATCCATCCCAGCCATTTTCATTTAATGATTTTTTTAATTCTTTTCTTATATTACTATATTTTTCTTTACTCTCATTTTTATATTCTATGACATTTTCCCATTTTCTTAATATATCATATAGAAAGAAACCTAGCCATACACTTTCTCCTTGACCTTTATGCCCAATCTTGTTAAATCCATCATTCCAATCTCCAGTTCCGATTTTAGGGAATCCATTTTTCCCGAAGTTTAGAGATTTTTCAATTGCTCTCATACAATGTTGATATAGACTTTCCTTTTCTTTTGTATATTCAAATTTATCATATTTTTCCTTTTCTCCTTCTAGTTCAATTCCTTTTGCATATTCAATTTTTTCATCTAATATACTCGCATCTTCTGTAAATTTTAAATATTCTAATACGCTATATGGTAGCCACAATAAATCATCTGATATGTTTGTTCTAATTCCTGATTTGTTTTTTGTGTGCCACCAATGCATTACATCTCCTTCGATAAATTGGTGTTTAGCAGCTTCTATTATTTGCTGTTTCAAAATTTCTTCATCAATCCACTTCATTCCTATAGAATCTTGTAATTGGTCTCTGAATCCGGTTGCACCTCCAGATTGATAAAACCCAGTTTTGGCATTTAATCTACTTGTAATGGTTTGGTATACAAGCCATTTGTTCATATATAAATTTATCTTTTCTGATGGTGTTTTTATTTTTACAATTCCAGTTTTTTCACGCCAATATTTTTCTACATTTTCAAATTCATTTTCTACATCATTATTGTTTAAATATTTTTCGGCATCGTTTCCTATAATTATATTTACTAGCTTTTTTTCATATTCTTCAAGTTCAATTGGTATTTCTATAACTATCTCATTTCCTTGTGAAATATTTCCGAAACATTTTAATATTTTTTTATTTATTCCAATAGCTTCCATGTCTTTATTAAAGAATTCATATTTGCTGTTAGTATATGAATTTATTTTAAAATCAGATGTTATTTTTATCTTATCATCAAATTCACTTTTACACACATTATCTATTATAATATTGTTTTTATCTTTTATTGCTCTAATTTTTCCTAAGTTTTTTTCTTTTGTTTCTCCCATTGTTAAATCAAGAGCATAATAAATAGTGATTTTTCTCTTACTTGGTAGTTTATTTTTTATGCTAATATGATTTATTTTACTTTCTCCATTAATTGGTATAAATATTGTATTTTCTTGAACAAGATTGTTATTGATTTGAATAAATTTTGCATAACCTTGTCCATATTTTACTTGATATGAATTATATTTTGGTTCTGACCCTAATGTCCAATATTGTTTTTCATCTATATCTTTTATATAAAATGTTTCTGTTGAAAAATCTCTGATACTATCGTTCTCCCAAGTTGTAATTCTATTTAATCTACAATTATTTATCCAAGTGTATCCTCCTAAGTTTTCTGTAATTACTGTTCCTATTTTTTTATTTGCAATAATGTTGCTCCATACTCGTGGAGGTACATTTTCATTATTTACATTTATTACATATTCATCATTTAAAAATCCTCCAAACGAGTTATCATATATTAGATTACTTTTTTCTACTTCTTCATTCTTACTACTTTTTTCGTATTCTTGTGTTGCACTGATTATTTCTATGTTTTCAATTTCATCTAAATTGTTTTTTACTCCTCCGATTTCTCCATCAAAGCACATACATGAAATACTTTGTATTATTTGTATATCTTGTTCAGTTAATTCATTTTTGTTAAATACAAAAATTTGGTTATTCCTTAGATATTCTAATCTATGATTTTTTATAATTTCGTTTATTTCATCTTTTACAAATGTTTCATAACTTATTTTTTCATTATTTAATATACATAGATCTATCCTTATGTTTTTTACATTAAAAAATTCAATAGTCTCTAGAAGTTCTTCGACTAAATGTGCTTCTTCTATATTTTTTATTTTAGCCAATATAATCGGATTATCTCCGGATATTCCAAATTTCCAAACGTTTTCTATTTTATAATCTATATCAATTGTTTTAGGTAAGTCTTTTTCTATGCAATGTCCTAATATTTTATGATTGTTTTCAATTTTATTTCCATTAATCTCTAAGAATTTTATTTCTTCTTCGCTTTTTGCTTTTGCTAATTCTAAATCTTTATTAACATTTTCAATGTTCATACTTTCAATCTTATTTATTAGGTCTTCTTTATTTTCTGAAATATATAATAATAAATCAATTTCTTTTTCTTCTTTCGGACTTATTTCTATTTTTGTTTTTATTGCAACTATTGGTTCTACTGTTTCTATTAATTCGTTTGTAAAATTATCTGTTTCTATTATACTTTTAGGATACTCTGAATTTCTTCCCCAAAATTTTTCTTTATCTAATTCTATTTCTGTTTCTTCATCATTTGGAGTTAGTAATTTTACTCCTAAATAAATTGTTCTTTCTTTTATTTTCCTTGATATAACTATTATTCCTTTTATATATTCTAATTTTAAGAACATGTTATTATAAATTGGATGTGCTATATCATCTTTATTTTCTGATAAAATTGGTTCTATATAACTATATATTTCTAATTCTTCTTTCAAAACTCCATGATTTTTTAATTTTAGACTTCTAATTTCTCCAGGTTCATCTGGTGATAGAAAAAATTTCATTTTTGTTTCTATATTATCTTCTCTTTTTGTAAATTCTTCTTTATATTGTGTAAACTTTATTTCGTCGCTTTTAAATGTACTCCATACTTTTTTATTTCTCTGATTTTTAATAAAAAATGCAATTCCTTCTTTTTCTTTATTTCTATTTCTGTATCTATTTATTTGAATATTCTGATATTTACTATATCCTTTTCCTGATGTATCAATTACGCATGTGTAATCATTATTAGAAATTGCATTTACTCTTCTATATATATTTTCATTTTTGTAAGCAATTTCTTTATCTTCATATTTATTTACATATTTTCCTTTTATTACTTTGTTAGAATTTTCTTTTGATAATATAACTGATTCTGGCATTCTTTCATTTAATAATATTTCTATTGACTTAATTTCTGGATTATTGCTAAATCTTGTTGATAAAATATTATTATTTATAATATTATTTATTGAGTTCAATATTAATCCTTGATGGTGTGCCATATAAGTTTTTACAAGTTCATATTTTTTATTTTCTCTTATTCTTTCTTTGGTAAAATCTATTGAATCATAAAATCCATATTTTCCTCTTGCACCCAATTTTTCTAATTGTTTTAAGTTCTTTATTCCCTCTTCTAAAGCATATTCTAAAAATAAAAAAGTACTATATGGAGATACTACAAATTCTTCTTCTAGTCCTCTTTTTAAACCTAGTTCAGGTATTCCAAATGCTTTATATTGATAATTACTTTGTAAATCTTTTAGTGAATATGCTGATTCTGAAATTCCCCATGGTATTGAATTATTTTTAGCATATTCTAATTGGCTGATTTTAGCAAATTTGCAAGATTCATCTATTAAACTTCCTTCTGGAACTTTCATTATTAAATTTGGCATTAAGTATTCAAATGCTGTTCCAGACCAAGAAATAAGTCCTTTATATCCATTTGAAGATGTTAATGTTCTACTTAAATTTGTCCAATGTTTATATTTTATATCTTTTTTGGCTATTGCAATAAAACTCGTTTGCCTTGCTTCTGAAGCTAAAAAATCATAATAAGAATCTGTTAATTTGTTATTTTCAACATCAAAACCTATGGAAAATAATCTATTTTTGTTACTATACAATAATTTAAAATCAGTATCGTCAATTATCTTGCTAACTGTTTCTATCATTTTTTCTGGTTGATTTTTACTTATTAAAAAATTTTTTAGGCAATACAAATATCCAATAAAATTTCCGCTGTCTACTGTTGATATATACTTAGGAGTCAATGGTTTTAGTGTCTTTATGTTATACCAATTGTATAAGTGTCCATTCCATTTTTCTAATTTCTGTATTGTATTTATTACTTTATTTAGTGAACTTATGCATTCTTCTAAGCTAATAAATTTTAAATCATATGCGGAAATTATTGATAATATTTCTAACCCAATATTAGTTGATGAAGTCCTATTTACAAATTCTTTTTTTCTCCCTAATTGAAAATTATCAGGTGTCAAAAAATTATTTTCACTTTTAAAACTTTCACTAAAATATATCCATGTTTCCTTTGCAATTTCAATTAAATATTTTTTACTTTTTTCATTTATTATTTTTGTTTTTCTTATATCTCTACTTATATTCCATGCAATATATGGTCCTAAAATCCATAATGTTCCTATAATCATTCCAAAAGGATTTATTATTCCAAACATTAATATTCCAATTATTATATTAATCCACATTTTTTTGCAATAATACTCTAAAGAATCTATAGATTTTTTCTCAACTTCTTCAGACGTTTTCCATTCCAATAACTTTTTATTTTTCTTTAGCCTATATATTGTTTTTATTATTGCAGTTGCAGAATTTAATGATGTTGTTGGAATAAATGTAAATTCCAATGAATTTCTTAATACGCATTCTTTTATACCTGAAATTGTTTTATCAAATTTTTTATTCGCATATATTTTTTCTTCTGTTATGCTTTTTCTAAAAATTATTTTATTTATTATCTCTAATATGCTGCCTGTGAATACAGATAAAAGTACAACAATTGCTATAAAGAAATTATTTATTAGCATTGAAAAAATTAGTAATGTTATTTGTGTTATTGGTAATACACTTCTTCTTAAATTTTCAAATATTTTAAATTTACTTAAACTATTTATTGGATTTTTTTCATTGTTTATTTTTCTTTCCAACCAGCCAGAAATTTGCCAATCTCCTCTTATCCATCTATTTTCTCTTTCTAAATATGATAAATATTTAGTTGGAAATGAATCTAAAAGTACAATATCTGATACTAAAGCACATCTTAAGTAATTTCCTTCTAACAAATCATGACTCAATATTTTATTTTCTGGTAATTTATTTTTTAGTATTTTTTGATATACATTTAAGTCATATATACCTTTTCCAGTAAATATCCCTTCTCCAAAGCAATCTTGATATAAATCTGATATGGCATTTGTATAAAAATCTACACCTGGATTTGATGTAAATATTTTAGTGAATATTGTTTTTTGTGAATCTTCTAATGTTATACCAATCCTAGGTTGCATTATTCCATATCCTTTTTTTATAACACCCTCTTCTTCTATAGGTCTATTTAAGATATGACTCATTGCCCCAACTAGTTGTTGTGCAGAATTAATAATTAAATTTGTATCAGCATCTAATGTTATTATATATTTTATTTTTTCATCAAAGTCTTCTAATGTGTTAGCAATAAAGTCTGATTTGTTTTTTTCTAATATAAGTTCATTAAATTGTATTAATAAACCTCTTTTTCTCTCCCATCCTAGAAATTTTTCTTCATTTGGATTCCATTTTCTTCTTCTATATAAAAAATTAAACTTATTTTTAGTTTTATATATTGAATTCAATTTTTCCGCTTCTTTTTTTCCACATTCTATAATTTCTTGATCAATTTTTTCCACTTCTTTTTCAGAACTTGTGCAATCCCCCAATAAGGTAAAATACAAGTTTTTATCTTGGTTTGCTAAATAATATACTTCCATCTTTTTAAACATTTTTATAATTTTTTCTTTTGTATCTATAACAGTTGGTATTACTACCATTGTTTTATTTTCATCATCAATTCCATTTTCATAATCTATCTTAGGTATTTTTATTGGTTTTATAATTTTACACATTATATAATTTATAATTTTTATTACTATTTCATAGATTGGTATATATATTAAGATTGCAGTTATTAGGCTAACTAATGCTGGCATTTTTAAATTCCACACAAAAAAAAGATCTATAAAGAGTGATATAAAAATAATTCCATTAATGTATGTTTTTGGATTTAACTTGTGTTTTTTCTTAATCCTTTTTTCAGTTAATTCCTCCATTAATTCATTTTTTCCGTCATCAATTAAATAATATCCTACATGTGATTTCCTTTTTTCTTTTACATTTTTTTCGTCTTTATATCTATTTGATAATTTCAATATTTCTTCTGTTATATATATTTCAGATATTTTCAATTTATTTGATATTTCTTTTATCTTTTCTCTATAAACCTCTTTAGTTTCTTCTGTCATTTTCTTAAATACTTTGCAAGGATCTTCATTTAGTAATTCTTCAGTTTTATTAGTTTTTTCAAATACTTTTTGAAAATTAATTCTATTTATATCTTTTATACTAGTTATGCAACTTCCTATTTTTATTTTAAGTGTTGCTACATATAAATGTTCCTTTTTCACGATTTCATCTGTTTTAAAGCCTAACTTATTTACTTGTTTCTCTAATATTTCAATATACTGATTTCCTCTTTTGCCAATTCTTCTAAGCTTATACAACATATATTCAATAAAAGAATAATTTATATCTTTTATTTTTAATGAATTATTATTTTTAAATTTTTTTCTAAATCTTTGTTCTTTATTTGTTTTAGCTTCTATTAATCTTTCAAATATATTTTCTACTTTATACTTTTGGATTTGCGAAAAATAAATTTTTTCACTTATATCTGCAATAGTCTGTATTATTGCTATCTGAATAAATAAACCTATATTCCAAATTTCTTCCATTGATAAAATTTTCCTTGTCTGATAGCTTTGAAGTGCATCAATTATTTTCTCTTCATCAATTTTATCTCCACTAAAAGCTGCAATTTCACTAGCTAGCACATATATTCTTGCGAATCCTTTATATTTGCCATTACTTAATCCTGGTAATTTAACATATTTTTTTAAATTTATATTTTTTTCTATGTTTTTAATTGATTCTTCTATTATATAAAAATTGTCGAGTAGCCATTCTCCAGCAGAATGTATTTTTATTCCTAATTTTAAATGCTCATTTAATATTTCATATGTTTTTAATATATTTCTATAATTTATTTTTAATTTTTCAATTGGATATGTTAAGGTTTCAGAATTTTTGCTTATTATCTGTTCCTCTGCCATTTGTTGTAAATACTTTTGTAATTGCTCTTTTTCTAAATTGGTTCCTTTTATATTTAAGTATTTATATTTTTCCATTGGAATTTTTCTTCTCCTCTTGTTTTTGGTTTTATTGCTATTTTTTCCAATTTGTGAATATATATGCAAAATAAAAAATCTAGTTAGAAATATTTTCTAACTAGATTTCTTATTTTTTAACTTTATTTTTTTATCTTTTTCTTTATTACAATTATTGCTACAACTAATATACTTCCTGTAATTAATGCAATTATTGGATAGTAATTTCTACTATAGTATTCTCTAATTGAAATACCTGTTGGTTCTGCGATAGATACATAATCTGATGCATCTGTATCACGTTCACCATTTAGGTGTAATTCTGATGTTCCTATAGTTATTTCTTTTGCTCCTTCGTAGTCAATTACTAGTACTCCGCTTTGATATCCTGTTGCTGCAACATATTCTCCTCTTGCTATTTCAGCATTTCCTGGTACTGCTAATGGATCTCTTCTACCAACTGTATTTGAATAACTTAATACTTCAGCCACATTATTATAAACATCATCTTTTGAAGATTCTTCTGATAATTGTTTTGTACTTACAACTTTTATTTGTCCAGTTGATTTCTTGTCTAAATCCTCAGCAGCACTTTGAGGTACTAATTTAGTAATTGCATTTGGATTATATTCTTCACTTTCTGAAACTAATATATTATTTTTATTTGTACCAATAAATGATCTTTGTTTTGAATCTGCTATTGTCAATTCTCCATTAAGATTTGTGTATACTTTTTCATCTAGCATTTTTCCATTTTTAATTTCATCTAAAGATAATTTTCTCCAGCTTTCATTTACAACTAGTGAATTAGCATCTTCATCTGGTGAAATATCATTGTCAATATAATCAATTATTTGTTCTATCTTAGTTTCAACTATTTCGTCAGTATCATTGTTCTTATTATTGTAATAATTTAGTCCTACATATTCGCCATATTCGATTGATTCTCCTGATACGTATATATCAGATTTTTCTAGTTTCTCTACTTCTGCTATAATTTCTTCTGGTTTTTCATATCTAGAAATTTTTCCTGTCCAATCTACTTCTGAATTATTTGTTAAAGTTATTGTGTATTCAATTTTTAGTGTTGCTCCATTTAAAAATTCGCTTTCTGAATGGATATGATCTAAACCTTGAATATCACTTTGTTCATCAACATGAGTTAATTTATTCAAGCTCATTGCTTCTGGATTTGTCCTATCAATTGTTCCATCTTCATTATATATAGCATTTAATAATAAAGTTTCTCCATCTTCTTTATATAAAGAAATTTTTGATATTTTTTTGTCAAGTTCCATTGCGGTTTCAGATCTTTTCTCTAATCCAAAGTCTATATCTTTTACATTGTATGTAAATTCTTGTAATCCATTTACCTTCTTAACAGTTCCATAAGTAATGAAATCTTGATGTTCAATTTCAATATTTAATTTTGCAGTATTAGCAACCATTTGAGTATTATCAATTAGTTCTGTATGGCTTTTATCAGGATTATCAGCACTTTCTAATACTGTTCCTATTTGATTATTTATGTTTTTAGAATATGCTATTACTTTCATTCTTTGTAATTCATAATCTCTTGCATCTGATACTCTAGTTTCATTTAGTTTATTACTTGTTTTTAAATCTTGCCATTCATTATTTAATGTTGTTGTTTCATCTTCATTTAGCATTTCTGCTTGATATGCAGTATTTTTATAATCTTGACCATTATATTTTATATTAGCTTCTTTATTTCCATATTTAAATCTTACAACATAGTTTCCTGCTAATACGCCTTTGAAATAGTAATATCCATTTTCGTCTGTTTCAACATCTTTTAATCTGTATTCTTTCTTTTCTTCATCAGTCAATCCTTTAAAGTCGTCTTCAGACCAAATCTTTTCATATTCGATGTCATCAATCTTAATTTTTTCTACTAATTGTACATCAATATTTTTGATACCTGGTTCTTGTTCTTCCATTAAACCATCGCCGACTTTTTGATTATATAATAGGCTAACAGTTTCTTGGTCTTCCCAAACAGTACCATTAATTTCTCTGTTATAAGCATATAGTTCTATGTTAGTTGCTGGTGCTGATTCTGTATCATCTTCATACCACTCTTTTACATTTCTATTCAAATCAATATTGTCTGGAGCTGAATCTTTATCAATAAGTCCAGCTACTTTTCCATTTGGATAGAATGTTGAGTAATTTGCAATTTCAGCAACATTATTCTTTTCTCCTAATAGTTCTGGTCTATCAGTTGTTCCTACATATCCGTCTTTGTCAACTTCAAATGTTATGAACATTTCTAGTTGATCTCCTGCTGATAATTTTGTGCCTTTAAGATCTGTTATTGTTAATTTTTTGTAGTCTTTGTTTACCTTTTTGTTCGTATCATTGCATTTGAATCTTTCCATATTGTCAGACCAATATGTATATTCTGCGTCTTCATCAGCTTTAACGACTCTATAGTATGGGCTTTCTGCAACTACTTTGTTTACTCTATTTTGATTATCATCTAATACGTTTGCACTAATATCAGAATCTATTAAAGTAAATGTTTTATCATAATAATCATTAATTTGATTAATTGTTGCATCTAATCCTTCTTCTGCTTGGCTTTCATTATTTACAGCTATTCTATATGTTAAGTATACTTTTAAATCTGTTCCAGCTTTCATGTTTTTAACAACTTCTTGGCTAGTTTCATAAACTGTTGAACGATATTCGTAATCAGAGCTATATAATCCTATTGTATATTTTCCTATCTTGCAAGCTTCTAGTTGTATATCTAAAGCATCTTTATTTTCTTCTTCTTCCACATCTCTGTATTTGTTATATGTTTTAGTTATTTCTTTTTCATTTACTAAAATTTCTGCTTTGTATAAATCTTTAAATACAGATAAATCTGCTTTTTCTCTTTGTTTTACTCCAAAGTTTATGTGTAACATGTAATCATAGATTGTTTTATATGTAGTTGTTTTTCCATCTTCATTTTCGATAACACTTAATTCAACAACATCATCAGCTGTGTCTAAAGAAATTTTATGATTTACTGGGAAATATATTCCTGTATTTCCTGTTGTTGCAGTCATTTTGTATTGCTCAATTATATGTTCATTTTTATCTAAAGTTGTTAATGTTGATAGTCTTCTTTTATTAGAATTATCAGGTGATGTATATTCTTCAGAAGTGTAATCTAATTTTAAAGTGTTATTTCCATTTTTAGCATATCCTGTTGTATCTCCATTTTTATCTATTGCTTTTCCGCCATAGATTTCTGAAAATTTTTCATTAAATTGTTCTCTAACTTTTTCGTTTTCTGTAGCTAATGAATCATTTTCATATGTTTTCTTAGCTTTTTTAGAAGCTTTTATATATTTTTGTGCATCTCCATTAACTGTTGGTAATGCTGGTGATGCCTCATAATGTTGTCCATCATATTTAAATTCTACATCATATGCTATAGTGTATCCATTTTCTATCATGTCTCCAGAGCCTGGCACATTAATATTTGGAATTTCATAATGTCCATTTTCGTCTGTGTAAATAGGATATTTTAGTTTTGTTTCGTTGTCTTCATCATATATATCAGCTAACTCTCTTTTTACTATTTTACCAGAACTGTTTTTATATGTTTTATAGATATATACTTCTGCATTTTTATAACCTTTTTCTCCATTTTCTCTTTTTCCGTCTGTAAAATCAGGATTTTTCTTGTCTGCAGATATATCTATCCATACTTCTCCAGCCATTGGTATTGTTAATTTTATATATTCTTTTGGTCCTGGTTCATCTGGTGGAAATTCTGCTTTAAATGAATAATTTGCTTTTTCATACCATCTTACACCTACATATACTTGTGCTAATGGCTGTGATGTTTGTGGATCTAAGCTTTCTAATTCTAGCCAATATTCCCATTTTACAATGTGATTATGATAATATCCATGTGAACATTTTTTTGCTCCGCCAGAACATGTTAAATTATTATTTGAATCATATTGAGCACTTGTATGGTGTCCTCCACATGCACAATTCTTTGCTCCTTCATTACACCAAATTGCTTTTGATTCTGGTTCCCAACTTGCATTAAAGTATTCACCTTTTAATTCTGAATATTCTCCTCCAGCATTCATGTATCTAAAATCAAATCTTATATCTGTCAAATATCTCATATCTTCTATATAGTCCATTACTATATAAAATTCTTCATTATTGTGTGGAAATGTTGATTTATCGTCTGCATCTCTATCTGTATATTTGAAAAACCATTTAGAATTATCTACTGCGCCTAAATTGCTAACTATTGTTGCATCTGTTATATTTGAAAAGTATACTGTTCCTCTATCTGTTGTTACAGATTCTTCATAATAATGTAATACAAATGGTCCTATTAAATATCTTCCATTGTCTTCATCATAATAAACTTGTGATTTATCATCTTCTCCAGAAATTTTATAATCTATTACTGGAACTGTTACTGTTGCTGTTTCTCCATTAACTGTGACTGTTTTTTGCTCTGTAACGATTTTTCCTTGTTCATCTCTTTTTGCAACTTTATTTATATATGCTTCAAATGCTTCTGCTTCTTTGAAAAATGGTGTTGATTGTACTTGGCTAGATTGTCCACCTGCTGGAGTTTTCCACCATGCATATTGTACATATGTGTATGGGAAAAATTCTCCACTATTAGTTATTTCTATATAATAGTATTTTCCTGTCTCTTCATCTAGTGTAACATATTCTTGTGGTTCTCCTGAATTTTCATCAATGTTTACACCATATATTATAGTTCCTTCTACATTATAAAAATATGCTTCTGCATCAAGGTCTCCTGTATATTCTCTATCTGTTACATTATAGAATGAGCTTCCTTGTGATGGTAAATTTTCAGATGCTTCTGCTAATATGTAGCTTTCCATTGGTGATGCAACTTTTTTATCTGATTCTGTATAAAAACCAATTGTACGACTTGTAGTAGCACCATATGGATTTTCAAAATTATTAGATGTTACATCTCCACTTGCATTTTGAGTTTCTTCAAATATTTTTTTACCTATATCATTCATTGTTAGATAAGGTTCTTGTTGTTGTCTATCCCCTGATCTTACAACTGTTCTTGACATACCATTTAGTGTTATTCCTTTTCCACAGCATAGTATGTATGGATCACTAATCAAAGTATTATATTCTATATATGGGAAACTTGGTGGTAAGCTATCATCTTTGGATAACATTTCATTTGTTGCTGTTGCTAAAACTTTATATCCAGCATATGCTACAGCTATTAAAGTTAATAATGTTAAAATTGAAATTATTTTTTTCTTTATGTTATTCATCATCTAGCTACACCTCCTTTCCAAATTTTACTTTGAGTTTTAATAGTATTTTCTTTTTCTTTATTATTACTGCTAAAATTATCATAGCAACTGTTATTGTTAATATTGCTGATAGGTATATTAATGTATCTCCAGTTTTTACACCTATTATTAAATCTGCAGAAGACATATCATCTTCTTTTTGATCTTTATTGTTTGCCTCTGAGTCTGTATCTGCAATACCTGCTTTATTATAGCTTTCTGCTATTTCTGCCTGATTGTTTATAATACCAGTATTTTCTTCTGTCATTGTTTTTACAAGTGTAAGTTTTACTGTTTTTTCCTCTCCTGCTGCTATTGGCGCATTTGATAATTCTTCTGTATATAAGTTTCCGTCATTTCCTCTATACCAATTTTTATTTAATTCTGTACTAAATTCTAGTTCTGAAGGCATGTAGTCTACTATATTTTTTGCGTATCCTTCTACTTCTCCTTCATTTTTTATTTTGAAAGAATATTCTACATATACTTTTGCATTGCTTAAGTATTTTGCATTTATATCAACTTTTGCTAGTTTTTGATTATCAAAATTATATGTTTTAGTTCCATCATTATTTTGTACAGTTATTTTTGTTATAGATTTTTCTAATGATAAATCAAATTTTGTTGCTTCTACTACACCTATATCTACACTAGATACACTTCCGTTATTAATTGTAATTATATCTGTTGTAGCAACAATTTTATTTCCTTCATTTGCTGATATTACATCAGAATTCTTGTTATCTTCAACACCTGTTTTCTTGTAATCAGTTAGTCCATATTTTGAACTATTATAATAGAATATTACTATGTATTGTCCATTTTCTAGGTTTTTAAATTCATAACTTCCATCTAAAGCTGTTGTTTCTGTTTGAATTTGTTCTCCTGTTGATGCATTTACAATTTTTACTTCTACTCCTGAAAGTTTTGTTTCACCATTATCTCTTGAACCATTTTTATTATCATCTATCCATGCAGTACCTGTGATCTCATATTTTGTTTTAACAGGTGCATTGTTTGTATTAGACTCTTGATTTCCATTTTGATTTTCTGTGTTTTCTTCATTTTCATTTGAATTAGTATTATTAGCATTTACTGTTCTTTCAATTACATTTTCTATTTCATTTGACCTTATTGTTTCAATGTTTTCAGCATTTAATTCTGCTATATTAGTTATAGTTTTCTGTTCATCTGATATATCTTTTACTTTTGCTGTAACCTTTGCTACCATTTCATTTTCAGGTTGAATATTTGTATATATAGTTGCATCTTCATTTGATGTAACAACCTTTGAAACTTCAACTCCATCAACTATGTATTCTAATTTTCTTATTTGTAATTCTTTAGGAAGTAAATCTTTTAATACTACATCATTAGCTCTTACAGGTCCAGCATTTTTTATATTGAATAAATATTCAATTTCATCTCCAACTTTTACATATTTATTTGTTTGAAGAACTTTTTGTTCTATTTGTAAGTTTGGCCTTCCTATAACTATATCAACTTGTCCTGATTGATATTCTTCTCCACCTACTGATATGGTTGAAATTGTAGAAATTGTATCTTTGTATACATTTTCTTTCATTTCTCCTACAGTCAATTCTGCAATTGCAAAAGTTGTTCTTCCTGGCTCTAGGCTTTCAATTTCCCATACAATTTTTCTTGAAGCATAATCATATCCTTCTGTTTCTATTTTTTTAATAGTAATTCCATCTTCATCATATCCTCGTATGTAACTGTCTACATATTCTAATCCTTCTGGTAAAACTTTTTCTATTCTAATGTTTCTCATTGTTGAATCACTATTATTTTTTATTTCGATTTTTGATTCTATTTTTTCATTAACTTTTACAATATTTTCTTCTGCAGAAATACTTTCTTCTGCTATTAAGTTTGATTTCTCAACAACAATACCTTCATCTTTAACTTTAAGTTCTTTTTGAAGATCTTTTGCAGTAATTGTAGCTTCGCATACTAGATTAATTTCAGGAATTTCACTTACTTGAGTATCTTTATATTTTGTTTCTCCATTTTCGTCAGTATAACTTTCATGAATACTATAAGTTCCATCTGAATTTTTTGTAAATCCTTCTTTGCTTGCATAGAATTCTTCAATCGTTGGCAATTTGTTTACTTGTACAAAAAACTCTATTGTTTGTTTTTCTCCTGGATTTATGCTTTTTATTGTTTTTGTAAATTCTTTGTCAGCTTTTAGCGTCCAACCTTTTGATGCTTCTACTGTACTTTGTGTTTGATGTGTTGCAAGAGTTGAACCTTTTGGTATTGCTACATTAACTTTTACATCTTCAGCAATATCTGTTCCTTTATTTTCTAATTCGATAGTATATTTTATTTTTTCATATTCCTTAGCAGTATCTTTAATATTTGGCAATACTGTTACAGATAATTGTGGTCCAACACCAGTTGTAAGTCCTACTAAATCAGGTGCTGATATTTCTGTTGTTGTAGCTACATCTTTTAGATTACTGTATATAGTTTCAAAAGAACCATAAATATTATTATTGTGTTCTAGGTTTTCTGGTATTCTATATTGATAAGAATATCTTAGAACATCTCCAGGTTTAATTTCATAATCATTTACTACAATTAGATATGATTTAACTTCTGATAAATTATTTATTTCTGTTGTCCATCCATTTTTTTCATCATCTAATTTTTCTGTTGCTTCTCCATTTGTAGAATAATATACTGTAGCATTTGCTAAATTTTCTTGGGCAGCTATAATGCCACTAGCAAGAGTTGTGTCAACAGTTGTTCCTAAGTCTTTTCCTGTTTTAACGTCTTTATTTCCTTTAAAAGGTATACGTCCTAATATTTTTATATCGCTACAATTATTTTCATTGTTATTCATAACTAAAATTTCCATTGTAGCAATTTTTGCATCACTATATATATCTATTTTGTCAGTAATTTTTCCTTGTTCAACAGATACTATTGATTTTCCTTCTTGACCATAATTAGAAATTTTATTTACACTTACCATTCCCACAGGGGCTTTATATTCAATTTTAGCTTCTGCATATCCCATTCCATTAATTGTATTTGCATAACTTGTAGCATTTTGGTTTGCATATATCATTTCTATTGAATCTTGTTTCATTGGAGTATAAATGTTTAATTTCATATTAGCTTTTACAATTAAATTTGTTCCATTAGCTAAATGATTTGCGTTATATTTGCTTTGTGTTCCTTCTAATTCAATATTTAAAACAATTTTTCCTTCTTCATTTTTATTTATATTAGCGTCTTTTATTATAAATACGTCTTCATTGTTTGCTAAAGCTATATTTGATACTTCGACATCTTCTATATATTCAGGAAATACTAAGCTAAAGCTTGGATTTTGATATAAATCTACTTCTTCATTTGTATTATTCAATTTTATAGTTAGCTCAATATCATTATTTTCAGCTATTGTACTTAATGTATTTCTTGATAAAGTTATATCAGCCTTAGTTTGTGGTTTTTCTAATTGTATTTTTGATTCCATTTCTAAGACTTTATTTTCAATATTTTCTTCATATAATATACTTCCTGTATATTTTAAATCTATATTTGAGAATGTTTTTATTTCGTCTACTGTATAATCAGTATTGATAATTTCTTTTTCAATATTTATCATTAAGTTTCCATCTGTTTTTGGGGCTGTTGTTTTTATAGTCAATGTATCTAATCCATTTTCAAATGTAATTGCATAATTATCATCAACTAGCATGTTTGAATTCAATTCTGCAACTACTTCTCCATTTGAGTTAAGAATTTGTATTGTTCCATCTTGTCCTAATATTTTTTCAAAGTTATCTTTATTTACTCTTATTGATTTATTTAGTGAATTTGTTGGAACTTTAACTTCTTCTTTTTCAAATTCATCACTATTTTCAGTAATCATTATTCCATCTACTAAATCTGCTGAAGAAATGTTGCTTACTATTTTAGTTTCATAATTTACAGGATAATTATTTTCTGAATTAAATTTATTTGAAATTAAATTACCTACTTTTACACTTTCTGTTGATATTGCTTCAAATGTAACTATTTCTCCAATTTTTTCTGTAATATCATATTCAGCATTTAATTGAGCTGCTGAAGTTTCATTATTTCCAAACATGAAAATAGTACCATTAATATTTGAATTTAATTTTAATGGCATTTGTAATTCTTTTTCACCAGAAAAAATATATGTAATTAGAAATTCTTCAGATTTTAATGATTTAGAATCTTCTAATTTTATTTCTACCTTATTATTTTCCTCATCAAATTTCCAATTATCTTGAGATAATTCTTCTCCAGATTTTCTTACAACTGATACTTTTTCTATTTTATAATCTTCAATTTGTAGGGCTTCAATTTGTAATTCTTCTTTTTCTACAAAAGAATTATTTATTGGCATATTAGCCTTTATACTAGTTTGTATAATTATTCCTTTTTGATTTTCATTTACATATGGAATATATTTTTCTATGTTAGATTCTAATTCAAATTGCGTATTTGTTTTCCAAACTAGTCTTAATATGATATTTTCGGAAATTCCTTTTTCATTTCCGTCTTTATCTACGTATACACCAACTAATCTAGCATTTATTTTTTTGTTTAGGTTTTCTATGTCTTCTCTTTCTTTATATTTAATTGGTAATACTATTTCAGACATCTCTCCTGCAGCTATATTTGATAAGTCAATTTGATTATCTTTTATTTGATACTTATCTCCGCTTTCTGCTAAAATATCAAAAGATAATCCATTTTCTGATTCGATTAAAATTTTTGCATTTCTAAGATATCCTTCATTTTTTACTTCTGTTTTTATATGAATAGATAAGTTTTCTTCATTTATTCCACCTTCATATTCATATCCTTTTTCTTCGTTATTTTGAAAAAACTTTACATCATATTCAACGTTAGCAGATGAACGGCTTGATTTTTGTTTTCCTAGTTCATTATCATCTGCAAAACTTATTGTTGAAAATAATGTAAAGTAATTCATAAAAGCAAAACAAAAAATTAAAATTGTTGCTATTATCTTTCTGTCAATTGCACCCCTTTTTAACATATAAACATCCTCCTTGGTTTCCTTCTTTCCGTAAGCTTTTCCATTCAGGCAAACTCACAATAATATTATACTATACCTATAGGCATTTTTCAATAATTTATTTCAAAAATATTACACTTTTTTTAAAAAAGTGTTACGTTTGTTCTTTTTTCTCTATATTATGCATATATCAATGATTGTAAATAAAAAAAATACTATGAATGTAATTTTGCATTCATAGTATTTCATTATATTATCATCTTTGTTATTTCATTATATTGCTCTAGTGTCAGTTTTTCGCCTCTAATTTTTTCATCAATTCCCAGTTTCCCTAGGCAATTTATTGCTTCTTCTCTATTTTTAAAAATTCCTGCATTTGTTAAAGCATTTACCAAAGTTTTTCTTTTTTGCATAAATGCTGCTTTTATTACTTTAAAGAACATTGTCTCATTGTACAATTTTATTCTCGGTTCACTAAGTATGTTAAATTTTATTACGGCAGATTGTACTTTTGGTTCTGGAATAAATGAAGAATTTGGTACTTCTAAAATTATTTCTGGCTCTGTATAATACCAAATTGCATATGTTATACTTCCAGATTCTTTTCCTCCAGGTCTTTCTGCTAATCTTTCTGCTACTTCTTTCTGTATCATAACTATTATACTTTGTATGTCTAACTTATCTTCTAATAATTTCATTATAATTGGTGTCGTTATATAATATGGTAGATTGGCTACAATTTTTGCATTTTTTATTTTGTCTGTTTTACTTTCATCTATAATTTTCTTTAAATCTACTTTTAATACATCATCATTTATAATTTCAAAATTTTTATATAGTTTGAACCTATTAGATAATAGCTTTACCATTTTTAAATCTAGTTCTATGCAAATAACTTTTCCTGCTTTTTCTAATAATTTTTTTGTTAGGTTTCCAAGTCCTGGACCAATTTCTATTACTAAATCTTCCTGAGTTAATTCTGCTGCACTAACTATGTTATTAACAATATCTTCATCTATTAAGAAATTTTGACCTAAATTTTTATTTGCTACTATATTATTTTGCTTCATTATAAATTTTGTTTCATCATATAAATTCATTCTTATTCTCTCCTATTTTGCATTATATCATATTGATTTTTACTTTTCTATATTATAAAATATTTGTGTTAAGTAGATTGTACAAAAGAGGTGATTATCATAGGTAAAAAGCGCGTAATAAAAAAGAAAAATTCTACTAAGCCGTCAGTTAATCAAAAGCAAGTATCTAATGTTCGTTCTTTATTTTTGCTGGTTGGCTTTATTATTTGTTTTTTAGCATTACTTGTTAGAATTGGTTATATTCAATTTGTAAAGGGTGCAGAATATAAAGAAAATGCCTATAAGCAGCAAACTAAAAGTCAAGTTTTAGCTAGTAAAAGAGGAACAATTTATGATTCAACCAATAAAATCTTGGCAATAAGCTCTTCTGTTGATACTATTAGTATTAATAATGGAAATGTTATTTATAATGATAAGACTGAAGTTCCAAAAGAAGTTTTGGCAGAAGGGTTTTCAGAAATATTTTCTTTAAACTATGATGATGTTATGAATACTTTAAATTCTTCCTCTTCTCTTATAACTGTTGCTAGAAGAGTTGATAAAACAGCTGTTGACAATTTAAAAGCATGGATGGAAGAAAAAGGTATTGCCTCTGGAATAAATATAGATGAAGATTCTAAGAGAACTTACCCTTATAATAATTTGGCTTCAAACATTATTGGTTTTTATGGTACAGATACTGGAATTGATGGAATAGAAAATTCTTGGAATGATGAACTTTCTGGAACTCCTGGAAGGATCGTTACTTCAACAAATGTAAATAAACAAGCTATTTCAGATGAAAATGAGCAATATATTCCAGCCCAAAATGGTAGTGATCTTTATTTAACAATAGATGCAACTGTTCAGCAGATTGCTGAAAAATACTTAGAGCAGGCAGTTATTGAAAATAAATCAAATGGTGGATGTGTTATAATAATGAAGCCTTCTACTGGCGATATTTTAGCCGAAGCTAGCTATCCAACATATGATTTAAATTCTCCATATACGCCTAATACTGCTGAACTTCAAGCCGTTTGGGATACTTTGTCCCAAGAAGAAAAAAATTCTGCTCTTTTCCAAATGTGGCGTAATAAACCTATCGCAAACGGATACGAACCTGGTTCTACTTTTAAAATTATAACTTCAGCAATTGGTCTAGAAGAAAATCTAGTAGAAACAGATACACCAGGTGACTTTTATTGTGCACATTCTTATCACGTAGGTAATTATGATATACAATGTTGGGCAAAAAATGCGCATGGTTCTTTATCTCTTCGAGGTGCCCTTCAAAATTCTTGTAACCCTTCTTTTATACAACTTGGTCAACGTATTGGTAAAGAAAGATTTTATAAGTACTTAAATGGTTTTGGATTACTTGGAAAAACAGGAGTTAGATTGCCAGGTGAAGCTAGTGGATATTTTCATCCTTACGATTCTTGTGGACCAGTTGAACTTGCAACAATGTCTTTTGGTCAACGTTTTACAATTACACCACTTCAACTAATAACTTCTGTTTGCGCTTGTGTTAATGGTGGTGATTTAATGCAACCACGTATTGTTAGTAAATTAGTTAATCCAGATACCGGAGTTGTAACTGAGGTTCCTCCAGTAAAAGTAAGACAAGTTATTTCTAAAACAACATCTGACAAAATCAAAGATATGATGGGATCTGTTGTTACTGGTGGTACTGGTAAAAATGCTGCAGTTGCAGGATATTCAGTTGGTGGAAAAAGTGGTACTTCCGAACCACCAGTTGGTAAACCTGAAGAGGGATATACAGCATCTTTTGTTGCAATATCTCCTGTTGAAAATCCAGAGGTTGCTGTTTTAGTTGTTCTTTATAAACCTACTTCTGGTAGTCATCAAGGTGGTACAGTTTGTGCTCCTGTTGCATCTCAAATATTATCTGAAGTTTTGCCTCATCTAGGAATTACTTCAACAATAACTTCTGAAAATATAGATAAATTATTAACAGTCCCTACAGTTACTGGAAAAACTTTAACAGAAGCAAGAAAAATTTTAGAAAATTCTGGTTTCAGTGTTATTTTAAGATCTTCTGCAGATTCTGATGTCACTGTTACTTCACAATATCCTATAGCTGGAACATCTCTTCAATCTGGTTCAGTAATTTGTTTATATACAAATGGATCTGAAAAACTTCAAAAACAAGTTCCAGATTTAAAAGGAAAAACAGCAGATCAAGCAAAAAATTCTTTGTTATCAGTTGACTTAAATATTTCTGTTGAAGGTGAAGGTAGAGTTGTTTCGCAAGATGTCATGGCAGGAACTGAAGTTCCTGAAGGAAGTGTAATTACAGTAACTCTTAAAGAAGAAATTTCTGGTGGAGCTCAATAGTATAAAAATAGAATAAATTATATATTGATAAATAAAAAAATATGAGACTATATTAATTTATAGTCTCATATTTTTTCTTACACCATATTACTTTAATTTCTCAATCTTGTATGTATTAAAAATAATGATGAAGTCAATAAAGTTACAAAAAAATTCTAGTTGCATTAAATTTTAAATTAAAAAACAAAAAAACGTTGATTTCTCAACGTTCTTTTTATTTATTAATCTTGTGTGTATGGTAATATAGCAATATGTCTTGCTCTCTTTACAGCTAATGTAATTTCTCTTTGATGTTTTGCACAAGCTCCTGTTGCTCTTCTTGGTAATATTTTACCTTTATCATTAATAAATTTCTTTAATTGCTCAGCATTTTTAAAATCTAATTCAAAGTTTTTATCGCTGCATAGAGGACAAACTTTTTTTCTAACTTTTCTAAATTTTGGATTGAAATCATCATCCATATTATTGTTTCTATTGTTTTTTCTATTTTTCTTATTATCAGCCATTTTTATACCCCCAATCTTTTCTAATTTTAGAATGGTAGATCATCATCAGAAGAAACTTGGAACTCTTGGCTTTCTGAAACTGCTGTTCCGAAAGTATTCTCAAAATTATCTCCTGCTCCATCTCTTCTACTATCTGCAAAGTAAGCTTCTTCAGCAATTACTTCTGTAACATAATGTTTTTGACCTTGATCATCATCCCAATTTCTTGTTTGTATTCTACCAATTACACCTACTTGTTGACCTTTTTTAAAATATTTACTACAAAATTCTCCAGTTTTGTTCCATGCAACTATAGGAATAAAATCAGCTTGTCTCTCTTCCCCTTGTCTTGCAAATCTTCTATTTACAGCTAAAGTAAATGAAGCAACTAGAGTATTATTTGTTTGTGTATATCTTGTTTCAGGGTCTCTTGTTAATCTTCCCATTAATACAACTTTGTTCATTGTTATTCCACCCTTCTATATTAAGGGTTTTCCTTAATATTATTAATCTTTTCTTACTGTTATAAATTTCATAATGCCATCTGTAATTCTGTAGACTCTTTCTAATTCAGCAATTAATTGTGGGTTAGCTTCAAATGTGTATACAACATAATATCCTTCTGTATTTTTTTGAATTTCATAAGCTAATTTTCTTAATCCCATTTCATCTACATTTTCTACTTTTCCATCAGTATTAATTAAGTCTGTGAATTTTGTTATAATTTCCTTATTTTCTTGTTCACTTAAACTTGGATTAATAATGATTATGCTTTCATATTTGTTCATTATTTACACCTCCTTTTGGATATATAACCCATATCTGTGATATGAGTAAGGTTAACGACAATTATTTTAGCATACTTTATTTAAATATGCAAGTATTTTTTGTATTAGAAACAAATAATGCAGATTCATAAATCTGCATTATTCTTTATTCTTGTGTTTTTACTTCTATTGATTCTATTATTACATCTTCTACAGGTGATGACATTTCTCCATTTGAGCTCATAGTTGTTTCAACTTTAGCTATGCTATCAACAACATCCATTCCTTCCACAACTTGTCCAAATACTGTGTATTGTTTATATAAACTATATATATTTCCTCCGTATTTTTTGTATTGTTCTACTAAAGAAGAATCATAATTTCTTGATGTTAATGCCTGTGCTGTTTGATTATCTGGATTTGCTTGTACTATAAAAAATTGGCTTCCCAATGAAGATCTTCCTACTCCTGCACTTGCCATGCATAAAGCTCCTCTATATGGAACTAGACTATCATCAAATTCTTCTTCAAATCCTGTTCCCCAAATGCTTTCTCCACCTGTTCCATCTCCTTTAGGATCTCCACCTTGAATCATAAATTCTTCTATTACTCTATGGAATTTTACGCCATTATAGTATCCTTCTTTTGCATGTGTTAAGAAATTTTCTACGGCTTTTGGTGCCTTATCTTCAAAAAATTTGAATGTAATATCTCCAAAATTTTTAACATGCATTACTGCTATTGTTTCCCCTTTTTCAGGTTTTGCCATTTGTTTTTCAGCAGCTTCTTCATAATTAATTTTATTTGTAGTATTTGTAGTATTTGCTTGGTTATCAGCTTTTTTGTCTCTTCCATCTGATAATATTATTATAACAATTACTGCAAATACTAAAACGGCAATTAATCCAATTGTGATATATATACCCTTATTTTCCAAAATTCTCAACTCCTTTTCAAATATCTTTTAAAATAATATATTAAATTTTAATTAAAGTCAATTTAAAAAGATATATTTTTATGTTGACATTTATTGCCTCCTGTGCTAGAATATGTAAATGTAATCCGCTTAATTAGGGTTCCATAAATGTTAGTTTTCTAACTACCCATGTTTAAGGATTAGCGAGTATACAAAAAAGGGAGGTGTACTTAAATGTACGCAATTATTGAAGCATGTGGAAAACAGTACAAAGTAACAAAGGGAGATGTTGTATTTTTTGAAAAATTAGATGCTGAAGAAGGAAAAAAAGTAACTTTTGATCAAGTTATATTATTCTCAGATGACAAAAAAGTACAAGTTGGAAATCCTTATGTTAAAGGTGTAAAAGTTGAAGGAACTGTAGTTTCTCATGGTAAAGGTAAAAAAATTCTTGTATTCAAATATAAGGCTAAAAAGAATTATAGAAGAACACAAGGTCATAGACAACCATATACAAAAGTAGAAATTACTGCTATAAAATTACCTACAGCTAAATCAGAAACTGTAGCTGAAGAAAAAGCACCAAAGGCTGCTGAAGTTAAAGAAAAAACTACTACAACTAAAACAACAAAGTCAACTGCAACAAAAACAACAGCAAAATCTACAACAGCTAAAAAAGCTACAACAAAAAAAGCTGAATAATTAGATTATTATAAAACGTAACATATAAAAATATGTGAAGGGAGTGAATTTAAGTGGCACATAAAAAAGGTCAAGGTAGTGTTAAAAACGGTAGAGATAGTGAGTCAAAACGTTTAGGTCCAAAAAGAGCTGATGGACAATTTGTACTAGCTGGAAATATTTTAGTTAGACAAAGAGGCACACACATTCATCCAGGTATGAATGTTGGAAAAGGTAGCGATGACACTTTATTTGCTTTATCAGATGGAACAGTTAAGTTCGAAAAATTAGGTAAAGATAAAAAACAAGTTAGTGTTTATCCTGTTGAATCTAAATAATATAATAAAACCTCATTTAGTTTATTCTAAATGAGGTTTATTGTTTTTTGCTGTCTTTTATAATTTAAAATCAATTGAATTTATTGTTCCAGAATATTTTTATGCTATAATTTAATTTCTTATTTTGGTTATTTTTTATAATTTAAGATAAACTAAATTAAATTTATTGTTTTAGAATACTTTGACGATACAATTTTATTTCTTATTTTGACTAGCTTTTATAATTTAGGATAAACTAAAAAAATGATTTTTATTATTTCAGGTTATTTTTTCATATTATCTAAAAAAATAATTGACAAAACTGAAAATAGCAAGTATAATAATATCTGTTATGGCGAGGTAGCTCAGTTGGCTAGAGCAACTGGTTCATACCCAGTGGGTCGAGAGTTCGAATCTCCCCCTCGCTACCAAAACTTAGTTTATTCTAAGTTTTTTTATTTTTTAGATTAAAAAAACGCTAGATTTTACTAGCGCTTTTTTGTTAATCTTCTTCATCTTTTTTTGTAGGTTGTGGAATTACTATGTCTTCCTTTTTTGGCTTTTTACTATTTCCTACTAAATCGCTTATATGATCTTCTGCTGGAGAAATATCTATATTTCCATCACCTGGAACTATCTCAATATCTTTTTTATCCATTATCAATCACTCCTTAAAATAAACATTATAGCTTAAATTTATTATACAGTAATTCATTAACTCATGTAATCTTTTAGACGTTTACTTCTACTAGGATGTCTCAATTTTCTTAGAGCTTTTGCTTCTATTTGTCTAATTCTTTCACGTGTTACTTGAAATTCTTTACCTACTTCTTCAAGAGTTCTTGCTTTTCCATCTTCTAGACCAAATCTAAGTTTTAAAACTTTTGCTTCTCTTGGAGTTAATGTTTCCATTACTTCCTCTAGTTGCTCTTTTAATAATGTATATGCAGCAGAATCTTGTGGTGCAGGTGATTCATCATCTGGTATAAAATCTCCAAGATGACTATCATCTTCTTCACCTATTGGTGTTTCTAATGACACTGGATCCTGAGCTATTTTTTGTATTTCCATAACTTTTTCAACTGGTATTTCCATTTCTTCCGCAATTTCTTCTGGCGTAGGTTCTCTACCTAATTGTTGTAATAGATGTCTAGATGTTCTTATTAATTTATTTATTGTCTCAACCATATGAACTGGTATTCTTATAGTTCTAGCTTGATCTGCTATAGCTCTAGTTATAGCTTGTCTAATCCACCATGTAGCATATGTGCTAAATTTAAAGCCTTTTGTATAATCAAATTTTTCTACAGCTTTGATTAGCCCCATGTTTCCTTCTTGTATTAAATCTAAAAATAGCATTCCTCTTCCAACATATTTTTTAGCAATACTTACAACTAGTCTTAAGTTTGACTCTGCTAATTTTTGTTTAGCTTCTTCATCATCTTCTAATATTCTTTTTGCTAAATCTAATTCTTCATCAAAAGTCAATAAAGGAATTCTTCCTATTTCTCTTAAATACATTCTAACAGGGTCATCTACACTTACGCCATCCATTGTTGTTGCATTCATTTCATCTAGTTTTATCTCTTCGACTTCCTCTAAGTCTTCAATGTCTGGTTCTTCATCTCCATCATCTTTTAATACATCAACACCTAATTCTTCAAAAACATCAAAAACTTTATCTATTTGATCTGGTGTTACATCTCCTAATTGAGTAGCTAATTCTCCATAAGTAATTTTTCCACTTTCTTTAGCTGTTTTAAGTATATTATAAACCTTATTATTAGCTATTTCTTCCTCTGTTTGTGGATTTTCTATTTTTTTAATTTCCTTTTTATTTTTTTTAGCTGTATTTTCCGTTCCTTTTTCGACTGATTCAGCATTTTCTGCTTTTTCTTCTTTATCTTCTTTTATAGTTTTGCTTTTAACATCTTTTTCATTTTTCTCTTCAACTTCAGGAACTACTTTTTTCTCTTTTCCCTTTATTTCTTTTTTTTGGTCGTCAGACTGTTTTTTAGCTTCTACATTCTTTTTTGCTTTTTCTGTATCTTTATTATTTGATTTTTTATTTTCCTCATTAGGTATGTTTTTTGATGTTTTTTTAATTTCTTTATTTTCTGTTTCTTCTTTTTTTGCTTTAGCCATAATATCCCCCTATTTCATTTTAGTTATTTGTAAAATGATTGTATTTAGCTCTTTTTCTAGATCCTTTTTACTTGTTTCTTCTAAATTTTTTTCTAATTCAATTAAAATTTCGTTTTTCCTTTTAATAAGTCTTTCTTTATTATAACTATTTATAATATCTTCTATGCATTTATCCATATCAGATATTTCATAATCATCTGCCATTATACTTGTGAAGTGGCTTATTAATTGTTTTTCTTCTATTGTATCTAATATGTTATTTATATCTTTGTCTTTTTCGATGTATTCATATATTTTTCTTATTAGTTCTATATTTAGCGAATATTTAAAATCTTCTATTTTTATATTAGATTTTATTTTGTTTTTATGCTCTTCATTACCGTTTATAAGTAAATAAATAATTACATTTTCTCTTTTTATTGTCGCTTCATCAACCTTTTTTTCTTCTTTGGTTATTATACGTGGCTTAGGTTTTTTCTCGCTTTCTATTTCTTGTTTTCTATTCACATATCTTATTTTATTTACTTCAGCATAAATTGCTTCTTTCGAAATTCCATACTCTCTTGAAACATTATCAATTTGAATTTCTAATTCAATCTGACTTTCTACATTTAATAATATTTTAGCAATTTCTTGTAAAAATTTTATTTTATCATTTGTATTTTCCAAATTGTACTTATTTTTAGCAATTTTTATTTTAAATTCTACAAGTGATATTGCTTTATCTATTAATAAATTAAATCTTCCACTCCCATATTTGATAACATATTCATCTGGATCTTTTGCGCCTTCCATTTGAAGTATTCTAACATCACATCCAAGATTTTTTAAAATCTCTAAACCTCTCATTGTTGCTGCTTGTCCTGCTGCATCTGAATCATAGCTTATTATAACTTGTCCAGCGTATTTTCTTAGTAACCTTCCTTGAGCCTCTGTTAATGCTGTTCCAAGTGATGCAACGACATTAGTTATTCCTCTTTGATATAAAGAAATAGCATCCATATATCCTTCAACTATAACAATTTTATCCAAATTTCCTTTTTTAGCAACGTTTAATCCGAACAAATTTCTACCTTTTGAATATACTATATTTTCAGGTGAGTTAATATATTTAGGTAAAGACTTATCTAAAACTCTTCCTCCAAAAGCTATAACTTTTCCTCTTATATCCATTATAGGTATTATTAATCTATTTCTAAATCTATCTATAAATTGTCCTCTATCATTTTTGTTTACTAAGCTAGAAGCCAAAATTTCTTCTTCTGAAAATCCTTTTTGTTTTAAGTGATTATATAGTTCATTATATTTTCCTGAATATCCTATTAAAAAAGATTTTAGTGTAGCATTATTTAGTTTTCTAGTTTTTATATAATCTTGAGCTTCTTTTGCTGTTGGTTTATATAGATTTTCGTGATAAAATTGTGCTGTTTCTTCGTTAATTTTGAAAACTTTATCTTTAAGAAATTGCTTTTTATTAAATTGATCATTTTCTGAGGTTGGTAATTCTATACCAGCACGTTCAGCTAAAAATTCTAGCGATTCTCTAAAATCTAAATTTTCAATTTTACTGATAAAATGAATAACATTTCCTCCTACTCCACAACCGAAGCAATGAAATATTTGTTTATCTGGTGAAACAGAAAAGGAAGGTGATTTTTCTCTGTGAAAAGGACATAATCCAAAAAAATTTCTACCACTCCTTTTTAATGTTACATATTGAGATATTATATCTACTATATCATTTGAGGATCTAATTTCATCAATTAATTCATCACTATATCTTACCATTTTGTTCCTTTCTTTTAATATTATTCGACATAAATATTTCAAATCCTTCCAAGGTTACATAATTTTTTACAATTATATTTCATTTATGATACATAAAGTTTAGAATTAAGCACCTTTCAAAGCATAAAAAATCACCTTATTTATTTTTTATAAATAAGGTGATTTTTTTTATAAATCTAAATTGATTACTTTGTGGACTTTTAATGTCTCAGGAACATTTATAATTCTTTGATTAGCAGAACCTCTAAATTTTAGGTTTGGTATTTTTTGATTTTCAACAAATCTTCCGTCTACAAGAACATCAATATCATTTAAAAGTCTATTCGTTTCTTTATCATTTCTTTCTTGAAGTTGTTCAAAAGTATATCCACTATAGCACCATACATTAAACTCTGGTTTTACTTTTTTTACATCTTCAATAAAATCTGCAACTTCTTTTATGTTTTCTGGACAAAGTGGTTCTCCTCCACTTATTGTTATTCCTTTTAATATTGAATTTTCACAAATTCTATCTATTATTTCTTGTTTATTAAATTTCTGACCATAGTTAAAGTCTTGTGCCATTTTATTTTGGCATCCTGGGCAGTTGTGTGGGCATCCACTTACAAATAAAACTGCTCTCCAACCTAGTCCATTTGATATACTTTCATCATAAAATCCTGCCATATTCATGTTCTTTTCCTCCTGTTACTTTATGCACCTTTCATTCCGTTTGCATCTCCATCTATATGTGTTACTCTATCTTTTAATTCAGCTAGTTTTCCTTGATTCCATCTTGAAGTTGTTCCTACTAAATATCCTGTTATTCTTTGAATAATATCTATATCTTCGCTTCCGCATTCTGGACAAACTTTTAAGTTTGCATCAGCATTTTCAAATCCGCAAGACATACATCTTGATCTTGTGTGATTAACACTACCATATCCCATATTATATTTATCCATTAAATCTACGACAGCTTCAATACTTTCTGGATTATGAACAGCATCTCCATCAAGCTCTATGTAGAAGATATGTCCACCTCTTGTTAAATCATGATATGGAGCCTCTATTTTTGCTTTATGTTCTGCTGTACATTTGTACCATACTGGAACGTGGTTACTATTTGTATAATAATCTTTATCTGTTACACCTAAAATTGTTCCATATTTCTTTCTATCCATTTTTGTGAATCTTCCTGCTAATCCTTCTGCTGGTGTAGCCAATACTGAGAAGTTCAAATCATATCTTTCAGAAAATCCTGTTACCATTTCTTTTAAATCTGTAATTATTTCAAGTCCAAGTTTTTGTGATTCTTCTGATTCACCATGATGTTTCCCTGTTAAAACTGTTAATGCTTCTGCTAGTCCTATAAATCCAACTCCTAATGTTCCTTCTTTTAAAACTGGTTCAACACTATCTGTTGGTTTTAAGTTTTCGCTTCCATTCCATAGTCCTGACATTAACATTGGAAATTGCTTTGCAATTGCTGTGCATTGGAATTTATATCTATCATATAATTGTCTTGCAGCAATTCCTGCTACATCTTCTAATTTCTGCATGAATATTTTCTTTACAGCTTTTTTAAATGCTGGTGTCATTTGTTCTTCGCTACCTTTGCCAAGATCAAATGTAATTCCACATTTTTCTTGTGCTTCTAAAGCTGATTCTATTGCTAAACCTGGTAAGTTAATTGTTGTAAATGATAAGTTACCTCTTCCAATTGATGTTTTCTCACCATGTCTGTTTTCAAAAACTCTAGTTCTGCATCCCATTGTAGCACATTCATATTTATATCTTTCTGGATCATTTGCTTTCCATTTTTCATGTTGATTAAATGTTGCATCTAAGTTTATGAAATTTGGGAAGAATCTTTTAGCTGTTACTTTGCAAGCTAATTTGTATAAATCATAGTTTGGATCTTTTTTCTCGTAGTTTACTCCTCTTTTTTTCTTCCAAATTTGAATTGGGAATATTGGTGTTTCACCATTTCCTACTCCTCTTTCTGTTGAAAGAAGTATTTCTCTTATGATGCATCTTCCTTCTGCTGATGTATCTGTTCCATAGTTTATAGAACTAAATACAACTTGGTTTCCACCTCTTGAATGTATTGTGTTCATATTATGTATAAATGCTTCCATTGCTTGATGAACTCTTGATACTGTATTATTTATAGCAGCTTGAATATCTCTTTCTTCTCCCTTTAATCCTGCTAAATCTTGTTTTATATAATCTTTTGGTTGATAATCATATAATTTTGATAAATCTTTATCTAATAGTTCTCCTATTTTCTTTAATTCTTCTTTAAATGTTAATTTAACATATGGTGCTAGGTAATAATCAAATGCAGGTATTGCTTGTCCTCCGTGCATTTCATTTTGTACAGTTTCCATTGAAATACATCCGATTATACTTGCTGTCTCAATTCTTTTTGCTGGTCTTGATGAACCATGTCCTGCTCTAAATCCATTTTTTAAAATTTTATCTAAAGGATGTTGTAAACAAGTTAATGATTTTGTTGGGTAATAATCCTTATCATGAACATGTATATAACCATTTTTTACAGCTTCTCTTGCTTCGGTTGATAATAAGAAATCATCAACAAATGGTTTTGTAGTTTCTGATGCAAATTTCATCATCATTCCTGCTGGTGTATCAGCATTCATATTTGCGTTTTCTCTTGTTATATCGTTTGCCTTAGCGCCAATAATATCTAAGAAAACTTCTTTTGTTTTTGATTTTCTTGCAACATCTCTGTTATATCTATATGTAATATAACTTTGTGCAACTTCTTTTCTTGATGATGCCATTAATCTTTTTTCAACTAAATCTTGAATCTCATAAACTGTTGATTGATTTTTATCTTCTAATTTTCTTTGTACATCTGCTGCTATCTTATTAGCTAATTCTATATCTACACCACCTGGTGTTTGAGCCATTGCTAATGTTACAGCCTTAACAATTCTTTCTGGATTAAATTCTACTACTCTTCCATCTCTTTTAATTACTTGCATACTTTTTTCCCCCTATTTTTTCATCCTTATTTATTATTCTTCGCCTTGGCTGATTGTATTTTACCACTCACGATAATAATGTCAAACATATGTAAATTATGTAACTCTGTTCATTTTTTCTTTTAATTTCAACCGGTTCACGCATTCAGGTTTAATAATTCCATTTTTTTCAAAATTGCTCATTCTTTGATACTGTAGGTATACGCTTTTTTGTGTTACATTTTAATTACATTTTCTTATTTTTCAAAAAATGATTTTTTCCATTTTTCTATTTTTTATTTATTTTTTTATTTTTTATGTTTTCTATTTTATGCTTTATTTATTGCATTTTGTGTATTTTTTATATTTTATTTTTTTACAAAACTTTTTTATTTTCAAAAAATCATTTTTTGCTTTTTTAGATTTTTTATTTTTAAATCTATACTATTTTTTACCCTTTATTTTCGATTATTTTATATTAATATTCCATTTTATAATTTAAGGCATAAAAAAATACGCCTTAAATATTTAAAGGCGTATTTTCTATTTTAGAGATTATTCCGCTTGTGGATTAAATATTTCATTAAACTCATCACCATCAATTTTTTCTTTTTCCATAAGTACTCCAGCTACTTTGTCTAATTTATCTCTGTTCATTGTAAGAATTTGTTCAGCAGTTCTATATGCTTTATCAATTATTGCTTTTACTTCAACATCAATTTGAGCTGATGTTGTTTCACTATAATTTCTTGATTGTGCAATATCCCTTCCTAAGAATACTTCTTCTTGACCTGTTCCAAAAGTTATTGTTCCTATTTTATCACTCATACCATATCGTGTTACCATATCTCTGGCTATCTTTGATGCTCTTTCTATATCATTGCTTGCACCTGTTGAAATATCTCCTAAAACTATTTTTTCAGCAACTCTTCCTCCTAATAATGATACTATATTTTCTTCCATTTCCACTTTTGACATAAATGATTTATCTTCTGCTGGTCTATACATTGTATATCCTCCAGCCATTCCTCTTGGAACTATTGATATTTGATGAACTTGGTCTTGTGTAGGAAGAAATCTACTAACTACTGCATGACCAGCTTCATGAAACGCAACTAGTTTTCGTTCTTTATCGCTTATTACTTTAGATTTTTTCTCTGGTCCCATAGTAACTTTTATCATTGCATCTTCAATATCTTTCATGCTGATTTCTTTTTTATCTTGTTTAGCTGCTACTAATGCAGCTTCATTTAAAATATTTTCTAAGTCAGCACCTACAAATCCAGCTGTATTTTTTGCTATTGTTCCTAAATCTACATCGTCTGCTAATTTTTTCTTTTTAGCATGAACTTCTAGTATTTGTTCTCTTGCTTTGACATCTGGTGCACCAACTACTATTTGTCTATCAAACCTTCCTGCTCTTAGTAAAGCTTTATCTAATACGTCTGGTCTGTTTGTTGCTGCTAAAACTATAACACCTTCATTTGGTGCAAATCCATCCATTTCAACAAGTAATTGATTTAATGTTTGTTCTCTTTCATCATGTCCTCCTCCAAGTCCAGCTCCTCTTTGACGTCCAACGGCATCAATTTCATCTATAAATACTATACATGGTGCACTTTTCTTTGCTTGTTCAAATAAATCTCTAACTCTTGAAGCACCTACACCAACAAACATTTCAACGAAATCTGAACCACTTATTATGAAAAATGGTACTCCAGCTTCTCCAGCAACAGCTTTAGCAAGTAATGTTTTTCCTGTTCCAGGATGTCCTACAAGTAAAACACCTTTTGGGATTCTTGCTCCCATATCTGTAAATTTCTTTGGATTTTTTAAAAATTCTACTACTTCCTCAAGTTCTTGTTTTTCTTCTTCTATTCCTGCAACATCTGCAAATGTTATTTTGTTTTTATCTGCTGGTGTCATCATTCTAGCTTTGCTTTTTCCAAATGACATTGTCTTGTTTCCACCTTGGGAATTTGGGTTCATAAACATTACCCAGATGAAAAATATAAATACCATAAGTAGAATTGTTGGTCCAAAAGCTTCTAATATGCTTAAAAATTTTGATTCTTCTGATTGTGCTAATTCAATTGGATTTTCTGTTTCTTCTACTAATTTATCAGAAATTTTAAACATAAATGTATCTAAACTAGGTATTGTAACTGTTTTTTCAATTGCATCATCTTTTATTTTTACACTAGCTGTTTTATTATCATCTGATATTTGGATTGATTCAACTTTGTTATCTTGGACATTTTTTAATAATTCTGAATAAGACATCTTTTTGTTTGCATTTCCACTTATTGCAGATATGACCATTATGAAGATGATTAATAAAATCAGCCACATTGCTATCTTTTTAATTCCACTTTTCAAATTATATTCCTCCTTGGTATGCATAATTCATCAATTATATAATTCAATATAGCATAACCTTTTTATATTTACAACATAATTATTTAAATTGAAACAAGATTGTAACACTTGTTATTTTTCTATTTTCAGGCAAATTTTCTAATCTTTTTTTATATTAATGCACTTATTTTTTATTTCTATTTTAGTTCTTTGATTTGGTTTTAAAAACTTGTTGCCTATATTGTTATTACATAATTTTATTATATCGTCTAAATTTATTTTTTCTATTCCTTTTGTATCGCCAAAAATTTTTTCTATCCCTAATAAAATTAATTTTTTTTGAATTAAAATGTCTTTACTATTAAATTTTTTTAAATCATATATTATCTCTTTTTCATCATTAATAATAACTTCTTTATATGCTTTTTCTACTTCTTTTTCTATATACTTTTCTTCTTCTTGTACTATGTTTGATAATCTATTTATTCCTTTAACTATATTAGGATTAAATTCTTTTTTTATATATGGAATTATTATATTTCTTATTTTATTTCTCGTATATGTATTATCATCGTTTGACTCATCATGTCTTGGATTGATTTTATTTTCTTCACAATATTTTTCAATTTCTTCTCTAGGTGTTTCTATTAGTGGTCTTATATAATTTTCTCTTTTAGGTTCTATTCCTTTTAAACCTTTTATTCCTGTTCCTCTAATTATATTCATTATTATAGTTTCGCAATTATCGTTTAAATTATGTGCTATTGCTATTTTATTCGAATTAGTTTTCTTTAGAACCTCATCAAAAAATTTATACCTGACTTCTCTTCCGGCTTCTTCTAAGCCTTTTTTCTCTGTTTTTGATTTTTTATTTACATCTTCATGCTTTATAAATATTTCAATATTATTTTTTTGGCAAAAATCTTTTACATATTCTTCATCTTTTTTTGCATTTTCCCTTATCATATGATTTACATGTGCAACAAATATTTTTATATTATATTCGCTTTTTAATTGTATTAATAAATTAATAAGAGTCATAGAATCTGGACCTCCAGAAACTCCAACTACTATCTTATCATTTTGCTCTATCATATTATATTTTTTTATTGTTTCTTTTACTTGTTCGTATAGCATTTTTCCTCCTACATAAGAACTAAAAAGTTACTTTCTGTTTTATAATATAATAATAGGGCGCTTAAAAGCGTCCTATTTGCTTACTATTGATTTTCATCTCTATATCTTTCAATATTAGCAAATTTTGTATAATTGCCTAGCCATAATAGCTCTACAGTTCCTGTTGAGCCTCCTCTGTGTTTTGCTAAAATTACTTCTGCAATATTTTTCTTTTCGCTGTCTTGATTATAGTAATCGTCTCTATATAAAAACATTACAATATCAGCATCTTGCTCTATAGCTCCAGATTCTCTCAAGTCTGATAACATTGGTCTTTTATCATCTCTTTTTTCAGCTCCACGAGATAATTGAGATAATGCAATAACTGGTATATTTAGTTCTTTGGCTAATATTTTTAAAGAACGACTTATCTCTGAAATTTCTTGTTCACGGCTGCTGTTCTTCTTGCCACTACCTTGTACTAGTTGCAAATAATCAATTACTACTAATCCTATATTTTTCTCTAGTTTTAATTTTCTACATCTAGCTCGTATTTCCATAATAGAAATTCCTGGAGTATCATCTATATATATTGGTGCTTCTGCCAGTCTTCCTGATGAATTAGCAAGTTTTATCCATTCATTATCATCTATTTTTCCTGTTCTAATTTTATTACTGTCTACCATTGCTTCACTGCATAATATTCTGTTTGCCACTTGTTCTTTTGACATTTCAAGATTGAATATAGCTACTGGAACATTGTTGTTTACAGCAGCATGTGTTGCAATGTTTATTGCAAAAGCTGATTTTCCCATTGCTGGACGTGCTGCTATGATTATTAAATCTGAATTATGAAATCCAGAAGTCTTATAATCTAGATCTGTAAAACCTGTTTCTACACCAGTTATATATCCTTTTTGATTATACAATCTTTCTAATTCTGAAAAAGTTTCCACAAGTATATCTTTTATCGGTGAATATCCTTTTGAATTTTTTGCTTGCATAATATCAAATATTTTCTTTTCAGCAATATTCATAATGTCTTCTACTTCTTCAGTTTGGTCATATCCTGCAGCAATAATATCATTAGCTGTTTTTATTAAATTTCTTAATATTGACTTTTCTTCAATTATATTTATATATTTTTCAACGTTTGTAGTAGTAGGGACTTTTTCTGGTAGTACAGCTAAATATTCCAATCCTCCAATTTGTTCAAACTTTCCATTTGCAACTAATTCAGATTTTACAGTTATAATATCAATTGGTTCTGCTCTCCCATATAGAGATAGCATTGCTTCATATACAGCTTTATTGTCTTCTCTATAAAAGTCTTCAGGCTTTAATTTTTCAATAGCCCCAATTACAGAATCCCTATCAGTCAACATGCACCCTAATACAGCTTGTTCTGCTTCAATATCGTGTGGGGGAATTTTGCCTATCTCCATGACATCCTCCTTATTCTGATACTACATTTAATTTTAATCTTGCCATAATGCCTTCATACAATTTTATTTCTATTGTAAATGTTCCAACATTTTTAATAGTTTCTGATAATAGAATTTTCTTTTTATCTATATCAATAGAGTGTTGCATCTTAAGTGATTCTGCTATTTCTTTTGCAGTTACACCTCCAAATATTTTTCCGTTTTCTCCTGCTTTTACCATAATTTTCAATGTTATCTTCTCTATTGCTTTTGCTATTTCTTTTGCTTCATTTTTTTCAGTTTCTTTTTTAAATGCTTTAGATTCATTTTGAGATTTTAATTTTGCTAAGTTTTCTTTATTAGCTTCTACGGCCATTTTTTTAGGAAATAAGAAATTTCTTGCATATCCATCACTTGCATTTATTATCTGATCTTTCTTTCCTACACCTTTTATGTCTGTCAATAGTATTACTTTCATATTTTATACATTCCTTTCTATGTATAAACTAAACCACATTTATACATTTATTTCACTAAAATATTCATTAATTCTATTAATTAGTTCTGTTTTTGCTTCTTGTATAGTCATATTTTCTAGTTGTGCTCCAGCAAGAGTTATATGACCGCCACCGCCAAGTTTCTCTAATATTACTTGCACATTTATATCACCTATTGATCTTCCACTAATGCATATGTTTTCTCCTGTATTTCCAAGCACGAATGATGCTGTTATATTGCTAATTGTTAATAACTCGTCCGCAGCTTTTGCACAAAGCGTATTTGCATCTTTACCTGGTTCTTCATACGTTGATATAGCTATTGAGTTTTCTATTATTTCAGCATTTTTTACTATATCTGCAATTACATTATAGCTTTCTAAATCAGCTTGGAACCATTTTTTTACTTTTATAATGTCCACACCTAATTTTCTTAAATATGCAGCTGCCTCAAAAGTTCTAACACCTGTCTTGAAAGTAAAGTTCTTAGTATCTACCATTATTCCGCCATATAAGCTTTCTGCTTCTATAGTAGATAGTTCAACTTTTGAATCCACATATTGTATTAATTCTGTGACTAATTCTGCTGCTGATGAGGCATATACTTCTTGAAAAGTTAGACTTGCATTTTCTATAAAATCTGTACTTTTTCTATGATGATCTATAATAATTATATTTTCTGTTTTTGTAAGTAATTCAGGAACTTGAACATATGATTTCTTATGAGTATCTACTACAATTAGTAAAGAGTTCTTGTCAATTATATTTAGAGCTTCTTTAGAATCTATTATTACATCTTTATATTCTTCCTCTTGAATCAATGTATCTACAAATTTTCCTAAATTCATGCCAAAATTTTCATTTATAACATAGGCTGGTTTTCCTATTGTTTTTGCTAATCTATATATACCAAGTGCAGATCCTAATGAATCTATATCTGTATTTTGATGTCCCATTATTATAACATTGTCAGAATCTTGAATCATACTTTCAATAGTATGTGCCACAATTCTTGCTTTAACTTTGGTACGTTTTTCGACTTCTAATGAAGTACCTCCATAAAACTTATATTTCCCTTCTTTTCTAATTATGGCTTGATCTCCGCCTCTACCTAATACAAGTTCTATTCCATCTAGTGCAGATTTGTATCTTTCATAATAAGTTTTTCCTTCTGTTGATATTGCGATACTAAGTGTAATTGGCATTTTTGAATCTATATCTTTTACAATATCTAATATATTTAGCTTTCCTTTTTCTAGTTCTGCTAAATATCCTTGTTCAAATATATATACATAAGTATCTGCTTCATTTTTTATAACTAGTCCACCTGTTGATGATGCCCAATCGTATATTGCTTTATCAACCTTTGCTAATACAATTGCTTTTTCTTCAGGTGATATTCTTTGTATTAATTCTTCATAATTATCTACTACTGCAATTCCTACACATATTTTCTGATTTGTATATTCATCAAATAGATTATTATATTTTGTTTCATCAATAAAATATAGAGTAAGAACATATTCTTTTTGCTTTCTTTTATCTCTTTTTCTACTTATGCTATATTCACATAAAACTTTATACACTTTTTTGTCAATTGTTATCTGTTTCTTTATTTCTTTTTTATCTGTTTTATCTGAGCCATTTTCGATTTCAAGTTTTATTTCTTTTATCAAGCTTTCTACATAAGTTATTACGTCTATATCTTTAAATTCTTGATTAAATTTTGGACTTTTAAATACAATATCTCCATCAGTTTCTATAACAAGCAATGGGATTGGTGATCTATTTAAAGTGTTTCTAACTGTTGAATTCATTCCCCATGCAACTTCTTCAATATGAGTTTCTATTTCTGTCTTTTTCTTTGAGTTAAACCATATTGTATATACTAATAAAAGCAAATATAATATTATTGATGGTATAATCCAAATCAAATCATATGTGCATATTAAAATAAAGAGTAAAGCTATTATAATTAGATATATCTTTACTCTTGATGCTAATTTTTCAATTGCTTTCTTTTCTTTATTCATAAAATATCATTTTTCCCCTTAACAGTAATATTTTACTCTTTTTTTAGGTAAAAGTCAAACTTTAATGAGGCTTTAAGGGCTTTAAATTAAAATTATATAATAACTAATAAAAATAGGTTAAGACATAAAAGTTGCCTTAACCTTTTCTATTATTTCATATTTTTAATTCTATCAATTGCCTCTATTGTATTTTCTTTTGTTCCAAATCCTGTTAATCTGAAGTATCCCTCGCCACTTGGTCCAAAACCTACTCCTGGTGTTCCAACAACATTTGCTTCTTTTAATAATTTATCAAAGAAATCCCAAGATTTCATTCCATCAGGAAGTTTTAGCCAAACATATGGTGAATCTGTTCCTCCATATACTGTATATCCTGCTTCTTCTAATCCTCTTTTTATTATTTTTGCATTTTCTTTGTAGTATTTTATATTTTCTTCTATTTCTTTTCTTCCTTCTTCTGTATATACTGCTTCTGCTGCTCTTTGAGTCACATAAGATACTCCATTAAATTTAGTACAATGTCTTCTATTCCATAGTTTATTTAATTGAACTGGTTTTCCTTTTTCTGTATATCCATTTAATTCTTTTGGTACTACAATAAATGCACATCTTAATCCTGTAAATCCTGCTGTCTTTGAAAAACTTCTAAATTCTATGGCTACTTCCTTTGCTCCATCTATTTCATAAATGCTATGTGGAACATTTTCATCAGAAATAAAAGCTTCATATGCAGCATCATAAAGTATTATTGCTTTATTTTCTTTTGCATAATCTACCCATTTTTTTAATTCTTCCTTATTTAAAGTTGTTCCTGTTGGATTATTTGGATAACATAGATATATTATATCCACTTTTTCTTTTGGAAGTTCTGGTACAAAATTGTTTTTTGAAGTTACAGGTATGTATACAATATTTTCATAAATTCCTTTTTCTTCATTGTATTTTCCGCTTCTACCTGACATCACATTTGTGTCTAGATATACTGGATATACTGGATCCGTAATAGCAACTTTATTATCTTTTGCAAATATATCAACTATATTTCCGCAATCACACTTTGCTCCATCTGATATAAATATCTCATCAAGTTCAATATCTACTCCTCGTGATTTGTAATCATATTCTCTAATCTTCTCTCTTAAAAAGTCATATCCTTGTTCTGGTCCATATCCTCTAAATGTTTCTCCTTGTCCCATTTCATCAACTGCTTTATGCATTGCTTGTAATATTGCATTTGGAATTGGTCTTGTTACATCTCCTATTCCCAATTTTATAATTTTGCAATTTGGATTTTCTTTTGAGTATTCTGCAACTTTTTTAGCTATTGTTGCAAATAAATAGCTGTCTTGTAATTCTAAAAAATTTTCGTTTATTTTAATCATAATAATGATTTTCCTTTCTCAAGGTAAAAGTAAAAAATAAATAAATTATTATCTATTTCTTATCTTTTATATCATTTTTTTCTGTTTTTTGCAACCTCAAATGTTGTTGTCAATCATTTTAAAAACCTTTTGTACAACTGCATTTTTCTTACTTTCTTTTAAATTCAAATACCATAAGTATAAAAGGAAAATAATAAAAGCTATATTTCTAAAATATATTGTTGCCATACTTAATAAAATTGATGTAATTATTAAAGATACTGCAGAAACTTTTCTAGTAATTTTTATAGTTTCTTTATACGAATTGTTTAGTAACAAAATATTTTTTGTTACTCTTCCTCCATCTAGTGGAGAGATTGGTAGCATATTAACTATTAATATGCATAGATTAATATATGCTATTATAGGAATTTTGTATATTATTCCAATCAAAAATAATATTAAGTTAACAAATGGTCCTGCTAAATCTATTATTATTTTGTTTAAAATTCGTTTCTTTCCGTAATTTTCATATTCAAGTGAAAATCCAAATAAATTCATGTTTATTTTTTTTATTTTTAATCCTAATGTTATTCCTGATAAAACATGACCTAATTCGTGTATAAGTATGAATATAAAAGATAAGGCTAATATATCAAATTTCTTTAAAAGTATGTACATAAAAACTATAATAAATATTTTTAAATCAACCTTTATTTTCATTAATTATTACCTTTCTTTAGTTTTTCTATTCTTCAAGTATTGTAAGTGGGTCAATATATTCTCCATTTTTTATTACTTCAAAGTGCAAATGTGGTCCTGTTGAATTTCCTGTACTTCCAATAGTTCCAATTTCATCATTTTGCTTTACTTGTGCCCCTTGTTCTACAAATATTTCATTACAATGTGCATATACTATTGCTAAATCATTGTTTTCAATTTTTACGTGTTTTCCTAAATCTCCTTCTTCCGATACTAATGTCACATTGCCATCAATAGAACAAACGATTTTATCTCCTATATTTCCTGCAATATCTATCCCTGTATGGTTACTTTTCACCCTACTATCCGTAGAATTTCTTGTTCCAAATTTTGAAGTTATTGTACCTCTATATGGCCATATAATTTTATCTAATGTTGGTAGATTTTCTTCTTTTTCTTCATTTATGTTATTCTCTACTTCAAGATTATTTTCTGTTTCTTCTTGTTTTTCATTAAAAAGATTATTTATATTTATTTTTGTATTCAAAAAGTCTTTGGCCTGTTTCTTAAATTCTTCTGATAATAAATATTCTTTGTTCTGATATCCCAAAAAGCTTAATATTACTAACATTAATAAAAATAAGTTTCTTAATATATGATTTTTTTCTTTTTTAGGTTCTTTATAGTTCATTCCGTTTCTTCTATAATATATTTCTTCTGCTTTTTGTATTTTTTCTTCATTAGTCAAACTCATTTTTATTCACCCTTTCATATTAATCTATGGTCAAGTTTCTTTTTTTAAAATATATGCAGTCTGACAAAATTTAGAATTAAAACTAATACTATAAAAAAAGTAAAAAGATATATTCTCTTTTTACTTTTACTTTTTTTGCTATATTCTTTTTCCAAATACTCTTTTATTATTTGTTTTCCTTCTCCTTTTGCATATTCTTCCATTCTTTTTTTATTTGTTTGATTATTATCTTTTAATATTATTATTGCTTCTTCTATTAAATTAGAAGGTACCTCTTTCAATATTATTATATTTTTTAATTTTTCTTGATTCATGAAACTCTCCTTTATTTCCATATTCTTTTTATTCTTTCTATTGCACTTTTTTCTAATCTTGAAACTTGTGCTTGTGATATTCCTATTTCATCAGCTACTTCCATTTGAGTTCTGCCATCAAAAAATCTCTTATTAATTATAAGTTTTTCTTTATCATTTAATTTTTTCATTGCTTCGATTATTGTAATTTTTTCTGCCCATAACTCATCTGTATTTTTATTATCTTTTACTTGATCCATTACATATATATTATCTGTACCATCATTATAAGCAGGTTCTTGCAATGAAACAGGATCTTGTATTGCATCTAAACTAAAAGCAATTTCCTCTGGTTCTACTTCTAACTCCTTTGCAATTTCTTCTATTGCAGGTTCTTTTCCTGTTTCTTTTGTAATTTTTTCTCTAACTTGCATTGTTTTATAAGCTAAATCTCTAATTGATCTGCTTACTCTAACAATATTATTGTCTCTTAAGTATCTTCTAATTTCTCCGAATTATCATTGGAACTCCATATGTTGAAAATTGTACATTTAAGCTAGGGTCAAAATTATCTATAGCTTTTATTAATCCTATACAACCAATTTGAAATAAATCATCAGCATTTTCATTTCTATTTGAAAATCTTTGTACTACACTTAGTACAAGTCTTAAATTTCCATTAATAAATTTTTCTCTTGCATCCATATCTCCATTTTTTATTTTAATTAAAAGTTCTTTTTTTTCTTCATTTGATAGTACAGGTAATTTGCTAGTGTTTACACCACATATTTCTACCTTGTGCATCAAATAAAAAACCTCCTTTGGATAACTTATTCTAAGTATTTCCAAAAAAGGTTTTTTTATACTTTATATATTTATTTTTTATTCTTTAGGGTCTATTTTTATATATGCTTCTTGTCTTACTCTTCTTTTTTCAATAATATCTTCTCCTACAACTATTATCATAAATAGTGGTAACATTATTAATGACATTATTTGAAAACTTCTTTGAACTACACCAGTTGATACTGTGACAAATTCTGTTGTTTTACTTTTATTATCTTCTAATGTTGTTTCTTCCGCATTAGAATCATTTTTTGTACTTACAATATTAGCCTCATTAACTTTTTCACCAAAGTTATCTTGCCCATTTATCCAAGCTAATGATACTTCTAATGTTTGACTTTCTCCAGCTTTTAGTTCTTTTGTCGTTGTTGTAATTTCTCCAGTTGCACCACTTACCCAGTATGAAGGATTATTATCCGCTACTCTATATCCATTTGGAATTATGTCTGTTACTGTTGCTGTTCCAGGAACCTTACCAGTGTTAGTAACAACGATTTCATATGTAGTCGCAACTTGAGAAGTATTTACAGCTTTTCTATAAACTTCTGTTTTAGCTGTCTTTCCATCTCCTACATCTGAACCAGTTCCATTTAGAGTTAGACTCTTTATTTTTTGTTCTATTTTCATATTAAATGGATATACATCATATGAAACTTTATTTGTTTTTATATTGTCTACCATTGCTACGTTATCAATTTGTGCAGTATCAGTATCTTTTTCAAGTGGATCTACTATTACTTCAAAGCTAACTGTTTTTATTCCTGCATTTGTACTGTCTGCATCGAATTCCTCATCTTCTTGCTTATTTGATTCTTGCTCACTTGATTCTTGTTTAGAATCTTCTTCATCTTCGTCTTTTGCTTCATTATTAGCTGCAATGAAAGATTGTATATTTAATTTGTCTACTCCATCGTATCCATCTGGAAGCTTAATTTCTTTTGATGAATTCTTATCTGACCTTTCTACTATAGATCTAACTGATTCTAAATTTAAACCTTCTGCACTCTCAATGTTAGCATTTGCTTCTTGTATAATACTTCCTTGTTTGTTTTCATTATTATTTTTTTGTTGTTGATCTTCTTTAGTTTCTTCTTCATCTTGTTGTTTATCTTTTTGTTCGTCTTTTTGCTCAATATTATTTCCGCCAGGTCTTGCTGGTACTAAAATTTCAATTCCTTCCTCCAAATCTTCTTCTGTTAAAGATTTCTGTTCTTTGCCGTCTATTTTTATGCTTCCTTCAACAAAAGTTGTTCCTTCTGGAATTGTATCTTTTACTGTAACAAATTTTGATAATGTACCTGTATTTTTTACTATAATCTTATATGTGATTTTTTCATTACCTACAACATATTCTTTTCCATATTCAGTTTCTGCTTCTTTGTGTTCACTTATAATTGGTTCTGAATAGTCTGTAGTAACTTTATTTGTTTCATTTCCATCAACTGTTGCAACATTTTCTATTTTTGTTTCATCTTCTATATCTTCTACAATTACTTCAAAACTTAATTTTTTAGTTGTTCTTCCTGGAACTTCTACTATTATTCCGTTTGACAAATTTGCTTCTGTTAGAGCTGCTCCATTTTCACTATTTAGTTCTTGTCCATCTAGTTTTATACTTCCATCTACAAAAGTTGTTCCTTCTGGAATTGTATCTTTTATCGTGACATCCTTTCCTAAATCTCCATCATTCTTTACAACTATTGTATATGTTATTTTCTCGCCTTCTATTACATAGTTTTGTCCTTTTTCAGTTGTCATTTCCTTAGTTTGACTTATTATTGGTTCTATATATTCTTTTGTTACTTCATTTGTTGGATTATCATCTACTGTAGCAACATTTTTTATTACATCTTTGTTATTTATATCGTCTGCAGTTACATCAAAGCTTAATTTTTTTGTTGTTTTGCCTGGAACTTCTATTATTATTCCACTTGCTAAATCTTCTTTTGTCGGTGCCTGATTACCTTCTTTCATTACTGGTTGTCCATCTAATTTTATGCTTCCATCTACAAATGTTGTACCTGTTGGAATTGTATCCTTTATTGTAACATTTTTTCCTAAATCTCCATCATTCTTTACAACTATTGTAAATGTTATTTTTTCGCCTACTATTACATAGTTTTGTCCATGCTCAGTTGCTATTTCCTTAGTTTGACTTATTATTGGTTCTATATATTCTTTTGTTACTTCATTTGTTGGATTATCATCTACTGTAGCAACATTTTTTATTACATCTTTGTTATTTATATCATTTGTAGTTACCTCAAAACTTAGTTTTCTAGTTGAAGTTGCTGGTACTGTGACTGTAATACCACTTGCCAAATCTTCTTTTGTTGGTGCCTGACTGTTTTCCTTAACTGCTGGTTGTCCATCTAATTTTATACTTCCATCTACAAATGTTGTTCCTGATGGAATTGTATCTTTTACTATAACATTTTTAGCTAATCCACCATCATTTTTTATAACTATTGTATATGTTATTTTTTCGCCTGCTATTACATAGTTTTGTCCATGTTCAGTTACTATTTCCTTAGTTTGGCTTATTATTGGCTCTACATATTTAGCTACTACTTCTTCTGATTGTTTGTCCTGTGTTCTATTAGCAACAGTTGTATCTTTAAGATTTGCTTTATTTTTTATTAATTGCTGGTCATTTAAGTCTTTAACTTTTACTTTAAATGTTAAAGTTGTACTTCCTCCTGCTGGTACTTTTACTGTTATTCCACTTTTCAAATTTTGCTCTGTATTTTGTGTTGTCTGTCCATTTATCGCTATACTTCCATTTACAAATGTTGTTTCCGGAGGAATCGTATCCGATATTACTGCCGTACTTTCTACAGTTCCACTATTGCTAGCAGTTAAAGTATATGTTATTTCTGTTCCATTCGTTACCTCTGCTACGCTTTGCTTTTTCGTTATTTCGGTTTTTACCCATTGGGCTGTTATCTTATCATCAGTCTCGTCTTCTCCCCATGTATATACTGCAGGATCAGTAAGAGTACTCATTTCTCCTCCTGTACCTGTTTTATCCCATCTTACAAATATATATCCGTCACGTTGTGGTAGTGGTATATTTCTTGTATCTTGGTAAACACCTGTTAATTCAGTATTTTGTGCATTTCCTTCCCATGTTCCTCCATTTGGATCAACAATTAATTTGTGTGGGATTATATCTATAGTTGTTACAGCAAAGTTTGTTAATGCAAAATTTCCAATTCTTTGGCAGTCATGACTATAATGTGCTGTGAAAAATCCAAATCCTTCTCCAACATCTGGATCATTTTTATTAATAGGAATTGTTTCTGTTATTTCTCCTGTAATTTTTATTTCTTCTGCTGTTGAATCTATTTGTATGTCTCCAGACTGAGGTATTTCCAAATCTTTTACAAGTGTTTTTTCTACATCTGAATTATTGTTATCATTTAATTTATATTTAAATTTCCATATTGAACCATAGTTAGAAGATAATCCTCCTGTCCACTCTAAACGAGATGTGTTATTAAAACTTAACATATATCCTGTTAGATATCCATTAGCCTTTTTTACTCTCATTAGTAGTCCTGCTGCATAAAAACTATCTCCATAATCTACCTCATAATGAAATCCAAATAATTGTTGCTGGTGATTTTCTGGTATTATGTATATAGCATTCTTTCCTGGACGCATTTCATTACCTGTCATACTAACTTTTCTTCCCTGATCTTCTATGGTAATTTTTCCTATCGTCTCATCTACGTCTTTTTCCCAGTTAAAATTACTTACACTTACTTGTTTAGAAAAAATATCTGGAAGTTTAAATCTGTTTTTCGGAGTTTCTTCTTCAATTTTTGTAGCTACAATAGAATTATTTTCTGTTGTGGCAATTGGTGTAATATTGTAACTTACGCATAATAAAATGCTTAATACAATTAAAAGAATAATTACAGCAAATATTTTTAAAATTTCCTTACCCTTTTTAATAACATTAAAATCCTTCATTTGTAATTCATCTCCTAAACTTACTAAAATTATTTATAAGCTAAGTTTGAAATTTTTCAATACCTAATTTTGCTGTTTTTATACTTTTTTCTTCTACAGCTTCATATGTTACTGCGGAAATAATTTATTGAATTCTATGGTTACAAATATTTCTTTTTAATAACATTTTTGTTACGTTTTTATTACAAAGCAAAAGAACCAGCTTTTATGTTTTTTCATAAAAGCCAGTTCCCTAGCACTTTATACCGTATTACATTAAAAATATCTCTTTAATAATCCCTCAAAACCTTTTCCATGTCTTGCTTCGTCTTTGCACATTTCATGTACTGTATCGTGTACTGCATCATATCCTAACTCTTTTGCCCTTGTTGCAATTTTTTTCTTATTCTGACATGCTGTGTATTCAGCTGCTGCTCTTTTTTGCACATTTGTTTTTGTATCATTATCAATAACTTCTCCAAGTAATTCTGCAAATTTTGCTGCATGTTCAGCTTCTTCAAATGCATATCTTTTAAAGGCTTCTGCTATTTCTGGGTATCCTTCTCTATCAGCTTGTCTACTCATAGCAAGATACATTCCAACTTCAGTACATTCTCCTTGGAAATTCTCTCTTAAGCCTTCAACAATTTCTTCATCTAGTCCTTTAGCCACTCCTATTTTATGTTCGTCCGCATATTCAGACTTTTCATCTTTTTTTAATTCAAATTTTTCTTTTCCAGCTCCACATTGTGGACATTTCTCTGGTGCTTCATCGCCAAAATGGATGTATCCGCAAACTTTACATACATATGCTTTCATTTTCTTCATTCCTTTCATGTTTTTTTATATTTTATATTATAATATCTTACAAATCAATCTCTCCTTCAAAAATGTTTACGGCTGGTCCTTCCATCCATACTTCATCCTTCTTTTCATCTATTATTATTTTTAAAACTCCACCTTTTAATTCAACATTAATTTCATTTTTTAACTTTCCAGCTTTATACATTGCAAAAGCAGAGGCTACCGCTCCTGTACCACATGCCAAAGTTTCTCCAACACCTCTCTCCCATACTCTTACTTTAATATTTGATTCATTAATTATTTGTACAAATTCTACATTTGTTTTTTGCGGAAAATATTTATAGTTTTCCACAATATATCCATATTTTGTTACTGGATAATTTTTTATATCTTTCACTTCTATTATTGTATGGGGATTTCCTATAGATAAGAAAGTCCCTACAACTTCTCTATCTTGTATCTTAAAAAGCAATTTGCATATATTTTGATTCATATTATAATTTCTTGGTGTATACACTTGTAATTTGTTAACGCCTGTTTGTGGTGTTCCCATGTTCACTTTTAATAACATAATTTTTTCATTTTCTAGTTCATATATTACTTCTTTTATTCCACTAAGTGTCTCAATTGAAACTTTTTCATTTTCTGTTAATTTTTTTTCATATAAAAACTTGGCTAAACATCTAATTCCATTTCCACACATCTCAGCTTCAGTTCCATCATTATTAAATATTCTCATTTTAAAATCTGCAATTTTGCTTTTGCTATACAATATTAATCCATCTGCACCTATTCCAAAATGTCTATCACAAATAAATTTTGAAAATATTTTTAAATTATACCTTCCAATTTTTTCATAGTTCATACAAACAAAATCATTACCTAATCCATGCATTTTTGCAAATTTAATCATAAAAAATTCACCTCTAGTTAATTCTATGAGGTGAATCATTTTTTATGTTATATTTCTATAATTTCTCCATCTTCAGGAAACTCTATTCCTTCAATATGGTTATGTACGTAGTCACTTCTATGAATTGCACATATTCTGCAATTTCTGAATTCAGCTTTAAGTTCAAGTAACTCATTAAGTCCCATGTGTGATTTTGTTGGAACTGTGTTTGTTGCATCTAAAAATGCAATATCTGATTTTTGACATATTGTCTTTACATTTGTACATAGTGTTGTATCTGTTGCATATCCTATTATTTTTTTATTTTTTTCAATCGTGAATCCTAAAATAGGTTTGCAACCTCCATGTTCTAATTCATATGCTGTTATTTCTAAGTCTTCATCTTTGTAAACTTGATTATTTTTCAATTCTATAAATTCAACATTAAATTTTTTTTCGAAATCTTTGTATTTATTTTTTTGCCCATCTCCAAAGCACAATTCAAATAGGTTTATTATTGTTTCTCGTACTCCCTTGCCGCATATTATTTTTAAGCATTCTTTATTTTCGTTTCTAATATTTCTTCCTATTAAAAAGTTTGGCAAATCAACTAGATGGTCTGCATGTACATGGGTAATTAATATTCTTTTTACATTTTTTGAATATATTTGCAAGCTTTCTAGTTTTTTTACAATACCTGATCCTATATCTATTAAAGTATCTTCTATTAATATACTTTGATTTCCTCTAGTAATAGATCCCATTGTTCCTGTTCCAATACAATTTATTTTCATTTGTTCTCCTTATTTTTTGAATTCTCCTTTTGTTTTTTCTTTTGAACTTCATAAGCAAATTCTCTCATTATTTTATCTGGTACTACTTTTGTAAGTAGATGTAATAACTTCATTTTTGTTCCTGGGATTATTACATCTTTTTCATCGAACATTTTATTTATTCCATATTCTGCGACATACTCTGCAGAATATGATTTCATTTTAAATTGCACATTTGCGACATTATTAAAATTTGTTTTAGTTGGTCCAGGACATAAAACGCTAACATGCACTTCTGAGTTTTCTTTTTTTAATTCTGTATTTATAGCTCTTGTATAAGAAAGTACAAAATTTTTTGAAGCGTAATATTCTGCCATTAGAGGTCCTGACATAAATCCAGCTATAGATGCTACATTTAAAATATAACCTAAATTTCTTTTTTTCATATCTTGTAAAAATAATTTTGTTAACATGTGTAAGGCTGTTATATTTAAATCTATTAATTCTAAATCTTTTTCTAAGTCTGTATCTGTAACAAATCCATGTACACCAAATCCAGCATCATTTACTAACACTTCTATTGGTTGATTTTTGTACATTTCATGTAATTTCCACACATTTGCTCTATCCGTAAGATCCATTGGGACTACTTCTACTGTTGTTCTAACTTCCCTTTGTAAATCCTTTAGTTGTAAAACATTTTTGGCTACTACAACTATATCATATCCTAAATCACTTAAATATAAAGCTATTTCTCTTCCTATGCCAGAAGAAGCTCCTGTAATTATTGCTTTCATTTAGATTCCACCATTCCTAATATTTTTTCCTTGTTATTCATAACTGATTCATATCCAATTTTAATACTAGAATCAATATCTTCTATCTTTAGTAATTTAGCCTGTTTTATATCTATTTCTACATCTAGCTCACTGATTTTTTTCCCAGATTCTACATCTTTAATTGAAAAAATATCACATGCTCTTAATATAATTGAAAATAGATTTTCCTCTCCATTAAATTCATCTAGTTTAAAGCTAATAGAGAGAGTTTTCGTTGCTCCTAATTTTTTTAAAATATCAACAGGCAGATTGTCTACTGTCCCTCCATCTATAAAGCAAAATTCTTTATATTTACAAGGTGTAAAGATTGCTGGAAATGACATACTTGCTCTTACTGCTTTTTCTATTGGTATTTTATATAAGTATTCTTCTTTTTCTTTATTATCTTCTAATTTAGTTGATGATAATACAAATTTTTTAGTTGATTTTGAATCAACTGTTACGACTGCAAATTTTTTCTTTATATCTGATATTGTATATATTTCTTTTTCTCTTGCATATTTCTTAACTAAATTTTCAATTTTATTCCCATCTATTATTCCTTGAAGTTTTAAGTCTTTTTTTATTAAAAATTGTGCGCCTTCTTTTAATAAAATTCTTTTTCTAATTTTTATTAATTTTTTATAATTTTTTTTGATTATTTCTTTCATTTCATTAGGATTATATCCCATTGCATAAAACGCTGCTACAAGAGATCCAGAACTTGTTCCAGCTACATAATCGATATTGATGTTCAGCTCTTCAAGTGCTTGAAGTGCTCCTATATGTGCTACACCTTTTAGTCCTCCTCCTGCTAGAGCTATTCCTATTCCCATTTTTTTATTATTCCTCCAGATATATATAACTAATTGATTTTATATTGTTTTCATGTAAATTTTTTGTGTAGGATATACTAAATTTATATTTTCTCTGTCTAATACTTCTAGTATTCTACAATTTATCTCTTCTCTCATTCTTATAAATTCATTATAGTCACCTGTATTCAAATATGCAACTATCCATATAACATTGCAATCTTGTTCTATTTCTTCTAGTGTAACAATTAGAGAATCCTCTATAACGTTTTCATTAGTTTTTAATGTAGTTCTTAATTTGCTCATGCATCTGTTTATTGTTTCTGTTGTTGTGTCTAATGATAATCTTAATCGTACTTCTAGTCTTCTGCTTTTTAGCTTACTCCAATTCTGTACATATTCAGTTACTATTACGGAATTTGGTATTGAGATAATTGTATTTTGTGTATCTCTTATTTTTGTGCTTCTAAATGTTATATCAATTACTGTACCACTTGATTCTCCTATTTGAATATAATCACCAATTTCAAATGTTTTGTCACTTATTATTGCCACTCCACCTATTATATTTTTTACAAAGTCTTGTGCTGCTAATGCTAAAGCGGCACTTCCTATACCAAGACCAGCAGCAAGTCCACCTAAATTATATCCTAAATCAGCCATTATCATAAATGCAGCAGCAATATATATAATTGTTTTTAATATTTTTGCTATAAATGCATTTAATTGTTCATTTCCGTTAAATTTTGTTGAGTTTTCTAGTTTGGTAAAAAAAGTAGAAGTTGGAGTTAAACAATTTGTAAGTGACTTTGCTATTACTGCAATTAATATAATTCTAAATATTTTATTATATAAATTTATTATTCCTTCTGGTAATTCCAAATAATATATAGCAAATCCAAAACCTGTAACAGTAAATAGAAATTTTAGTGGTCCATAAAATCCACTTTCATTTGATTTTGTATCTACTTTAAAAATTTTATGAAAAATGAAAATTATAATTCGTGAAATAATTGGGCAAAACAATTTTATGGCTAGAATCATAGCAAGTGCTATGCTATATTTTAAAACACTATTTATATCTAGCATATTTAGAATTTCACTCATTAATAATTTTATCTCCTATCTTTATTTTTTAACGGTTGTATTATATATTATAAATTATTTTTTTTCAATAATAACTTTAAAGAATAGTATGTATAATTGTATAAAAAAAAAGTATACGGAAAACCGTATACTTTAATAATTATTTTTTATGTGCCTTCTTCTCTAGCTTTAACTATAACTCTGTTTTTACTATCATTTGTACAAGTTATTATTGTTATTTCTTTCTTACCATGAGTTATTTGTGTTGTATCACTATTGTCCTTATCTGAAACTACGTGTTTATCATATACAACATAATTTAAAGTTCTATCATAAGAATCTGTAATTTGAATTATATCTCCATTTTCTAGTGTTGGTACTTTACTGAAAAATTTAGAATTTCTATAATTATGACCAACTATGCAGAAATTTCCGACTTCATTTGGATCAGCTCCGTGAAATTTACATGGAGACATTTTTAATAAGTCATATGACCAATGGTCAAGTATTCCATAATTTACTCCTATTTTAGGAATATTTATTTCCGCTATTTTGTAATACTCTTCTCCAGCTTCTGTTGTCATTACATTTTTAGGTTTTATTTTTGTAAGATTTGCACTAGATAAATTTGATGTATCTACCTCAGTATCTGTTTCTTCATCAGATAATATTACTACTATTTTATCATTTTCCTCTAATTTAATTGTAGTATCATCATATAAATATGTTCGTCCAGCTTCTTGGGTAATTCCTGTGTCAGCTAATATTTCTTGAGATTTTTTCTCTCCTGCATATTTATCATATTCTGCATATATATAATAAGAAAATAAAAGGCATAGCAAAAAAATCGAAATTATAAAATCGATTTTGTATAGTTTCTTCTTGCGTTTTAGCTCTGGTGTGATATACAATTTCTCAGTTATCATAATCTGATTCATTCTCTACTCCTTCTTTTTTATTATAGCATTTCTTTTTCTATTTGTATATATTTTTTATTCTGTAAAAAAAAATTAATTTTGTAAAATTTTTGTTATTTTTATATTATGCATTTTATTGTAGTAAAAAAAGAGGTTTCCCTCTTTTTTGTATATTAATTAGTTTAATGGAATAAATTTTTTTACAATGTTTTCTTCTGCTGTACTTTGCTCTAATGTTGAAATATGTTCAGCGTAAGAAGCATTAATTTTGTTTTCTACTAGAGATTCTATTTCTGAAAGATCTTTTTGTTCTGCTAATACAAGCTCGCTAACAAGAATTTGTTTCGCATTAAGTAACATTTTCTTTTCTCCTGTAGATAATCCTTTTTCCTTTTGCTTAAAGCTTAAATTTCTAACAATGTCTGCTACTTCGTAAATATTTCCTGTTTTCATTTTTTCCATATTGTCTCTATATCTTTTGTTCCAGTTCATAGACATTTCTGTGCTTTCTTGTTCCAAAACTTCTATAACTTTTTCAGCAGATGATTTATCTATGATATTTCTAACTCCAATTTCTTCAGCTTTGGCAGTCGGAACCATAACCTTTACCTCGCCTGGCATTTTTATTATGTAATATGATTGTCTTTCATCTAGAATTGCCTTTTCTTCTATTGATTCGATAACTCCAGCGCCATGCATTGGATATACTACTTTGTCACCTACATTAAACATGTAAGCATCACTCCTTTCAGGTAAATTTTACTATTACAGCACATAGTTATTATACTACAAAAATTCCCAAAAGTCAAAGACTTTTGGGAACAAATTCACATAATCTTTATACGTTTTATTTACTGGTTGAGCCAAAACCTCCTACTCTTTCGCCTTCAGCTTCATCTGTATCTGAAATATAATATTTTTGGAAAATGGCTTGACCTATTACTTCACCTTTCTTTATTTCTAGATCTTTATCAAAGAAATTGTAAAATGCATACATAAATGCTCCATCATTATCTGGATTTCCATAGAAATCGCAATCTATTATTCCAATACTATTTGCCATTACTAATCCTTTTTTTATTGGATTAGAACTTCTATTACAAAGCATTAAATATTCATCTTCTGGCATATATGCCTTTATTCCTGTTTTTACAAGTGTAGGTTTTTGTCCAAATTTATATGCTGGAATTACGCAATCTTCTGCAGCCTCAACATCATATCCTGCTGAATATTTTGTTTTTCTTACTGGTAAATTAATGTTTTTATCTTCAAAACCTTTAGCTATTTCAAATCCTCTTATTTTTTCCATCTTTTTATCCTTCCTTTTCTAGCACATTTTATAATATTATTTAATACTTGTCAAAATCTTTATTTTATTTCCTTTCCATAATAAGCATCTAATAGTATTTGTTTTAATTCTGTTACTAGTGGTAATCTTGGATTAGCGTTTGTACACTGATCTTCAAATGCTCTATCTGCCAATTCATCTACTTTTGATAAAAATTCTTCTTCTGGAATTCCACATTCTTTTAATGTTGTTGGCATTTCCAAATCTACTAGCATTTTTTGTATTGCTTTTATTAATGATTTTATTCCTTCTTCTGTTGTACTTGCTGGTAATCCTAATCTTTCTGCTATTTTAGCATACTTTTTATCTGCTATAAAGTATTCATATTTAGGGAATGATACAAATTTAGTTGGTTTCTGGCTATTATATGCAATTACATATGGCAAAATTATAGCATTTGCTCTTCCATGAGGAATATGATATTCGCCACCTAATTTATGGGCTAATGAATGGTTTATTCCTAAGAAAGCATTTGTAAATGCCATACCAGCTATTGTACTTGCATTATGCATTTTTTCCCTTGCTTGTCTATTTGTGCCATCATTATATGCAGTAACTAAGTTATTATATACTAGTTCCATAGCTTTTTCTGCTAATCCATCTGTATAATCTGATGCCATGTTTGAGACATATGCCTCAATAGCATGTGTTAATACATCCATGCCAGTATCAGCTGTCATTTTTTTAGGTAAAGTCATTACCAAATCTGGATCTATTATTGCAACATCTGGTGTTAGTTCATAATCTGCTAATGGATATTTAATGTTTTTATTTTTATCTGTTATTACTGCAAATGATGTAACCTCTGAGCCTGTTCCAGAAGTAGTAGGAATTGCTACTAATTTAGTTTTTTCTCCAAGTTTAGGAAATTTATACGTACGTTTTCTTATATCCATAAACTTTAATTTTAGACCTTCAACATCAGCTTCTGGATGTTCATAAAATAGCCACATTCCTTTTGCAGCATCAATTGGGCTTCCACCTCCTAAAGCAATAATTACATCTGGCTGAAAAATATTCATTGCATCAACACCTTTTTTTATTGTCTCAAAAGATGGATCTGCCTCTACTTCTGAAAATATTTCTGAATGCACATATTTTTCTCTTTTTCTAAGGTGATATAAAAGTTTATCTACATATCCTAATTTAACCATTGATTGATCTGTTACTATGAAAGCTCTAGAAATGTCTGGCATTTTTTCTAAATAACTTATTGAACCAGCTTCAAAATATATTTTTTCTGGTACTTTAAACCACTGCATATTTACTCTCCTATTCGCAACTCTTTTTATATTTATTAAATTAACTGATGATACATTGGCAGTTGTTGAGTTTCCTCCAAAAGTTCCGCAGCCTAAAGTAAGTGATGGCATATTAGTATTATAAATATCTCCTATTGCTCCATGTGTTGAAGGTGAATTAACAATTATTCTTCCAACTTTAACTTTTTCTGAAAATTCAAGTATTGTATCTTGATCTTCTGAATGTATAACAGCTGAATGTCCAAGACCTCCATACTCTATTAATCTTTCTGCTAACTCTATACCTTCATCTTTGTCTTTTACCGTATAATACGTCAAAATTGGACTTAATTTTTCTTTCGAGAAAGGAAATTCATCTCCAACTCCTGTTTCTTTTATTACTAGTACTTTTATATCCTCTGGAATATTTATTCCTGCCAATTCAGCTATTTTATGTGGACTCTGACCTGGTATTTTTCCATCTAATTTAAAGCTTCCGTCTTCTTTTATATCAAATATAACTTTTTGTAATTTTTCTTTTTCTTCTTTTGTTGCGAAATAACATCCTGCTTTTTTCATTAATGATTCAAATTCTTTTGTAATTTCCTTATCAACTATTACTGCTTGTTCTGATGCACAAATCATTCCATTATCAAATGCTTTTGACATTACTAAATCATTAACAGATGTTTCTAATTTAGCCGTTTTATCAATATAGCATGGCACATTTCCTGGTCCAACGCCTAAGGCTGGTTTTCCACATGAATATGCAGATTTAACCATTCCTGTTCCACCAGTAGCTAATATTAAATTTATATCTGGATGATTCATTAAACATCTTGTTGCTTCAATTGATGACTCATCAATCCATAATATACAATTTTCTGGTGCACCTGCTTTTATTGCAGCATCTCTTAAAATTCTAGCTGCCTCACTACTACATTTTTGTGCAGATGGATGAAATCCAAATATTATTACATTTCTTGTTTTGGCTGCTATTATTGATTTAAACATTGTTGTTGATGTTGGGTTTGTAACAGGTGTTACTCCCGCAATTATTCCAATTGGTTCTGCTATTTCTGTATAACCCTCTTCTTCATTTTCGTTGATTACACCAACAGTTTTATCATGTTTTATGCTGTGATAAATATATTCTGTTGCGAACATATTCTTTGTTATTTTGTCTTCATATATTCCTCTCCCAGTTTCTTCAACTGCCATTTTAGCTAGTTTCATGTGATTCTCTAATCCTGCCATTGACATTTTTTTTACGATTTCATTAATTTGTTCTTGATCAAGTTTTAGATATTCTTGTGATGCAATTTTTGCTTTTTCTACTAGTTTGTTAATCATTTCATTAACTTTTTGTTCTTCAGTGTTTGGCATAAAAAAAACCTCCTTATATAAAAATTGCAATATTAGTATACCCATAATATAATTTTATTTCAATATTATTAAAATTCTTTTATTGTTTTATTTTTTCTAAAATGTTATAATTTTTTTAATCTACAAAGGAGAAAAATATGGTAAATTATTATGAAATTTTAGAAGTTAGTGAAAAAGCTTCTAAAGAAGTAATAGAGAAAGCTTATAAAGCTCTTGCAAAAAAATATCATCCCGATTTAAATCAAGACAATAAAAAAGAAGCAGAACTTAAAATGAAGCAAATTAATGAAGCATATGAAGTTTTAATCTCAGATGATAAAAGAGCCAATTATGATAGTATTTTGGCTAAAAAACGTGATTTGGAAAATAGAAAAGCTTCATCTCAAAGTTCTTCATCTAGTAATTCTACTTCTTCTCAATCTGCTACCCCTACTCAAGCTTCAGATGATTTAGAATCGCAATTTTCTAATTATAACAAAATTTCATATTCAAATGGTTATTATACGGATGATGAGGGTAACTTCTATGTTAATACAAATGGTATGGATGAAAAGACTAGAAAAAAACTTAATAACAGGCTACAGGAAAGATATTTAGAAGCATATGACTCATATCTTCGTGAGAGAGGTTATAAGTTAAAATATAAATGGACATTTAAACGAGTTATGCAAACCGGTCTCATAATTCTGATTACAATTATTGTGTTTACAATTCTATTTTTCATTCCACCAATTCATGAATATTGTTTAGAGCTATATGAAGAAAATTTGCTAGTTCGACTTATTGTAAATTTTGTTGGTGCTTTTTTTAATGCTATTTTAAATATTTTTAGATAAAAAAACAAGTTAACGTGATAGTTAACTTGTTTTTTTATAATATTAATACCAACCAGTAGAACGTGAATGTGCTAAAGCTTTTGTTGGATTTCCATATCTACTTCTTATATAACTTAATCCCCAATTTATTTGTGTTTCGTAATTTGTCATGTAATCACTTCCTGCACTAGACATTTTACTAGCAGGTAATGCTTGAGGTATTCCATATGCTCCTGAGTGTTTATTTTGAGCATACATGTTCCAATGGCTTTCTTTTTCCCATAAAACAACTAAATTATAAAAATCCTCATCTGTCCAGCCATAAGCAGCACATCTTTGTTTTGCATATGCTTGGCAAGTAGCAGCTCCTGCACTAGCTCCACTTTGAATTCTGTTTGCCATTGCTGCTCTACTACTAATTTTTACTGTTACTTGTATTACTTTGTTTACAGGTTCTTGCACAATTACTTCTGATATTGTATTTCTTTCAATTTCAATATCATTTTCATATTTTATCTTATATGTTATTTCTTTTATTCCATTTTTTCCTTCTTGAACAACTTTGTTTACCTTTTCGCCATCTTCTTCAGAAGTAACTTCTTTTGTTATTGTTTCAAAAGGAATTTCAACTGTTTCTTTAACTATTTTTTCTACTATTGTACTACCTTCTGGATTTAAAAATTCTTCTGTTTGTATAACCTGTATTTGTGCTTCTTGTTCTGCAATTTCTTTATCAGATTTTCTTGATATTGTTATCGTTCTGTCTGGACCAATTGTAGAATCTATACCTTGATCTACAACTTCATTATCTAATATATATATATTATTTTCTTTTAAAATTTCTCCAATAGTCGTCTTTGATGTTACAACTGTTAATTCTGTTTTGTCTGAGAAGCGAATTGTAACAGTATTTACAGCATTTGTTCCTGCTAATACGCCTATTCCTAAAAGCACTATTAAAACTAATGCTATAAAAATAATTCTTTTTATTATTCCTTTAGACAAATTATCTTCTGTTTTCATATGTCCCTCCTCGAAATAACAATTAGATTATACTCCTTTTGTTGTTTTTTGTCAACTTTTGAAGTATTTGCTAGTTTCCTACAGTTGCATATTTTGTACAGTTTTACATAATTTTGATTGCCTCAAACAGTCTATTATGAACCCCTTAATTTTTTAAATTTATTTTTGTCCATTACTATATTATATTAAGCTTGTATTTTTTTAGTACCTAATTTAAAATTTTCCTTGTATTTTTTATTTCCTTATGCTATCATGCAATTATAATATATAAGATAAGGAGGCTAAATTATGTTTATTTCGTCATTAATATTTCTTCCAATAATATTTATTATAGCTATTATTGTACTTGTCGGTGTATTTGCAGTTATTATATATAACAATCTTGTTGGACTTAGAAATCAAGTTAAAAATTCTTGGGCTCAAATAGATGTAGAGTTACAAAGAAGATTTGATTTAATACCAAATCTTGTTGAAACAGTAAAAGGATATATGAATCATGAAGAAGCAGTTTTGACTAAAGTTACTGAACTTCGTAGTTCTTGGGCATCAGCTTCTACTGTTGCAGATAAAGCAAATTTAGAAAATGAACTTTCTGGTGCTTTAAAATCAATTATGGCATTAGCAGAGGGTTACCCTGATTTAAAATCTAATACAAATTTCTTAAGTTTACAAGATGAACTTGCAAACACAGAGAATAAGCTATCTTCTGCAAGAGTTTCTTACAATAATGTTGTTACAATGTATAATACTAAATTAGAAGTATTTCCAAATAACATTATTGCTCCTATGTTTGGTTTTAAACCAGAAGACTTATTTAAAGTTGATAGTAACGATGTAAGAAATAATGTTAAGGTTTCATTCTAATAAAAAACAGTGTAATCAAATATAAAAATTGAAAGTATAATATTTTACTTTCAATTTTTTATTTTAAAATATTATTTATATGCATAAAAAGAACGAATAAATAAATTTATTCGTTCTTTTAGTTATTTTTTTAACTCTTCTATAAACATTTGGTTAAGCATCTGTGGATTAGCTTTTCCCTTTGTTTCTTTCATAGCTTGTCCTACTAAAAATCCAACAGCTTTATCTTTTCCAGCTTTATAGTCTGCAACTGATTGAGGATTATTTTCAATTATTCTTAGAACTACTTCTTTTATTGCTCCTTCATCAGAAATTTGTACCCAACCTTTTTCTTCTATTATTTTACTTGGAGATTTTGGATTTTCAAATAGTTCGTCTAATACCTTTTTACCTATGCTGTTACTTATTGTTCCTTTATCAATTAATTGTACTAGTTCTCCTAAATCTTCTCCTGTAAAAGGTATTTTGTCTGCTTCTTCTTCTTTTTCATTTAAAATTCTAGCAATATCTGACATTAGCCAGTTACTTACTGCTTTTGGATTATTAGATTTTTCTGTTGCTACATCAAAAATATCTGAATAATATTTTGAAGAAGTAACAAAATTAGCAGCTTTTTCTGATAATTCAAAATCTTTAATATATCTTGCTTTTTTTATTTCAGGTAATTCAGGCAATTCTTTCTTTATATTTTCAATATACTCATCTGATAATTTTATTGCTACTAAATCTGGATCTGGAAAATATCTATAATCTTGAGCATCTTCTTTATCTCTCATTGGGAACGTTTTTCCTGATATATCATCCCATCTTAAAGTTTCTTGAGTAATTTTATTTCCATTTTCAATTTCTTCAATTTGCCTATCAGCTTCATATTTTATAGCTCTTACTATAGACCTAAATGAATTCATATTTTTCATTTCTGTTCTAGTTCCAAATTCAGTAGTTCCTTTTTTTCTAACTGAAACATTGACATCAGCTCTTAATGAACCTTCTTGCATTTTACAATCTGAAACTTGTATATACTCAAATATTGCTTTCAATTTTCTCAAATAACTTTCTGCTTCTTCTGCACTTCTTAGGTCAGGTTCGGAAACTACCTCAATTAGAGGGACTCCCGCTCTGTTTAAGTCTACAAAACTTCCTCTTCCATATTCATCATGATTCAATTTTCCAGCATCTTCTTCTATATGTATTCTTGTTATTCGTATTGTCTTTTTTTCACCATTTTCTGCATCTATTTCAACTTTTCCTTCATAGCAAAGTGGCATATCATATTGAGAGATTTGGTATGCTTTAGGAAGGTCTGGATAAAAATAATTTTTTCTATCATTTTTGCTGTTTTGTGCTATTTTGCAGTTTGTTGCAAGTCCAGCTTTTACCGCATATTCTACAACTTTTTCATTTAGAACTGGTAATGTTCCTGGCATTGCCATACATATTGGGCAACAATGTGTATTAGGTTCTCCACCGAATTCTGTTGGGCAGGAACAGAATATTTTTGTTTTAGTTGACAACTCGCAATGTACTTCTAGACCTATAACGGTTTCATAATCTTCTCTTGGCATTTTCTTTCCTCCTTAATTTTTGAATTTCGGTTGATATTTTTCTCTAAATTTAACTTTTTGTTCAAATGTATATGCAGCTCTAAATATTGTTTCTTCATCAAAATGCTTTGCAACTAATTGTATTCCTATTGGCATTCCTTCTGAATTAACTGTGGCAGGTATACTCATTCCTGGTAGTCCTGCTATATTTACTGGAACTGTACAAATATCTGCTAAATACATTTGTAATGGGTTATTTGATTTTTCACCTATTCCAAACGCTACTGTTGGTGATGTTGGTGTTAATATCAAATCATACTTTTCAAATAACCTTTGATACTCGTTTCTTATTACAGTTCTAACTTTTTGTGCTTTTTTGTAGTATGCATCATAATATCCTGATGATAATACATATGTTCCTAAAATAATTCTTCTTTTTACTTCTGGTCCAAATCCTTCTGTTCTAGAATTTATATATATTTCTCTCAAATTATCAAACTTTTCTGTTCTGTAACCATATCTTATTCCATCAAATCTTCCTAAGTTTGAGCTTGCTTCTGCACAAGCAATTATATAGTATACAGCTAAAGCTTGTTTTCCAATGTCTAAACTACATTCTTCAACTTTTGCTCCTAAACTTTCGTATATCTTTGCTGTTTCTAATAGAGCATTTTTTACTTCTTCATCTATTCCATCACCTATAAACTCTTTTGGTAGTCCTATTTTTAATCCATTTACATCTTTTACTAGTGACTTAGTATAATCTACTTTTTCTCTTTTTACTGATGTTGTATCTTTTTCATCATGTCCTGTTATAATATTTAGAAGTATAGCATTATCCTCTACGTCTTTTGTTATTGGTCCAATTTGGTCAAGAGAAGATGCAAAAGCTACTAATCCATATCTAGAAACAAGACCATATGTTGGTTTCAATCCGACAACACCACATAATGAAGATGGCTGTCTGATTGATCCTCCAGTATCACTTCCTAATGCCCATGGTACCATATTAGCTGCTACAGCTGCTGCACTTCCTCCTGATGAACCTCCTGGAACCCTGTTTAAATTCCATGGATTATGTGTTGGATGAAAATATGAATATTCTGTAGATCCTCCCATTGCAAATTCATCCATATTTAATTTTCCTAATGAAATCATTTTTTCTTCATTTATTTTCTTTATAACTGTTGCATCATAAGGAGAAACAAAATTTTCTAGCATTTTTGAGCTGCAAGTTGTTTTTACTCCTTTTGTGCATAAATTATCTTTTAATCCAATTGGTATTCCTTCAAGTTTTTCTCTTTTTTCTCCTCTTTTTATCTTTTCATCAATTTCACTTGCTTTTTCTTTTGCACTATCTTCTGTAATAGTTACAAATGCCTGTACATCTTTTTCTTTTTCTTTAATTCTCTTTAAATAGCTTTCTGTTATTTGACTTGAAGTTATTTCTTTTTTATCTAATTTTTCAATTAATTCATGAACTGTAAATTCGTAAAGTTCCATCAATTCTCTCCTTTCGCAATTTTTTGATATTCTTCGTAAATGTGTGGCCATGAATAAACCCTTTTTATTTTTTCATCCTCATATACTTTATTTAATCTCGAATCCATTAAAAATGCTTTTATTCCAACGTTAGAAATTTCCTTACAATTTTTAAAACTATCATCTATGAATAAATCTATTTCATTTTCTTTTGCTATTTTAACTTTATCTGTTGCATTTAATATTAATTTGTCATATTCAATTTTATTTTGTGTTAGCCATTCTTTTGTCATTTCCCCTATTTTGCCATCTTTCATTTCCCAACGTGCAGTAATTAGTATGATTTTATTATTTTCATGTAATTTATCTAATACTTCTTTGGCTAATGTTTTTATCTTAACTTCTTTAATTAAATTTTTATAATATTTTTCCCAAAAGTCAGTATCTTCTTTTTCATTCCATTTGTGCATAGCTTGTACATAAAAGTGTGTCAAGCATTCTTGATTTTTATCAATTTCTCCGCTTCTACCTAATGTTTCTATTGTGTATTTTTGTGCGTATGGAAACAATGTTTCATACGTTTCAGATATTGTATCATCTATATCTATACCTATATTCATTAACTACAATCCCTTCTAGTTTATAACTTTTGGTATTCTAAACATGCCTTCATCTTGACTTGGTGCATTTTTAAGTAATTCTTCTCTATTATTTTCTTGATGTATTTCATCTTTTCGAAATACATTATAATTTTCATTTATTCCAATCGTTTCTCCAATATTATCAGTATTTACATGATTAATTGTATCAGCAAAATCTAAAATTTCTTGCAAGTTTTTTTTGTAATTTTCTAGTTCATCATCTTTTAACTTTAAACGTGCAAGTTTGGCTATATGTAGAACTTCTTCATCGTTAATTTGCATAAATATCTCTCCTTTCAATATTTGTAAATTATATACCTAACAAATCAAAAAATCAATAGTAGAAGGCTTTAGAGATATTTTTATAAAATAATATTAAGTATTTCTATACTATTTAATATTTTAAATTTTATTTGAAATCATATTAATATTACACAAAAAAAGAAACCTATTTAGATTTGGTTTCTTTTTTTATACTATTAGTAATATATTATTTTTATGGTTTTTTTATTAGTTTTGGCAATTTTTACAATTTTCTTGTACATTTTACTTGATGATGTTCCTAGATGTATACATCCTCCACTTGTTGGATAGCCTGGCACTAAACTGCTTAAGTGCAATGCATTTCTGTTTAGAAGTCCTTTTGAGTCATTATCTTTATACATGCCAAAACACCATCCATTGTATGACCATTCTATCTTTCCGATATATTTATCATAACCTCCCCAATAATATCCTCCAGATGATCTCATTTTTTCATTTATTTTCCATTTTCCCTTTGAATCTTTTTTCAACAAATATAACCATTGATTTTTGCTAGTAAATAATAGTAAATATTCGTTTGGTGCTATTTCACCTTTTTTTCTTGTTGCAGTATACATTTGACTTGCGGAATTAGTTGGATAATAGTAATAAGTTCTTTTCTTTCCTTCTGAATATTTATCAGGATATGTTTTTAAAATCCAAGCAGCATTATTTATGTATGATTCTACTTCTTCATCTGTCCATGATTTTGAACGTGAATTTTTATTTTTGTATCCTCTTATATAATATGTTTTTGGTCCATTACTTTCTCTTGTATTTACAAATGCTCCACTATCACTAGTTTTTTCTTTCATCGTTGTTATTACTCTTACTTTACATGTAGCTTTTTTTGATTTTCCGTTTAAAGTTGCTGTTGCTACAACATTAGCAGTTCCATACCCTACAGCGTTTATTTTTCCCGTTTTAGAATTTACTTTAACCACTTTTTTATCTGAAGAACTAAAAGATACTTCTGCGTTTGTTGGGCTTACTTTCGTATTTAATATAGAAAAACTATAGTGATTTTTATCTAGCATTAAAACAGTTTTATCTAGCGATATTGATATTTCTTGATTAGTTGGTGGAATGCTTGGTGTAGGTGTTGGAGCAGGCGATTGCGTAGGTGTCGGATTAGTTGATTGAGTAGGTGTTGGTGTTGGAGATGGAGTTGGTTCTGGTGCTTGAGAAACCTGAGGTGTTGGAGTAGGTTTTTGATACTTAGGAAGTGTCAAATCTTTTACAACTTGATTTCCTTTTCCGTCTCTAACTATAATCCTTATATGTGTTTCTTTATCTTCTGAAAGTCTTTTGTGTGAAATTGAAAATGTTGCATTATTTTGACTTATATTATTAGATTGGTAAAAAAGATTATATTTACCGTTTTCTATTTCTTTATATATTTTTATTGATTTTAAACTTTCTTTTGATTTTACATCTATTAAAATTTGAACATTTTCATCAATCGGTCTTAATGTAATTTCAATATCATTCTCTGCAGCATGTGTTATTATTGATATTGCAAATATTGATAATAAACTAATTAATATTATAATCAATGTTTTTAATTTCATTTTTTTCTCCCATAAATAAAATATATAATAATTATATTTTATTTAATTTCTATAGTCAATTCATTAAAAAAAAGTGTATTTAATAATGAAGTTGTCAACAAAAAGTAGACACAAAAAAAGAATTTTAAGAAAACCCTGATTTGATGCGATATTCAATTGGGGT
>CANQEI010000003.1 GCA_947594845.1 uncultured Clostridia bacterium | reverse complement strand
CCCCAATTGAATATCGCATCAAATCAGGGTTTTCTTAAAATTCTTTTTTTGTGTCTACTTTTTGTTGACAACTTCACTTTAAAGTCTACTTCTTTATTATATTATTCATGTTATATAATCCTGCTTCTTGTGTTACTAAAAATTCAGCTGCTTTTAAAGCTCCTTCTGCAAATACTGCACGAGATGTAACATCATGAGTTATTTCAAAGCTTTCATTTTCAGAGAAGAAAGTTACAGTATGTTTTCCAACTATATTTCCACCACGTATTGAGTGAATACCAATCTCTTTTTTATTTCTTTTTTCTCTTTTAGCATGTCTATTATATTCATAGTACATTTCGTTATCTAATGCTTCATTAATACTGTCAGCTAGTAAAATAGCTGTTCCAGAAGGACTATCAACTTTTCTGTTGTGATGAGTTTCTGTTATTTCGATATCAGCATCTTTTAGTAATTTACTTATTTGTGCAACTAAATTACTCATTAGATTAATTTGATAAGACATGTTAGCAGAACGGAATATTGGTATTTTATTTGATATTTCTTTGATTTTGTTTAATTCCTCATCTGAAAAACCGGTAGTAGCAATTACTACAGGAATATTTTTATTTACAGCATATTCTAAAATATTAAATGTTGCTACTGGAATAGAGAAATCTATAATAACATCTGGTGTTTCTTTGATTAATTCTAAATTTGTGTATACAGGAAATTTGTTATCACCAGCATCAATTCTATCAACTCCACAAACTGTTTCAAAGTTATCATTTTTTTCAATTATTTTGGCAAGTTCTTGACCCATTTTACCATTACAACCATTTATTAGTACTTTTATCATATATACCTCCTAATTTTAGTTTGTTGCCAATAGCAACATTTTATTTAAAGTAGGTTAAAATTTTTTAGTTCTTGTTTTAATTTTTCTTTTCCTGAATCAGACATTTCTATAAGTGGAAGTCTTGGAGTTCCAACATTATATCCAATCATATTTAGAGCAGCTTTTACTGGGATAGGATTAACTTCAGAGAAAAGAGCTTTTGTTAAAAATAATGAGTCTAATTGCATATCTGTTGCTTCTGAAATATTTCCGCTTAAATAATTGTATACCATTTCATGTGTAAATCTTGGGGCAACATTTGACAAAACAGAAATAACTCCTAGTCCACCAAGAGAGAGAATAGGTATAACCTGATCATCATTTCCAGAATATACATGCAAGTTTTCTCTACATAAGCTTTTAATTTCAGCTATTTGAGAAAGATTTCCACTAGCTTCTTTTATTGCAACTATATTGTGTATTTTTGAAAGTTCTAAACATGTTTCAGGAGTGATATTAACACCAGTCCTACTAGGAACACTGTAAAGAATTATTGGAAGATTAGTAGATTTTGCTATTGCTGTATAATGGGCAACTAATCCTTTTTGAGTAGTTTTATTATAGTAAGGAGTTACTATAAGAGCGGCATCAACACCTATACTTTCAGCCCATTTTGTAAATTCAATAACATTTTGTGTACAATTTCCGCCAGTTCCTGCTATTATAGGAATACGTCCATTAGCAATTTCTACAGCAAATTTAATTGTTTCTTTTCTTTCGTCAACAGTCATTGTAGAACTTTCTCCTGTAGTTCCACAAACTATAAGTGCATCAACTTTTTCTGAAATTTGAAATTCTATTAATTTTCTGAATTCCTCAAAATTTACTCCATTTTCATCAAAAGGAGTAACGATAGCTGTTCCACAGCCTTTAAAAATAATTTTTTTCATAGAACCCTCCATGAAATTTTTGATTATACATAAAAATTATAATTATAAATTTTATGGGAATATTATATTCCAAAAGGTAGAAAAAATAAAGGGAAATTCCTAAAAAATAAATTGTAAAAAAAAGTCGTTTATGATAGAATAACATTACCTGAAAAAGGAGGATTTTAGATGAAAAGAAAAGATTATATATCTTGGGATGAATATTTTATGGGAATAGCACTTCTTTCATCAGAAAGAAGTAAAGATCCAAATACTCAAGTTGGAGCTTGCATAGTAAGCAAGGATAATAGAATTTTATCAATAGGATATAATGGAGCTCCTAGAGGATTAGATGATGATAATATGAAATGGGATAGAGAAGGAAGCTTTTTGGATACAAAATATGCATATGTTTGTCATGGCGAATTGAATGCAATTTTGAATTATAGGGGAAATCTTGAAGGTGGAAAAATATATGTTGGATTATTTCCTTGTAATGAATGTGCAAAAGCAATTATTCAATCTGGAATAAAAGAAGTTATTTATAAAGAAGATAAATATGCAGATTCAGATAATGTTATTGCATCAAAAATGATGTTTGATACTTGTGGAGTATCATATAGACAATACATACCTACTAATAGAACAATAGAGTTAAAAGTTTAAAAATTTTGAAGGAGAGAAAATGTACAAGCAATTATCATATATAGAAGAATATGATAAAGTGAAAAAAAATAAAATAGTAATATTTTGTTCAATAATTGCTGCTATCACAATTATAATTGTGGTAATAACAGGATTACTTACCTATCAGTTAATTATGAACTTTAAGGCTAATTCAACTGAGGTTTCTGGAGCAAAAACAATTGGTGTAGACCAAAATAATGTTACACAGACAATTGATAACACTAATTCGAATGAACAGCCAGAAGAAAGACTTGCTCAAGCTGTTTTACCAGAGATAGAAGATACAACTAGTAAAAATCAAACAAATAATTTTCCAAAACACGATTTTTCTATTGCTATGCAATCACAATTACCACAATATAGTGAAGAGATTGCTCAAAAAGTTGTAAATGTTTACTATGAAAAAGCTAAAAAAGTTTATTTAACTTTTGATGACGGTCCTTCAAAACGTACACCAGAAGTACTTGATATATTAGATAGATATGGAATAAAGGCAACTTTTTTCGTTTTAGGAAAAAATGTAGCCAATTATCCTGAAATTACAAAAAGAGCATATGATTCTGGACATTTTATTGCTAGTCATGGATATACTCACACATACAGTCAGATATATTCAAGCCCACAAACTGTATTGGATGAATATAATCAATCAGTAGCAGCTATTCAATCTGCTATTGGTGTACCTGAATATAATCCACATTTATTCAGATTTCCAGGTGGGTCTGCAGGTGGAAGATATTCTTCAATAAAAAAAGAGGCAATTCAATTATTAAAAGATAATCAAATTACTCATACAAATTGGAATTGTTTAACAGGAGATTCTGCTGGTAACAATACTATTGAAGCTATGTGGAATGAAGTATTATCAACTGCTGCAGGCGATGATAATTTAGTTATATTAATGCATGATGCAGGGGACAAAGAAGTTACAGTTCAATTTTTACCACAGCTTATTGAATATTTTCAAGGACAAGGATATGAATTTTCAAACTATTATGAAATTATGACACAATAAAATTAATTTTTGTGTTGACAACTATCATTAAATTGTGTTATTATAATTCTTGTCAGTGATAATGCGGATGTGGCGGAACTGGCAGACGCGCTAGACTTAGGATCTAGTGGGAGACCGTGGGGGTTCAAGTCCTCTCATCCGCACCAAACAAAATAATCCATACAAGTATTGAAAAATCAATATTTTGTATGGATTATTTTTATGGAATTAATGCAATAGTAATGCAATAACTTATTATTTCATACTTTGAATATTCGTAACAACGATATATATGTTCGGAATTTATAGAACAGAATTGTACTTATCTAGAATTGTGAAATATATGTACAAAGCTGATACTTTGTGATACTATACAAAAGAAAATAATAGAAGGTATGAAAAAAATAAAAAATGGTCAAAAGTTTTAAAAATCTGAATAATAAAATTAAGAAAGTGAGTAGATAAGATGAAAAATGTTAAAAACCTTAAGAGAGTGGCACATGAATGCAATTTAGAAAATGAAAAGAAAATAATGCGTAATTCGTCTATAGAGTTAATTAAAATTATAGCAATAATATTTATTGTACTATCACATTCTATGCCTAATGGTGACATAAATAAACATAGTAGTGCTATAGACATAAATTTAGGAACGAACTTTCAAATGTCATCTATTCAACTTATGCATAACTTAGGAGAAATTGGAAATGCTATATTCTTGATTTGTGCATGCTGGTTCTTATTAGATAGTAAAAAGACAAATGGAGAGAAAATAGCAACATTAATAGGAGATGCCTTTTTTGTTTCTGTCGTTTCACTAATTATATTTTCTATTATGGGATATAAATTTCCTTTAAATTACTTATATAAACAATTTATTCCTGTAATGAGCGGAAATAGCTGGTTTTTATCAGCTTATATATTATTGTATGCAATCCATCCACTTCTAAATATGATTATAGAAATGCTGGATAAAAAGAGGTTATGTTCAATTTCTGTTTGTTTATTTATAATGTATAGTTGTATCTACTTGGTTTTAGCAAATAAAGGATTTTATTATTCTAGAATAATTGGATTTGTTACTATATATTTTATTACAGCATTTGTAAAAAAAGCGGATTATATAAAAAGCTGGAAAAAAAGAAAATTTCAATAAGTTTAATTTTATTATGTTTTATTTTACAAGTTGGAATAAATTTATTGTTAAGTCATATAGCTAAAATAACAGGAAAAGGACTATATTCTAGATTAAATGATTTTAAGAATCCATTAATTTTGCTTATCGCATTTGCAAGTTTTGGATTAGCATTAAGAAAAAACTTTACTAATAAGATTATAAACTATATTTCAAGTTTATCATTACTTATCTATATTACTCATTGTAATAGGATAATAAGAGATTACGTTCGTTTTGATTTTTTCCAGTATATACTAGAAAACTACTCATATAATTATTTGCTTGTAGGGTGTTTTGTATCTTTTGGAATTGCATTAGTTTATGGAGTTACATTTGCTATACTATATAAAAGCATATTTAAGAAGTTTATGGATAAAATTTCAGTCGCAATATATAAAAAGGTAAATATTATTTGGAACAAAATTATTGACTTTATAGTAAAAAATGAAAATGAATCAGAAAATAATGAAATAATTAAATCAATATAAATAATCAAATACAAAAAAGTTATGATTATAATGAGAAAAAATCAATAAGGTCTTGCAACTTTTATGTAAACATGATACACTTATGAGCATATTGTGTGTTAGGAGAGAAATTTTATGTTTGATACTAGGAGACGATATTCATTAAGACATAATTTTAATGGATATAATGAGAGAATATGTAACTATATGAGTAGGTTAAATGATTACAGTAAGGCATTATTTGATTTACAACAAAGAAGAGGTGCAGCATTACAGAGCGATTATAAATCTCTGGAAAAATGTATAAGAAATGTTGAGGATTATTTATATTATAATTATATAAGAACTGAATCAAAAGATTTTGATAATATATTTAATTCTATTTCAAATAAGGTAAGCCAAATTGCGGTTTTACCACCATGGCAGAGAGGAATATATGGAAAAACAGATGTAGAAACTATGACTATTTGGATAAATCCAAACATGTCTTATAAAGGATCTTTAACCGGAGAACAAAGAATGAAGTTGTATATGGCTCATGAATTAGGACATGCTGTAAATGATTGCTGGATAAAAAAGGCAGAGGAATATGCTAATAAGTTAATACAATCATATCACTGGAAAAAAGATGATGCACAGCTAATATATGATGGATTTTGCATGTTAGATGAAGCGATTACACAGAATAGAGCAGAAAATTTTATTTATGGTTCTTTAATAATAGGTAGACCTGACTTGATCCCTGTTAGTATGACTGGGAGGCATCCAATGTTTGGTGGAGAATCTTATAGAACTAATTTCGATTATTATGGTGAATTACAAGAACCTGCGAGTATGTTTGCAAGAACATTAAGAGGTATAGGAAAAGAAAGAAATTTGGAAAAAGCACTAAATTTATTATCTCAGAGAGCACTTTCACCAACTTTTTTTGATAACATATTAAATGAATATGAGAGAGATGGACAAATGGATGCTTTTTTTCAACAATTAACATGTATGGGGTACCTAAGAAGAGCTGCATATGCAAATTTTGGATATTACGATTCTGATACAAATGCACGTTATCTTGATTGGTCAAAAGGTTATTTAGATATGCTTAAAAGCATGAATCCAGCTCTAGTAGATCCGAGAGAACCTCTTGATGATACTTGGAATAGATAAGTAGTATTTTTTGTATAAATAAATTGAAATCAAGAAAATTGCAAATTTACTATTGACTTTTTTAGTTTAAATATGGTATAATAAAAAATGCACCTGGTAGAAATACCGAAACCATCATCATAGACAATAAATAGATAAGGAGGATGATATTATGATGATGATGCACGAGTTGGTTAAGAACGGCGAGGTGATCTTCATGCATAAGAACGTGGGCAAAGTTCGCGAGAACTGCGTCTATGCCAAGTGCATCGATGAGGTCCCGACCTTCCTTCTCGAGGATGGCGCTGTTAAGGATAACGGCGATGGCTCCATCACGCTGTATGCTGTCGAGTGTCCGGCGGTCCGCCACTTCCCGGTCTATGTCTGCTATGAGCAGGCTTCCGAGGAGAATCGCCACAAGGTTCCCGGCATCTATGGTGCCTGGTCCAAGGACAATGGCGATGAGACCTTGAAGGTGGTTGATGGCAAGTGCTACAATCTGCCGACTACCGTCAAGGCGTGCCTCATTACCGAGGATGTGCCCCAGTGGGTCAAGGATGCGGGTTTCCCCGTCCAGCGCAACGGCGATACGTATGAGCTGATCCGCACTGACTGGGGTGGCGAGGTCCGCGTCGGCCGCATCGGAAAGGCTATGTGGGTCTGCTATGGCGAGGGGGATGTCAACATCCTGGACCTGGCCGAGCCCTCCGCTGCTGAGTACGTTGTTACCCGCGATGGCAAGGATGTCGGAGTCCTGACGGATCTGATCGACGCCTAAGTCCGTACAACAAACCAACCCTAAGTTCGGTTCCATTAGCTGAATTTAGGAAGCACCTTTCCCCATAGGAGAGGTGCTTGTTTCATTTTATACTAAAGAAAATTTAGTTTAACTATTAAAAAAATGAGTTTATAAATAATTTATTTGAAAAATAAATAAAAAATAAAATTAAATGAACTTAAAATGTTGTGAAAATTTAAACATTTTAGGTTCATTTTTATTAATGGATATTATAAATGAAAATACATAATTAGTATGTTGTATGAATAAAGATTGAAGAGGAGGAGAGATGAGACAACATATTAAATATTATTTTCTAAACAATATTACGGAATATATAAAAGTTTTTGGATTTTTTTTCATAGGAATTATTATAGCTGTTATTTCAATTAATAAATCTAATGAATTTCAAAAAAGAGAATTGCAGGAATATATAGATAATGAAATAGAAATTGTAAAAAATTCTGAGAGCAAAAATTCAACAGAAATTTTAAAATCATCCATAAAAAATAATTTTAAAGAATTTATAATATTGGCTTTTTTATCTACAACAGTAATAGGTTTACCATGTGCATATTATATTATAATTAAAAAGGGATTTTCACTTAGTTATACAATTTCTGCAATATTTGCTACACAGAATACCAAAACAGCCATTATTTTCATTTGTAATTCAATAGTTTTACATAATATAATGTATATAATGTCAATGTTTATTGTAGTAGTATCAGGAATTAATCTTATAAAAGATGTGATATTTAATAAAAAAAATTTTAAAAATTGCTTTATTAAATTTTGTATTTTACTGTTTATTGCGTTTTTATTAATTATAATTTCGTCTTTAATAAAAGCTTATATTTCAACAAATATGATGGCATTACTAAAAAAATATTTATAAAGGTATTTACAATTTGTTATTATTTTGATATAAAATAATACATAAATTGTTTATGTAAATATTTTATATAACATTGAAGTTAATATTTTGGGATGGGGGACTAAAAATGGAAAAACAAATTAAACTTTTCTTGGAATTTTTGGAAAATGATAAAAAATTGTCTGAAAATACTTTACAATCTTATAGAAGAGATATTGTTCAATTTCAAGATTACCTTAATAACGAAAGATTAGCGTATTCAAAAATAAGTCAACAAGAGATAAAAAAATATATAGAATATTTAAAAAAGATTGGCAAAAAAACTTCAACAATATCAAGAAACTTAGCATCAATTAGATCTTTCTACCAATTTTTATTACGTACAAAAAAAATAAGAAAAGACCCAACTGATGGTATGCAATCACCTAAAATAGAAAAGAAAGCTCCAAGTATCTTGTCATCAGATGAAGTAGAACTTTTACTTGAACAACCAAGTGATGCGGATTTAAAAGGAATTAGAGATAAAGCTATGTTAGAATTTGCATATGCTACAGGTATGAGAGTAACTGAAATAATTTCTTTAAACATAAACGATGTCGATTTTGATAAATCTCTTGTTTCATGCAATAGCGGATCTAACAAAAGAAATATTCCATTAGGAACAATTTCATTAAATGCTTTACAAGAATATGTAAAAGAAGCACGACCAGTTATGATTAAAACAGAGGATGAAAAAGCTTTATTTGTTAATGTAAATGGAAAAAGATTAACAAGACAAGGATTTTGGAAAATTATAAAATATTATAAAGAACAAGCCCATATAACAAAAGATATAACACCACATGTTTTAAGACATTCATTTGCAACACACCTTTTACAAAATGGGGCTGACTTAAAATCAATTCAGATGATGCTTGGACATTCTGATATATCTTCAACACAAGTATATATGCAATTTCAAGATGATTCATTAAAAAATGTATATCATAAGGCTCATCCAAGAGCTTAAAATTATATAAAAAGCGATTGTGTTATAACAATCGCTTTTTTTTGCCTAAATTTGTAGACAAATTGAAAAGATTTACATAATATGGTATAATTGTTTATATTATGTCTTGAAAGGATAATAAGTTAAAATAATATGATGAAAAAAATGAAATATGAAAGTATTTACCAAAAATATAAGTTGATATTAGATATGAAGTATGCTTCTAATATATTTACAGACGAAAAGGTTGCACGAGATTTTTATAGGCAAGCTAGTGTATTAAATAAAGCAGGTGAAAATTCTGAACTTGCAAGATTTGTGAGAGAATATTTTAACCAACATCAGAATAATATTGATGTTGAAGCATATATTTTTTATACATTAAAAACAATAATAGAATCAGGGAAAGAATCTGAATATCCTGTAGTTGTAGATGAGTGCAAAAAGGCTCTAAAAAGATCAAATTTTAGACACTATGAAATTGACAAACAAGCTGATATTGGAAGTGGTAATGAAATAAAATGCATAACAGCTCAAGATTTAACAGGAGAAAATATACAAGAAGATGAAACAGAAAAAAGAAGAGTAGAGGCAATAGAAAAAAACATTCCTTTGATGTTTTTATTTTCTCCAAATAGTAACCAAGAAATGAAGAGAATCTTCTGTAAAAACAAAGATCTTGCAAATTACATTACAAGGCTTGGTTTATTAGACTTGCTTAGAAAAGTAATGGTTATTCCTCAAGAAGATATGAGAAGAATGTTAACAAGTGATGTAGAAGGAGCAAATCAGATGCAGCAACTTGTAATTGATCATCAAGAGGAATTAAAAGAGCTTGATCCAAAAATACTTTATGAAAGGATTCCTGAATATTTAAAAAAGTTTCCTGCAGAGTTTGATATGGATGCTATATTACTTATAGCTGCATGTAGAATGAACGCATATCTTGAAGAATCTAAAGTAAGTAAAAGAGAAAATGAAGTATTTTCAGAAACGTTGTTACTTATGAGAGAAAACATACAATCCAAAAGAAGAAAAGTAACTGGTATAGTTCCTGATGTTGAGTCAGATAGAGGACGAGAATTTACTTATACATATAAAGATCTGTTAGAGGCATGTAGTAGAATTTCTAAAAGTGGAAGATATTTATCACGAACAGAAGAAAATGATATTAGAAAACAATTTGAAGCAGAAAGAGTAGATTTAGAAAATATAGATCCTGAATTTGTTAAATTAATACACTTTTCACAAGAAGAATATGATTCAATTTCTAGTAAAAATGGTGCATTTGATTATTTAGTAGAAAATGATATATTACCTCAAGGAGTAATAAATCGAATTTTAAGACAAGGAAATGTTCAAGAAGAAGATTTAATAAGTTTAGTAAAAAAAGGATTTATTGATTCAAACCAAATTAATATATATCTTTCAGGACAAGCATCAATTTCAGAAGATTTGTTTAAGGAGATTGAAGAAAGAAAATTGCTTAACACACAAGAGAAATTTAACTATTATATGAGTGGAAAATTAGATTTTTCAATGTTAAGCGGAATGAACGATGATGCAAAGACTGAATTAGCAGATATGTTGTCAATTGAAAGTTTGATGGATTTATATAAAGATCCTGATAAAAAGGATGACTATTTTAGATATGCAACACTTGTTAGAAGTATGATGCTACATAATAAGACAAAAGACGAGAAAGAAGCAGTAGAGCAAGAAATTATTGAATGTTTAGGTGATATGCTTGATAATGATCATTTAGTAGAATTATATAAAGAACATTTAATTTCACTTAAGGCAGTAAAAGAATGGGGCGGAGATCCATTAATTACTCAAATGATGAGAAATGCAATATTAAAACCTATAGATGTAAAAGAAATTTGTAGTGATGGAGATTATGGTTGTGTTATTGATATTATGAAAGATGGTTCAATACCAAGAAAAAATAAATTAGCTATTTTTTATACTACATTTTCTGAAGATGATAAAAACTTAACAGAAGAACAAAAGGAAAAAAGAAAGAAAGCGGAAAAAGAATGTTTGAAACTTATGAACTTGTATAGTAGAAACGTAAGAAATAGCAACGGAACTGGAAGAACTGTTAAGGGGATAAGAGAACAAGGAACATCTAGAAATGAATATGTATCAGATCCTCTTAGTAGATGGAATTTAATAAATCTTTTAGATCCGGAATATTCATATGAGATGTTAGATCAAGGTATGATGATTTTTAAACTTCCAAATTTAAAAGATGGAACAATTATATTAGAAAAAATGTTTAAAAAAGATGAACCAGATTATGCTAGAGCTACAAAAGTTTTAAATATGCCTATAGAAGAATTTGAAAAAATAAAGCATCAATTAATTATTGATGGAGATATTCCTGTAATGGCTGTAGAACAACATCCAAAATTGAAAAACAGAGTAATTAGTGTAATTCATGATAAAACGTGGGGAAAAAAATTAGCAGATCTTTTTGATTATAGCATTGATCCAAGAAGAACGCCTGATGAGGTAGCTAAAATAAATAAAGAAATTGAGAGAATACTTAATTCAAGAAGATTAAGATAAAATATTATGGAGAGATTTTATGGAAATACTTAAAAGAAAAGATTTAGATGTTTCAGATGATGTTTTACAAAAAGTAATGTTAGATTTAAAAAGCGAATTAAAAGAAAACAAAAAAGAGATTCAAAAGTTAAACGAAATGGATTATAAGTATAATCAAAAGTTAGTTTATGTAGATCAATTAATAGAGGCTATTGATTTATTTCAAGGAAAAAAAGTAAATAAAAAGCAGGCTAAAAATGTACTTATGGCATATTCTGGAGATCCTTATGTGACAATACAAATTTGCTTATCTGCTTTACAAAATTGTCAACAAATTAATTTATTAATTGATGATATGTGTTTTGCAATAAATAAATTTATTGTTGAACTATATAAAGATATATTAAGAGATTATAAAATTGTAGAAGCTGTATCATTTAGCAATTATGAATCTAGAAGCGAAATTATTAAAATATCATCAATGATAGATAAAATGTATTGTTTAGGTGATAAAAATCTATATAATATTTGCAAAAAAATATCTGATTTGCAAATTGAATATGTACCTTTTAATGTAATTGATATTTATTGTGAAGATGAAGAATTTTATGAATTATCACGAGAAATATTTAGAATTTGTTTTGAGAATGGAATTGAAGCGGAAATATATGAAGATATGCCTTTTGATCAGATTATAAAAACTATAAATGAATATGGAGAAAAATATTGTAGTATTATTTTGACTAAGAATAAAGATTATGCAGAAAGATTTAAAAGAGAAATACAGTCTAAATATGTTTTTATAAATGAAAATCCATTTAATACTAATATGACAATAATTCCACTAATTTTTTAGAAAGCAGAAAATAAGCTATATCAGTTTGTATAGCTTATTTTTTTTATTGCTATTAAAAAATAGCTTGTCTTGACAAATTGACGTAATCCATATAAAATAGATATGTAAAAATTAAAATATAAATAATTTTCAAATTTTTTATATATTTTAATGAACATTGAAAATTTAATAGAAAAGAGGTTGATTATAATGAATAATGTAATTATTGTTATAGTTACTCTCTTAATCTCAGCAGCAATATTTATACCTTTAGGAATTGCTCTTAGAAAAAGAATTGCTGAATCTAAAATAAAAAGTGCTGAAAATGAAGCTAAAAGATTACTTGAAAATGTAAAAATAGAAGCTGAAAATACAAAAAGAGAAGAAATTTTTAAAGCAAAGGAAGAGATGCTTAAACTTAGAAATGATTTAGATCAAGAGATTAAAGAGAGGAGAACTGAAGTTGGACAGCAGGAAAAAAGATTGATTCAAAAAGAAGAAAATCTTGATAAGAGAGTAGAAACTTTAGAAAAGAAAGAAAAAGAACTTGATAATAAAATTAATGAAACTGAAAGTATTAGACAAGAATTAGAAGACAGAAAAAAAGAAGAATTAGAGGAACTACAAAGAATATCAGGATTAACAGTTGATGAAGCCAAAAAGCAATTATTAGATTCTTTGGAAGATGAAATTATTCCTGAAAAGGCCAATATGATTAAAGAATATGAAAATAAGTTAAAGGAAGATTCATCTAAAATGGCTAAGGAAATGATTAGCTATGCTATTCAAAAATGTGCTGCTGATCATACTTCAGAAACAACGGTATCAGTAGTATCATTACCTAATGATGAAATGAAAGGCAGAATTATAGGAAGAGAAGGTAGAAATATAAAAACACTTGAAACTTTAACTGGAATAGATTTAATTATTGATGATACTCCAGAAGCTGTCATTATATCAGGATTCGATCCTTTAAGAAGAGAAGTTGCAAGAATTGCTCTTGAAAAATTACTAGAAGATGGCAGAATCCATCCAGCTAAAATTGAAGAAATGGTAGAAAAAGCTAAAGAAGAAGTCGAAGCAATTATTAAAGAAGAAGGAGAGAGAGCAGTTTTAGAAACAGGTGTAAATGGATTACATCCAGATGTTGTAAAACTACTTGGAAAACTTAGATATAGAACAAGTTATGGACAAAATGTTTTAAATCATTCTATAGAAGTTTCAAACTTAGCAAGAATTATGGCAGATGAATTAGAAATCGATTCAAAAATTGCTAGACGAGCAGGTCTATTACATGATATAGGTAAGGCATTAGATCACGATATGGAAGGTACACATGTTGAAATTGGTGTTGATATATTAAAACGTTATAAGGAAAATGAATTAGTTATAAATGCAGTTGAAGCACATCATGGAGATGTAGAACCTAAAACATTAGAAGCCGTTTTAATACAAGCTGCCGATGCAATTTCTGCATCAAGACCTGGAGCTAGAAGAGAAACATTAGAAACTTATATTAAGAGATTACAAAAACTTGAAGAAATAGCAGATTCTTTCAATGGAGTAGAAAAATCTTTTGCAATACAAGCAGGTAGAGAAGTTAGATTAATTGTAAAACCTGAAAAAGTTTCAGATAGTGAAATGACAATTATGGCAAGAGAAGTTGCTAAAAAGGTTGAATCAGAAATGGAATATCCAGGACAAATAAAAGTTAACGTAATTCGTGAGACCAGAGCTATTGAATATGCTAAATAATAAAAAATCCTTCGATTTTTCGAAGGATTTTTTTTATAACAAAAGAAAAGGAGAAAATATGGAAAATAAAGAAAAAAATAAACCAATTGTATTAATTGTATTAATGATATTAATTGTAATAGCAATTTTAGTTGCTATTGTATTGTGCTTTTTAATGAAAAAGGAAAATATAAAAAATAATGAAAACATTTCAACAAATAATAAACAAGAGGAAACTAATGTTGAATATGAAGAAAATAATGATAATATTGAAGTTGTTCCAACAATGGAAGATGAAATTAAAAATGATACAGCATGGTGTCCAACTTTCCAACTAGTTTGGAATGATATGAAAAATGAAGTGGTAAAAAAAGATATTGAATTTATAGATGGTGATGAACCAGATTATTTAGATAATTTAAATAATGAGAGCTATAAAGAAGATGATATATCTGAAGGACTATATTTTAAAACTTGGGGAGAAAAGTCAAATGAACTAAAGGAAGATATATTGAATGGAATTAAAGAAAAATTTAATGAAGATTCATCTATAATTGATAGAGATGAAAATTGGGATGAATCAAAATCTCCTGATATTATAAATTATATTTTTTATACTATGCTAAAAAGAAATTTTAATTTTTTCACTGAATTTGATATTTTAGAAAAAGGTAATTTTGGTGATAAATATAAAAATGTTCAGTATTTTGGAATAGATAAAAATAGTAAAGAAGAAATTAGAAATCAAGTAAAAGTTTTATATTATAATTCTGATGATGATTTTGCAATATCAATTTTTACTCAAGAGAATGATAATGTTATATTTGTAAAAAATCCAAAAGATAAGGATTTTAAGACAATATATGAAAATCTTTTAAAAGAATCTGAGAAATTTGATGGAGATATTAGTATACAAAGTATAGATGAAGTAAAAATACCAAATCTTAAATTTAATCTAAAAAAAGAATATGAAGAACTTATTGGAAAAACTTTTTATAATTCTGAATCTAAGGAATGTAAAATTGAAAAAGCAATACAGTCTATAGAATTAGAATTAGATAATAAAGGCGGAAAAATTAAAAGTGAGGCAGAAATTGAACAAGAACTAGCTACTGCTTATGTACAACCAGGGGAACTAGAATCAAGAAAATTTTATTTGGATGATAATTTTGTAATGTTTGTAAAAGAAGGAGAAAAGGATTTACCTTATTTTGCATTAAATGTAAATGACATTTCAAAATATCAAGATGACGTAGAAGCAGAATAAATTGAAAAGACAGATTTAATCTGTCTTTTTTAATTTTATTTTAAGATTTTTTTTATATACTACATTGACATATCATATTAAGTAACATAAAATGATAAAGCAACAGTATATATGTATAGAAAGGTTAAGTGATAAGTTAATGTTTAAGCTTTTGGCAAGAACAAGAAATTCTTGGAAATCAATAATAATTATAATTACATTTTTGATAGTACAGGCAATGGCAGAACTTACTTTGCCAGATTATACTTCAAGAATTGTTAATGTTGGAATTCAGCAGAATGGAATTGAAAATTGTGTTCCTGTTGTTATTAGAAAATCTTCATTAGAAAATATTATGATGGCTACTAATGAAGATGATTTTATTTTTGACAAATATACACTTATTTCCAAAAACAATGTTTCCAAAGATGATTATGAAAAGTATTTAAAAAAGTATCCTATATTAAAAGATGAGGATTTATATATTTTAAACAAAATTTCAGAAGATGATGAGGAAAAATTAGAAACAATTTTTGCCAAGCCTTTGATTATGCTTTACTTCGTACAAAATGAAGAACAAGCTAGCTTATTAAAGAAATATGTATTAATGCAACTATCTTCACAAGATGTAGCTCTATATATGAATAATTCTTTGATTGATATAGTGAAACATATTCCTGAAGAAAAAAGAAATGAGTTGATAGGCGCTTTTGGAGAGCAAATTGACAAAAAGGTTGGAGGAATGTTAGATCAGGCGGGAATTGTTGCTGTAAAAGCCGAATATGAAGCTATTGGAATGGACATGAATAAAATGCAAACTGATTATATTTGGAAATCTGGTTTTCAAATGCTAGGAGTTGCTTTAATTGTTATGGCTTCTGGTGTTATAGTAATGTTCTTCTCATCAGGACTTGCATGTAGATTAGCTAGAGATTTGCGTGAAGAGATATTTGAAAAAGTCTTGAAATACTCTAATAAAGAATTTAAAGAATTTTCAACAGCTTCATTAATTACTAGAAGTACAAATGATATTCAACAGATCCAAGGTATGATGCAAATGATGTTTAGAACTATAATCTTTGCACCTATAATGGGAATAGGTGGATTAATTAGAGTTATTGCTAAAAGTAATACCTCAATGATTTGGATTATAGGTTTTGCTATATTATGTATTATAACTTGTGTAATTATTTTATTTATTATCGCAATGCCTAAATTTAAAAAATTACAAACTTTAATAGATAAAGTTAATTTAGTTACTAGAGAAATATTGACAGGTTTGCCAGTTATAAGAGCTTTTCATAAAGAGAGAATGGAAGAAAAACGTTTTGATGCAGCAAATGTTGATCTAATGAAAGTAGATTTATTCGTTAATAGGGTAATGTCTTTTATGATGCCACTATTGATGTTCCTTATGAATTCAATAATGATTTTAATTATTTGGGTTGGTGGACATAATGTTGATGCTGGAACTATGCAGGTTGGAGATATGATGGCAATTATGCAATATACAATGCATATTGTTATGTCTTTCTTAATGATTTCAATAGTTTCAATCATGCTACCTAGGGCAACAATTTCTGCAGGTAGAATTAACGAAGTTCTTGATAAAAAATTAAGTATTCAAGATAAGAAAAATGTAAAATGCTTAGATAAAAATAGAAAAGGACTTGTTGAATTTAAGAATGTTTCTTTTAGATACCCTGATGCAGATACAGAAATTCTTACTGATATTAATTTCACTGCTGAACCAGGCAAAACTACTGCAATTATAGGTAGTACTGGAAGTGGAAAGTCAACAATTGTTAATTTAATACCAAGATTTTATGATGTTACTGGTGGAGAATTATGTATTGATGGAGTAAATATAAAAGAAGTTTCTCAGGAGAGTTTGAGAGATATAATTGGTTTTGTTCCTCAAAAAGGAGTTTTGTTTTCAGGAACAATAGAATCTAATATCAAGTTTGCAAATGAAAACATGAGTGATGAAAAGATGTATGAAGCTGCTAGAATAGCTCAAGCAACTGAATTTATAGAAACAAAACCAGAAAAATATAAATCTCCTATATCTCAGGGAGGAACAAACGTATCAGGTGGACAAAAACAAAGATTATCAATTGCAAGAGCAATTGCATCAGATCCTGAAATATATGTTTTTGATGATAGTTTTTCAGCATTAGACTATAAAACAGATGCTAAATTAAGAGAAGAATTAAGACCTGTTACAAAGGATAAAACAGTTATCATTGTTGCACAAAGAATAAATACTGTTTTAAATGCAGATCAGATTATAACATTGGATGAAGGAAAAATCGTTGGAATTGGAACTCATTCTGAATTGATGAAAAATTGTGAAACTTATAGGCAAATTGCATTATCACAACTGACAGCAGAAGAATTAACTAAAAATGGAGAGGAAGTGAAAACAATTTATGGAGAAGAGTGAGAAAAATATGTCAAGACCAAGGCAACCTGGACCAAAAAGAAAAAACTTTTCTGGTGAAAAGGCAAAAGATATAAAAGGAACTATAAGTAAATTATTCAAAACATATTTAAAAAAGAATAGAATACAATTAATAATTGTTTTCATTTTCGCTATTGCAAGTACAGTATTTACGATTGTTGGACCTAAAATATTAGGTAATGCCACTACTGAAATATACAATGGTATAGTTGGTAAGATTTCTGGAAACGGAGGAATAAATTTTTCTGCAATTTCTAGAATATTAATTATATTAATTATTTTATATATCATAAGTATGTTATTTTCTTTAGTACAGTCATTAATTATGACACAAATAGCTCAAAAGATGACTTATAGAATGAGAGATGATGTATCCAAAAAATTTCATAAATTACCAATGAGCTTTTTTGATAAAAAAACTAAAGGAGAGGTTTTATCAATAGTAACAAATGATATAGATATTTTTGGAGAAAACTTTAATCAAAGTATTACTGAAATTATTAGGGCTATATGTACAGTAGTTGGAATTCTAATTATGATGTTTTCAATAAATATCCAAATGACTTTTATATCTTTATTGATATTACCTGTGTCATCAATACTACTAAATATAATTGTTAAAAAATCTCAAAAATATTTTAATGCACAGCAAGAATATCTAGGACATGTAAATGGAAAAGTTGAAGAGTCATATAGTGGTCAGCAAATAATAAAGGCTTTTAATGGGGAAGAAAAATCTATAGAAGAATTTAAAAAATATAATAGTGAATTATATCGTACTGGTTGGAAATCACAGTTTATGGGTGGATTTATGCATCCTGTTATGAACTTTATTAGCAATATTGGATATGTTGCAGTAGCTATAATCGGAGGTTATTTTACAATCCAGGGAAAAATACAAGTTGGAGATATTCAATCTTTTGTTACATATAATAAACAATTTACTCAACCTTTGGGCCAAATTGCACAGGTCATGGTACAGCTTCAAACAATGATTGCTGCGGCTGAAAGAGTACTAGAATTTTTAGATGAACCGGAAGAAAAGGATGTAGATAAAAATCCTGTAGATATTTCAGAATTAAACGGAAATATTAAATTTGAACATGTTAAATTTGGATATGATAAAAATAAAATAATAATTAATGATTTTAATGCAGATGTTAAAGATGGACAAAAAATTGCTATTGTTGGTCCAACTGGAGCAGGAAAAACAACTTTAGTAAAATTATTAATGAGATTTTATGATTTGAATTCTGGAAAAATAACTATTGATGGATACGATATTAAAGATTTTAATAAAGGTGATTTGAGACAACATTTTGGAATGGTACTTCAAGATACATGGTTATTTAGTGGAACTATAAAAGATAATATTAAGTATGGTAAACCAGATGCAACAGATGATCAAGTTATAAATGCAGCAAAAGCAGCACATGTTCACCATTTTATAAAAACATTACCAAATTCTTATGATATGTTACTAGATGAAGAAACAAGTAATATTTCTGCAGGGCAAAAGCAATTATTAACAATTGCTCGTGTTATCTTAGCAGATCCTGAAATATTAATTTTAGATGAAGCTACAAGTTCAATTGATACAAGAACAGAAATACAAATTCAGGCAGCAATGGATAATCTAATGAAAGGTAGAACAAGTTTTATAATTGCACATAGATTGTCAACAATAAAAAATGCTGATTTAATTTTAGTTCTTAATAATGGTGATATTGTTGAACAAGGAAAACATGAAGAGTTATTAGAAAAAGGTGGTTTCTATGCTACCTTGTACAATTCACAATTTGAAGACGAAGAAGAAGCATAAGAGTAGAGAAATAAGAATGCATTTAATGGATACGGATAAATACTATATCTGTATCCATTAAAAGTTGCATTTCATAAAATCTCTACTTTTTTAATTGAATTATTGAAATATTATGTGTATAATGATTAAAAATTTATATAATGCAAAGGGAAAGGAGCTAATTATGTCAGTCGTAACAATAATTATTATAATTCTATTAGTGGCACTAGTTGGCTATATAATTTTTATATTTAACAAGATTGTAAAGGCTAGCAATATGAATTTTGAAGCTTTTAGTAATGTAGATTCTGTCTTGAAAAAAAGATTTGATTTGATACCAAATCTTGAACAAGTTGTGAAAGGATATACTCAATATGAAAAAACTACTCTTGAAGATATAACTGAAATGAGAACTAGATTATCAGAGAAAATGACAGTAAGCAATAGGCAAAAGGAAGAAGATAAATTTTCTGCTTTGATAAAGGATATTGTGGTTACTGTTGAAAATTATCCAGATTTAAAAGCCTCAGAAAATTTTCTTCAATTTCAACAAGCTCTTGTTAAAGTAGAGGAAGAAATTGAACTAGCAAGAAGATATTATAATGGAACAACTAGAAATTATAATGCTTTGATACAAAAATTTCCTAATAATATTTTAGCAGCAATTTTAGGATATAGTAAAAGGTCTTTTTTCGAAGTAGATTTATTGACTAGAGAAAATGTTCAAATTAACTTTGAAGATAGAAGAAAAAATCCAAGATAGTATAAAGAAGGGGAAGATATGAAGAAAAAAATATTTATCATTAATGTATTTTTTTTATTAATTGTACTTTTTTCAAATGTTAATTTCGCTGTAACTGCTGAAGGACTTAGGCAATATAGTGATGATTATGATAGTACATCAACAATATCAAAATATCAAGAAGAAAATATTAGGGATTACGATGTTGAAATTGAATTAAATGAAGATGCAACGATGGATGTTACTGAAAATATAACGGTATATGCTGCTGGAAATGAAATAAAACATGGTATTTATAGGGATTTTCCAACTAAGTATAATAATAAAGTAGTAACATTTGATGTAAAATCTGTTTTGCTAGATGGTAAAGATGTTAAATATTCATTAGAATCTATAAATAGAGGTGTAAGAATAAAAATTGGAAGTGAATCTACACTTGTTTCAAATGGACTACATACATATACAATAAAGTATAATACTGAAAGGCAAATTGCATTCGAGGATGATTATGATGAATTGTATTGGAATGTTATAGGAAGTGGATGGAACTTTAGCATAGATCATTGTCATGCAAGAGTATATTTACCAAAGAATTCAAAAATTATTGAAAAGAAATTGAAAGCATATACAGGACCATATGGAAAGAAAGGACAAAGCGATAGTGTATATACGTATTGTTCAGATAATTACATTGATTATGAAATATATGAGAAATTGGATACGAATGAAGCTTTTACAATATCAGTATGCTTAGAAAAAGGAGCATTAATAGAACCTAGTTTTGCTCAAAAAACAAAATGGTTTGTGACTGATAATATAATTTCTTTAATAATAATTGGTTCTTTATTATTATTAGTTATAGTTCAATTTATAATTTGGAAAAAACATGGAAAAGATCCTACACCAAATGTTATAATCCCAAAATATTTTCCACCAGAAGGTATGGCTCCTAGTGATGTAAAATATGTTTCTACTATGGGAAAAATGGATAAAATATTAGAAGCAACTATAATTTCATTAGCTGTAAAAGGTTATATGAAATTTAGTAAAGAACACGAAAAAGTAATGTTTGAAAAAACAGTAGAAACACAAAATTTAGAAGAATTAAATGATATTGAACAAGACGTATATAGAACACTTCCACAAAAACAAGTTATTGAATATTCACTATTTTTCCAAACAACATTATCAACTTTGAAGAATGTAATTGAGAATAAATTAAAAAGTAAATATCAAGATAAGATGTTTTTTAAAAATACAAAATATGTATTTATGTCTATAATTTTTACCGTAATATCAATTATAATAGCTATTTTAGCGGGTTCTTTTATAAATGGTTTTGCAGCATTAGAATATTTTCAAAGTTTATTAATAGCTGTACCTATTTCATTAGTTACTGCTGTAATAATAGCAGAGGTAATTAGAATATTAAAAATTAAAAGTAGTGGGGTATTTAAATTGATAACGTGCTTAGTTTCAATTTTCCCACTGGCCATTTTCCTTATTTCAGCAGTATTTATGATTAAATCAACAATTACAATTACTGTTATGTCTATTTTAGTTTTTATAGTAGCAATTATTGATAATGTTACTTTTATGAAATTAGTTAGAAGATATACAGAAGAAGGATTGAGGATAAAAGAAGACATAGAAGGCTTTAGAATGTTTATAAATACTGCTAAAGATGATGATTTTAAGGATAAAACACCGGAAATGTTTGATAAATATTTTCCATATGCATATGTTTTAGGATTAGAAAATAAGTGGGCAGAAAAATTTGAAGATACATTGAAAATAGCAGATTATTCGCCAAGTTGGTGCTCATCAAATATGCTTGATAATGGTACGTTTAATGCAGTTATGTTTACAAATTCATTTTCTTCATCATTTTCTTCTGGAATGTCTGCAGCTTCAACAGCTCCTTCATCATCAGGAGGTTCTGATGGAGGCGGATTCTCTGGCGGAGGCGGCGGAGGCCGGAGGCCGGAGGTGGCTGGTAAACCAGAGATTAATAAATACTTGAAAAGATTAAACTCAGAAAAAATAAAAATTTTTTAAAAATTAGCACTCTCATATTGACATTGCTAAAAATGAGATGTATAATATCTACTGTAAAAAGAAATAATTATTATATAACTCATGTGCATAACCTTGAAAAGGGCGTCAACACATAAAATTTAAAGGAGGAATGTATTATGATGTTAGTGCCAAGAAGAAAAAATTTTTTTGATGAGGTTTTTGATGATGATGTAATTTTTTCAAGGAAAGAAAACAAAATGATGAGAACTGATATCAAAGAAAAAGATGGTAATTATATTTTTACAATTGATGTACCAGGAGTAGAAAAGGAAAATATCAATATTGATTTGGAGAATGGATATTTAACTATATCTTCTACTATGAAAAAGGATGTTGATGAAAAAGAAGAAGATGGAACTTATATTTATCAGGAAAGATATTCTGGTGAATGTTCAAGAAGCTTCTATGTTGGTGATGGAATAACAGAAGATGATGTTAAGGCTTCTTTCAAAAATGGTATTTTAACAATATCTGTTCCAAGTAACAAAGAAGAAAAAGAAGAACCAAAAAGAAAAATACAAATTGACTAAATTATATCATAACACGCCTTTTATGAGGCGTGTTTTTAATATAATAAGTTTGATGCTTTATGAAGTTACATAGAAAGGAGAAGATTATGAATACACAGAAGTTAACCCAAAAATCATTAGAAGTATTGCAGAATGCACAAGATATTTCTATTGAGAATCAAAACCAACAAATAGAGCAAGTGCATCTTTTATATTCTTTGATTACTATTGATAATAGCTTAATAAAAGAAATATTAAAAAAGATGAATGTCTCTGATGAATTTGAAAGTGCAGTAGAGGATGAAATTTCAAAATTACCCAAAGTAAGTGGCTCTAGAGAAATGGATAAAGTTTATGTAACACAAGATGTTGATAATGTGTTGATAGATGCAGAAAAGACTGCTGAAAAAATGAAAGATGAATATGTCTCTGTTGAGCATATTATGATTGGAATTTTTAATAAGGCAAATTCGAAGATTAAAGAATTATTTAGAATATTTAATATTGGAAAAAATGAATTTTTAAAGGTTTTAGCAGAAGTAAGAGGAAATACTAGAGTAACTAATGATAATCCAGAAGAAACATATAATGTTTTAGAAAAATATGGATCAGATTTGGTTGAAATGGCAAGAAATCAAAAATTAGATCCAGTAATTGGTAGAGATGATGAAATACGAAATGTTATTAGGATTCTTTCAAGAAAAACAAAAAACAATCCATGTTTAATTGGAGAGCCTGGTGTAGGAAAAACAGCAATAGCTGAAGGATTGGCTTTAAGAATTGTTAGAGGTGATGTGCCTGAAGCTCTTAAAAATTGCACAATATTTTCATTAGACATGGGAGCTTTAGTTGCAGGTGCAAAATATAGAGGAGAATTTGAAGAAAGATTAAAAGCAGTTCTTCAAGAAGTTAAGAAAAGTGATGGAAGAATTATATTATTTATAGATGAACTTCATACAATAGTTGGTGCAGGAAAAACAGATGGAGCAATGGATGCTGGAAATTTATTAAAGCCAATGTTAGCTAGAGGAGAATTACATTGTATTGGTGCAACTACTTTAAATGAGTATAGAAAATATATTGAAAAAGATCCTGCACTTGAAAGACGTTTTCAGCATGTTTTAGTTGATGAGCCAACAGTAGAAGATACAATTTCAATTTTAAGAGGATTAAAGGAAAGATATGAGGTTTATCATGGTGTAGAGATTAGCGATAATGCAATAATAGCTGCAGCAACACTTTCACATCGATATATTTCAGATAGATTTTTACCTGATAAAGCAATTGATTTAATTGATGAGGCATGTTCTATGATTAAAACTGAAATGGAGTCAATGCCTATAGAATTAGATGAAATTGCTCATAAGATAACTCAACATCAAATTGAAGAAACTGCATTAAAAAAGGAAAAAGATGAATTATCACAAAAGAGATTAGAAGAAATTAGAAAAGAAATTGCTGAAATGCAAAGCAAATTTAATGAAATGAAAGCAAAATGGGATAATGAAAAAGATGCAATTTCTAAGGTACAAAAATTGCGTGAAGATTTGGAAAAGATAAATGCAGAAATAGAATTAGCAGAAAGAAATTATGATTTAAACAAAGCAGCTGAATTAAAATATGGAAAATTGCCTGAAATTCAAAACCAATTACAAGAAGAAGAGAAGATAGCTGCTAAGTCCAAAGAAGCTAGTTTATTGCGTACAAAAGTTACAGATGAAGAAATAACAAAAATTATTGCTAAATGGACAGGAATACCTGTTTCTAAATTACAAGAAAGTGAAAGAGAAAAAATATTAAATCTTGATAAAATATTACACGAAAGAGTGATTGGACAAGATGATGCTGTAACTAAAGTTACAGAAGCAATTATTCGTTCTAGAGCTGGAATACAAGATCCTAATAGACCTATTGGTTCTTTCATGTTTTTAGGACCAACAGGTGTTGGAAAGACAGAACTTGCTAAAGCTCTTGCAGAGGCTCTATTTGATGATGAGCATAATATTATTAGAATTGATATGTCTGAATATATGGAAAAATATTCTGTTTCAAGATTGATTGGTGCACCTCCTGGATATGTAGGTTATGAAGAAGGAGGACAATTAACAGAAGCTGTTAGAAGAAAACCTTATTCAGTTGTATTGTTTGATGAAATAGAGAAGGCACATCCTGATGTTTTCAATGTATTATTACAAGTTTTAGATGATGGAAGAATAACTGATTCACAAGGAAGAACAGTTGATTTTAAGAATACTATAATAATTCTTACATCAAATTTGGGGTCTGAATATATTTTAGATGGTATAGATAAGGATGGCAAAATTTCTGAAGAAACTGAAGAAAAAGTAAATTCTCTATTGAAACAAAGCTTCAGACCTGAATTTTTAAATCGTTTAAGCGAAATTGTTTTATATAAACCACTTAAGAAATCTGAGATAGAAAAAATATTAGATTTACTTGTAAAAGATTTGTCTAATAGATTGGAAAATATGCAAATAAAAATTGAATTGACAGAAGAGGCTAAAAAATATTTAATTGATAATGGATATGATCCAATGTATGGTGCAAGACCACTAAAGAGATTTGTTCAGAAAAAATTGGAAACACTTATTGCAAGAAAGATACTAGAACAAGCCATAGTTCCAAAATCAAAAATAAAAATAGATTTTGATCAAAAACAATTGACTATTTCATAAATAAAAATTATAATTGTTTTAGAATTCTTAAGGAGGAAAAAATATATGAAAGAAAAATTAGCCGCATTAGTGGTAAAGATGAAAGAAAATAAAGCAATGACAATAGTAATTGGAGTAGTTGCACTTGTTTTAATAATCGCTCTTATAGTTGGTTTAGTAATGGCTTTTTCAGGAACATCTTATAAGAAAACAGTAAAACAATTTGCTAAAGCTTTAGAAGATGATTCAAAGGTATCAAATTTTGTAGATAAGTATGTAGATGCAAGAGCAGCATATGCACTTAGCGAAATTGATGATAAGGATGATTATGATTCTGAATTTAAAAAGGAATACAAAAAGGCAAAAAAATCAGATTATGAAGATTCAGCTGATTTATTAAAAACATCATTAAAATATATAGCAAAACAGAACGATGGAGGAAAAATAAAAGTTAAAAAAATCGGAAAACTAGAAAAATATGATGATTGTAAATATTTAAGACAAGCTGAAGTTACTATGGAGAACGAGGATGGAGAAGAAGAAGAAATAACATTTGTATTCTACAAAGGAAAATTAGTTACTATGAATATGTAAAATAAAAGAAAATAAAAAATAAACTCTTATTTTTATAAGAGTTTATTTTTTTGGATTTAAAAATTTTAAACATTTATATATTATTTTTTCTAGATCACTAGAATCATATACTGATTTTACACTGGCATCAAATATTTCTTGTGGTGTTGAGCATTGCAAATCTAAAATATAATTATTTGATAGAGCAAGTTCACGGATAAATTCTCTAATTGTTCTACCATTACCTTCTCTAAAAGGATGTAATACGTTTAGTTCTGCTTGATAATAGGCAAGACGTTCAGCCAATTTTTCTTTATCATAATTTTTTAGATAATTTTCAGATTTTAATTCTTCTAAAATCTTATCTAATTCACTATCTATGAATTCCCAATTTGCAAAAGTAAAATTTCCTTTAGATATATTTTCAGTTCTTGTTTTTCCTGCAAAAGGGTAAAGATCTTCAAATAAAAATTTGTGAATATTTAAAAAATGATTTTTATCAAATTTTGGAGTATTATCTAATTGCCTAAGTATGTATGATTTGGCTAAAACTAACTGCTTTTCAAGTTTAGATAACTTATCAGAATCGTGAACATTAAGTTTATTTTTTAATACATTACTATTTGGATAACAATAGATAGAATTTCTAGATTCATAAAAATCATTCATAAAAAATCTCCTTAAATATTATTTAGATTGGTAGTTTTTATGATATCTATCATCTGATTCATTGTTATTTCATTATTATAATACTTTTTTAAAATTTCAATATCAGAATCTTGAATATTGATATTTTCAACTGCAAAATCTTGTTTTAAATTTTCAATATCAAAATTAAATTTTTCTTCACCTGAAATATTAAACATTTTTTTCTCCTTTATATGAACGTTAAAAAACATTAAAATTTTCTAATCACTACATTTTTATTATACCATAAAATCAAAAAAAAAGCTAGTTTTTTAGGCAATTTTAAATATTTTAATTGACATTTTATATATTTTTTTTATTTATATATTTACTTTTCTTTTTAAAATAAATATAATAAATTAAACTGAAGAAAAGTGTGAAACTTTTTGCAAGATATTTAGGAAAGGGTGAAATTTTAAGATGAAAAACAAAAAGATACTTATAGCGGTAATTATTGCTGTAGTTGTAATTGTAGTTGCAGTAGTTGCGATATTTTTAGTTGGAAAACTAGGTAATTCAAAAGGAAAAGATGATAAAATAAAATTTGAAGAAGAAAATACTACTAATACTACGGAAAATAAAACTAATACATCTAATACAAATACTACTGATGATGATGAAGTAGAATATGATGATGATATACCAGAATATGCAAAAGAAGCAACAGAAAAATTTGTTGCAGCATTAATGGATGAAGATGAAATGGATACTTTTATAGAAGAAAATTTAGATTCAAAAGTTTATGCAGCATATGATAAGGTTGATGGTGATGATTCTAAAGTAATGGATGAATATGCTAATGTTACTGATGATGAAGCCAATGAGATAACAGAGAGCTTTAAAGCTTATCCAGAACAGTTTAAACAATTAAAAAATCTTATGGCAGCTGCAGAACAAATGGCAAATGAAATATCTTCAGATGAAAATTTAACTAATGCAATCCAAAATGAAGTGTCAAATGACACTGAAAATGATGTTGCTGAAATAAGTTCAGCTGATTTTGTATTTAAATTAAAGAAAGTTACTAATTTCCAAGAATCTGATGATTTAGATGAAGTAACTAGAGTTGATTTAGTAATTGGTTTAGCTGATGAGGAAGCTACTTTAACTATGGTATTTTATGATGAAATAGTAGTTTATATTGTAGATGAAGATGGAGAGTCTTTCTTAAATACAGATTCAGGAATGAACAATTTAGAAAATGATGGAAACACTGTAGATAGTAATTCTACAGATGAAAATTAAATAAATTAATAAGGGAGGAAAAATATGGATAAAGTATTATCTTTTATCAAAGATCACAAAAAAATTGTGATAGCTGTATCTGTTGCGGTAGTAGTACTTATATTAGTTATTATTGCAGCTGTTGTTATATCAAATATGAAACCTATGGGATACAAGAAAAAAATAGAAGCTGTAGGAAGTGCATTATGTTCAGAAGATGACATGGAAAAAGCAATTGAAGAAAATATAGATTTAAGAGGAGTTGTTGCATGGCAAGAAGCTGACCAAAAATCTAAAAAATTTAAAGAAGAATATAAAGATGTAAAAAAAGATGATAAAGATGTTAAAGATGCTAAAGAAGCTTTAATAGATTATGCTGACGATAATTCAAGTTATTATTCAGAAGTAGAAGTAGAAGATATTAAAAAGCCTAAAAAGGATAGCAAAAACAAAAATATATCTACTGTAAAGGCTACTTTAAAATATAAAGGCGAGTATTCAGATACTGAACGAGATGTTAAATTTGTATTTTATAAAAATAAAATCATAGATATTCAAGCAACATATTATGGAGTAGAAAGCAGTATGTTTGAATCTATACTAAAATAAGTTAGAGAATTAGCTTCCTTTAGGGGGCTAATTTATTTTGTAGGAGCTTGTGTTAATGACGAAATTTTTGTTAAGACTATTTATAAAAAATAGTGAAGACATGAAAAATGAAAATGTAAGGGAAAAATATATTTTATTTTCTGGAATAGTGGGGATAATAGTTAATATATTTTTATTTATTTTTAAATTAGCTGTTGGAATATTTGCTAATTCAATATCTATTATATCTGATGCTTTGAATAATTTCACTGATGCTACATCTTCTGTTATTACAATTATTGGATGCAAAATGTCACAAAAAGAAGTTGATTTAGATCATCCATGGGGACATGGAAGAATAGAATATATTACGGCTTTTATAATAGATATTTTCATTATGTTAGTTGGATTTGAATTATTTAAGACATCTATTGAAAAAATTATTAATCCAGTAATACCAGAAATAAATAATATTGTAATAATAATTTTGACTGTTGCAATTATTATCAAATTTTTATTATTTAACTTTTATAGAAAAATAGCTAAAATTACTAACTCAGAAGTTATTAAATCAAATTCGTATGATAGTATATCAGATTGTATTGCTACATTATCTGTTTTGATTTCTGCTTTAATTCTAATATATTTTAAAATTACAATTGATGGTTTTGTTGGAGCAATTGTTTCTATTTTTATAATGTTTACTGGATTTAAGGCATTGAAAGAGGTAATAGGAATATTAATCGGTTGTAGTCCGAGTCAAGAATTTATAAATGAAATTGTGAAATACGCTAAAAAGTATGAAATTGTTTGTGGAATTCATGATATAATGGTTCATGATTATGGACCGGGAAGAAAAATAATTTCATTTCATGCTGAGGTACCATCTAACTATGATATATGTGCAATTCACGATGTTATAGATAAAATGGAAGATGATATGAATAAAGAATTCAAATGTATTACTACAATACATATGGATCCTATTACTACAGATGATGAAAAGGTTAATGCAGCAAAGAGAATGGTTGAAGATATAGTTAAAAAGATTAATAGAGAATATTCTATACATGATTTTAGAATGACTAATGGTGAAGAAAAGAGTAATCTTATTTTTGATGTTGTTATACCTAGAGATGAAAAAATAGATAAAAAAGAGCTAGAAGATAAAATTAAAACTGAAATATGTAAAGAAGATAAAAAGTATAGGCCTATATTTAGAATTGAACATATATATTTTTAGAGATTTACAAAATTATGTTAACATGATATAATAACTATGATTTTGAAAAAGGAATTATAGATAATGGAGAAGAAAAGGAAAAAATTTTTTAGATTTTTTTGGATTTTTTTAATTGGAAGTGTAGTAGGTTTTTTATATGAAAATATTCTTGTTCTAATACAGAAAGGTCATTTTGAATTACGACAAGGACTTATGTATGGCCCTTTTATTCCTGTTTATGGAATTGGAGCTATTATATATGAAATCGTTGTTCCAAAAATTAAGAGCCCATTAAAAATATTTTTGTATACAATGTTTTTTGGAGGAGTTGTAGAATATGTTTGCTCATATTTGCAAGAAGTTATTTTTGGAACTATTTCTTGGAATTATGAATGGGTAAAAATTAACTTTAACGGAAGAACAAGTATTTTACATGCTTTTTATTGGGGAATGGCAGGCTTAATATTTAATGAAATTATACATCCGTGGTTTAATAAAGTTTTAAATAAAGATTTGACAAAATCGCTAGTTACTATAACTACTATTTTTGCTATTTTTTTATCATTTGATATATTAATATCATGGACTGCTGTTATGAGACAAAGAGAAAGAATATTAAATATTCCTCCAAGAACTAGAATTGATTCTTTTCTTGACGAATACTATCCGGATGAAAAAATAAATCAAATTTATACAAATAAAGTAGTAACAATAAATAGAAATGTTTAGCAGGTAATTTATTATATTACCTGTTTTTTATTTTGAGGAGATAGATGAAAGTATATTCTTTCATCTATCTTTTGGGTTATACGAAAAGATATTGTGCTGATATTTGTAAATATGTTTTACAAAATGATATTTTTTGATATAATAAAGGAAATTTGATATAAATAATATATAAATATATAGGGGGGATAAATAATGAAATGCCCTAATTGCGGTGAGATATTAGAAAAAGGTGCAAAATTTTGCGGAAATTGTGGAACTAATGTAGAACAGGCTCTAAATGAAAGAGTAAAAAAGGAAGCTGAAAATAAAGCTAAAGCAGAAAAAGAAATGAAAGATAAAATAAAAAGTAATAATCAAAAAGCAGATAAAAAAGAAAATGTAGAAGAAAATATTTCAGATCCTGTTGTAAATAAAGAAATCGAAAAGATAAAAGAAGAATATGTAAGAAAAAAAACAGATGAAAAGGAAATTAAAAGAGAAATAAATACTAAAAAAATGGAAACTCAGGATGAAAATAATGCAGATGAGAAGCCAAAATTTCAAAAAAAAGATGTTTATGTAAAAAAGAATAATAGTAATGGAATTAGAATTTTTATTATATTAATTATAGTTTTACTTGTGATTTTTGGAGGAATGTATCAATTATATAAAATGCAAGTATTACCAGAAGGAATGAGAGATGCTGTATCTCCTGTTTTTGAAAATTTAGAAAATGCACTTAAAGGTAATAAGGAAAATGATGAAAAAGAGAATGAAGAAAATATAACTTTGAAAGAAATTAAACCTGAAGACAGAAAAGATGAAATTAATAAAAAAGATAAATCAAAGGAATTGGTTTATGATTATTATACTGCTGACATAGGAGATAAACTTTCTAGAATTCCAACAATTAATTTGAATTATGAGAATGTACAAAGAATAAATTCAGAAATAATAGATTTTACTGAGGAAAAACTAAAAGATGCAGAAAAAGCAGAAACTAAAGAAGGAAATGATTTAGTTAATGTTGATTACATATGGTATCAGAATGATGATTTATTATCTGTTGTAGTTTCCTTAGAATATGGAAATGAAAAACATGAATACCATGTTTATAATATTAATGTTAAGGATGGCGAAAATGTTCAAAATTCTAAAATATTAGAAATGGCAAATGTTTCATCTGAAGAATTTGTAGATAAATGTCTTGAAGCTGTAGAGGACTATTTTAAGAAATTATATGATAAAAATAATCTTAATTTTATAGAAGTTGCTAAATATGAAAAAGCGCATGAAAAAACAGTAGATGAATCAAATTATTCTATTTCTGATACAGTCATATACCTAAATGATAAATCAGAACTTGTTTTCATTGCTAAAATATATACTTTACCAAATAATGAAGAAGATGAAAGAGCATTATATTTGGAAAATTTAAGCGAAAATAATATTGATAAAGATTAATTACGAAAGAACTTAAAATGAGAGGAAAAGTTATGGAGAAAATTGGCGAGAAATTTATTGATGGCAGGATAGTTAATTTAGATAAGGAAGAAATTGAAAATTTAGAAAGATATGCTCAAAATACAGAAAAAAGAGAAAAAGAATTAAAGACTGAATTGGATGAATTAATTACGCAAATGATAAATAAATAGGAGAATGTTTATGGACGTTAATAATACAAAAAGAAATATTAAAAATGCAGCTAAAACTGGTGGAAAGTATGCTCTAAAGGGAGTTAAGTTTGCTGGTAAAACAATGTTAACAGCAACAGAATTTTCTGCTAAGGCTGCTACAAATGTATTGAATAGTAATAAAGCAAGAAGGATTCTTGCTAAAGCAGGAACAATTGCTTCAACGGTTGCTTTTATTGGACCAGCAATATCAATTACAGCAATGAATTATCTCTTCCAAAATTGTGTACTTGGAAAAGATGTTTCACCTGTTACAGCTTTAAAATCTACATTTGGCTTTTCAGAAAAAGTTATGAAAGAAGTGCTAGATGTAATTTCAGTTCCTACAGCAGCTATAACCAATGAAATTGGAAAAGTAGCTAATAAAGGAAAGCAAGCTTTAGATAGATAGAGGTGGATTTATGGAAAATACAGATATAGAAGTTAAATTATCTTTAAATCTTAAAGAATTGTCAGAAAATGAGAGTAATAAATTACTTTTATGGGCTACAATTTATGAGAGAACATGTTATGATATTATAGATAAAAAGACAAAAGAATTTGAAGAATATTTAGAATACCAAGCTAAAGCTTATAAGGTGAATGTTGATAATTATAAGGAAAAATTTAATGAGCTTGTTAGTGAATATAATTCTAAAATTAGAAGAGTATTTGCTCAATATAATGCGCAATATATCTATATTCAAAATGAAACAGTTTTAGCACAAAGCAATCAAAAAATTGCAATTGCTAATTTAATTGCTAGTAAAAGAAATGAACTAAAAGCACTTAATGTAAAGAATGATGTATTAGTACAAAAGTCTCGTAAGAAAATTTTTGCTACAGCTCAAAAAAAATTAAATTATGATGTTGTAATTGATGAATGTATGGCAAGATTAGAAAACTGCCAAAAGAATACAATTCATTCTTTGAATGAAATTTTTACAATAAAGAATAATCAGATTGCTAAGAATAATAATAGTATTATTGCTAAAATCAAAAGACTATTTAAGTTTTCTTTTGGAGGAGAAAAGAATTTTAATAAGTATGTAATAAAACAATTAGAATCAAATTTTAAAGATATAGAGGCTAAAACTGTTTTAAAAGTAGCAGATGTAAAAATTCAGTTAATGACATATATTTCACAAATGGAAAAAATCAGAAATGATATTAATTTAGTGTTTAATGAAACTTTAAATAAGGTATAAATATGAAAAAATTAATAAAAAATATATTATTTATCATATTGCTAATTGTATTAGCGATTGTAACTATACTTTTGGGAAGCGGATATAATTTGTACTCAAAAAAAATAAAAGAACAGAGTATTGATAGTAAAATCAAGGAAATTCAAGAGAAGCCAAATTATACCAAATTAGATGATATATCTGAAACATATAAAAATGCTGTAGTAGCTGTAGAAGATCATAGATTTTATATTCATAAAGGTATTGATATAATTGGAATTGGAAGGGCTATTGTAAGAAATATATCTCAAAAGGAACTAGTTGAAGGTGGAAGTACAATTGCACAACAATTAGCTAAAAATACTTATTTTCCTAAAAATAAAAAAATGGATAGAAAAGTTGCAGAAATTTTTATGGCTTGTAAATACGAAAAAGAACTTGATAAATCAATGATACTTGAATTATATGCTAATACTAGTTATTTTGGAAATGGATATTATGATATTGGTTCTGCCAGTAAAGGATATTTTGATAAAAATCCAAGCGAATTAAATGATTATGAAGCTACAATGTTAGCTGGAGTTCCAAATGCTCCATCTGTTTATGCTCCAACTGTTAATTTTGAATTGGCATCACAAAGGCAAGAGCAAGTATTAGATAAGATGGTAAAATATAATTATATATCAAATTCAAAAAGAGATGAAATCATTTCACAGAAAGAAAAATATCAAAATTATTTTAATAGCAAAAGATAAGGGAGTAGTTCATGAATGTTTTAACTTTAATATCTACAATTATATTAATTTTCTCATTTATATTAGTAGGCTTACCTGTTAAATATAATTGCATTGGATTAAATATAGCTATAATTTTAATAGGAATTATTTTGGCTGGATATAAACTTTTCTTTAAAAAAGAGAAATTTACAATTACTAAAACAGATTTACTCGTGTTACTATTTTGTATAGTTCCAACTTTACCTGTTATTTTTAAAACTTATTATAGTTTGGAAGATACTTTAATTTTATTAGTTAGAAATTTTTCTCTTTTTAATGTCTTTTTTATTGTAAAAGAAACAATAGGTAAAAATAGTGACAATTCAGCTGATCTTATAAGTGCGTTAATTGTTGGCGGAATCATATTAGCTATTCTAGGATTACTTGAAAAATTTGAAAGTCCATTCTTTTATCAATTTTTAGAGATAATTAAAGCTCAGAAAATGGATAATGTAAGTGGAAGAATGGTTTCTGCATTAGGATATCCAAATGCTTTTGCTATAATAATGATTGTAGACTTATTATTATGCATTAATAGATTTAAAGAAAATAAAATTATATATTCAATACTAATAGTTCTTTTTGGAATATGTTTTATATCAGCTTTTTCTAGATTTGCAATAATGTTATTATTAGCAGTTATGTTTATATATATAATTTTCATAAAGAAAATGAGAAAGCATTTAGCAAAAGTAGGAATAGCGTTAGGTTTCATTGTGTTGTTTATTGTAGTTGCGGTAAACTTTAAAAAGCCATTGGAAATGACGAATAATACAAAAGATTCAGTAACTGCAACAATTTATAATGTTGAAAAAAATAAAGAATATACTTTTGCTTTTGATCTAACATCTGAATCAGAAGATGAAAATGCAATAGCTTATAAGATAAATATAAAAGAAAGAAATAAATATGAAGATATAACATATTCACATGAATTGAATTTAAAAAACGAGAGTGGAAAAAAAGAAATAAAGTTTGTAACAGATGAAGATACTGCAAAAATTGAAATAACTGTTAAAAATTCAAATACTAAAGTAAAAAGTAAACTTCGTATAAATTCTGCTACTGTCAATGGAAAAAAATATGCTTTGGCATATAAATTTCTACCATTCAGATTCATAGAAACAATAAGAGATTTTAGAATAGATGATACTAGTGTAATAGAGAGAGTTGCTTTTATTACAGATGGATTTAAAATAGCAATGAATCATTTCTTAATAGGTGCTGGAGGAAATGGCTGGTATTATGAGTATAGAGATATACAATCTTATAATTATGCAACATTAGAATCTCATAGTTTTTTAACTGAAACTTTTATTGAAACTGGAATTATTGGATTTATTTCTTTGATAAGTATTTTAGTAATTTTGGCTGTGAAACAATATAAAAACATTAAAAAAATTGATTTAATGGATGTTGCTTTTATATTGCTTACGTTACACAGTTTTATAGATTTTGATATGTCTTTCTATTGCATAAATGTATTATGGATAGCTTTATTATCGATATTAAATTCAAAATATGATAACATTGGAAGGAAAAAGACTAAAAACGCAGAAAAAAATAATAATATGGAAAATATTATATTTGTTGTAATTATTTTAGTTAACATTTTTGGCGTAGCGATGGGAATAAAACAAACTAATGTAGAGAAGAGAAATACAAGTTTACTTGAAACAATAGATGAATTAAATACTGTAGGTAATGAAAATAAAATTGTTGACTTAATTAGGGAATATGAAGAATATGAAGAAACAGAAGATTTTTATTTCAAATTTAAAGAACTTGATTATTCAAAAATAAATGATGAAAATATGCAATTTATATATGAAAAATTACAAGAGAGAAAAATAAGAGTTTATTCTCTTTATAATATTGAAAAAAATGAAGTTTTAAAACAAATACTTGAAACTTCTCAAAACGAATATTGGTGTTTGAAAGTTTCTGATATGATAATTTCAGAAAATGAAAATTATATAACTAATATAAAAGATAGCTCAAAAAATAGGTTGAGTAAATATGATATTGATAATTACTTAAATATACAAGATACTATTTATAAATTAGCACAAGAAAGAAGGAAACAATTTGTTGGTGAGCAATAAAGATTTAATTAGTATAATTATTCCAATTCACAATTCGTCTAAGTACTTAGAAGAGGCAATTAAAAGTATAAATAGTCAGACGTATGAAAATTATGAAGCTATTTTTATAGATGATAATTCTAAAGATGATAGCTTAAAAATAGTTGAAGAATATGCTCAGAAAAATGCCAGAATAAAAATCATAAAATTAAAAAGACACATGGGAGTTTCAACAGCTAGAAATATTGGAATACGAGCTGCTAAAGGGAATTTTTTGACATTTCTTGATTCTGACGACATTTGGGACAAAGATAAATTAAAATTGCAATTAGAATTTATAAAAAATAAGAATTGTGAATTAATATATTGCTCATTTTGTTATATGACAAATGATTCAAATAAAATAAGTAAACCTATAAAGATAAAAGAAAAAGTTGATTATGAAAATGCTTTATTAGACATTAGAATTTTAACAATTACTGTAATGTTAGATTTAAATAAAATTCCTAAGAGATACTGTTATTTTCCAAAATCTAAAATAGAAGATACAGTAAACTGGTTTAGTATTCTAAGAAGAGGATATGTGGCATATGGACAGAATGTTGCACTAGCATATTGCAGGATATCTAAGAAGTCTCGTAGTTCTAATAAATTTGAGATGGCCTTTTATAGATGGAACACATATAGAAGGGTAGAAAAATTAGGCTTTTTCAAATCAATATATTGTTTTATAAATTATGCTGTTAATGCTTTATTTAAAAGACTAAATAAAATGAGACCAAGAGAAGTTTATAAAGATATTGAAGTATTAGTAGCTGCTCAAAATTTAAATTCAGATACAGAGATAGACAATTTAGTTAGAAGAATGAAAATTAGTTCAAAGTATTTGATAATAAATCAAAATCAAAATGATGTAAGTATTAAAAATGAAAATGTTATAATTCAAAAGGGTAGAGGTGTTTCTAAAAGTAGAAATTTTGGGTTTAAATATATAGATTCAGAAATAGTTTGCTTAGCTGATGATGATATGATTTATAACGACAACTATAAGAAAATTATATTAGATGCACATAACAAATATAAAACGGCAGATATAATTTGCTTCTATGTTGAAAGCAAAAATAAAAATAGAAAAACCAAAAGATTTAGAACTAAAAAAATAGATTATATAAATGCAAATAAAATTTTTAATCCAGAAATAACAATTAAAGTAGATTCATTAAAAAAATATAGCTTGGCATTTAATGAAATGTTTGGTTCTGGTACAAAAATTGATAGAGGAGAAGAACAAATCTTTTTATTTGATGCATTGAATAAGGGATTAAATTTATTATTTGTAAATAAAAAAATAGGTGAAGTTGATCAAAATATTAGTTCTTGGTATACAGAAATGGATAAAGAATTTTTCCACAAACAAGGCTTAGTATACAAACATATGTCTCCAAATCATTATAAATTATGGTGTTATCAATATGCAGTTAGAAAATATTTCCAATATAGAAAATGTATATCATTTACAGAGGCGATAAAAGAAATGATAGAATAATAAGGATAAAACAGATTAAATAAAACAGCTCTTGATTTAAAGAGCTGCTTTTTTTTATATAAAAATTTTTAATTATTATTCATATAGAATTTCTTTTCAGCTAATTTTTCCTGAACGCCATTTAGTGCTTCACCAAATCTTTGAAAGTGAACGACTTCACGTTCTCTTAAAAATCTTAAAGGATCTATTACGTCAGGGTCATCAGCACATAAATTAATTAATTTTTCATAAGTTGCTCTAGCTTTTTGCTCTGCTGCTAAGTCTTCTTGCAAGTTTGCAACAGGGTCGCCTTTACATGCAATATATTTGGCTGTGAAAATTAGGAGAATAAAATAATAAAAGAACTTTTTAATTTCTTTTTAACATATCAGAAAAAGAAAAATAAATTTTTAAATTTTTTTTATTGTCAAATTCAATTCTATTTACTAACGTATGTAATAGTTCTTTGCTAATAGTGTTTGTATTTAAAAATTTTTGAACAATCTGTTGGACTTGATCATAAGAAATTGTATTCCTTTTAGTTTCTTGTTCAATATTTTTTTCAATATCTTTTAGCTGACGTTGGCATTTTAGTAATTCTTCTTGCTTTTTATTTTGTATTTCTGTAAATAACTCATCTGTAATTTTCCTTTCAAGTTTGTCTTCATAAATTTGCTTAATTTGGTTATTAAGTTTTGCGATTCTTGCATTAATTTGATTATATTCTTTTTTTAATATTGTAGTATTATAAGATATTTTGTTATTTATATTATTAATTAAAATACTTATATCGTTTTTATTTATAAAAATATTCCTACATTCTTTTATTAAAATGGGGCAAATTAGTTCATATAATTTTTTTGCACTAATTGATTTGGTATTATCACATTTCTTTTTAGTTCCTTTATTAGCTTCTGAACATAGATAATAATCTATTTGTGAAATAGAATTATTTTTATTTATTTTTGTTTTATGTTTTAAAGTTGAAGTTTTACCACAATTACCACAAAATATCAGACCTTTAAAAATATCGTCATACTTGCAAGATTTGTGTATATATTTTTTTCTAATTTGCTGACAAGTGTTAAATAGTGATATATCAATTATTGGTGCATGCATATTGGGTACAATAATTTGATTTTCTAGTTTATTAGTTTTTCGATTTTTAAATTTTATATTTGGTTTAAAGGTTTTACATCCAACTATTGATCCGTATATAAACTGGATTACTAATTATTCTAGAAATTGTACTTTCTTTCCAAGAGTAATCGTTCTTATTGACTTTATACAATCCTTTTTCTGTTTTTTCCATATCCAAATGTTTTCTAGGAGGAAGAATTTTTAACTTGTTCAGTTCTTTAACTATTTCAAATCTTGTAAAATGATTTGAATACATGTTGAATATTTTTCTAATAACTGGAGCTACTTCTTCATCAATGACTAATTTATAATTATCTGATGAAGATTTTTTATATCCATAAGGAGCAATACTTCCTATAAAATATCCGTGCTTTGTATTTCTTAATTTTGTTGCTTTAATATTTTTTGAAAGTCTTTTGGGATAATATTCATCTGTCACCATTTTAAATTTTAAATGAATGTCATCATCTAAAGGATTAAATGTATCAATTCCATCTAATATAGTCATATATCTTACATTATTATTTGGAAAATAATCTTCATAGTAATGACATACTTCCGCAATATTACGACCTAGTCTGTCAAGGTTTTTGGTAATAACAAGGTTTATGTTTTTATTTTCTATATCATTAATCATATTTTTAAAACCAGGTCTATTAAAATTAGTTCCAGTAAAACCATCGTCTATGTATATTTTAAAAAGCTTAAAAGTATTTTGAGGTTCTTTCTTTTTTAGCTGTTCAATAAAATCTATGCCCAAATTTTCTTGGTTTTTGATACTTTCACTTTCTTCTTTATCTCCATCTTCTTTTGATAATCTTAAATATAAAGCAACATAATATAAAATATTAGTCATTAAAAAGATCCTTTACTAAAAATTGATTTATGCATTCTTGTTCTATTAGTTCTAAAATAAGAACTTTTAAGTCAATATTTCCAAATTGCAGTATAATATTTATATTTTGCAAATTATCCATAATAGTTATTTTCCTTTCATAATTTTTATAATAAATATATTTATGATATAAAAGTTTATTAAAAAAATATTTTAGAATTGTAGAAAATTTTTTAACGTGAATGTTATAATAAAAACATGAAGTCGAAAAATAAAAATTTATGTTAGAAAGATAGGAGATAATATGATTTGCAATAAATGTGGAAAAGTAGTAAATCCAAATCAAGAGGTTTGCGATAAATGCGGAAATATATTAAAAAATAATTCAAGAAATAATTTCCAAGACAATTCTAATAAAGGCTCAGATGTTGCTTTCCCAATTACTGTTACTATATTAATTATTATATTAATACTAGCATTGTCAGCATATTTTGTAGTTATAAAAACTAAAAAAAGAAATTATTATATTGGAGAAAGTATATTATATGAAGAAGATAATGACTCGAAAAATGATAGTAGTAATACTGATTCGAGTAACAATACAACTTCTAATACTACTAATACAACTAAAAGTAAAGGAAAATATAAAACAGCTATTATAACGGACAATGTGTATACTGGTGTTTCATTAAATGGCATAGATGATGCATATGAATTAATTCGTGAAGACTCAGAAAATCAAAAAACAGGAAATTATTCTAAAGAAATGATAGAAATAGAAAACGATATAATCGATAAGTATTCTATTACAGCAGTAAACTTAGGAGAAATGGATACAGAATTTGCAAGAGAATTAGAAGATGTAATAAAAGAGATTTATGATGAATATCCAGGAACAAGAAAGTATTTAACTAATTTAACATTGACAAATTTAGATATGTCCAATGCAGATGTAATAGCTTTATTTATGCCAGTATTTCCTTTTGCTACATCAAATACAAGTACTACTAGACCTTGGGTAATTAAAACACAGGTTCAATTAAATGCAAAATATTTTCTAAATCCGCAAAGACTTGATGCATCTGTTGCAACATCTTCAAAAACGGGGCATTTCCCTAAAAATTCTAGCAGATATTCTCCAGTGGCACATGAGTTAGGACACTATTTATCTTTTATAGCTGTGCTAAATAAATATGATACAGATTCAATTGTACTAATTGAAGAGAATCAAATGCAAACTCTTTATGATATATGTGAAGAATATGGAAATGGAGAATTGGCTAAGCAAATGTTGGAAGAAGCTTACGAAAATTATCAAAGAGACCATGGAAGTGTTGATTTTGATGAATGGAGAGGACAAATATCAGAATATGCATTGGCTAAAGATGAACAAGGAAATTATATATATGATGAAACAATAGCAGAGGCTTTTCATGATGTTTATTTAAATAAAAATGATGCTGAAGAAGCAAGTAAATATATTGTAGAAGTCTTAAAAAAATATATAGGAGGATAAAATATTGAAAAGGAAAGTTATAAAAATTGCGTCCCTATTACTTTCAATTATCATAGTATCTACACATTCTCTGGCAATGTCTGATAAAATTTTAATTAATAATGATACTTTTAAATTGATTAACAAAGAAGAAAAAATTATGTCTAACTTTGATAGTAAATATGAGATTTCGGGTGATTCTTATAATGAAAATACGGATTTGAATACTGAAATAACAGAATTAACCAAAAAGACTACATATTTGCTATTAGGGCAACAAAATTCTGAAAATGAAAGTAGTGAAAGTTTTTATAAGAGGAGAAAAGATTATTTTAAATTAAGATATGCTCCTCAAATTCCTGAAGACAGTAACAGTATTCTTGGATTAGATATGAATAGCCAAGAGTACAAAGATGATGTAGTGTCTGGTATAGCTGTCCCAGGTATGTTTACAAAGCTAAATGAGTTGGAAATTAATTATACTTCATATGGAGATATACGAGTATCAGCAATAGATGAAAATAATGTTATGAGTGTAATTACATTACCAGATGTAACTATGAAAGAACAGGATAGAGAAAATCCAAAAGAGTATACAAGAATACAGACTGATTTAACAATATATTACCAGTTTAAAAAATTAGATAATTCTTATAAGCTATATTACATATATGCTGAAACTAATAATGACATAGAAAGTTATATAAATGATATTGACGAAAAAAGAGGTGAATTATCTAAAGATTCAGATTATAATTCAAAACTAAGGGAAATATATGATTTTAGCAAAGCTGATGCAATAACAGATGATGCACTGAACAAAATATATAATGAAAATAAAGATAAAGTAGTATTTTTAAATTCAACATATAATATGGGAACAGTTGCTGCAGCAAATGGATTTTTTATACAAGATGGAATAATAGTAACAACATACAATTATATAGAAGAATCTTTATTAAAAGCACAAAATATTATGATTAGTGATAGTTCAAATAATGTGTATGAATTAGACGGAATTGTAACTATGAATCAAGAGTATGATATTGCAATTTTAAAAGTAAAGAATAAAAGCGGAAATGTTGTTACGATAGAGAATGTTGGAGAATTAAAAAAAGAAGATGGAATAATATCATTGAACTCTAAAACTGGGGTTGGTTTATCTACAAATAAAGGAATTATAATATCGTTAGATAATATGATAGAAACTTCAATATTATCAGTGCCAGAAATGCAAGGAAGTCTTTTATATAATAGTGATGGAAAAATAATTGGAATGATAAATTCCAAAGCAGTAAATATGAGTTTATCATTTGCTACAGATAATAAAATACTAAAGAAATATTATGATATGTTTGCAAATGAAAATTTTGACGAAATTAAAGCAATACCTTTTGAACAGCTAAAAGAAAGCTACTATGTAAAATATAATGATGAAGCAATTGTAAATAATATTCCAGAAAGTAAATTGAAAAAAACTTCTAATGTAGAGAAAGCTACTGAACTAATTAAATTAGATTTAATTAAAAGTTCATATAAAGACAATATTATTAGCTTAAGGTATAAAAATAATGTTCCAAATTATATGGATACTATGCGATTTGCAGAAGAATATATAGAAAACTTGAAGAATAATGGTTATACAGAAAAAGAAAGATCTGATTCAAAGATTGTCTTAAAAAATAAGAAATATGAAATAATAGTTATGAAAGAATTTAATTATTTAATAATAGTTATGGTGGGTGTATGAGAAAATTTTTAGAAAAAAATAAAAAAAGAATAATTGTTTTACTAGCAATATTAATACTAATAGTTGTAGCGGTACTAATATATAATTATGCGAAAAAAAATAAAATAAATGTTGTAACTACGGTTAATTACTCAGTAAAATATGATGATACATGGGAAGTAGATAAACAGGAAGATATGGAAATCAATTTAATTCATAAAAAGAGTAAAAGTAGTTTGAATTTTAAACTAAGCGAATTACAAGAAGAAAAACAATATAGCACAATAGAAGAAATATTTGATAGTTTAATTTATAATATACAAGAACAGAATCCTGATTATAAGTTAATTTATAAGGAGCCTGCTAAAATTACAAAGCAAAATATTGATGGTTATAAGATGTTATTTGAAACTAATGATAGACAAGCTATGATAAGCACATATAGATATGAAGATAAATTAGTTATTATTACATATGAGGCAACATATGAATATTTTGACATATTGATAGACAATGCTAATAGTATAATAAATAATTTTAATTTAAATGAAGAGAATTTTAATCTTGAAACAGGTATAAATATTGAAACTCAAGAAATTAAATATTCTGAGCAACATGAAGTTTCTGATTTATTGAAAGATACAAAACAAGAAGAGATTGCAGAGAATAACTATTTGGTAAAATATTCAATTCCAAGTAATTTTAAATTAACAGAGTATAATACACAATTAGGACATTATGAGTTCCAAGGCGTTGAAGATTTAGGAACTATAAGTTTGAATACATCGATATTGCCAAGAAGTATATTTGAATGTTTAGATAAAGATGAAAGTAAAAATATATTTTTAAATTATAATTTAGATTCTTATGAAAATGTAGAAGAACAATTAAATAAATATGAAGATGAAAATTTAGCGTATATTTATAGAAATAAATATACAAGCAATGGAATTGATACAGAAAATATTGAATTGATTTTTGAATTAGATAAAAATCATATTTTTGTAGCTGCAATATCTGCTATGGATTTAGGAATACCAAAAGAATTAGTAAATATGATAAAAATCAATGAATCTAAAAATATTGCAAGTAACATAGATATAGTAAAAGAAAATGGATATTTAATAGGTAAATTAAAAAAATATTCTGATTACACATATGAAAATACCCAAGAAATAACATTGAAATTGCCAGAAAATTATGAAGAAGTTGATAAATTAAATAATCTTTATGCAGAAAGAAATTATACAGTGGAATATAATGATGAGCTGGGAATAGGAAAATATGATGTAGCATACAGACTCACTACGATATCAGATATAAACAGTGAAATAGAGCAATTAAATGAAGAAATTAATACAGGCTTAGGAAAATTTGAAAATTGTAAGCAATTGCAAGATATTACAGTAAATGATAAAAACTTTAAAGTATATGAAAGAGGACGTACTCAATTAAGTAATTCAACAGATAGTAGTGGAAATAGATATAAATATTATACTAATGAGAAAATTTTATTTTATGAATTGCCAAATAACAATTATTTAATTATAATAATTGGAGGAAACGAAAATCAAGTTACAGAAGAACAAATAGAATTATTAACAAATTTTGATGTTAATTGATAATGTAGAAAGGAGACAAAGGATGAATTGTAGTAAATGTGGAGAACCATTAACAGAAAATGATATATTTTGTCCTAAGTGTGGTACATTAGTGCAAAAATCAACTACTAATGATTTAAATTCTCAAAATGGAGGTTCTTATAATTATGGTAATACATCTACTTCCAATCAAGGAAATGATGGAACAAGTAATTATGGGCAATCTAACAGTAGGTTTGCACCACCAAATAGTAATATAGAATCTAATAATAACTATGCACAGCCAAATAATAATACACAATCTAATAATGGATATGCACAGCCAAACAATAATACACAATATGATAATGGCTATGCACAGTCAAACAATAATACACAATATGATAATGGCTATGCACAGTCAAACAATAATACGCAATCTAATAATGGCTATACACAACCAAACAATAATATACAATCTAATAATGAATATGCGCAGCCAAGTAATAATATGCAATATAGCGGAAACTATGCACAATCAAACAATAATTATGCACCACAAAGTAATAATACACAATCTAATAATTATGCACCACAAAGTAATAACACACAATCTAATAATTATGCGCCACAAAGTAACTATTCACAGTCTGGTAGCAATTATGCATCACAAAGTAATTATTCACAACCTAGTAGTAATTATGCACAACAAAATAATTATTCACAATCTAACAGTAACAATGTACAAGCAAATCAACAAAAGACTCAACAGAGTGTAAATAATAACAATCAGCCTAAAAAAAATAATAATGGTGTAGTAAAGGTATGTGTTATAATCGTATTGATTGTTATAATTGTAGCTGTAATAAGCTTAATTATTTTTTCAGCTTTCATAGATAATAGTGGAGAAAAAGAATCAAAAGAAGATAAAAAAATATCATCTACATCAAATGAAAATAAAGATGAAGAAGATGAAGGCAAAGATAACAATACTGGAAATTCAACAAATACGCCATCATCATCTTCACAAGAAGTTAAGTTTTCAGGATTTACACTATACATACCAGATAATTTAGAGTATAAAATAGATGATACTAATAATACAATACAGCTACAGGATGAAGATTCAACATGGTTGGCTAATTTGATGATACAACCAGTAAGATATGAAGATTTGAAAAAAAATATAACATCCCTAAAGAGTGAATTAGAAGAAACTTTTAAAAATGTTGGTGGAAAAGTTTCAGATGTTAAAGCAGAAACAATAGATGGTGTAGAATTTATTACTATTGAATTAAGTGTAGGTGGAACAAACGAATTAATTGTATATACAAAATTAGATTCAAACTATTGTATGTTAATAGAAGTAATGAATGAAGACAATGATTTTGATAGAGAAACATTAAAAGAATTATTGCCAATAGTAGAAACGGCTAAATTTTCTGGAGAAGATGAAGAAGATTTAAAAGCTGGTGAAACTATAAATGAAGCAGATATAGTAAATATGATAGATGCTTTAATTGAATCTAGCACAGAAGAATAAAATTTTCATATTGAGACAGAAGAGCAATGTTAATTAAAGATAATTGACATTGCTTTTTTTTATCCTAAAGTTCACAGCCATATATGCGGCTGTGAAAGGAACTCCAGCTGCAGAAGAAGGATAGACATCAACTCCATGATCAGTATAATATGCTCCTAAACCAGCCTTTTCTAATTCTTCTACAGGAACACCATCAGTTAATTGATGAACAATGCTTCCAACCATTTCTAAGTGGGCTAACTCCTCAGTACCAATATCATTTAGAATTGCTTTAGACTTTTGATCTGGCATGCCAAATCTTTGTGAAAGATATCTTAATGATGCAGCTAATTCACCATCTGGACCACCATATTGTGATATTATAAATTTAGCTAATCGAGGATTGGTACATTTTATTCTAACAGGATATTCTAATTTTTTTTGATATAACCACATTAAAAACTACCTCCTTTTTCCCAAGGCCATGGTTCCTCAAGCCAACGCCATTTATTGCATGGGAACTCTATAGTAAGTGGACCATAAATTTTTTGATAATTATCTGTTAACATTTTTAATTTCTTAGCACATTCATTACATAAACAAAGTGCTCTTTTGTCATTTGGATTAATATCTAAATATAATCCAAGTTCTATTAAGCTAAAATTTGTAGCACGAATTTCATCTAATAATTCGCCTCTTGTATGATTGTTACAATATTCTTCCATTATGAATTACAGCCCTCCCCAATAGTATTTGAATTTTTTAAATACATATTTACTTCTAATGATTGATTTGGACAGTAAGGACTAACTAATTCAGGAAATATAGTTCCCATTTTTAAGCCAATTTCGGGAGTATATACTTTATTTAATCTTTGACGAGGTACATATGAATGACCATACATCCAATTTTGAGGAAAAGCGGAATATTCGTCAAATCCACATGAACAAGAATTCATATCCATATCATCATAAGTTGTATTTATATCGCAAGATTCTTCATACATGTTGTTAGTATCATTTTGCTGATTATTGTTACAAGAACAACTGCAATTTCTAAACATTAAAATTCCTCCTTTTATTTTGTATATTAGAAACTTATTTTAAACTTGATGAATAAAAATATTTATATTATAAATTATGTTGAAAAGGCATATATGGTGACGAAGTTTGCCGAAAATAATTGTATTTATATTTATTAATATGTTATAATTTTTTTAGTAAGTAAAAAATAAGAAGAAAAGAGTTTATTGTATGGATGAAAAAAAGTTAAAAAATGCAGTTTATACAACTTATAAAGTTTTCAATGAAAGAAAAAAAGATGGTGCATTACAAGCTTCAGGAGCACTTGCAAATTATATGAAGTATCGTGATCCAAATTATTTTACATCTACAAATGGTGCAAGACAGGATATTATTAAATATATTGCAAGAGAAGAATTAGCTGTTTATTTGTCAAGATATTTATTAAGGAAAGCTACTAGTGAAAGACCACGAAATCACTATGAAAGCCTATTATATCAGGCCATTCAAAGAAAAAAATTAGAGCACATTAGTGATAGAAGAATTATTTCTGAATTAGCATATTCTATGCTAGGAGAAGAAAAAAATTTTTTTGAACAGGATAGTGATAAAATAGCTGAAATAGCATGTCAGTTATTTACGGATGAAGTAGCTTATGAAAAAGAAGAAGAAGCACATAGAATTCAACAAGAAGCACAAAAACAATTAGAATCTAGATTTGGAGTTAAAAATTTACGTATTAACCCAATTGCAGTTAATTATTGTGCTCAAGAAGTATTGGATGGAACACAAATTTCAATACAAAATGATATTAAAAATAATGGAAATTTAGAAGGTAGACCTGCTAGAAACTATAACTTGAATGATGAAATGTTTGCTACTACAGATATTGGAGAAAAAAGAAAAAATCAGGAAGATTCTGTTTTAATAATGTATCATCCTAAAAATCCAAAATATAAGATGCTTTTGGTTGCTGACGGAATGGGAGGACATCAGGATGGAGAAAAAGCAAGTAGTCAAATTGCCCAAAAAATGTACTATTGGTTTAATAAACTAGATACTCAACTTCTATCTAGTGAGAGAATTGGGGATTTATCTCGTGAATGGACTAGTCAGCTACAAGAAATTAATGATGAAATAAATAAAATGTACGCAAATGCTGGTTCTACTTTTGTTGGTGCAATAGTTGGAGAAGAGAATACTCTTGTTGCTTCAGTAGGAGATTCTAGAGCTTACTTTTTGGGTAAAGATAATGAACTTTATCAAATAACATCTGATGATAATCCTGCATACCAAGTGTGGAAAAGACGTTGGGGTCAGCCTGAAGCAAGATTAACACCTCAAATGCTAGATGCTAAAAAAGTTGAAAAAGATTTATTAAGATTCAGAAAAGATTCAAACCGTATACATTCTGCAATAGGCGTAGGACAATATGACGTAAGACCACATTATATTTCAGTTCCAAATGATCAGTATTCTACTTTAATGCTATTTAGTGATGGAGTTACAGATTGCTTATCAGATACACAAATAAAAGCAATAACACAGAGAACTGATTATAAAAAATTATCACAAATGCTTGTTGCAGAAGCGATACAACAAGATAGTTATATTCCAAGACAATATAGAAATGATGGAGATTATAATCCAGTTATACAAGGTGGAAAAGATAATGCTACTGTTGCTGTATTAAAAAATAAACAAGGAGATGAAAGATAATATGAAAAGAATTGTCAATATAGTGGATGAAGAAAATAATGAGGGAAAGTATGAGATATTTTGTTCTTTTGATTCAGAAATTACAGGAAAAAGTTATGTGATTTTTACCGAATATACTGAATCACCATCAGGAACTTTACTAATGAAAGCAGGAAGCTATAAGGAAGAGAATGATAAATTATATGTAAATACAAAATTAACTGCTGAGGAAAATGAAATGATTTCTAATGTGCTTAATACTATAATTAATCAAGCAACTAAGAATGATAAAAAATAAAAAATAAAAAACGATAATTTTATTATCGTTTTTTTGTTTTTATTTTTTATATTTCGATAAATTCCTAAAAAGTATTTTAAAAAAAGTAAAAATAATATATAATATTCAAGAATTGTTTATTTTTATAGGAGAAAGAGATGCGAAAAAAATGGGAATATCAAGAATGTAATCAAGAAGAAGTTGAAAAAATTGTAAATAAATTTAATATATCTAAATTATTAGCTACAATTTTAGTAAATAGAGGAATTACAGATGAAAAAGAAATAGAAATTTTTTTAAATCCTACAAGGAATGATTTTCATGATCCTTATTTGATGCCTGATATGAAGATTGCGGTTGATAGAATTATAAAAGCTATTAATGCAAATGAAAAGGTTATTATTTATGGAGATTATGATGTTGATGGAATTACGAGTATAACGGTTTTAAAAAAATTTTTAAAAGATTGCGGTTTAGAAACAGGATATTACATACCAAACCGTTTAAGTGAAGGATATGGATTAAATAAAGAAGCTATTGATAAGATAAAGGAACAAGATTATACATTAATAATTACAGTTGATTGTGGTATTTCCGCAATAGATGAGATTGAATATGCAAATAGCTTAGGAATTGAAACAATAGTAACAGATCATCATGAACCAATGGAAACATTGCCTAATGCATTGGCAATTATAGATTTAAAAAGAAAGGATAGCGAATATCCTTTTAAAAGCCTAGCTGGTTGTGGAGTTGTTTTTAAATTATCACAAGCTATTGGAATAAAATTAAATATGCCAGAAAAAGAGTATTTAAAATATCTAGATATTGTTTGTTTAGGCACAATTTCAGATATTGTTCCACTTGTAGATGAAAACAGAGTTATAGCTAAATTGGGAATAAAATTAATAGAAGTTACTAAAAGCCCAGGATTAAAAGCTTTGCTTAATGCTTCTGGATATAAACAAGTAAATTCTAATGCTATTTCATTTGGAATAGCACCTAGAATAAATGCCTGTGGGCGTATGGGACACGAAAAAGAAGCTTTAGAATTGTTTTTAACAGAAAATATTGTTGAAGCAAATGCAATAACTGAAAAGTTGAATCAATACAATAAAGAAAGACAAGAAATAGAAAAAAATATTTTTGAAGAAGCAATTGCAATGATTGAAAAAGAAGATGAAAATTGTAAAACCATTGTACTTGGGTCTGATAAATGGCATCATGGAGTAATTGGAATTGTTTCATCAAAGATTACTGATATGTATTTTAAACCTTCAATTTTAATATGTTTTGAAGGAGAAGAAGGAAAAGGTTCTGGAAGAAGTATACCAGGTTTTGACTTGCATGATGCACTTGTACATCTTTCTGATGAACTAGAAAAATATGGCGGACATGAAATGGCTGTAGGACTTGGAATTAAGAAAAGTAATTTTAATAGATTCAAAGAAAATTTTGAAGAATATGCAAAAAGTAAAAATATATCTGAAATAGTTCCAATTATTGAGATAGATAAACTTATAGATTTAAAAGATATTGCTTGTGAAAATGTAAAAGAATTAGACCTATTAGAACCTTTTGGAGAATCTAATAGAAGACCTGTTTTTGCATATAAGAATTTAAAAATAGATTCTATAAGAGCATTATCTGATGGTAAACATCTTAAATTAACTTTGAAAGATGAAAATACAATTATTTCTGCAATTGGTTTTAATATGGGATATTTATCAAAAGAATATCTAATTGGTGATAAAATAGATATTGTTGGAAATTTAGAAATTAACTCATTTAATGGAAAAGATTATGTTCAAATTAATATGAAAGATATAATGAAATCATATTAGGAGGGGATGTAGCATTGAAAGAAGATACTGTAGAAAAGAATATTGAAGATGTAATAAAATTGGCTAAAGAAAAAAATCGCCACATAGATGCTAGAAAAGTAATGAAAGCTTATAACTATGCTAAGGCAAAGCATCGGAGATCAAAAGAGATTATCAGGTGAGCCTTATATAATTCATCCTTTACAAGTTGCCTATATTCTTGCTGGATTAGAGCTTGATACAGATACTCTTTGTGCTGCATTATTACATGATGTTGTTGAAGATACAGATACAACTAACGAAGATTTAGTTAAAGAATTTGGCGAATCTGTTGCTGAAATGGTAAGTGGAGTTACAAAACTTGGAAAATTGCAATATACTACAAAAGAAGAAGAGCAAGTTGAAAACTACAGAAAAATGTTTTTGGCAATGGGAAAAGATATTAGAGTTATTTTAATAAAACTTGCTGATAGACTTCATAATATGAGGACTTTGAAATTTTTAAGTAGAGATAGACAAATTGCAAATAGTAAGGAAACAATGGACTTATATGCTCCTCTTGCAAATCGTTTAGGTATATATTCTTTAAAATGGGAATTGGAGGACTTGGCATTCAAATATTTATATCCTGACGAGTTTCATGAAATAGTAAAAGGGCTAGATAAAAAAAGAGATGAAAGACTTGCATTTATTGATAAAATAATGGATGAAATACGTCTAGAGCTAAAAAAAGTAAGAATAACTGCCGAAGTAACAGGTAGAGCAAAACATATTTATAGTATTTATAGAAAAATGCAAAGAGATAATTCAACTCTTGACCAAATATATGATTTATTTGCTCTTAGAATATTAGTTAACTCTGTAAGAGATTGCTATGCTGCATTAGGTGTTGTTCATGATTTATATACACCAATGCCAGGAAGATTTAAAGATTATATATCTGTTCCTAAAAAGAATATGTATCAATCAATACATACTACATTAATTGGACCTAAAGGTACACCTTTTGAAGTACAAATAAGGACTTGGGAAATGCATAGAGTAGCAGAATTTGGTATTGCTGCACATTGGGCATATAAAGAACAAAGCAATAAAGGAAAGAAAAAAGCTGTTATTGTAAAAGAAGATAAATTGGCTTGGCTTCGTGAAACTCTAGAATGGCAAAAAGATACAGAAAATCCTGATGAATTTATGAATACTTTGAAAAAAGAATTATTTGAAGATGAGGTTCACGTTTTTACACCTAAAGGTGATATAAAAGTTTTGCCTAGAGGAAGTACACCTATTGATTTAGCTTATGCTATTCATGAACAAGTTGGACATAGAATGATAGGTGCAAAGATAAATAGCAAAATGATGCCAATTATTACACAACTTAAAAATGGTGACATTGTAGAAATTATTACTTCAGATTCTGCTAAAGGACCTAGTAGAGATTGGCTTAAGTTTGTAAAAAGTAGTGGCGCGAAAACTAGAATTCAACAATGGTTTAAAAAGGCACAAAGAGCTGAAAACATTGAAAAAGGTAAAGAAATACTAGAAAAAGATATTAAAAAAATTGGAATGAAACACAGCGATTTGTTTAAACCAGAATGGGTTCAAATTGCTTTAGATAGATATAAATATAATTCTGTGGATGATATGTATGCTAGTATCGGTTTTGGAGCTATTTCAGCTGCTAAAATTTTAGCAAGATTATTAGAAGAATATAAGAAAGAACATAAAGAAGAAGATTTAGAAAAAACAATTACAGAATTAGCTAACAAGAAAACAGTTACTAAGCCTTCAAAAACAGGTGTTGTAGTAGAAGGAATAGACAATTGTTTAGTTAAACTTTCTAAATGTTGTAATCCATTGCCTGGAGATCAAATTGTTGGATACATAACTAAAGGAAGAGGAGTATCAGTTCATAGAACAGATTGTGCTAATATTAAAGACTTAATTTCAGAAGAAAATAGAATGATTGATGTCTATTGGGCAAATGAGCGAACAACTAATTATAGTGTTGAAATTACAGTATTTGCAAATGATAGACAAGGTTTATTATCAGATGTTATTAAAGAAATTACTGGTGCAAAATTTAACATTTTAGGAGTTAATACTAAAACTACTAAAGAAAGAATTGCAATTATCGAATTAACATTAGAACTTGAAAATTTAGATGAATTAAATAAAGTGATGAACACATTAAAAAGAATTGAAAGTGTTTATGAGGTAAAGAGAAATAAATAAAGAGGGATACAAATGATATTAAAAAAGTTAAAGTTAAAAGTAGAGCATTTAAACTTACTTACGAATTGTTATATTGTTGTAGATGAAAAGACAAAAGAAACAATGGTTATTGATCCTGGTTCTGAACCAGAAAAAATCATTGAAATGCTTAATATATTAGAAGCAAAATTAAAATATATATTTATAACACATTGTCATGCTGACCATATAGGAGCTATAGGTGAGGTTAAAGCTGAAAAAGGTGGCAAGATTCTTATAAGTAGAGAAGACAGTAATGGATTATATGATGAATCAATTAGCTTAACATATTATGCGGAAACTCCAAATCCAGAGCTTGAAGCTGATTCAAGAATAGATGACAATGATTTAATACATTTAGGAGATTTGGAATTTAAAGTTATAGCAACACCTGGACATACCAAAGGTGGAGTTTGCCTATATTGTGAAAAAGAAAGAATGATTTTTACAGGTGATACAATTTTTTCAGGGACATGGGGCAGAACTGATTTACCTACAGGAAACATGGAAGAAATTATGGATTCAATTACAAATAGAATTTTAGTTTTACCAGATGATACTATTATTTATCCTGGACATGGAAAATCTACAATGATAAAAGATGAAAAACCTATTTATTTTGAACTTAGAAAGAAGGATTTTTAATGATAGATTTGCATATACATACTCAATATTCAGATGGAACTAATAGTGCAAAAGAAATTTTACAAAAGGCTGAAGAATTGAAACTAGAGTGCATTTCAATTACAGATCACGATACTTGTAAAGCTTATGAAGAATTGAAAAATATTGATGTTTCTAAATTTTATAGCGGAAAAATAATTTATGGCATAGAAATAAAATCAATGTATAAAGAAAGAAGCCTAGATGTTTTAGGATATAAAATTGATATAAATAAAATGCAAGAAAAAATGAATGCTTTTTATAAGGAAAGAACAAAAGAGATGATAGAGCAAAAATATTTTGATATTTTGTATAATGCTTGTAAAAAGTTAAACTTAAAGGTTAGAGAAAAAGAAGAAATTAAATGGCATTCAATATGGGGAAGTTTAGCCATTTATGATGAAATAAAAAGTCATGAAGAAAATAAAGAGTTACTTCCACAAGATTTATGGAATGATTTTAAGACTTTTACAAAAAAATATTGCGTAGATAAAAATTCTGCTTTTTATATTGATAAAAAAGGAGATTACCCTTCACTAGAGCAAACAATTCAAATGATTAAAGACTGTGGAGGATTAGTATTTTTACCACATTTATTTTTATATGATTGGGCTAAAGACAAAGAAGAATTTATAAATGATTTGCTTGATAATTATGATATAGATGGAATTGAATGTTCTCATAGCAGTTTTACAGAAGAACAAGTTGAATATCTTAAAAATATATGTAGTAAAAAAGGATATTTTATGAGTGCAGGAAGTGATTATCATGGCGAAAATAAGAAAGATGTGTTTTTAGGACAATTTCCTAAAAAAGAAGAAATTAATATAAATACAATAAAAAATTGGATTTAAATAAAATTGGAGGAAAAAATATGATACAAAAACCAAAAGGAACGAAAGATATATTGCCTTCAGAAATTTATAGATGGCAATATATTGAAAATAAAATAAAAACTGTAATGGAAAATGCAGGTATGAAAGAAATAAGAGTACCAGTTTTTGAAAATACTGAGTTATTTTCAAGAGGTGTAGGAGAAACTACAGATGTTGTTCAAAAAGAAATGTATACTTTTGAAGACAAGGGAGGAAGAAGTATTACATTAAGACCAGAGGGAACAGCTGGTGTAGTTAGAAGCTATATAGAGAATGGAATGGCAAGTTTAGCTACTCCACTAAAGTTGTGGTATGAAATGGCAATGTACAGATATGAAAATGTACAAAAAGGTAGATTAAGAGAATTTAGACAAATTGGAACAGAAGTAATAGGTACACAAAGCTATTTAGCAGATGTAGAAGTTATTGATTTAGGTGTACAGATTTTTAAAGCATTAGGTATACCTAATATTAAATTAAATATAAATAGTATAGGTTGCCCTGAATGTAGAGCAAAATATCAAGAAGCTTTAAGAGATTTTATAAGACCAAACTTAGAAAAATATTGCGATACATGTAAAACAAGATTTGACAAAAATCCAATGAGAATTCTTGATTGTAAAGAAAAAAAGTGTAAAGAAATGAATCAAAATGCACCAACTATATTAGACTATTTATGTGATGAATGTAAAGAACACTTTGAAAATGTTCAAAAGTTATTAAAAGAGTTAGGAATAAATTATGAAATTGATTCTACAATTGTAAGAGGACTAGACTATTATACTAAAACTGTATTTGAATTTATTTCTGAAGATGATGGCTTAACAGTTTTAGGCGGAGGTAGATATGATGGATTAGTTAAAGAAGTTGGTGGACAAGATACACCAGCTGTTGGATTTGCTATGGGAATGGAAAGACTTTTAGAATTGTTTGATAAATATAATCCTGATGTTGCCCAAGAAAGAAAAATGGATCTTTATGTTGCTAATATTGGGGATGAATCTAATTTATATGCAACAAAATTAGTTAAAGAATTACGTGAAGAGGGAATTTTTGTAGAAAAAGATATATGCCAAAGGGGAATAAAAGCACAATTTAAGTATGCTGACAAACAAGGAGCTAAGTTTGTTATTACTATTGGAGATGATGAAGTAAGAAGCGGAAAAGCAATGATAAAGAATATGGAAACTGGTGAAGAAAGCGAAATATTATTAAATTGTGAAAATATAAAGGAAAAACTAGGCCAATAAAAGAATTTTTATCATAAAAATAGTAACCATACATATATTAGTTATAAAGATATATGAGGTTGTAGTATGATAAGAGTTTTTAGATTAAGTGATGTAGGAAAAAATCTAGTAAAAGTAATGATACTCATAATTAGTATTGTACTTCTTACTAGATTTTTTAGTGAGATTAAAAAAATAGATTTAAAGAAAATTATAGAAAATAGATTAAATTCTTTTGAAAATAAAACATTTATAGAAATGATTGATGAAAATTTTGATGAGCCTGTTATTGAACAAAAAAATGAAAATGCTTTATCAAGTGAAATTGGTTTTATACAAAATGCTTTTCATGTTGATAGCGTATTTTCAGATGAACAAAATATTGAGCAACAAGAAATTGAAGAAGATAATAATCTTCAAGAATTTCCTACTACAGAAGTAGTTGCAGAACACAATAAAAAAGATATTTTTGATGTAACATATTCGAGTGTTAAAATTAGAAATCAAACAAGTTTTCAATTGACTGAAGAAATGATGACTCCAAATATTGAATTTGACAAGAGTAATATTATTATCTATCATACGCATACAAGCGAAAGCTATACTCCCACAGAAGCAAATCAATATCAAGCTAGTGGAAATTTTAGAACTTTAGACACAGAACATAGTGTAGTTAGAGTGGGTGAAGAATTAAAAAAAGAATTAGAAAAGCAAAGTATTAATGTGATTCATGATGCTACTTTTCATGATTATCCTGAATATAATGGTTCATATGATAGATCCTTAAGGACAGCACAAAATTTACTAAAGACTACGAGTGCAGACATAGTGATTGATTTACATAGAGATGCTTTAGGAGATAGTACATATGGACCTAGTGTTATGATAGGTGAAGAAAAGGCAGCTCAATTAATGTTTGTTATAGGAAGTAATGAGGGAGGACTTACTCATCCTAACTGGAATGATAACTTAAAAATTGCTATAAAAATTCAAGAAAAAGCTAATGAAATGTATCCAGGATTATTTAAGCCAATTATATTTAGGAAGTATAGATATAATCAGCATGTTACAAAAGGGGCTTGTATTATAGAAGTCGGAGCAACTGGAAATACTTTGGAAGAATGTTTAGTAAGTATGAAATATTTGGCACAAGTTATTTCACAGATATAAATTTTGAAAATTATACTTGAACAAATATATTATTATAAATATAATCATATTAATAAAAACTAAGGAGGAAACTTATGGTTAAATTTGATTTTGAAAATTCAAGTATAAATGAACGAATGATTAGTGAATATGAAGAATTCGTTCAAAAAAATCATGCATTATTGCATGAAAATCCAGATGACGAAAATAAATTTTTAGGTTGGATTAATCTTCCAGAAAAATATGATAGAGAGGAATTTGAAAGAATAAAAAAGGCTGCTAAAAAAATACGTTCAGATTCAGATGTTTTAATTGTTATAGGAATTGGGGGCTCATATTTAGGAGCAAGAGCAGTTATTGAAAGTTTAACAGATTGCTTTTATAATATGCTTCCTTCTAAAAAAAGAAATTCACCAATGATTATTTATGCAGGAAACAATTTAAGTCCTAATTATTTGAATGATTTAATGAATTTAATTGGAGAAAAAGATATTTCTTTAAATGTTATTTCTAAATCTGGAACAACTACAGAGCCAGCCATTGCTTTTAGAATTTTAAGAGAAGCAATAGAGTCAAAATATGGATTAGAAGAAGCTAAAAAGAGAATATATGTTACTACAGATAAGGAAAAAGGAGCTTTAAAAGGTTTAGCTACTTCAGAACAGTATGAAACATTTGTGATTCCTGACAATATTGGTGGAAGATTTTCAGTTTTGACAGCTGTTGGATTACTACCAATTGCTACAGCTGGAATTGATATAGATAAATTGATGCAAGGAGCTAGAGATGCTAGAGAAAAATATTTAGATCCAAGTGTAAAATTCAATGATTGCTATAAATATGCTGTTATAAGAAATTTATTATACAATTCTGGTAAAAAAATAGAAATTCTTGCTAACTATGAACCACAATTACATTATTTTACAGAATGGTGGAAACAGCTATATGGTGAAAGTGAAGGAAAAGATGGAAAAGGAATTTTCCCAGCAGGTGTAGATTTAACTACAGATTTGCATTCAATGGGACAATATATACAAGACGGAGAAAGACATTTATTTGAAACTGTTTTATGTGTTGAAACACCAAAAAGCGATATTGATATAACAGAAGATGATGAGAATGTTGATGGATTAAATTATCTTGTTGGAAAAACATTAGATTACGTAAATAAAAAAGCTATGGAAGGAACAATACAAGCACATGTTAGCGGAAATGTTCCAAACATTATGATTAAAATTGATACTTTAGATGAAGAAAATATTGGACACTTAATTTACTTCTTTGAAAAGGCATGTGCTATGTCTGGTATGATTTTAGATGTAAATCCATTTAATCAACCAGGTGTTGAAGAATACAAAAAGAATATGTTTAAATTGCTAGAAAAACCAGGATATTAATATGATTTATATTTAAAATTATTAATAATAAAAGGGGCTAAAATTAATTTTTAGCTCCTTTTACTATTATAAAAACTTGACAGATGTAGGAAAACTACGATAAGATATTATGTAACTTAGATGAAAGGAGGTTTTCGAATGCGGAAATCTACCCGGGTGAAAAGAATTCTTTTTACCACATTAATAATTCTTATCTTATTTTTTATCTTACGATATATTACAATATCTAAATTTCAAGTGTCTGACACAGAATATGATGATTCTAAAGTAGAAGTACATATGATAGATGTAGGGCAAGCTGAATCAATTTTAATTATTCAAGGTGATTATACGATGTTAATTGATACTGGAGGAATGTTTTCTGGAAAGACTATTACAAAGTATGTTTCAAGTCTTGGAATAGATACAATTGATTATCTTATTATTACACATTATCATAATGATCATGCAGGAGGTACAGCTAGAGTAATTGCTAGAATGAATGTGAAAAAAATAATTTGCATGGATCCAAAGTACTGTACTACATTTCAAGAAGTTTTTTGGTATGTGGATATTAAGCTTTCACAAGTGATGAATAATATTTTCAAATTCAAAAATATAAAAATGGAAAATCCATATGATGAAAATAATAATCTTAAGAGCATACAACTTGGTGGTGCTGTAGTTGATTTTTTAGCACAACAAATTGATGCTTGCAAGGTAAATAATAAATCACTTGTCGCAAAATTGCATTTTGAAGATTTTTCGATGTTATTTATGGGAGATGCTCAAAGTGAAGTTGAAAAGAAGCTTGTTGAAGAAGAGTGTGAATTATCTGCAGATGTTTTAAAAGTTGGACATCATGGAAGTGTAACATCAACGATGATGGATTTTTTAAAAGAGGTAAGTCCTAAATATGCATTGATAAGTTGCGGAAAGAATAATCCTTATTCACATCCAAATTCTTTTGTAATTCATAAGCTAAAAAAACAAAATGTAAATATTTTTAGAACAGATATTAACGGAGATATTGTTGTGACTTCAGACGGAAATGAGATAGAAGTAGATACTGTAAGATAAAAACTAAAAAGGGCAGTGTAGCAACTGCTCTTTTTGGTTATCTAAAATTTTTGATAATAGAATATTGTAATTCGCTTTGATCATATTCGGAAGGCTTTAAGCCAAGTTTATTTCTTGAATAAAATATTATTAGTGTAAATAATATTAAAGAAGCAATACCAATAATGAACATAGTTTCAAAAGGAGCAAGAAATCCTAATATTATTGAAGTTATTATTCCTAAAATCACTTTTGAAAGGCCATTAAGTAATTGGTGTGCTGCAAATATTTTGGAATCGATTTGTTCATTAGTAAAATTGCTTAAATATTTTGAAATCAGCACATAATATAATCCTATAGAAGAATGATTAATAGCAAAAGATATTGCTATAATTAATAAAGTTAATAGCAGTGGTAAATTCAAGAAAAATCCAATAGTTGATATTATACAGGCTAAACTAAGTGATATTCCTAAAACTGATAAAGTTTTATTTTTCAAAGAATTATGAAATTTATTTTGCTTTTTAGAAGATAATCCTGAAATAATTTCCAAAGAAGCAAATAGAATACCAATAATAGTAGGAGAGATAGGAAGCTTTTCAACCATGGAGACTTCTACGTTTGCAAGTAGAGAATGCAGACCGGAGAACAATGCGCCAAATAATATTAAACTTTTTAATCTTCCAGATTTTAATATAAATTTAAAACCATCCTTTGTACTAATTTGTTTTTTTGGTTTTTTCAACTTTTTAGTTTCTTCAGGAAATTCTAATGGTTCAATAAAACAAGTTGATAATATGAATGCAATAAAAACTATTAATAAAGAAAGTATGATTGGTATATATCCATTTATATTAAATAAAAACCCAGAAATTATAATGGAAATGGAATTTAAAATATAATAATTAGAAAGACCTTTTCCACTTATTTTAGAAAAAATTTTACTTTTTTTCAAAGTTGCGGGAATAGAGTTGTTTAGTAAACTCGGGGCTGCAATATCTTTAAGTGCAAATCCAAATGAGCAGAACATTTCTGCTATAATTAAAGTAACGACATTTTTACTAAGCATAAAAATTATTAAATATAAACAATTTATTATATTTCCTAAAATAATAGCTTTTTTTCTACTAGTTTTTTCAATAATTGCATTTGCTGGAATTTGAAATAAAAAAGAAAATAGAGCATAAAAAGAATCTACAAGAACAATTGTAGCTGGATTAAAATGTTGAACTTGAATTAGAAATAAAACATTAATAGTATAAAAAAATAAGAAATCATAGGAAAGAGTGTAATATGATGGATATAATTTCATATTATGTTTTCGCATTTTCGCTTTTTCCATTTTATACTCCTTTTCTTTAGTAATTATTCTACAACATTATATACATAAACATGGCTTATTGCAAATGTAAATAAATTCCAAATCACACAAGGAAGAAATAACAATTGTTAGTTAAAATTGATAAACATACAAGAGAAAGTAATGAAAATCAGATGTAAAAAGAATTTGTTAAATATTAATTTGTCTTTTTATAGTTGACAATTTTCAAATAAAAGTTTAAAATTATTTTGTAAACAGTGAAGGGACAAAGTAGAAAAAAGGTTGTTAAAAGAGAAGATTAGTCACCGGCTGAAAGCTAATCATAATAAACATTTTCGAAAAACTACCCCGGAGTTTCTTTTCGAAAGAAAAGCGTAGAAGTTGCGTTAAAACGGTAATGAGTTAAACATTAGGGTGGAACCGTAAGAAGAAACTTACCCCTATAAGTCCAAAATGACTTATAGGGTTTTTTGTTTATTTAAAAGAGAATGCATGGCAAACTTAAAATTTTAAATAATAACAAAAAACTTATAAGTTATGGATTTAAACCAATAAAATATTCAAAAGTAAGCTTTTGAATAAGGGAGGTACTTATGTTTAAGATTAAACTCGGCGGAGGAAAAACGCAAGAAGTAGAAGAGTCTATGTATTGGCATACGACGTCTCATATTATGGCTCAGGCTGTAAAAAGATTGTTTCCTAATGCTAAATTAGCTATAGGACCATCTATTGAAAATGGATTTTATTATGATTTTGATGTTGAGAATCCATTTACAGAAGAAGATTTGGCTAAAATTGAAGAAGAAATGAAAAAAATCATTAAAGAGGATTTTGCTCTTGAAAGATTTGAACTTCCTAGAGATGAAGCTATTAAATTTATGGAAGAAAGAAAAGAGCCTTATAAAGTAGAATTGATAAAAGATTTACCAGAAGGAGAAGTTATATCTTTTTATAAACAAGGCGATTTCACAGACTTATGTAGAGGACCACATTTGCCATCTACAGGTTGTGTTAAAGCTGTTAAATTGTTATCTTCATCAGGTGCTTATTGGAGAGGTGATGAGCATAATAAAATGCTTCAAAGAATTTATGGAATATCTTTCCCTAAAGCTAGTGAACTTGAAGAATATTTAAATATGCTTGAAGAAGCAAAAAAGAGAGATCATAGGAAATTAGGAAAAGAATTAGACTTATTTTTCTTTGATGAAACAGCACCAGGTATGGCTTATTGGTTACCAAAAGGATTTAAAATGATGAATGTTTTAATTGACTTTTGGAGAAAAGAACATGAAAAAAGAGGATATATGGAATTTTCAGGACCTCAACTAAACAGTAGCGAGTTATGGAAAATTTCTGGTCACTGGGATCATTATAAAGAAGATATGTTTGTATTAACAGATTCAGATGGAAAAGAACAAGCTTTAAAACCAATGAACTGTCCAAATGCAATTAAAATATTTGCTTCAAAATTAAGAAGCTATAAAGATTTACCAATGCGTTTTAATGATATTGATGTTATTCATAGAAATGAAAAATCAGGTCAGTTAAACGGATTATTTAGAGTTAGAATGTTTAGACAAGACGATGCTCATAACTTTATTGCAGAAGATCAAATTGGAAATGAAATTAAAGATATAATTGAAATTGCTAAATATTTGTATGGAATTTTTGGATTAGATTTTGAATTAACTTTATCTACAAGACCAGAAGATTTTATGGGAGACATAGAATTATGGAATAAAGCAGAAGCAAACTTAAAAGAAGTTTTAGACGAATTGTGTGGTAAAGATAATTATAGAATTAACGAAGGTGATGGAGCATTCTATGGTCCGAAGATTGATATAAAAATGAAGGATTGCTTAGGTAGAGAATGGCAAATGGGAACAGTTCAAGTTGACTTCCAATTACCATTAAGATTTAATCTTTCATATATTGATTCTAATGGGGAGAAGAAAACACCAATACTTGTACATAGAGCTTTATTTGGTTCTTTCGAAAGATTTATTGGTATTATAACAGAACATTTTGCAGGAGCTTTTCCACTTTGGATTTCACCAGTACAAGTTTCAATTTTACCTATTTCTGATAGTCAAAAAGAATATGCAATTTCTGTAAAAGAAGAACTACAAAAATTAGGAATTCGTGTTGAATTAGATGATAGACAGGAAAAAATAGGTTATAAAATAAGAGAAGCACAACTTCAAAAAATTCCTTATATGTTAATTATTGGAGATAAAGAAGTAGAAGCAAAAGCAGTCGGTGTAAGAAAGAGAAAAGAAGGAGATATTGGACAGATGCCTTTAAAAGACTTTGTTCAAAAAGTGCAAAAAGAAATTGATGAAAAAGTAATATAACACTAATGGGATAGTTAATAAAAACTATCCCATTTTCTTTTGTTTATATATTGGAAAAAATTTTTTATTATGATATACTGATATAAATTATAACGAGGAGGAAGTTATAAATTGGCTACGAAAGAAGATATAAAAGAAAAATTAAATATAATTGGTTTAGACTTGGATAATTTACCTAAATTTTTAAGAGAAGTAAAGCCAATAATATTCAATCCATCTAGACTTAACAATGATAAGGAATTAAAAGTGTATAAATATGTTTCAATAAAAGATATTGACATTTATTGTACACCAGCATATAGAGATGATTTGGTTAAAGAAAAATATAATAGAGCTCTTCCTTTAGCTGAATATATTGATAAAAGTCAAGAAGACTCAGAAAAATCGGTAGAATTATTAAATGCTTTTGAAAGAATATCAAATGCAAGTCTAATAAGAATAGAAAATGAACAAAAAAAGATGAGAGAGAAAATTCCTTTTGCAGTTCATTATAATAGAAGTCAAATGTGGCAGGTTTATTATTCAGAAGATACAAATAAATATTTTATGCTAGTATCACTTAAGGAACAGACATTTGATGAGTTTTTCTATTTATTAAAGAAGAAAATTGATATTGAAAAAACTGGAAAAGATGAAAAAATTTATATTCCAATCTCATATGTAAATTATAGTGAAAAGTTTTTAACAAATAAACAAATAAATGATGTGGAAAATTACTTGTGGGTATTTACTAAAAACTGGTCTCTAACATATGAAGTATATGATAAAAACGAAAAATTAACATTACAAATTGTTGGAGAGACACCAATATATGATGACTTAAAATCTATGTACAAAATAGTATTATCTTCTAAAGAAGAAGCAGAAGAATTTTACAATCTTACAAGAGCATTATTTATATTACAAACAGAACTTGGCGATAGGTATAAATTTGAAACACAGATTGACGCTGATAATAAAATTGAATTTTATTATGATAATAAAAAAATGGTTTATAGCGATTTGCCTGAATTTATAAAGAAAGAATATATTCAAACAGAGGCTACAATAAAAAAATTTAATCAGCAAGCTTTTAAATTAGAGGAAAAATTAAAAAAATTAAAAGAAGAATCTAAAAAACTTGATGCAGAATATTTTATTAAGCAAAAACAAATTTCAACATATTTAGAATGTAAAAAAACTTTCTTTGGAAAAGTTAAATATTTCTTTTCAAAGAAAAAATATGCTAAAATTGGAAAAGTTGAAAACCACGAAGAGGTTCAAAAAGAGGAAACAAAAGAGCCAAAACCAATTCAGGGATATGTTGATGATAAAAAATATCATGCAATAGATGATTTAGTTGCAATTCAAGCATTATATGAGAAAAGCGATAGATATGTTAAAGATTTAAATCAAGATATTAGTGCTTTAGAATTAAAAATAGAAAATACTAAAAAGAAAGTAAAAAATGCTACTACATATCTTAATGAAATTGATGAACATAAAAAGAGTTTATTTGAGTTTTGGAAATTTGCAAATAAAGATGAATTATTAGAATTGGAAACAGGTGACTCTGTTGAGGAAAATGCACCTTTAAATATAAAGAAAAAATTTAATTATGAATATGATTTTGAAGATTTAGGGATTTCTTCTGATAGGCAAGAAAGAACGAAGTTCTCTAAAAAAGAAATGGATGATATTTTCATTGCTACAACTAATGTATTACCAGTAATCAATATGATTAGAGATGGGGAAATGAACAAAGATATTATTGATGAATTGCTACGCAGTTTAAAATCTGAATATTTTATGTCATCACCATCTACTGCTAAAACAGATTTTGATATTTTTGGGACAATGAAAGAGGACTCTACTTTAGTTAGATATTTGAATAATAAAGCACATAGAGAGAGTGAAAAAGATAAATTTCAAATACTAAATGTAAATAAGAAAATTGATGTTTTTGATTTTACTGAAAAATTGCAGTCTATTGTAAATTCATTGAAAGAGGCAATGCACAAAATTACGGCAGTTTATGATATGCCACTTTATAAAATTGTTGCTGTTAATGAAAAATTACATCAAACTGATTATAATTTGTTAGATATAAATATTGAAAAAGAATTATTGTCTTATGAAAATAAATTCGAAACTTCTGTTAAATTATTAAAATTAAATTTTAAGGAGAAATTTCCAATTATATATCTAACTAATAGTATTTTTTACGATAATAATAACAATACTTTGCCTGTTGGTATGGATGTTTCATCAAAAGTTTTAATAGATGCTAATATGTTTGAGTTTGAATTGGTTGATAAAAAGAAGATAAAAACAAATAGATATTTTAATGAATATGATGATATATATCCAAAATTAACTCAAATTTATGTTGAAGAGTATGATGTGAAATTAAAAGATTTAGCACAAACTGAAGAGAAGCCTGAAGAGAAAAATGATTCAGAAAATGCAGAGAAAAGCAGCACTCAAAAAAATAAGAAAAAGAGAGAAAAGAAGAGAAAAACAGAGGAAAATACATAAAATAGCATTTTAAAAAATAGCTTTGTCGGTAAATTTAGCCTGAAACTTTTCAGACTAAATTTGCCAATAAAGTTTTTTTTTGGTATAATATATCTCGGTGGTGCATTATTCTAGTTGTACTATCTATTATGAGGGTGGGGCTAAAAATCCACACATGATTTATTAGATAAAGTTTCTTATATTATGCGCAAAATGCCAGTTTTGTGTGTTTATAAGGAGTAAAGAATGTAGGATAAAATATAATGGCATATATTTAGATTCCTATTTTCGCTGTCATCAATGTTATCTTTTGATGATATATCTAGTTTAACAGTACTTTTTTAGTGTACAGTAAATCGTTTTGAGTGATAATCTTGGGATTAGTCATTAGTTAAATAAAAAATGCGGCCACATTTTTTATTTAAGACTATGAAATCATTGTTGCAAAAGAAACTAATAATAGGTAATAGTGCATTAAGGAAAACTTCTAGAATGTTTGCTTTAATTGAGAAGCTTGGAAATTTAGGGATTAAGGTACGGATTTTAGTGGCGATCTAGCTTTCCGAAACTTTTAAGGAATATTTCTTTTAAATGGAAACAGCTAAATAGTAATATTTAGTAGGAAATAGAGAAATTCTGCTAGACCTTAAACCGTAAAATTTACTTAAATTTCTACCATCTTTATATACGTAATTTATAAATTTGGATTTATTATTATAAGTGAAAGTACTTATTAAAAATAAATCCTTTTTTATTTTTTTAATTAAAATTAAAAAGGTATAGGCAAAAAAGCATAATTATTATATAATGAAAAAAATTAATGAAAGGATGATAGATTAATTGAAAAATAAACAAGAGAAAAAAGGTAAAAATGCAAAAGGCGAGGCTATTAAATGGTTTTTTATAGTATTTATAATAACTTTTATTCTTTCAATGACTTTTTCCTACATTTCAACAACAAGTATAAATGCTTTAGATGTAATACCGGCATTAATTGTCTTGATTGTAGTTATTTTAGTTGGAGTATTTTTTGATATTATTGGTGTTGCTGTAACGTGTGCAACCGAAGAAGACTTTCACGCTATGGCTTCTAAAAAGGTTAAAAGTGCTAAAACTGCACTAAGATTAATAAGATCAGCACCTAAAGTTTCAAATATTTGTGCTGATGTAATTGGTGATATATGTGGTGTACTTAGTGGTGCAATTAGTGCTATGTTAACTTTAAAAATTACTGCTTCATTTGGATTAGATTATAATATTCAATTTATTATGAGTGCATTAGTGGCATCACTAACAGTTGGTGGAAAAGCTTTAGGAAAAAATTTCGCTAAAACGCAGTGTAATAAAATTATTGCTGTTGTAGCAAAAGTACTAAGTATATTTGAAAGAAATTAATAGATAAAAAAGTCCTTGTTAAAGATGAACAAGGACTTTTTTAAGATATTTTAATTGTTTTGTTATTTAAATAATCTAAAAATCCAGCCGAAGTATCAAAGACAAATTGTATCTTATAATTTTTTAATTTCTGATATTTACATTTGAATTTTTTGTTTATTTCGTTAATTCCATATTTTCCGTCTCCAATGATTGGATGATCAATATGTGCTAAGTGTGCTCTTATTTGATGAGTTCTTCCTGTTATAAGTTCAATGTCAAGGTTAGAGGTGTTTTCTTTAGTATTTTCAGATAAAACAGTATATTTTGTTAGAATTTCTTGATATCCTTTTTTGGGAGTGTCTGAAATGTATACTAATGATTTTTTATTGTCTTTAAATAAGTAGGCTTTTAAAAGGTCTTCTTTTTTTGGCATTTTTCCTAATACTGTACAAATATAGTTTTTCTTTATTTCTTTATTTTTAAATTTTTCTAATAATATTTTTAGTGATTCTTCATTTTTAGCGAACATTACAAGACCTGTAGTATTTCTGTCTAGTCTATGGCATGGCTGTATGTATGAATATTGTTTTTGAAGTAGTGAAGTAGCTGTTTCTTCTTTAGATTCAGAAACAACTTCTAATTCAACAGGTTTGTTTATTATTAATATATTTTCGTCTTCATATACTTTTTCTAAATTTAAGTTTTTATATAAGAAGTCATCTAAAATATAAATTGTTATTAAATCAAATTCATGAATAATTTGGTCTTCATTTATTCGCACATTGTTTATTCTAATGTCTTTTTTTCTTAATGCTTTGTAAAATGTTGCTGATGTTAAACCATTAAAGTGGTCATATAGAAATGTACTTAATTTTTTATTATTATATTTTGGTTCTACAATTAATTTTTGCATAAAATTCCTTTCAAAACAATAATATTATTAATATATAGTTTTCTTTATTATTATTTTTTTTAAATTTTGCCTGTTTGTTTCACTTGCAAGAAATTGTAAATTTTATTGCGTAGCGCCCTCAATCCTGTGAGATTCCCTACTTATAAAATTAACAATTTCTATGCTGCGTTTTCACTGCAAACGTCAAAATTTAAAAAAAATAATAATAAAGAAAACTTTTTGCTTATTTATTTTATTTGCTTGAGATTGTAATTTTATTGCGTAGAATCCTCAATCCTGTGAGATTCTCTACTTATAAAATTAACAATTTCTATGCTGCGTTTTCAATGAAAATGTCAAAATTAAAAAAAATAATAACAAAGAAAACGTATATATATAATAATTATTATTATTAAAATTTTTCAATTAATTTTGTAGTGTAGTCAAGATTTGATTGTGAATCTTTTTTGTAAGCTAAAGTATATATATCAGTTGCCAATCTATCTATTTCTAACATTCTAAGAAGGTTTGAATCATCACATTTGCTTTCAAAAGTTTTAACAGATGTTATTAAGTTAGGAGTAGATTTAGAAATAGAGGATAAGAGTTGCTTTCCTTTATTATTAATTCCTAATACACGTACATATGGAACTGTATTTTTTGACATCTTCATATCTTTTTTTGTTATTCCTAAAAGAATATATAATAAAATTCTTTGAATTCTTGCTTGTGTTATGCTTTTATTTTTTAATATTTGTATAAGTTCTTCTACAGTATTACAAAAATCTCCAGCTGATTTTATCTTATTTATCATATTTTCGGGAATATCAGGTACATTTTTTAATTCTTCAAATTTCATTTTTCTTATAGAAAATAGTATCTCTTTTTCAAAGTTCTTTATAGATGTTACTAAATGACCATTAGATATATTTTCTTGGATTACTAAATATGATGTAGTAGGTAAGACATTTTTCAAATTTTCTAAATTTTCATTTTGTCTTATATGGGTTCTTATTTTTGAAGAAGATGGTAATTTATCATTCCTTTTTATTGTTATTGGCTGAATATGTGAATTAGTGTTTTGTAAAGCTTTTAGATACTCTAGACCTAGTATATTGTTAGGTGAGCAGATTGCATCAAATTCATAATGAAATAATTCATTTATTACTAATTCTTGAGACTTAGGATAAGAATTTCCATCAGAAAGCTTTTCTTTTATTTTTTTATTATAAATTTTTTCATTTTCTGAAATTAATGTTGTTAATTTTTTTAATTCACTTAATTTACCAACTTCACTTCCAAAAGATAGATAAGTAGAATTAATTTGATTAGCAATTTTTACTGCGCCACTTGCAAAGTTTTCTGCACTTGATATTGCATAAATACATGGTAATTCTATTATTAAATCAAATCCATTTTCTAGTGCAACTTTAGCTTTTTCCCATTTGTTTAATATGCTAGGTTCACCACGTTGAACAAAGTTACCTGAGATAATTGCAACTTTGTAGTCTGCATTAACAAGTTTTGAAGATTCTTGTAAATGATATAGATGACCAGAATGAAATGGATTATATTCAGAAATTATTGTTAATATGTTACTCAAAATATTTCCTTCCTTTATTGTATATTTATTTAATTATTGATATAATACCATAGATTATATAATATTGCAAAAGGAAGGAATATTATGCAAAAAGTAACTATTTATACAGATGGCGCTTGTTCTGGTAATCCTGGTCCAGGTGGCTGGGGAGCAATTTTAATGTATAAAGATAATAAAAAAGAAATATCAGGGGGAAGTGCTGACACAACTAACAATATAATGGAGATAACTGCTGTATTAGAAGCTTTGAAGCTATTGAAATTTGAGTGCGAAGTGAAAGTATATAGTGATAGTGCATATGTTGTTAATGCTTTTAATAATGGATGGATTTACAATTGGAAAAAGAATAATTGGAAAACTGCAGATAAAAAGCCTGTAAAGAATAAAGAACTATGGGAAGAATTGTATTCTTTTACTAAAATTCACAAAATAGAATTCATTAAAGTAAAAGGACATAGTGATAATGAATTTAATAATAGGTGTGATGAGTTAGCTAGAAAAGCAATTGAAAAATTTTAATAAGGGGTGCATGATGAAAATATTAGGAATTACTGGACCTTCAGGTGCTGGCAAAACGACTCTTAGTGAAATAATTGCCAAAGAGTATAATGCTTTTGTTATTGATGCAGATGATGTCGCTAAAAAGTTAAGTTCAAATCCAGAGACAGAGTATTTTAAAAAAATGGTAGAATTATTTGGAAAAGAGCTTTTGAGAAATGATGGAAGTTTAAATAGAAAGAAAATAGCTTCTATAATCTATAATAATTCTGTTAAAAGAAAAGAATTAAATGCTTTAACTTTTTATTATGTTGTTAATGAAATTTCAAAAAAAATAGAAAAACTACAATCTGAAAATAAGTTTGAATATATTGTTATTGATGTTCCTTTGTTATATGAAGCAAAAATGGAAAAAATTTGTGATGCTGTTATTGCTGTAATTGCTAGACATGAAGAAAAAATTTCTAGAATATGTGAAAGAGATAACATAGACAAAGATTTAGCAGAGCAAAGACTTAAAATTCAAAACAATAATGAATTTTTTCTAAAAAAAGCAGATTATGTAATTAATAATGACGGAACAATTGAAAACTTACAAAATTCACTAAAGGAGATAATGAAGAAAATATGAAAAAAACTATTTCAACAATAATATCAATAATTATTACAGCTATCTTAATTGGAATAATAATTTTCGTATATAAAAGATTTTATTTTAATGATTTTACTAAAGCACAAGATAAAAGTAATGTAACGAGCTTTTATAGGGATTCAAAAGAAAAAACTAACGAATATAGTAGTTATTGTATTGATAGCAAAGATTATAATGACGCAATATTCTTAAAGGAAATTGCTGTAGAAAAAGATACACCATATAAGGTTACTTGTATGGTAAAAACAGAAAATGTAGAAAGCACTATACCAGAGACTTCTGGGGCATGTATAAGCTTAGTAGATTCAGCTGATCAAAGTACAACGTTGCAAGGTACAAATGATTGGCAAAAGATTACACTATTGTTTGATAGTAAAAATCAAGAAAAAGTCAGAATAGGCTTTAGACTTGGAGGATACAATGGTTATTCTAAGGGAAAAGTTTGGTTTTCTGATATACATGTAGAAAAAGGAAAGAAGGATGATAGTAAAGAATGGAATGTTGTATGCTTTTTTATAAATAATGTTGATTTTAATATAAAGGGCACTAGACATGAATATTCTTTAACTCAAGAGGATAAAGATTTATTAGAGGCAAACTTAAATAGATTTGATAATACTTGTGAAATTTTTTCTAATAATGAAATGGTTGTTAATCATGAAATAATAGAAATAGATGAGCCATTAACAAATTTTTCATATGATGATGAAAATTACTATTATGTGGCTCCTGAGGATGTAAGACCATTGATTGATAAATATGTACAAGAAAAAGAGTATGATCATATTTTTATTGGCATTAGAATGGGAAATACCAGTAGTGAAATACCTGTAAAAGATTGGATTGGGCTTGGCAGTATGAGATATGAATCTATTGGATTTTCAAACATAAGAATGCCTAATAATTTAAAAAATAGTACAATGTACAAATATGATATTAAAAATGATACTTTTCCAGAAGAAGTTTTTGTTCACGAATTTTTACATTCGTTAGAAAGAAATGCAAAAGAAAGAGGATATACAATACCTGCATTGCATGATAATGAAAAATTTGGATATGAAAATGTTTCTAAAAAAGGATTAAAAAATTGGTATATAGATTATATGCAATGTAATATTGATAGCAATCAAGGAAAAGTTGGAATTGATAAGTTTATATATACAACTAAGCCTGTACATTTGAGCGATTTTTCAAATGCTACAGAAATAGAATTTGAAACAAATCCTAAAAATGTAATTGATGCAATAACGCAAGTATTCAAAAATTTAAAGAATATTTTAATAAAATCAAAAGATGAAAATACAGAATTTTATGATTATAATACAAGTGTAACTACAGATTAGAGGAGAAAACATTGAAAGTATCAGATTTTTATTATGAACTACCAGAAGAATTGATTGCTCAAACACCAATTGAAAAACGAGATGAATCAAGGTTAATGGTACTAGATAAAGAAAATAAAACAATAGAACATAAGACTTTTAAAGATATAATAGATTATTTAGAACCTGGTGATTGTTTGGTTCGTAATAATACTAAAGTTATACCTGCAAGGTTATATGGTAAAAAAGAGACTGGAGCAAATGTTGAATTTTTGCTTTTGAAAAATATTGAGGGAGATATTTGGGAGTCTATTGTTAGACCTGGAAATAAATTACATATAGGAACAAAAGTAGTTTTTGGAGATGGCTTAATGACAGGAGAAATTCTTGAAATTATGCCTGGTGGAACTCGAAAAGTAAAAATGCATTATGATGGAATATTTAATGAAGTATTGGACCAAATTGGTTTAATGCCACTACCTCCTTATATACACGAAACATTAAAAGATAAAAATAGGTATCAAACAGTTTATGCAAAATATAGTGGTTCAGCAGCAGCACCAACGGCAGGATTACATTTTACAGATGAATTACTAGAGAAAATAAAACAAAAAGGCATTGAGATTGCAAATGTTACTCTTCATGTTGGAATAGGTACATTTAGACCAGTAAAAGAAACAGAAGTGGAAAAGCATGATATGCATTCTGAGCACTTTTATATAAAAAAAGAAGATGCAGAAAAAATTAATAATGCTAAGAAAAAAGGTAAAAGGGTTATTTCTGTTGGAACAACATCTTGCAGAGTTTTGGAAACAATTTCTGATGAAAATGGGTTCGTAAAAGAAACAGAAGGAGATACTAAAATTTTTATATATCCAGGCTATAAATTTAAATGTTTAGATGCCCTAATAACTAATTTTCATTTACCACAATCAACATTATTAATGTTAGTTTCAGCTTTAGCAGATAGAGAGTTTATTTTAAAAGCATATAAAGAGGCTGTTGATAAAAAATATAGATTCTTTAGTTTTGGTGATGCAATGTTTATAAAATAAAGGGAGATTTTTATAAATGCCTAATAATGATAATTTACCAGTAAAACAAAGTAGTAGATGGCTATCATTAGAAAATAAAAGAAATTTAAGAAGATTTTCGTCAAAAGTAGACAGAATTGGCAAAATAGGTGCAAGTGTTGCAATTGCATTTGTAGGGCTTGTGGGAACAGTAGTTTTTCCACTACCTGTAGCTTCAGCAATAGGCACTGGAGTTTCTATACTTGCATTAACTGCTGCTGCAAACTTGGCAATATTTAAAAAAGAAGATGATTTATTATTTGTTACTAGAAAAAATCTTTCAGGAAAAACAGCAATTTCACAAGATTCACTTGATTTTAGAGGGTTTTCATTAATGAAAGGTTTTTCACCAGCTGAAAAAGGAGCATTAATGGGGGTACAGGCTTTAGTTGGATTAGAAAGATTTAAGCAGGAATTTCAGGATAAAAAAGTGAAAAAAGTACCTTCTAAAGATGGTAGATCAAATGTGTATAAACCTGTTTTTGTTACTTCAACACATGGAATTAATATAAAAACTTTTGAAAGTTTAGAAAAATTGGGATATATAGAAATAGAATCTTTAAAAGATTTAAGAAAAAGTTACTTGATATTTGAAAAATTGGGATTTGGACAAACTAAAGAAGCATACAAAAGTGCTAAGTCAGTTATTACTGGAAAAAATAAAGAATTGAGAAAACAGATAAAAAGAATTAAATTTAGATTAACTGATAAACCTTTTGATTTTGAAGAGGTTTATGAACATTACCTTGATGTTAAAGACACAAAAGAAGGAAATCTAGAAAGAAAACCTTTGAAGAGATTAGGAATTATTTTCGATATTTTAGAAAAAAGAAATATAGATATACAAAGAGATAATTTGGGAATTCCTTTTATTAATTATAAAGCAACATCTTCTTTTGCTGCGAGGAAAAAAGCTGATAGATTTGCAAGATTAAGTAAAGATGAATTTAATAAAAGGATAGAAGATATTGAAATTAATACACCAGATAGAATTGCTGAACAGGAATTAAGAAAAAAGGCAAGAGAAGATTCAGAGAATTCTATTGTACATATTGATGAGGATACAAAATAATATATATTTACTGAAAGGAAAACAATAATGGAAAAACAAGCAATAACATATGAATTATTACATGAGTGTAAGCAAACAGGGGCAAGAAGAGGTGTTATTCATACTCCTCATGGCGATATTCAAACCCCAGTATTTATGCCTGTTGGAACACAAGCAACTGTAAAGTCAATGACACCAGAAGAATTAAAGGAAGTTAATGCACAAATAATTTTATCAAATACATACCATTTATTTTTAAGACCTGGACATAAACTTGTTGAAGAGGCTGGAGGACTACATAAATTTATGAACTGGGATAGGCCAATTCTTACTGATAGTGGTGGATTTCAAGTATTTAGTTTAGGACAATTAAGAAAAATAACAGAAGAAGGTGTGGAATTTCAATCACATCTAGATGGAAGTAAAAAATTTTTGTCACCTGAAAAAGCAATGGAAGTAGAAAATTCATTAGGAGCAGATATAATAATGGCATTTGATGAATGTTGCCAATATCCATCTACATATGAGTATACAAAACAATCTATGGAAAGAACTACTAGATGGGCAGAAAGATGTAAAATGGCACATAATAATACAGAAAAACAAGGTTTATTTGGAATAATACAAGGTGGATTTTATAAAGACTTAAGAAAAAAGAGTACAGAAGATTTAATTGAGATGGATTTTCCTGGATATGCAATTGGTGGAATTAGTGTAGGTGAACCAAAAGAAAAATTTTTAGAGATTTTACAATATACAGCTCCATTAATGCCAAAAAATAAACCTAGATATTTAATGGGAGTTGGAACACCAGATTATTTAATTGAAGCAGCAATGGCTGGAATAGATATGTGTGATTGCGTTTTACCAACTAGAATTGCTAGACATGGTACAGCATTGACTTCAAATGGAAAAATTGTAGTTAGAAATGCTACATACGAAAAAGATTTTGGACCTTTAGATGAAGAATGCGATTGTTATGCTTGTAAAAATTATACAAGAGCATATATACATCATTTAGTTAGAACAAATGAGATTTTAGGCATAAGACTACTATCAATTCATAATATAAAATTCTTGACTAACTTAATGGATAAGGTTAGAATAGAAATAGAAAATGATAGATTAAAGGATTTTAGAGATGAATTTTACCGTAAATACGGCTATATTAAGTAGGAGGTCATACCAATAATGGAAGACGCTAATCAAAAGAAAAAGATGTTAATTAAGGCTATTATTGCAACATTAGTTTTATTTTCAATTATATTCATTATATTGTTATTTTTTATGGCTCAAGATGCTAAAAAGACAAAAGTTATATATGGTGGAGTAACTTATAAAACTACGACCACTGAGATGGAAACGCAAAATAATGAAAGATATCAAATGAAATCAATAGAATATCAAGATAGAGGAAGTATACCTATTACACTTACAACACCTAATGGACAGACATATTATTGTATAGAAACAATTTCTATTCTTGCAGGATACAGATACAATAAGGGTGCATATAGTGAACTAAATGAAAGTACAGACAAATGCCATATTGATAATGGCGGAGAATATGTTACTTTTGCTTCTGATTCAGATGTTATATATAAAAATATCAAAACAACAAAATATGAAAAAGAGTTAGCAAATAAAGAAGAAAATAAAAATAGTCAGAATTCTTCTGAAAGTTCTTTACTTTATGCATCAGAGGCACCTGAGGAGGAAATTATTTCTTTAGAAAATCCTGTTTTGAAGTTTGCTGATGGAAAATTGTATGCATCATATGATGCAATAACTCAAGGACTTAATATGAGCATTATTCTTTCAGATAACAACATAAATATTTATACATTAGAACAATTAGAAAGTTCTTATTCTGGATTTTTAAATGCAAAAGGATATACTCTTACATCAAATTTCAGAAATAAGAGATCTTTATATAAAGGTTTAGCAGTAGTTGGTCAAAATAATAAATATGGAGTTGTTGAAATTGATTCAAACAATAATTGTACTGAAATAATAACAGTAAAATATGATACAGTAGAATACATTCAAAGTATAAATGAATTTATTATTTCTAGTGAAGGTAATTTCGGAATGATTGCTCCGGGAAATGAACAGCCAACAGTGGAATTAAAATATAATAATATTGAATTATTAGATGCTAAAAAAGAATTATATATCATAGAAAATAACAAAAAATATGGTGTAGTTAATGCTAAAGGAAAAACGATTGTACCTATAGAATATGACCAGATAGGAATTCCAAATGCTTCTTTATATAAAGACCAAGAAATTAAAAGCAGATATTTAATAGCAGATAAATGTATTCCAGTAATGAGTAACGGACTATATGGTTTATATGATGTTGATGGAAATATTATTGCTAGACCAAGTTATTCATCAATTGGTTGCGAGAATCCTAGTGAATTAATTAATGATACAGCTGCAAGACCAACTTTAACGGTTCCATTACCAAATGGAATTGAATGTATAGTATTTTCAAAAGAAGGAAATACAGGATCAAAAAATTATGGAATGATGACTACTGATGGTGATATGATTTTAAATGCATATTATACAGCTATTTATTATATGACATCTTCTGGTGAAGCTACATATTATTTTAATAAAGTAAATAATAATGAATTAGTAACATTAGAAGAACTAATAAATACAAGAGCTCAATTGAGACAATTAATTGAAGGAAAAAGTACAAAAAGAAAGACAGTAGATTCTTCAAATTCTCAAGAAGATCAAATGGAAAATGATGCTGAAGATAATGAAGATAATGACAATAATGATAATGATGAAAACAATGATAATAATGACAATAATGAAAATAATGGAAACAGTGAAAATGATGAAAACTAGTATAGATTTTATAGTATAAATTAAAAATCCTTTCATATTATGTGATATGAAAGGATTTTTTTGATCTAATAAATGTTTCATATACAATATTTGTATAGAAATTTTATTTACAAAAATTGCATATGAAATAGATTTATAAAAGAAAGAAATTTGAATTTATTCTAAAATATTTTATTTAATAGGAGGTTTTATGGAAGAAAAAATTAATGAATTTTGGAATTTAGGAAAAGGAATCATTATAAGTTTTGCTGTTACAATAATATTATTTTATCTATTAGGAATAATACTATCATGTACTTCAATTTCAGAAAACATAATTACGCCAGCTGTAATTGTCATTACAGGCATTAGTATTTTAATAGGTACTTCTATAGTTACTATAAAATCCAAAAAAAGAGGAATGATAAAAGGTAGCATAGTTGGTGCTACATATTTTGGCATAATTTATTTAATATCAAGCATATTATTAAATAATTTTGAAATTAATGTATATTCTATAATAATGCTTTTTGTGGCTTTTTTATGCGGTGGAATAGGAGGTGTTGTTGGGGTTAATATAAAAAATTAGAAAGTTATAAAAAGTTGTTGATATTTTTGATTTTTTAATATAAAATCAGAAAATGAAGAATAAGGAGGCAAAAGGTGAGTATAACATTAGAAGATGTAAAAAATAATCCAGAAGTTGAGCAGCTTATACAGGCTGCACAAAGGCAACTTGATGTACTGGGATATACAGAACATGCTCATAGACATTTATGTATTGTGTCAGAAAGAGCTGGCGAAATTCTGAGAACATTAGGGTATGATGAAGACAGAATTAGACTTGCACAGATTGCTGGATATTTACATGATTTAGGAAATGCTGTCAATAGAGTTGACCATGCTCATACAGGAGCAATTTTAGCTTATAATATCCTTAAAGAGATGGGAATGGATATAAAAGAGCGAACTGAGATTATGATGGCTATTGGAAATCATGATGAAAATACCGGAACAGCAGTAAGTGATATATCTGCTGCAATTATATTGGCGGATAAATCAGATGCACACAGAAGTAGAGTATCTAAAACAAATATGTCTTTATTTGATAAGCATGATAGAGTAAATTATGCAGTTACTGATGCTAGACTTAGAATAGATAAGGAAAATAAAAAAGTTATCTTAGATTTAACAATTGATACAAAAATGTGTCCAGTATTAGATTATTTTGAAATTTTTATGGATAGAACAATGATGAGCAAATATGCTGCAAAATTTTTAGGATTATGGTTTGAAGTAATCATAAATGATACTAATTTATTATAGGGGGTAACAAAAGTTGAAAAAGGAAGGAATAACAAAAACACTTATTAAGATAATAGCAGTTTTATTAATAATTTTAGTATGCTTAATTTCTTTTTTTGGCATTTATAAAAGAAATTTAAATAATTGGAAACAATTTTTGCCAGATTTTAATTTATCAAAAGAATTAACTGGTAGCACAAATTTTTCATTTATAGTAGATGATTCTACAGAAGAAAAAGAATTAGATGAAGAAGAGCCAGCAGAAAATGTGGAAGAAGCTACTGCAGAAGAAACAGTAGAAGCTACTGACGAAACTTCAGAAGATGAACCTACTACAACTGAAGTTCCAGTAAATGCACCAGAAACATTAAATGTTGATAATTATAAAAAGGCAAAAGACATAATTGAAAAAAGAATCAAAAATTTTGGTATAGTTGATGTAAATGTTTCAGTAGATGAACAAAATGGAACAATAATTGCGGAAGTACCAGATGGAACAAAAGCTACTAATGTTGCAGCATTAGGCTCTAGCACTGGAAAGATTGAAATTATAGATACAGAAACAGAGGAAGTTTTAATAGATAGAAAAATGATTAAAAAGATTTCAGCATATTATGTGGCTTCTGATACTGCAACTGCTGAAAATCCAACATATGATTTAGGAATTTCACTTGAATTTACCTCAGAAGGTGAAAAAAAGTTAAATGAAATTTCTAAAATTTATATTGAAACAGTTGATTCAAGTGGAGATACAACACAAAAAACTGTTACAGTTAGAATTGATGGAGAAGACAAGAGAACAACATATTTCTCACCTGACGGAACATATACAACATTAAATGTTACATTATATCAAGCTGTTGATATTAAAGATGAACAAATATTTAATGATAGATATAATGAATGTGCAATTTATCAAGCTGTTTTAAATGAAGACGAATTACCAATAAAATATGTAACTGGTACAAGCTCTTATCTAGAATCAAATTTACATGATGATTTTATTTGGTATGTAATTATTGGTGGAATAGTTTTATTTGCAATAATTACACTAATTGTTATAAAGAAATATGGAAAGAAAGGTTTACTTGCTGCAATAGTTGAGGCTGGATATGTTGCAGTGTTATTACTATTGATTAGGGCTGCAAGTGTATCTCTAGCAATATCTGGAATAGTAATGATAGTTTTAATGTCTTTAGTAAATTATCTATTCATTAATATGTTGGTAAATGGCGAAAAAACTAAACAATTAAAAACATTTTTAGTAAATATGATTCCATTTTTCATTACGATTATAGTATTTGTATTTTCTAAAAATATTAATATAACATCAGTAGGAATGGTAGGATTTTGGGGATTAATTACATGTATTTATACATTTCTATTTTCACTTTTATTATTAGATGAAAGGAATGATGACTAATGGAAAAGAGAAGAGTTTTATATATATTAATGATTATTGCAATATTAGTAGGAATATTTATGGTTTGGAAAAAAGATTTTAATTTTGATACATTATATGCTAATCATAAAAGAGTTGAAATTTCTATTAAAAGCGGATATGAATTAAAAGATATTAAGCAATTTGCAAAGGAAACTATAAAAGAAAAAACAGTAGTTAGACCTTCAACTTTGTTTGAAACAAGTGTAGTTGTAGAGGCAAAGAATATATCAGATGATGAAATTAGTAATTTATTAGCTAAAATAAATGAAAAATATAATACTGATTATGAAATTAAAGATTTGAAAAAAAGTTCTATTTTAGATGAAATGGAAATTGAATCTATTTCAGAAAAGAGTGATGAAGAAATTGCAACATTAATTTCTCAAATAAAAGAAAAATATGGTTATGAATATACTAGAGAAGAACTTGAAGATACGTCATTGCCAGTTAAAGAGGCAGATATACCAAAAACAAATGTATTTGACCTATTAAAAGGATTTATAACTCCAATGGCTATAAGTGGAGTAATTGTAGCAATTTATTTTGGTATAAGATATAAAAAATTATTTGAAAAAGCATGGATTATTAAACCAGTAAAATTAATTTTTGAATTAGTATTAAATCAACTTTTTATATTGTCAGTAATAGCAATTGCTAGAATACCAGTTTCATATTATATTCCTTCATTATTAATAACTATATGGTTACTTCAATTACTTTCTGAAACCTTTAAATCAGAGTTGGAATTAAGAAAACTTGAAACTAAGAAGGAAAAATAAGAATTTTTGAGTAATTTAAAAAAATATAAAAAAGGTGGAAATAAAAAAATGAAAATAAACAAAAAAGTATTTATTAAAAGATTAACTTTAATTTTTGCTTTTATTCTTGTGTTTGTAGTAATTTCGTTATATTTACAGGCAGACACAGCTATAAAATATAATGCTAATGAGTGGGAAACTTTTAAGAATAGAACAAAAGATGAAATTGGAAGAAAATATTCCTATGCTTTAGGATATGATACTACATATAGAGATGGAGATAAAAGCACATATTATACTACTATTTCTTCAACTGAAAATCCGTATGAACCAGGTGTTTTAAGTAATGATACTATTGAAGTTATGACTAGGATGACAAATTATTACAGATGGTTGGTAGGAGCAAATGATTTAGAAAAAACATCACCTCAATCAGAAGATTTACAAGCGGGAGCACTTGTTCGAAATTTTGATTTTGCTCATCGTGTAAATGATGCTAAAAGACCTTCTGACATGAGTGAAGAATTATGGAACCAAGGTGCACATTGTGGACATAATATAATTGCTTCAGGTTATACACCACGTTCTGCAATTATTGGATGGGTAAATGAAGGTGTGTCTTATTCTGGTCAATTAGAAGAAAATGGTATAGGACATAGAACAGCTATTATTGGAAGTAAATATAAAAATCTACAATTTGGATATTCTGGACGTGTCGCAATAGGATTCGTAGATGGATCAAATGGCTATTATTCTAAAGAATTAGCTTATTATGCTTTCCCAGTACCAAGATATATGCCAATTCAAAGCATAGATTCATCTAGAGCTTCTTGGAGCATAGAACTTAATTCGAAAAAAATAAAATATGATGATATAAATCAAGTTAGAATTGTTGTAACAAATACAAAAACTAATGAACATTATGAATGTACTAGTGCAAACGGAAAAATTTTTGTTGATAGTTTTGATAAGCATTTAACATATACTCCACCAACATTAGAATATAGTACTTCTTATTCAAATGGAGACAAATATAAAGTAGAGGTATATGGATTAAAAGATGTTGAAACTGGAAGTGATGCTGAAGTTGTATATGAAACAGAGTTCTTTGATTTGAATGATTATGCAACAACTAAAGTTACTTCAGTGCGATTAGATGGTTTTATTAGTGTAAATTTAGATGGTGTAACTGACAAAAAACTTGAATATATATCATATGTATTACCAAAAGAAGCAACTATATATACTGAAAGTGGTAAAAAGGTAAATGTTCCTTTAACAAATGAATGGAAATTAGATAAAACTCATAATTGTTGGACAAATCATGTTGATGAAAGTCTTTTGCCTAGTAATGTAAAAGATATTGATAGCGTTCTAAAAAATACTGAATTAAAAGTTGAGTATAATGATAATTCAATCAATAAATGGAGTACTCTTAAAACAAATAAAACTACTGTTGTAGAAGGTGATGAAGGAGTATTAGAATTACATAGATATTATACTGGAGGAAAAAAATTTGCATTGTATCAATTTGTTGATACAGATGATGGTGGGTATACTGCCAAAAAGATTTATGACCAAGATGACGGATTAGAAGATGATGGTACAAATGTAAAGTTTCCAATGAAGTATACTATTGAAGATACTGGAACATATTATGCAATGTATTATGATTATTCATCAATATCTTTGTATTTGACAAATGCATTAGATATTACAGTAAATGAAAAGCAAGTTCAATCAATTTCTGTAGTGCCTCCAACAAAGAATACATATAAAATTGGAGAAAATATAGATATTTCAAATGGAAAAGTAAATATTACATATGATAATAATTCTACAAATGTAATTGAACTAACAGAAGATATGATTTCTGGTTTTTCATCTGATTCAAAGGGAATATCTACTGTTACTGTAAAATATAAAGATAAAACAACTTCATTTGATTGTTTAATAGTAGGAAACCCAGATAATGTTGAAGCAAAATATGGTGATATGTTGAAAGATGTAAAACTACCAGATGATCCTAATGGAGTATATACTTGGAAAGATGGAAATACCTTAGTTGGTGATGTAGGAGAGCATACATTTGATGTTATATATACACCAACAAATGATATTTATAGTAAAGTAGAAGATTTAACTGGTGTTGTAAAAGTTAACAAAGCAATACCAGAATATGATGAAAATATTACACTTGAAGCAACATATGGAAATACTTTGAAAGATGTAAAATTACCTACTAGAGATAATGGAACTTATCAATTTGAACAATCTTCAGATAAATTAGTAGGAAATGCTGGAGTAAATAAAACTGAATTTACATTAAAATTTATTCCATCAGATAGTACAAATTATGAAGTAGTAACTCAGATACCAGTAACATTAAATATTGCTAAAGCAATACCTGAATTTGATATTCCTTCAGATTTAGAGGCTGGTTATGGAGATAAACTAGAAGATGTAACTTTACCAGATGGATTTACATGGAATAATGCTGGAAGTCTTGTTGGAAGTGTTGGAAAAAATACTTTTAAAGCAACATATACTCCAAAAGATCCAGATAACTATGAGACAGTTACAGATGTTGATGTTGAAATCAATGTAGGTAAAGCAACTCCAAAATTTGATATGCCTACAGGTTTAACAGCAACATATGGTGATACATTGTCAAAAGTAAATTTACCACAAGCTGATAATGGTTCTTATTCATGGAACTTAGATGGAAATACTTTAGTTGGTAATGTTGGAGAAAATACTTTTGACGTAACATTCACTCCAAATGATGAAAATTATCGTTCAGTTGTGATTAAAGTTACAATAACTGTAAATAAAGCAAATCCTTCATATACAGTTCCAACAGGTTTAACAGCAACATATGGAGATACTTTAGCTGATGTAGAATTGCAAGCTGATGCAAATGGAGTGTATGAATGGCAAGATGATGAAAGTACAAGTGTAGGAACAGCTGGAGAACATAATTTTAAAGTTAAATATGTTCCTAATGATTCAGACAATTATAATGTAATTTATGATATTGAAACAACAATAAAAGTAAATAAAGCAAATCCATCATTTGAAATTCCAAGTAATTTGGTAGTTGAATGTGGTAAGAAATTATCTGATGTAGAATTACCAAAAGAATTTAGTTGGGAAAATGGTGAACAAGAAGTAGGAAATGTTGGAACTAAAAGCTTTAGAGCAATATATACTCCAGCAGATACAGATAATTATAATACAGTAGTTGTAGATATACCTGTAGAAGTAATTAAAACAAAACCAACTTTTGATGTTCCTACAGATATTACAGCAGTTTATGGAGATACACTTGCAAACATAACTTTACCTGAAACAGCTAATGGTAAATTTGTATTTGAAGATGACTTAACAACTTCAGTAGGTGATGCTGGAACAAAAGTATTTTTGGTAAAATTTGTTCCAAATGATACTGCTAACTATTCAATTGTTGAACATATTCAATTATCAATAAAAGTAAATAAGGCGAAAGCTGCTGAAATTGTAGTACCAACAGTATCAGATATTACATATGATCCAAATAAACATTTATCAGATATTACATTACCAGATAATTGGAGTTTTGAAGATCCAAACATTGTGCCAACAGTAGATGTAAAAGAATATAAAGCTGTATATACACCTACAGATGCAAATAATTATGATTATTCAGGGCAGAATTTAGAGCCAATGATAAGTATAAATGTACTTCAGGCAGTACCAACTTTTGATCCACCTGTATTAGTAGGATTTAAAGATGAAACATTAGCAGATATAGAATTACCAACATTATCAAATGGAAAATTTGTATGGCAAGAAGATACAACTACTAAATTAGAACATGTTGGAACACAAAAATTTAAAGTAAAATTTGTTCCAAATGATGATGTTAATTATAAGACTGTAACAGATATAGAAGTTACAATAAATGTAAATAAGGCAAAACCAGAATATACTGTTCCTGAAAATCTTACAGCGACATATGGAGATTTATTGTCAAGTGTAAAATTACCAGAAGGATTTACATGGAGTACACCTGATGTTGTAGTAGGCGATGCTGGAACCAATGTATTTCTTGCAACATTTACACCTACAGATACAGAGAATTATTCAATTGTAAACAATATAGAAATAAAAGTATTAGTAAAGAAAAAACTTGCTGATCCAATAAAATTACCAACTTTTGAAGAAATGGTTTATGATCCAAATAGACATTTGTCAGATATTATTTTACCTGAAAGATGGACTTGGGAAGATGAAAATATAGTACCTAGCGTAGCTAATAATGGATACACAGCTATATATACACCAGAAGATACAAAAAATTATGATTATTCTAAACAAAATTTAACACCAAAATTGAAATTAAATATTAAAAAGGCAGATCCATATTATACAATTCCAGAAAACTTAACTGCAGAATGGGGACAAAATCTATCAGATATAGTTTTACCAGCAGGATTTAGCTGGCAAACAGATGAAAATGTTGGAGAAATTGGAGTAAGTAAATTTAATGTTGTATATACACCAGAAGATACTAATAATTATAATGTTATTAGAAATATAGAAGTAGAAGTTAAAGTCGTTAAAGCAACAGCTAAAGTAACTCCTCCAGATGATGTATATGTAAATAGTTCAGAAGGTTTAACTTTAAAAGATATTGAATTACCAGATGGATGGAGTTGGGTTAACCCAGATGAACAAGTAACATCTTCAGGTAAGCATCAAGTTATGTATATACCAGAAGACCAAGAACATTATAATTCAGTTGTTACAGAAATTTCAGTAAATGTAACATCTACTGAAAATCCAAATCCTGAAGAAGGAAAACAAAATGATGATTCAAATCCAAATACAGGAGATAATTTACGCAAATATGTAATCTTATTAATATCTTCTATGTTAATAATTGGTTTCTCATCATATAAATTAAAAAAACGTTTTAACAGATAATTATAGGAAAATTAGAAAGCCCTGAGATAGTGGGCTTTCTTTAATTTAGTTAGATATAAAAATCTTTTGACGGATAAAATATGAGTGTAAATTAAAGAAACTCTTTTGTGTAATCATAGTATTTTGAAATCGTAATACTATGATTTTTTTATGTCTAAAATATAAAAGATGGTTTTATTTGATTCTATTAAAGCTAATACATAAATATACTTGAAAAAATATCAACTAAAATGTATAATATTGACATCTATAAGGAGGAAAAATTATGAGAAAATATTTTGGAACAGATGGAATTAGAAGAATTGCTAATACAGAGCTTTCTCCTAGTTTAGTTTTTAGAGTAGCAAAGGCAGGAGCTGCTGTATTGTCAAAACATACAGATCATGTACCTACAATTCTTATTGGTAGAGATACAAGAATATCAGGTACATTAATAGAAAGTGCTATGATAGCAGGATTTTTAAGTTATGGAGCAAATGTAAAAACATTAGGTGTTATTCCAACACCAGCAGTTGCTTATTTAACTAAAAAATATAATGCAGATGCAAGCGTTGTTATTTCTGCTTCACATAATACTTTTGAATTTAATGGAGTTAAATATTTTAGTAATAAAGGAATGAAAATACCTGACAACTTAGAAGAAGAAATTGAAGAAATAATGGATTCTGAAGAAAAATTATCTGAGTTGACTTCAGTTGCAGAAAAGATAGGTGTATCAGTAAATGCTGAAGAAATGATAGATGATTATGCTGATTTCATAGTTGGTATATTCCATGAAGGAATTACAAAAAATAAGGTTGAAGATTTCAAAGTATTAATTGATACTGCAAATGGAGCAACATATAAAGTAGCTGAAAAAATTTATAAAAGATTAGGCATAAATTTTGATATTATTAATAATGAACCAAATGGTATTAATATTAATGATAAATGTGGTTCAACACATTTGGAAATGTTAAAAGAAAAAGTTGTAGCAGGAAAATATAGTATAGGTATTGCTTATGATGGAGACGGAGATAGATGTTTAGCTGTTGATGAAAATGGAAAAGAAATAGACGGAGATGTTATGCTTGCTATTGCTTCAAATTATCTAAAATCAAAAGGAAAATTAGCAAATGATACATTAGTAGCTACAGTAATGAGTAATTTAGGTTTAAATAAATTTTCTGAGAAAGCAGGAATTAACTTTAAACAAACAAAAGTTGGAGATAGATATGTATTAGAAGAAATGTTAAAAAATGGGTACAATCTTGGTGGAGAACAATCAGGACATATTATCTACTTAGATTATAATCCTACTGGAGATGGTATATTAACTTCTTTAATGTTAATACAAATTTTATTTGAAAATAAACAATTACCTTCTGAAGCTAGAAAAATAATTAATATTTATCCACAAGTATTAGTAAATGCAAAAGTTAATAGTGATAAAAAATATGATTATGAGAAAGATGAAGAAATAAAATCAGCTATAGATAAATTAACAACAGAATTTTCTGGAAATGGTAGAGTTTTGATTAGACCTTCAGGAACAGAACCACTAGTAAGAGTAATGATAGAAGGAGAAAATCAAGAACATATAAATAAAAAAGCTAAAGAAATTGCTGATTTAATAGAAAAGAAATTAAAATAGTATAATTTTAATTTAGATTGGAGTATATATGGAAGCTGAATTATTAAAAGATGAAGCCTTTAAAGAAATTGAAGATGAGATTTCTGAATTGACTATGATACACAGTTACTTGACTAATACTAATCAAAGAGAAAGTGATTTTGTATCTATAAGAAATAAAGAAGAATTTGTTTTATTAGATGGAGCTATTAAGGTTCCTAAAATCCTTATGCTTCAAAATTCTAATGGTATTACTGAGATTTTAAAAAAATATTCAACAAGAATTGATAAAGATAGAATAAAAGAAGTAGAACAGGCAACTAATCTTGAAAGAAAAGATATTTTAGCATTAATGCAAGATGGTATGTCACTAGATGATATAGAAAGTGCTGCAAATGTTTTGCCATTTAAAGATATTGCTGAAAGTGCAGCAATTAGAGAAATGATAAGAAGGGATATTGAACCACAAAAACTACAAAGTTTACAAGAAAAAGGTATTCAAGTAGTGGCTTTGTCTAATGGAGAAATACAAGTTAATGGTTTAGAAAAGATTGCAGAAGTTAACGAAAATGGAATAATGACTCTAAATAAAGATTGGTTTGAAAAAAATTTAGCTCCTTTTCAGGAAATTGGATTAATAAATATTGATGATCAATTAGCTGTTCAAGAAATTTCAAAAGATGAAGTTGAAAAAGCAGGAACAGGTTCTTTAATTGTTGTTCCATTATCTAAAAAAAGAGAAGAAATGACAAAAGAAGAAATTGAAAAACAGGAAATAGCAAAACAACTTGGAGAAGATCCAGATAGAATTATTAGTGTAATTCGTATTGAGGATAGAGAAGGTGGATCAAAGTTATTTAATAAAGATATGACTGAAACATCAAAGCCTTTAATTGTTAGATTTAGAAACAATAATTTTAAGGTTATGGAAGAAAAGGAAGATGGAACAAGGCAAGAGATGCTAGGATTTGAAGCAACTCCTGTTTCTAAGCAAGTAGCACCATTATTAAAAGATACTAGAGATACATTATTTACAAATTTAAAAGCTGGAGAAGTAAGAGCTGGAAAAACTAATCCTAATATGGAGAGATATAATATTTTTCAAATTAGAAGAGCCGGAGAAAGTTTAGATGATGATCAAAATAATTTACTATATGTTGGTTTTTCTGGACAAACAGATATGAATTTAATTGAAAGTATGGAAAATGGAGATGCAAGATTTGCAAGAGTTCCTGTTTCATCAGTATATCCTAGAAGCGTTTATTTGGAAAGTAGCTTTGGAACTCCCAAAAAAGTTGATATAATGCATGATAGAGAAGAAGAGACTCAGAAAGATATTCATGATGATCCTACAATTAAATTTGAAGATATTGAAGCTAGAAAAGAGTTATTGGAAAAACTAGAAAAAGTAGAATTACAAATTCGTGAAATAGAAGCAGAAGCAAAAAGCCCTAAAAAAGAATCATCTGATGAAAAAACTGATTCTAAATCAGAGATGAAAGCAGATATTTCAGATGAATTAGCTGACAAATCTAGAAAATTACCAGATTTATATTCTCAAAGATCTGAAATTTTAATGAAATTAGGTTTAAATCAATCTCAGTTAGTTATAGCTGAAGAAGAACAAGATCGTATTTTAGGACCAAAACATTATTAGAAAAGAGATGAAAAGTATGAGTAGAAATATTGTAATTGGAAATGCATGGCCTTATGCTAATAGTTCTTTACATTTAGGACATGTTGCTGGATTAATATCAGGAGATATTCTAGCTAGATTTTTTAGACTTAAAGGAGATAATGTTATTTTTGTTTCTGGTTCTGATTGCCATGGAACTCCAATAACAGAAAGAGCTAGAAAAGAAGGAAAAAATCCTAAAGATATAGCAGATTATTATGATGCTGAATTTAGAAATTTATTTAATAGATTTAATTTTTCTTATGATTTATTTTCTAGTACTGATACAGATTATCATAAAGAAAAAGTAAAAAAATTATTTAGAAAATTATATGATAATGGATATATTTACGAAAAAGTTGAGCCACAATGTTTTTGTGAAAAATGTAATAAATTTTTAGCTGATAGAGAAATTGTTTTGAAATGCCCAGAATGTGGAGAAGAAACAAAAGGAGATCAGTGTGATAATTGCTTACATGTACCTACTGCAGATGAATTAATTGGTGGAACATGTATTGTATGTGGAACTACAACAGTAAAAAAAGATAATAAGATTTTATATTTGAAATTGCCAGTATTTCAAAAAGAAATAGAAGAACATACTAAAAAAGTTGAGGGCGAATGGAGAATAAATGCTAGAAATGAAACAGAAAAATATTTAAAACAAGGTTTAGTTGAAAGAGCTGTTTCAAGAGATATTAATTGGGGAGTCGAAATTCCAATAGAAGGCTATGAAGACAAAAGAATGTATGTTTGGATTGATGCAGTTTTAGGATACCTTACAGATACTATGAAAGTATGTGAAGACAGGGGTATGAATTGGGAAGACTTTTGGAAAGAAGGCAATAATAACAAAATATATATGTGCCATGGAAAAGACAATATTGTTTTTCATAGCATAATTTTAAATGCTTTATTATTGGGACAAAAAGAAAATTATCATCTAGTAGATACTATAGTTTCAACAGAATATTTAAACTATAATGATCAAAAATTTTCAAAAAGTAAGAAAATTGGAATAACAGCTTTGGAAGCACTTGATATGTATCCTGTAGATTCTTTAAGATATCATTTAGTTAGCAATGGACCTGAGAAAAAAGATACTAATTTTACACCAGAAGATTTTGTAGCAACACATAATGGAGAGTTATTAAATAAATTTGGAAATCTAGTAAATAGAACATTGAAATTTAAAGAATTACAAAAAGTTGAAATTGGAAAGCTTGATAAAGATTTTGAAGAGCAAATTAAAAATATTTATGTTGAAGTAGATGAATTAATTGAAAAGCTTGAATTTAGAGAAGCAGTTTCTAAAATTATGAATTTAGTTGAAAATGCTAATAAATATTATGATTCACAAGAACCATGGAAACAAAGAAAAGAAGATGAAGAAGGTTTTAAGAATACTATTTTTACATGTGCTAATATAATTGCTAATTTGAGTAATTTATTTGAGCCTATAATGCCTGAAACTTGTAGAAAAATAAGAGAATATTTAGATTTAAATGAACCTTCTTGGAAACCTATTTTTTTAGATAAAGAAATAAATTTATCTGAAAAAAATATAGAACCTTTATTTGAAAGACTAAAATTAGATTAATATGAATTAAAAAATTCTAAGACGATTTTAGAAAGGAATTAAACACGTTATGGGAAAGTTATTTGTTATTGATGGTACTGATGGAAGTGGTAAGCAAACGCAATTTACTAAATTAAAAGAAAGATTAGACAAAGAGAATATAAAATATATGGAGGTTTCTTTCCCAAATTATGATAGTCCATCATCTGCACTTGTAAAAATGTATTTATCAGGGGATTTTGGTGAACATGCAAATGATGTTAGTCCATATGTTGCTTCAACTTTTTATGCTGCAGACAGATATGCAACATATAAAACTAAATTTGAGAAATATTATAATGATGGTGGAATTATATTAGCAGATAGATATACATCTGCTAATATGGTTCATCAGGCAGGAAAGATTAAAGACAAGCAGGAAAGAAGAAAATTTATATCATGGTTATTTGAATTAGAATTTGAAATATATAAAATTCCAAAACCAGATAAAGTTTTCTTTTTAAATATGCCTCCAAAGAAAAGTTTAGAATTAATTAAAGATAGAGATAATAAGTTTTCTCATACAAAACAAAAAGATATTCATGAACGAGATGAAAAACATATAATAGATAGCTATAATGCTGCTTGTGATGTAGCAAAAGAATATGGCTGGAAAGAAATACTTTGCGTTAAAGAAGATGAAATTAGGACTGTTGATGATATTCATGAGGAAATTTTTAAGGAAGTAAAAAAAGCAATAAAGGAATAGTATAATGAAATTAGGTTTTTTAGGAGGAGCTTTTAATCCTCCAACTATTGCACATTATAATCTAATAAAAAAAGCTTTAAAGGAATATGAATTTGATAAGGTATTTTTTGTGCCTGTTAATGATTTTTATCCTAAAAAAAATTTAGTTCAATTAGAACATAGGATAAATATGTTGGAAGTTATGTGCAAACATGATAAAGATATAATTGTGTACAAGACTGAAAATACAAAACCTTTAAGAACAATTGACATTTTTAAAATTTTAGAAAATGAATATCCAAAAGATGAAATTGTTTTTTTTATGGGAGAAGATAATTATTATAAAATGCCTACATGGGCTAATTATGAAGAACTAAAAAAATATAATTATATAATTTTTCAACGTAATGAAAAATTTGATGCAAACATAAATAAACCCAATGTTATATATATGAAAAATGATGAAAATTTAAGCGTAAGTTCTACTATTATAAGGAACAGATTATTAAATAATCAGTCTGTTTCTGATTTAATTGATAAGGATGTTGAAAATTATATTATGAATAAAAAATTATATATAAAGGATTTTGGATGAAAGAAATAATTACAAAGACAATAAAGGGAATGATTGTTGGAGTAGCATCTTTAACAGCAGGTGCTGGTACTCTTGCTATTGTATTAGGAATATATGATCGTTGCATGGAAATAATTGCAAATCCATTTAAAAATTTTAAAGAAAATTTAAAATATATTTGGCCTATATTATTAGGGATAGTTATTAGTGCAATTTGTTGTGCTAATGTAGTAAAATTTTTACTTCAAAATTATAATTCGTACACAATGTGTGCTTTTTTAGGAATTATAATAGGAGGAATTCCAACTTTAATTGCAACTGCTAATAAAAAAGGATTTAAAAAGAAATATTTATTAAGTATGTTTTTAGCACTGATAGTTACTGTAATAATTACTATGATTGCTTCTAATACGAAAGAAGGAAAAATTGTAGAATACTTAAGTGTACCAGAACTTATAATGTATGGAGCAATATATGCGTGGGGTGCAGTAATGCCAGGAATGACAACAGTACATATTTTATTATATATGGGAGTTTTAGCACCGATTTTAGATGGATTTACTACTTTAAATTTTGGAATAATTATTCCTTTTGGAGTAGGTTATATTGCAATAGCATTGACTACAGCAGGATTAATTACATATTTATTTAAAAGATTTTATGGAATGACATATTATGCAATAATTGGTTTTTCAGTAACTTCTTTAGTTATGTTTATACCGAAATTTTCAAACGTAACAGAAGTTGTTATTGGAATAATAATTGGAATAGTTTTCTGTGCACTAATGTTAGCAATAACAAAGGTAGATAAAATTATTGAAGAGTCAAAAGAAAAAATACGGAGAAAATTAGAATGAAAGGTAAATTAGTTAATGCCATAGCTGGTGGAATGAATATTGCTTATGGTGCTTTAGTTTTATTTTTTAATTTTTATATGCCTAATATGGCAAGAGCAACAGAACAAGAAGTTAAATTAATTAATGAAAATTATTTTTTAATTTTTGTATTAATGATTGTTGTGGGGATAACGAATTTAATTACACTATTTTTTAATAGGAAAGATAAAATATTTCTTTTTTCTTATCTACTAGCAATATTATCTTCAACTTTTTATTTTTTTGATTTTAATTATATTGCTGTTTTATATATTTTTGCTGGATTGCTTATTGAAATACAAGTTCTTAGAGAAAATATAATTTCAGTAAATAATGTCGCTTTTATTGTTGTTATATCAATAATTATTGTTACTATTGGACTAGTAGGAATAAATATATTTACATATAAAGATAGATTAACTGATTTAATAAAAGAAGAAAATAAAGGTTATGTTGAATATGATGATGAATATTTTAAAAATATAACTGAACTGGGAGAAGACCAAGAATTTTATATTAATGTTCAAAGAAATGGAAAATGGGGTTATATAAATCAATCAGGTCAGGTTAAAATTGATTTTATATATGATTTTGCTTCACCTTTTGTAACAATCGAAAAATATGACAAAAAGTTTGATATTGCACTAGTTTGTGAAGGAGAAAGTGCTAAAGTTATATTAAAAAATAAAAGAAATGTTATGAGTTTTAAAAATAATATAGCAGTAGATGATTATCAGGCACAATTGGAAAAACTTAAAGATTTGTATTTGAATGTATTTAAGCAAGAAGCAAATTTTGACAGTCAATTAGTTTCTACAGAAACAAGTCATATGAATAAAATTCCAGCATATGAAGGATATCCATATAGGTATCCATTCAATGATCAATATGACATATATATTACAGTATCTCAAACTGGTGGAACAAATAGATATGAATTTTTAAAAAAGGATAATCCTAATATAAAAGTTAGTATTGATTGTGACAATCTTAAATTTGATGCAAATAATTTATATGTTTATAGTAATGGATTTTTACCTTTTTATAAAACTTCTGAACAAGTTCAAGGATGGTATACTAATGAAACTAGGCGTGTAGAACTATCAGGAAATATACAAATATTAGAATTTTATGATTCACAGATTTTAATAAAAGATTATGATCAAGATATTTTGTATTTTGCAAATGAAAATGGAGAAAAAGTTTCACCAAATTATAAAGATATATTTGTTTTAGCAAATGCATATATCGTAAAACAGGAAAATGGAAAATATATAATTGTAAATAAAGAATTTCAGAAAATTTTAGATTTAGAATATGATTATATAAATCCTAGATTGATAGATAAGGGAATATTAATTTGTGCTAATTTACCAGCTAGAGTAAATTTTAATAATTCTGGTTTTCCTAGTAATATTGAATATGATTTAGTTGATTTGTCAGGAAATAAGATGAAATTAACTAATTTAGATGGAACTGTTATTGACAATCCAGCATATACGGCTTTATATTATATTGACAATAAAAAACATTCATCTAGCTATGATGTATATCTTAATGAGTTGACAGATATTAAATATGAATTTATTGGCGAAGAATTTTATGAGTAGAGGTAATTTAATTGAAAAAAGTATTTATTTCTTTAATTATATTAATATTAATTGTAACTGGATTAATTCTAATTTTTAAGAAAAATGAAAATATAAACAATGATAATTTAGATAAAATAAGTATTGTTACAACTATATATCCAATATATGATTTTACTAGAGAAATAGCTGGAGATAAAGCAAATGTTTCTATGTTACTTTCACCAGGTGTTGAAATACATGATTATGAACCTACGCCACAAGATATTATAAAAATTCAAAATTCTAAGTTATTTTTATATTTAGGTGAAAATTTAGAACCATGGGCAAAAACGATTGTTTCTGGTAATGAAAAACAAAGTAATATAAAAAATATTGCAGAAAATATAGAAATTATGAAACTGGAAGAAGAAAATAATCATCATGAAGAAGAATTTGATACACATATTTGGTTAGATCCACAAAAGTCTGTGCAAATAGTAAAAAATATTACTGATGAGCTATGTGAAGCTGACCCAATAAATGCTAACTATTATAAAAACAGAGCAGAGGAATATATATTAAGATTGGAAAAACTTGATGAAGAGTTTGAAGAAGTAGTACAAGCTTCAAGTAAAAAAGAAATTGCTTTTGGAGGTCCTTTTTCATATTCATATTTTATTAAGAGATATAATTTAAATTATGTAAGTGCATATGATTCTTGTGGAGAAAACGGAGAACCTAGTATTGATAAGGTTTTAGAAGTGGTCAAAGAAGTAAAAGAAAAGGATTTGCCTGTGATTTTTTATAAGGAATTATCTTCAGGAAATATTGCAAAAACAATATCTGACGAAACTGGAGCAAAGATGTTAGAATTTAATAGTTTGCATTCTATTACAAATGACCAGTTACAAGATGGAACAACTTATATGGACATAATGTATAAAAATTTAGAAAATTTAAAAGAAGCTTTGCAATAAGAGGTGAGAGTTTTATGAAAGTTTTAGAAATAAAAAACTTAAGTGTAAAGTATAATGAACATTATGCCTTGCAAAAAGTTAATCTTACAATAAAGCAAAAAGAATATATTTGTCTAGTTGGAAAAAATGGTTCTGGCAAAAGTACACTTCTTAGTTCTATTGCTGGATTAATAAAGAAACATTCTGGAACGATTAGTTTTTTTGCGGATAAAGGGGATGTTGCTTATCTAGCACAAAATAATATGAAAGAAATCGATTTTCCAGCAACTGCTAAAGAAATTATATTGACAGGTTGCCAAAAACATATGATAAAACCATTTTATTCAAAAGAAGATGAAAAATTATTAGAGGAGATTAGTGAAAAGCTAAATATAACATCACTTTTGAATAAGAAAATAGGAGATTTGTCTGGTGGAGAAAGACAAAGAGTATTATTAGCTAGAACATTAATAGGGCAACCTAAAATTTTGCTATTAGATGAACCATGCAGCGGATTTGATGTACAAACTATTAGAACATTTTATGATATTTTGGACGAGTTATATGAAAAGACTAATATAACTATAATTATGGCAACACATGATTTAGATGAAATCAAAAATAATAAAATTCGTGTAGTTGAGTTAGATGGTACGATTGTTTTTGATGGAAGTATAGAAGAATTTAATAAAAAATAGAGGTTTGATTTGAAAAAATATATTTTAGAAATTGCTACATTTATTTCTGGAGCAATTGGAATGATAATAGAATTAGTTGCTGCAAGAATATTATCTCCATATTTAGGAAGTTCGAATTTAATATGGACATGTATAATAGGTATGATGCTTGCTTTTATGAGCTTAGGCTATTACATAGGTGGAAGAATGTCTGATAAATATCCATACAGAAATGTAATGTCTATTTTTGTATTGATTACAGCAGTTTTCACAAGCATAATACCATTATTAGAAATTTATATAATAGATCCATTATCTAAAACTGATATGCCACTTACGGCTATTGCTATAATTGCTTCAACACTTACTTTTGGAATACCTAGTTTATTTTTATCGACAGTATCACCTTTTGCTGTTAAATTAAAAGATAAACAACTTACTGAAATAGGAACTGTTTCTGGAAAGATGTCATCTTTTTCAACTATAGGAAGTATAATTGGAACTTTTTTAGCAGGTTTTATTTTAATTCCAATATTGGGTGTAAAAAACATAATTTTATCTATAGTAATAATTTTATGTATATTATCTTTTATGCTTTATGAGGATAAAAACTATAAATTTGTTATAAAATCTTTAATTACATATTTTATTCTTATTGCAATTGTATTGTTTGGTAAAAAAATGTTTTTCAAATTGCATACAGATATAATTTTAGATACTGATTCGCAATATAGTAGGATTTGGGTCAAAGATATAGATGCAAATGGAAAAAAATATTATGCCGTACAAGTGGATATGGCGTATGAGTCTTTAGTAACAGAAGATAATGAATTAACAGACAACTATCTAAAATATTATGATTTATGCGATTATTATAATAATTCAGATAATGTTTTAATGATTGGTGGAGCAGCTTATGCATATCCAACATATTATTTAAAAAATTTTGAGGATAAAAAAATAGATGTAGTTGAAATAGACGAGAAGATGACTCAAATTTCAGAAAAATATTTTGAGTTGGATAGAAATAATAGTAGAATAAACATTTATCATCAAGATGGGAGAACGTACGTAAATAATTGTGATAAAAAGTATGATTGTATATTAATTGATGCTTTTAAAGGTACAAATGTACCTTTTCAACTTACAACGTATGAAGCAATAAAAAATGCTAAAAACTGTTTAAATGAAGATGGAATTGTAATTACAAATGTGCTTTCTTCATTAGAAGGAGAAAATTCAAAATTTTTACAATATGAATTTTCTACATATAAATCAGTTTTTAATGAAGTAAAAATTTTTAGAGTTGATACAAGTTTGTCTAAAGATGAGTTACAAAATATAATATTAGTTGGGTTTAAAAATAAAAATATTGTACCAGAAGGAAAAAGAGAAAAATATGAAAATTTACTAAAAAATGAAGTTTTGGATTTTTCTTCAAATAAAAATATGGTTACTGATGACTTATGTCCTATAGGAGTTTAGAAAAAATTTTTTAAAATATTGTAAAAATATTGATGTTTTAAAATTCATATAATATAATTGCTTTAATATATAAAAGTAAAAGGAGAAATACTAATGAAAAATATTTTATCATGGATTAAATCACATATTGCTATTGTCGTTGCTTTAATAGTAGCTGTTATAGCAGTAATCTTAATTGTAAGTTTTGCTACTGGTTCTGAAAAAAGAGAAATAAAGAAATATCTTTCAGCATTTAACAGCGGTAATGCTGAAAAAATAATTGACGTACAGGATTTGAAAGCAACAATAGCATGGGATAATAATTTTTATATAACTGACTCTGGTGAAGAAATGTCTGGAGTAGAATTTATAAAAAATTTTGATGAAGCAATAAGTAAAGTAACAGATGAGGAAGTAGAAGAGTATAAAAGTGATATAAGAACAATATATGATGGTTCTACTTCTATTGAAAAAGTTAAATTACTAAAAGTTATGTATTCAACTGAAGCAGTTGATAATAAAGATTTGAAAAAGATTGTTTGTAAGGTAAGAGTATCTTCAGAGCCAGAAAATGAAATTGATGAACCAATTGATACTGACGAATCTGCAGTAGATGATGAAACTGAAGAAGATGTAATAGATACAGAAGAAGAGGCAATTGATGAGGATACAGAATATACAGAAGAAGAAATAGAAGAAATGGATGACGAAGAATATCTAGAAGAGGACTTAGAAGAGGATGATGATAAAATTGCTGGAACACCATATGATTCAGAAGAAGATATGTGGAAAGTTAATAAAAAATTTACAGAAGTAACAGAGACATATGCAACTTTTTACTTATATAAAGGAAAAGTTATTGGTATGGAATATACATTTTAATATATAAATATGTTGTGCCCTCTAAATATTTATTTAGAGGGTTTTTATTGATAATATAATAATAATATGATAAAATTTTATATTATAAAAATTAAGAAGGGAAAGTATGGGACAGATTATTGATTTATTAAGTTATTCATTTATACAAAGAGCTCTAATTTGTGGAATAGCAATTTCAATTTGTGCAGCACTAGTAGGGGTAATTTTGATTTTAAAAAATTACTCTATGATAGGTCATGGGTTAGGCGAAGTTGGGTTTGCAGCTTTAACATTGGCTGTTGCATTAAATGTATCACCACTATTAGTTTCTTTGCCTTTAGTGATGATTGCTGCTATTATTATAATGATAATAAGTCAAAAAAAGGGAGAAAGTGGAGATATAACTATTGCACTTGTATCTACAGGAGCTTTAGCTGCTGGTATAATTATTACGTCTCTAACTACAGGTTTTAATATTGATGTTGCAAATTATATGTTCGGTAGCATTTTATCAATGACAAAGAATGATGTTATTATAAGTGTAGTTTTATCAGTAGTTGTTTTATGTGTATATATGTTTTTCTACAATAGACTATTTATGATTACATATGATGAAAAATTTGCTAAAACTAGAGGAATAAATGTAACTTTTTATCAATTTTTAATATCTTTTTTAACAGCACTAATTGTTGTACTAGGAATGAGAATGATGGGAACATTACTAATTTCTAGTTTAATAGTTTTCCCAGCAGTTATTGCTAAAGGATTGACAAATAGTTTTAGACAATTGATTATTATTTCTGGAATTATTTCTGTTACTTGTTTTATACTTGGTATATTTTTAAGTTTCTTCTTAAATTTACCAACAGGAGCAAGTATAGCAGCTGTATACATATTACTTTTAATTATTACGAGAGTTGTAAATAAAATTTGTATATAAGAATTTTGAGAGGAGTTTTTTTGTGAAAATTTTTAAGTGTGCACTAAAGAAAATTTCTTGTGTACTATTTTATTTATTTAGGGTATTTAAAGTAAAAAATAATAAAATTGTTTTTTTTAATTTTTTAGGACAAGGATATGGAGATTCACCTAAATATATTGCAGAAAAATTACTAGACAGTGGACAAGAATTAGATATAGTTTGGATAGTAAATGAAAAATATGATAATATCCCAAATAAAATTAGACAAGTAAAAAAATTTTCAATTTCATTTATATATGAATTAGCAACTGCGAAAGTTTGGATTAACAATCAACGTTTTCCTTATTTTGTGAAAAAGCGTAAAGAACAGTATTATATTCAAACTTGGCATGGAGGATTTGGATTAAAGAAAATAGAATTTGATATAATAGAAAAATTACACAAAGATACGATTAAATCAATTAAAAATGATAATGAAATGATTGATTTAATGATTTCAGATTGCAAATTTTTTAATAATCGAATAAGAAATACACTAAAATATAATGGAAATATATTAGAATCTGGTTTACCTAGAACAGACAACATTATTTTAAACAAAAAAGAAATTAAAGAAAAAATGATGAAAAAGTTTAAAATAGAAAAAGATGAAAAAGTTGCATTATATTGTCCTACTTTTAGAGATGAATTTAAGACTAATCCGTACAATATTGATTTTTCAAGATTAAAAGCAACTCTTGAAAAATCAACAAAGTATAAATGGAATATAATGGTCAAACTTCATCCCAATATCAAAAATTTAACTCAGTTAATAGAATGTAATACGGATTTTATTAATGTAAGCCAATATGATGATATATATGAACTAATTGCTTTGAGTGATTTAATAATTACAGATTATTCTTCTACTATTTCTGATGCTTTGATTGCTGATATACCACTTATATTGTATTGCAGTGACTTTGAAGAATACAATAATCAGAGAGGTTCATGTTTTGAATATGATTTATTGCCAATGAGAATAAATTATAATAATGATGAATTAAATAAAATGATTGAGACAGAGACATTAGATAAAATTGTTCAAAAACAACAAAAGTTAAAAGAAGAGATTGGATTTTTTCTTGACGGAAAGGCAAGTGAGCAAATATCAAAAATTATTTTGGAAAAAATTAATTAAAAAAATATAATTTAAGGTTATTTTAATATTTGAATAGTATCATAACAATGTAGAGACTAAAAATAATAGTCTTGAAAATTTTTTCTTCCCCAAGCCATCCTGGAAAAGGATGGCGTTTTTTTATTTTATGAATAAGATAAAATAAAAGGAGGGGAAAAAATGGATTATGAGTTATTGGCTAATGGGAAAGTTCAAATAGGGATGGAAGCTCCAAATTTTATTTGCGATTCAACTGAAGGAAAAATAGACTTTTCTAGAAAGGATGATAAATGGTTTGTCTTGTTGTCATATAAAGAAGACTTTTGTAATATTACAACAAAAGAATTAATTTCAATTGAAAGGTTTAGATACATATTTAATAGTCTTAATGTAGTTATAATAGCTATGAGTACTGGAAATTTACTTTCTCATCTGGCGTGGAAAAATGAAATTTATAGAACTACAGGAATTAATATTTTGACACCAATTATAGAAGATCAAATTGGTGAAATATCTCGAAAATATGGTATGATTTCAAAAGTTAATGAAAAAAATATTGTGATGAATAATGTTATTATAGTTGATGATAAAAATATTGTAAGAGCGAACTTGCAGTATTTGCCTGAAATAGAACGTAATTTCTTAGAGATTATTAGAATCATAAAACAATCAAAACAAAATAATTAAAAAAGTTGAAAAAAATATATTTTTGATATATATTAAAAAAGAAGATTTATATAAAAAAAAGAGGGGTTTTTATGGAAGAAAAAGAGGAAAAAACATTTACAAAAAAAGATTTAAAACAACAAGTTCTATCTAAAAAACTTGAAGAAAAACAGAAAAAAATAGAAGAAAAAGCTGCTATTAAAGAAGAAAAAGAAAGAAGAAAAAATTCTTTTGGTAGGAAAGTTAGAAACTTCTTTTTGACAATTATATTTGTAATTATATTAGTTGTAGTAGGATTTTTCGTTGGCAAACAATTTTTAACTAAAAAGGAAAAAGAATTAGCAAATGAAAAAATGCTTCAAACATATCAAACAGCTTTAACATTTTTAGAAAATAAAGATTATAAAAAAGCTATAGAGTTATTTAATACAATAACTGAAGACTTTGACAAATATCCTGAAGTATCAAAAAAATTAAAAGAAGTTGAACAATTATATCTAAATGAGTATTTATCAAATTCAGAAAAATATTTAATTGATAAAAAATATGATAGAGCATTAGAAATTTTAGAAGGTGTTGAACAAGAATTTCAAAATTCTCAGTTAATTATTAATAAAAAAGCTGATATACACATAGCTAAAATAAAAGATGAAGTTGCTAAATTGAAAGAAGAAAATAAGTCAAAAGAAATTTTAGAATATTTGGCAGAATATGATGATAACAATTTAGATGATGTAAAAGATGAAATAGAAAGTCTAATATCACAATATAAGGGCGATGCTATATTAGAAGCAAGAGAACTTCTTGAAACAAATTATTCTGAAGCTAAGAAATTAATAGAGGATTTACAAAAAGTATTACCAGATGATAAAGATATAAAGCAATTGGTTGAAGAATTAAAAAATGTAAAAACAACAAATTTAATTGAGCAAGAGGAGATTTCTAGAACTAGACTTTATTCTTCTGCAAATTCAACAATAAAAGATAAAGATGGAAACTCATATAAAGGATATATAAAAGCTTTTTTAACTAGTGATTCTGGAAATGTTACATATAACTTAGGAAAAAAATATTCAACATTGTATGGCAAGATTTGTATTCCAGAAGATCAAGAAAAAGTAGTAGCAGAAGGAGAACCAAAAGTCAATATATATAATGGAGATACATTAATTTATTCTTCAGATACTATTACATATGATACTAAAGCTATAGACTTTTCTGTAGATGTTTCTGACATAGAAGAAATAAAAATTGAAATTGTAACACAAAAAGCTTTAGAAATTGTTATTGCAGAACCAACTTTAATAGAAAAATAAACTAAAGAGGTAAAGCTATTTGGGGCTTTACCTTTTTTTAAGATTTTTTTAAGATATTAGGAATATACTTATATTTGATAAACAAGTAAAAAGCACCATTTAGTATGCCTTGAGAAGGGAATGATTACCAAATGAAAGTTTTAATTATAGAAGATGATAAAATTCTTTCAGATACTATTAAACAATGTATAGAAAAACAATATAATGTTGAGCAAGCATATGATGGATATGAAGGTTATATGTTTGCCAGAGAAAATATATATGACATTATTATATTAGATTTAATGATGCCTGAAATGAACGGATATGAGGTATTAGAGAAATTGCGTTCACAAGAAATTTTTACACCTGTATTAATATTAACAGCTAAAGATTCTCTAAATGATAAAGTAAGAGGATTAAATTGTGGAGCAGATGACTATTTAGTTAAGCCTTTCGAAAGAGAAGAATTATTAGCACGCTTGGAGGCAATTATAAGACGAAATAATGGTTTTTATGTTAAAGATACTTTGGAATTTAAAAATTTAAAGTTAAATTTAAAGAATAGAAAAGCATATATTGAAAATCAAGAAATAATATTACAAGGAAAACAATTCGATTTATTAGAATATTTAATTCGTTCTAAAAATACCATAATTACAAAAGAACAAATCTTTGATAAAATTTGGGGTTTTGATTCAGACACTTCTACTAATGTTATAGAAGTTTATGCGAGTGGACTTAGAAAAGAACTTAAGAAATATGGATATGACAAATATATTAGAACATTAAGAGGAGTAGGATATATACTATCAGATTAATAAAGGAAAGTGTTATGAAAGAGCATAGAATTACTAGAATAGAATTATTAAAAAACATGATTTTTAATTTAATATTATTTACAATTGTTTTCGGTATTTTTAGCTTATTTATTTGGGCACAAGTTGGTTCATATTTATATAAGTCAGCAGATAGAGAATTATTACAATATAAAAAACAATTAGAAGATAGTTCTAAATATGCGATAATTTCAGAAGAGACTAAAAATTTTTCAGAATTGACTGATGAAGAAATACAAGAAAATTTAACTGATGAATTCCAATTTAATTTAGACAGAATAGCAAATCCTAGAATTGTTGCAATATTAAGAAATGAAGAAGGCAAAGTTTTAGCAACTTCTATTAGAGTAAAATCTTTTGCTGAATTTTTGGATAGATCAAATTTTGATTCTAATATAATAGACAGGATATATGAAATATCTATAAATTCAAAGTATTATTATAGAGGGATAACTAGTGAACTTACTTCATCAAATAATGATAAATATTATGTTGATATTTTAATAAACATTAATTCTGAAAAAGAAATGATGCAATCATTTACAAAGACATTGATTATTGGAACAGGAACAGTAATTATACTTTCAATTTTTATTAGTTTTTATTTGTCAAAACGAGCATTAAATCCAATAATTAATGCATATAAGAAACAAGCTGAATTTGTTCAAAATGCTTCTCATGAATTAAGAACACCTTTGACTATTATACAAGCTAAACAGGAAATGCTTTTGCAATCTCCGGAAAGTAAAATTATTGATAAATCTGCTGATATTGCTCTTACCTTAAATGAAACTAGAAGGTTGTCAAAGATGGTTAAAGAACTTATGGATTTAGCAAGAGCTGATGAAAATAAAACTGTTCTTAATAAGTCTCAAACTGAGTTGAATGAATTGATTAGAGAAGTTTCTATACCTTATGAAGAAATGGCAAAAATTCAAAAAAAAGAAATGATATTAGAATTGAACTGTACTAAAAAAGCGAATGTTGATAAAAATAAAATTAAGCAATTAATGATAATATTATTAGATAATGCATTAAAATATACAGAAGAAAAATCAACTATTAAGGTAGTTGCGAAAAATCAGGAAGATAAATTTGTTATTTCAGTTATAGATACTGGAATTGGAATAAGTGATGAAGCTCTTAAACATGTTTTCGAAAGATTTTATAGAGAAGACAGGGCTCGCTCTAGAGAGAAAGGCGGAAGTGGATTAGGACTTTCTATTGCATATACAATTGTAAAATCTCATGGAGGAAATATAAAAATTTCTCACAATAAACCTAAAGGAACAGTGATAACTGTAAAATTATAAAATGATTAATAAAGACATAGGTTTTTGCTATGTCTTTGTTGACTTTTGAATATCATATAAATATAATATTATAGGTATTATATACTATCTTATTTAAGAAGGATTGAAACTAGCATGGCAAATCAGATAATTAGTAATAATGATTCAAATGAAGAAAATAAGTTAGTTGTAGCGAATAATAAGAAAGAAATACAAGATTTCCAATCCAAAATTAAAGTAAAGTTTGGTTTAAGAATATCAATTCTTTCTTTTTCTGTAATTTTGTTTTTATTTTTAATAGTTGTTGCAATTTTTACATTTATTAATTATAGAGATACAAAAATTAAGAAGGGCGTTTCAATTGAAGGAATAGATGTATCTGGATTATCTATGGAGGAAGCAAAAAATAAAATTCAAACAGAATTTTTGGATAATTTAGATACTATATTATATTTTCAATATGGTGAAGATCAATATTCAATTGCGTTAGAACAACTTGATGTAAAATTTAAATTAGATGAAGCAGTAGTTAATGCTTATAGAATTGGAAGAATTGGTTCTTTTGTAGATAGGGATTTTAAAGTAATTTCATTATCCCAAAACCCAGAGAATGTAAAAATTAATGTTTCATATGATGAAGTCGCACTAGATGCTTGTATACTTGACATATCTGCAAAATTACCAGAACAGGTAGAGCAACCAAGCTATTATATAGAAAACGGAAAGCTTATTATTACCGCGGGTAAAGTGGGTAAAGCTGCTGAAACTGATGAAACAAAACAAATAATAATAAATGCATTAAATGAAAAAAATTATAAAGATGTTTTTTATGATATTCCTACATATGATAAGTATCCTGATCCAATTAATGTAGAGCAGATACATTCAGAAATTTATAAAGAAGTCAAAGATGCATATTTTATTACTGATCCAAGAATGGTTTATCCAGAAGAAACTGGCGTAGATTTTGCAGAGAGCGTTGAAGAGGTTTCTGCTCAAATTGCTGCAGAGTCTAAGGAAGAATATGAAATTCCTTTAAAATATACTAAGGCTAATATAACTGTTAATGATTTAGGAATGGAGGCTTTTCCAGATAAACTTTCAGATTTTTCTACTGCATATGTAAGAAATGCTAATAGAACAACTAATTTAAGATTAGCTTCTAATAAGATAAATGGAACAGTAGTTATGCCTGGAGATGTTTTTTCTTATAATTCAGTGGTTGGGGAAAGAACCATTGCTGCTGGATATAAAGAAGCTCCAATATATGTAAATGGTAGAGTAGAAGATGGATTAGGAGGTGGCATTTGTCAGGTTTCGACAACATTATACAATGCTGCTTTATTTTCAAACTTAGAAATAGTAGAACGTAGCAATCATATGTTTTTGACTTCTTATGCAAGTGGTGGAAGAGATGCTACTGTTGCATATGGATCAAGGGATTTTAGGTTTAAAAACAATAGATCTTATCCAATAAAAATTGTTTCAAGTGTAGAAAATGGATATTGTACAGTTGCAATATATGGATTAAGAACTGATGATGACTATGAAGTTAAAGTTTTCACAGAAAAAGTAGGATCAAGGACTTATAAAGCATATAGAAGTTTATATAAAGATGGTTCTTTAGTTAACACAGAGCTTTTATCAACTGATACATATAAATCTCATCCATAGAAAGGAATATATGAGAATAAGAAGAAGGCCGTGGGCTAAAAAAGAATTAGAAGAAGCAAGTTTTTATATTGATAATCCTAGTGTAAATATAGAAAAATGGAAAGAATCCTTTAAAATATCAGATAAGCCAATTCATTTAGAATTGGGATGTGGAAAAGGAAATTTTATTGCTAATTTAGCATCAACTCATCAAGAAAATAACTATATTGCTGCAGATATGATAGAAGCTATGTTAGGATTATCAAAACGAAATATAGAAGAAAAATATAAAGAAAAAAATCTTACTGTTGATAATCTTCTACTAATTAGAATGAATGCTGAAAGAATATTAGAAGTTTTTTCTGAAAAAGATATTATAGATAGAATTTACATAAATTTTTGCAATCCGTGGCCAAGAGGAAAACATAAGAAACGAAGACTTACTCATACAAGGCAATTAGAGAAGTATAAAACTTTTTTGAATAAGAATGGACGGAGAAATATTTTTCAAAACAGATGATGATGAATTATTTGAAGAAAGTATAAAATATTTTAATGATAGTGGTTTCACAATTTTAAAAAAGACATATGATTTGCATAAGGATTTGATTTTTGAAGATATTAGAACAGAGCATGAAAATATGTTTTCAGAGCAAGGAATTAAAATTAAAGGGCTAATTGCAAGAATATAAAAAATAATTGTTTTTAATTTTATTTTAATATTACAAATATAAAATTTATGTAATATTGAAAAAAGTATATAACTTGTAAGACAAAAAAAGGAGGAAAAAACGCGTGATAGAGGTACAAAATATTACGAAAAAATATGGCGATTTTGTCGCTGTGAACAATGCAAGTTTCAAGATTGCTGAAGGAGAAGTAGTAGGATTTTTAGGACCTAATGGTGCTGGAAAGTCAACAACAATGAGTATGATTACTGGCTTCATAGAGCCTACATCTGGAACTATTCTAGTTAATAACTTTGATATTAACAAAAAGCCAACTCAGGCAAAAAAACAAATTGGTTATATGCCAGAGAATGTGCCATTATACTTAGAGCTAACTGTAAAAGAATTCATTTCATATATGGCAGATTTAAAACTTGTCAAGAGAAAAGAAAAAAAGGATGAGGTTGATAGAGTTATTAATGTTACTGGACTTGAAAACGTTAAAGGTAAATTAATTAAAAACTTATCAAGAGGTTATAGGCAGAGAGTAAGTCTTGCAGGGGCTTTAGTTGGAAATCCACCAATTTTAATATTAGATGAACCTACTGTTGGTTTGGATCCAAAACAAGTTATTGAAATTAGAAATTTAATAAAATCTTTAGGAAAAGAACATACAATTTTAGTAAGTTCGCATATTTTATCTGAAATAAGCCAAATGTGTAATAAAATAATAATTATTGATAAAGGAAAAATTTTAAGGATTGATTCAACAGAAAAAATAGAAAAAACTGCTACTGATTCTTCTGAAGTTATAGTAACTGTAGAAGATGAAGAAAATAAATTTGAAACTTTGAAAAAAACTATTTCTAATATTTCAGAAATAAAATTAATTAAGGAAAATAAAACAGAAAAAGTATATAGTGTAAAATATAAAGGAAATGAAGATATTAGAAAAATATTATTTAAAGAATGTGCTAATAAGGATATTACTATAGTTGAAATGAAGAAGAAGGAAAATTCATTAGAAGATGCTTTCTTGAAAATTACTGAAGAAGGAGGTAAAAAATAATGTTAGCAATTATAAAAAAAGAATTAAAAAGTTATTTCTTCACGCCGATAGGCTATATATTCATAGCACTTTTTATGATTGTTGTTAGCTTTGTATTTTATATGTATACATTTGCACAAGGTTCTTTAAAATTCGAATATGTAGTTTGGGACAGTACAGTAGTGTTATCATTTATTATTCCAATGCTTACAATGAGAATGTTTGCAGAAGAAAAGAAGACAGGTACAGATCAGCTTTTGATGACATCTCCTAAAAGTATAATAAATATAGTATTAGGAAAGTTTTTTGCAGCAACTTTAGTTACTGTAATTGGACTAGCTTTATTATTTATATATTATGCAATATTAAGATTTTTTGGAAATGTCAGCTTAGTTGAGCCTCTTGTTGCAATGCTTGGCTTCGTTTTATTATCTATGGCATATATTTCTTTTGGAATGTTTGCTTCATCAATTACTGAAAATCAAGTTATTGCAGCAGTAGTATCAATTGGATTTTTCTTAATAGTATCTTTTTTACAAAATTATCAAGGGCTTGTTGAAATGTTTTCTTTAGTACAAATGTACCAAAAATTTCCACAAGGTATTATATCTTTAAAAGAAGTTGTTGGATATATATCATTTATTTTATTATTTGTATTACTTACAATTATAATACTTCAAAGAAGAAAGTCTGTTAAGTAAGATGATTTAATAATGAATAAAGATATAGTTTAAAGAAAGGATATAACGATGGAGAAAAAAGAGAAAGAATCTAAAAAAATTTTGAAGAAAATGGATTTAGAAAAAAATAAGATAGAAAAGAAAAAGAAGAAAGAAGAAGAGGCAAAGACTCCTAAGGAGAAGATAGTAAATTGCTTTAGAAAAGTTAAAGAATATTGTATTAAAGATACAAGTAGAACAATTTTATTAATGGCTATTTTAATTGCATTATATATTGTTATAAATTTATGTGTTAGAAATGTAAATTTAGCACAAATAGATTTAACACAAGGAAAATTACACACTTTAACTGATCAATCTAAAAATATAGCTAAAACGGTTGATACAGATATAAAATTTTATCTTTGGGGATTTTCTGAAAATGACGCAGCAGCAGATTTGTTAAGACAATATAATGCAGAAAACTCAAAAATAACATATCAATTAGTTACTTCAGCAGATTTAGAACTAATTCAGCAATATAATTTTGAAGAGGGATATTCTTCAATAATTGGTGTTTCAGAAGAAGGAAAAACTTCTTATATTGATGGTTATGATTTGTACACTTATGATGCAGAGTATAACACTATTGATATTACAGAACAAAAATTAACAAATGCTATAAATAATTTAATGGCAAAAGATGATACAAAAGTATATTTTATCGGTGGAAGTAGAACAAATTATACTACTGAAAATGGATTATATTATTTAGCACAATATTTACAAGATGAATATTATGTTGTTGATTCAATAGATTTGATTGCTGATCCTACAATTCCTGATGATTGCGATATATTGGTAATAATGGGATTAACATCAGATTTAACAGAACTAGAAGCTACAAATATTTGTCAATATATAGAAAAAGGCGGAGATATGATAATTACTAATGACATTGATATGGTAAATAAAAACAGATCTTTACCAAACTTCCAAAAAGTCTTAGATGAATATGCTATTTCAATGCCAAATAAAATGATAACAGAAGTTTCTGAGAACGCTGTTGCAGGTTCAAATGGAATATTGGTTCAATCAAATATTTCATCAGACCATGAAATAACTAGATTTATGTATAATAATAATGTAAAACCTTTATTATATGGAACAGGTTTAATTGAGTTAGATTCTTCTAAGATGATAGAAAAGAATGTTACAGCAACACCAATTTTAAAAACTTCTACATCTGCTGTAATAAATGATTTCTCTACATCAACATATGTTGAAAATGAAGATAAAATTTCTTATGTAACTGGTGCAGCAATTCAGAAAACTACTGATTCAGGAGATGAGTCAAGATTAGTTGTATTTGCATCAACATCATCTTTCTCAGACAACTATATAACTATTAATAATCAACAATTTGCAATGATTCAGTATAATGCTAACATAATAATGAACTCTTTTGCATTTTCAGCAAACAAGGGTGAATTGTATTCAATAAGAAAAACTTTAATGGATACAACATATCAACCAACAGAAAGACAAGATGCTATAGTAAGAGTTATAATATATGCTATTCCTGTGGCAATAATCTTATTAGGTGTTTGTGTATGGATTACTAGACGTAGACTAAAATAAACATATTAAAGATAACAGAAACATAATTTCTGTTATCTTTAAATTAAGGGGAAAAAAATGAAAATAAAGAAATCTACTATTGTATTATTGGCTATTCTAATTTTATATACAATTGTATCTTTTTATAAATTGGGAAGAAATGAAAATCCACAAACATATGTAAATCTAAAAGATAGGCATCAACTTGTATATGAGTTTGATCAAGGAATAGATCTAAAAAATGTTATGTTATATACAGGTAATAATGTATTATATATTACTTTCTTTTTATCAGAAGATTATACAGATGCTAGTAAATACTCTACTGCTGTTTCATATAGCTCTGAATATGTATTTAGATGGCATAATTTTAAAATAGATGTTTCTGAAGGAAATTATAAATATCTTGTATTGCAATCATATTATGATACTACAACATTAGGAGAAATAAAAGCTTATGATGCTAAAGGAAATGAAGTTGCTCTAACTCCTATTGGAGAAAATGAAAAGTTTTTATTAGATGAGCAAGATATGGTGCCTGATGAATTTTCATATGAAAACAGTTCTTATTTTGATGAAGTTTATTTTCCAAGAGCTTCATATGAAATTATGAATAAATTACCTATTTTTGAATATTCACATCCTGTACTAGGAAAGTTAATAATGTCAATTCCTATGTATTTTTGCGGTGTAACTCCGTTTGCATATAGGCTTATGGGAAATATTGCTGGTATATTTATGATACTTATAATATATCTTATAGCAAAAGAATTATTCAAAAAAGAAATTTATGGAATTTTTGCAGCTGTGATTATGGCTACTGATGGTATGCACTTTGTACAAACTAGAATTGGAACAGTTGATACGTTTTTAGTATTATTCATTTTAATATCATTTTTATTTTTTATAAAATATATAAAATTAAAAAAAGAAGATCCATTAAAAAAGAAAGCTATTGCTCTGATTTTATCTGGTACATTTTGGGGTATGGCTATTTCTGTAAAATGGACAGCAGCCTTTGTTGGATTAGGTATGGGAATAATTTATGCTATTGACTTTTTCAAAAATAAAAAATGGGATATTAAATTAATCTTAATTTCTGTATTGGCTTTTGCTATTATTCCAATTTGCATATATGTAATTTCATACATACCAGTAATATTAGATCCAAATGAAGGAATTACGGATATTAATTCTTTTATAGAATATCAAAAAAATATGTATGAATACCATTCAAAATTAGTGGCAGAACATCCTTTTTCTAGTCCATGGTATACGTGGCCAATTATGCAAAAACCACTTTGGTTTTATTCTGCAGATTTTGAAAATGGAAAATACGCAACTATTGCATGTATGGGAAATCCAGCAATATGGTGGCTTTCAATTATAACTGCAGTTGCTACTTTAATCTATTCTGTTTTCAAGAAAAATAGAGAAGGAATTATGCTTATAATTATGATTTTATGTACGTGGCTAGCATATTATTTTATAGGAAGAATAATGTTTATATATCATTATTTTATAACTATACCGTTTATGATGTTAACTATAGTTTTTATAATCAGTAAATTAGTTGAATGGAAAGAAAAATTTAAGTATATTATTCCTATATTATGTGCGATATTTTTAGGATTTTTTATATACTTTTATCCAGTATATTCTGGAATGCCGGTTGATAAAGAATATATAGAAAAAACTAAGTGGATGGATTCATGGGTCTATTAGTTATAAATTTTTTGTTTATCTAGACTTTTTTATATCTATGTGATATATTAAGTGTACTTTATAGAAAGTTAATAGGAGGTAATTATGGAATTAAAAGGTTCAAAAACAGAAAAAAATTTAATGGAAGCTTTTGCTGGGGAATCACAAGCAAGAAATAAATATACATATTTTGCTAGTAAAGCAAAAAAAGAAGGATATGAGCAAATAGCAGCAATATTCTTAGAAACAGCTGATAATGAAAAAGAACATGCTAAATTATGGTTTAAATTATTAAATGATGGTGATGTTCCAACAACTACAGAAAACTTAAAAGCTGCTGCTGAAGGAGAAAATTTTGAATGGACAGATATGTATGACAGAATGGCAAAAGAAGCTAAAGAAGAAGGTTTTGATAAAATAGCTTATTTATTTGAAGCTGTTGGAAAAATAGAAAAAGAGCATGAAGAAAGATATAAAAAATTATTAGAAAATGTTGAAAATGGATTAGTATTTAGTAAAGATGGAGATAGAATCTGGAAATGTAGAAATTGCGGACATATTGTTATAGGAAAATCTGCTCCAGAAGTTTGTCCAGTTTGCAATCATCCACAAGCATTCTTTGAAGTAAAAGCTGAAAATTATTAATAAATAATTTTTTAAATATTAGAAGACAGTTAAGCCCAAAATGTTGTATAAAACATGGAGGGCTTTTATATTGGATAAGGTTTGTAATTTATAAAACACAATAATTTACATAATTTCATATAATGTATTAGATGATTTTCAAAGGAGGTTATTTTTTTGACTCTAGAAGGGAAAAACATAGGATATGTATTTACTGGTTCTTTTTGTACTTTTAATAAAAGTATAGCAGAACTAAAGAAAATTGTAGATTTAAAAGCAAATGTACTTCCAATAATGTCTTATAATGCATATAATTTAGATACAAAATTCGGAAAAGCAACTGATTTTATAGATAAAATAGAAAATATTACTAATAATAAAATTATTCATACTATTCAAGATGCAGAACCAATTGGCCCGAAGAATTTGACAGACATAATGATAATAGCTCCTGCCACAGGAAATACAATGGCAAAACTTGCAAATGATATTATAGATACTCCAGCTACAATGGCTGCGAAATCTCATTTAAGAAATCAGAGACCATTGGTAATTGCACCATCAACTAATAATGCGTTAAGTGGAAATGCAATAAATATAGGTAAATTATTAAATATGAAAAATTATTATTTTGTGCCATTTAAACAAGATAATCCTATATCTAAGCCTAATTCAGTCGTATTTGACGCTAGCCTTTTAATAAAAACAGTAGAATATGCTTTAGAAGGAAGGCAAATTCAGCCCGTATTAATTCAAATTTAAAAAAATTTAAAAAACTATGGAAAAGTTATAATGGTTAATGGTAAAATAAATAGCATAAAAGAAGTAAGGAAGAAAAATGTCAAGAAAAAAAACGATAATAATAAGTATAATCATTTTAATATTAATTATAGCAATAGATCAAATTACCAAAATTTTTATGATAAATAAACAAATAGTTTTAATACCAAATTTTTTGAATTTAGATTATCTAGAAAATAAGACAAATATGTTTGGAGTAAGAAACACTAATATTTGGATTGTTAGTATAGAAATTTTTGTTGTGTGTGCTATTATTTTAAAACTTATACATGAAAGAAAAGATGAAATAAATGCTAAAACTTTAATTGGTTTAGATTTTATTTTAGCTGGTGGTATCAGTAATTTAATAGATATTATATTTAGGGGATTTGTTATTGATTTTATTCATGTTAATATACTAAAATTTCCAATCTTTAATATTGCAGATATATGTGTTACTTTAGGGGTATTCTTTTTAATTATTTTAAGTATTAAGAATATTCGTAAATCATCTAATTAAAAAACTATATAAAGTGCGTGAGTGCTTTATATAGTTTTTTGCTTTAAATATTTAGCTTTGCAAAACATTAAGAAATGGCTGTTTTATGATATAATACCTATAACCAATAATTGGTTTAAATTATTATATTTAGCAATTGTTCGTACTAATATAAAAATTATAGGCAAACTATTTATGCTAAAATAGATTAAAATACAAATAATATAACTGTGTAAAAATACCCTGTGATTGCAATTGACAGATAAATAAAAAAGTTATATTATAATAGCCGATGAAATACTTTGCATAATGGAATACAAATAAAACTAAAATTTAATAGATAATAATTTTTTAAAAGCTACAAAAAATGGTATAAAGAGTAGTGTAAACTTAGTTAATAAGGAGGTTTTCACTGTGGTAAAAAGCGAGGATTTAGATAATTTATTTAACAGAAGAATACCTGAAATAGAAACATTAAATATGTGGGAAGAGCATGAGTTTATT
>CANQEI010000002.1 GCA_947594845.1 uncultured Clostridia bacterium | reverse complement strand
ACGCCATCGCTTTTTGATTCCTCACGTGCATAGCACGTGGTTTTATTGTGCGACGAACAACGTCGCACATAATAAAAGAGTATATATCATATACTCTTTTATCTTATTATATCTTAACTTTTGTTTTTACCATATTACATATAATATCAGCAGATTTTTCTACTCCAAATATATCGCTATTTATACAAATATCATAATTTGAATATTCTTTCCAATCTCTTCCTGTATAATATTTATAATGGTTTGCTCTTAACTTATCTATTCTTCTAATCTCTTTTTTAGCTTTTTCTTTGTCTAATCCATAGATTTTTGTTGCTCTTTCTATTTTCTTATCATCATCACTATATATGAATACTTTTAAAACATTTTTTTCATCTTTTAATATAAAATCAGAACATCTTCCAACTATTACGCAAGAATCTTTTTTAGCTACTTCTTTAATTATTTCTGATTCTTTAACAAATAATTCATCTGAATTTGATAATCCATTATAAACAACATTATCAAGTGCTACACTTGGATCTCTCTTTTGTTCGTTTTCTTCAATATATTCTTCTGATAATCCAGTTTCTTCAGATACAAGTTTTATGAAATCTTTATCATAAAATTTTATTCCTAGTTTATCTGCAACAAGTCTTGCTACATATCTGCCTCCAGATCCGTATTCTCTTGAAACTGTTATTACTGTATGTTCACTTAAAATATTATCAGTACTTGTATCATCTATTAAAGCTTCACTTTTTACTGTTTTCTTTCCAAGATTTTTTAATTCCAATATTATTAAAATACCTGATACAATAAATGCTAATCCATCTGCTACAGGTCCTGCATATAATACACCCATAATTCCAAATATGCTTCCCAAAATTATTATTGCTGGCACTAAAAATAACACTTGTCTTGAAATTGATAATATTGCACTTTTTATGCTTTTTCCAATTGCTTGGAAGAATATTCCTGATGGAATTTGAATTCCATTTACAATGCATAACATTAAATATATTCTAAATGCTAAACATGCAAATTCCATATAATTTGCATCTCCACTACCGAATATTAATATTAGTTTATCTGGTATTGTTTGGAATAATACAAATGCTACTGTACTTATTGTAACGCTTGTAAATAATACTACTTTCAATGTTTTCTTTACTCTATCAAATTTTCTAGCGCCATAATTATATCCTAGTATTGGCTGTGCCCCTGATGATAATCCTATTATTATACTATTTAAAATTTGACTTATTTTCATTACAATTCCAAGAACTGTAATTGGTATTTCTGGTCCGAATTTTGAATTTGCACCATATTTTCCTAATAAATTATTTTCTACAGACATTACAAGTACAAAACTCATTTGAGTTATGAAACTACTTATTCCTAGTGAAGCTATTTTTGTAGCAGTCTTTGGTTTAAATTTAAAATTACTCTTATTTAATTTTATAGACTTAAACTTTCTTATATATAATACATTCATTACTAATGTTACAAATTGACTTGCTATTGTTGCTATTGCAGCTCCTTGTACTCCCATATGAAATACGAATATAAGTATTGGATCTAAAATTGTGTTAAGTATTGCGCCTGTTACCATTGATGCCATTGCAAATTTAGGAGTTCCATCTGCTCTTATTATTGAGTTTAGTGATATTCCTATCATCATAAAAGGTAAACCAATTGCAATTATGTATCCATAATTTAAAGCATATTCTTTTAATGCTTCTGTGCATCCAAATAATTGTAATAGCTGTGGTAAGAACAAAAGACTTACAATACATAAAATTGTTGAAACTATTATTGATAATATAATACCAGTAGCAACTCCTTTTTCTGCTTCTTCTTTCTTCTTTTCTCCTAATTTAAGACTTAATAAAGCAGATGTGCCATCACCTATCATTAATGAAAAAGCAAGTGCCACTGCAACTAATGGAAATACTACATTTGTTGCTCCATTTCCTAAGTATCCTACACCTCTACCTATAAAAATTTGGTCAACTATATTATATAGTGAATTTACAAGTAAAGATATTATACTTGGTATTGCAAATTTTAATATTAGTCTACTAATTTTTTCTTTCCCCAAAATGTTTTCTTCTTGTTCCATTATTGTTTCCTTCCTTTACCAAATAAAAACAACCCTACAAAAATTATAGTGTTGTTTCATATTATATTAAAATACAAACACATTAGATATTAGTTTGACGTATTTATTATTATACTAAAACTATTAATTTTAGTCAACTATTGTGTGTAATTTATGTAAACTTTTTAAATGGTTTTTTGATAATTTTCTATAGCTTGGTCTATTTTTCCATCAAAAATTATTTTTCCTGATTTTAAAACAATTCCTCTTTTACAAAATTGTCTAGCATCTTCCATTGAATGTGTTACAAATAATAATGTTATATTTTCATCTGATAATATTTCATTAATTTTTTTTAAGCATTTTTTCTTAAAAGCTGCATCGCCAACACTTAAAGTCTCGTCAATTATGAATATTTCTGGTTTGATATTTGCATATATTGCAAAACCTAACCTTGACTTCATTCCACTAGAGTATGATTTTATTGGTTGATCAATGTATTCTTCTAATTCTGCAAAATCAATTATTTTTTGTTCAACTTGTTTTATTTCTTTAGCTTTTAATCCTAAAATATAACCTTTTATATATATATTTTCTCTTCCAGTAAATTCTTGTTCAAATCCAGTTGATAGCTGCAAAAGTGCATTTACTCTTCCATTAACAATAACATTCCCCTGTGTTGGAAATATTATTTCTGAAATCATCTTTAGCATTGATGACTTTCCAGCACCATTTTTTCCTAAGATTGCAACTGTTTCTCCTTTTTTTATCGAAAAAGAAACATCATTTATTGCTACTTTTTCTTTATAAGGCACACTTTTAGAGAAAACTGACAATAATCTGTTCTGTGTGTTGCTAAATAATTTATATTTTTTTGTTACGTTTTCGAATTTTATAATAGCATCTTCCAAAGTAATTTAATCCTTTCTATAAGACATCTGGAACTTCTTTTCTTAGTTTTTTATATATCCATGCAGTAATAAAAATTAAAAGTATAAATATTATTGCAAAAATTGCTAATTCTTCTCCTTTTTTCCAAATCGGAATTTTGTATATAAAGCAATCTCTAAATCCATTAACAAAAAATGTAATTGGATTTAATTTAAAAAATAATTTTCCCCAAAAGTTTGTGATATTGTCTGTGTTCCATAAGATTCCTGATACCCAAAAAATAGGTGTTATCATAGATCGTATAAATGCTGAAAAATCTCTACTTATCGCTCCTAATAGTGAAGCTGTTATTCCAAATGTAGTAAAAAACATAAACATTAATAGTGCATAAAATATTATTTGAAATATATACAAATCAATAAAATGACCAAATAATATAAAAATTACTATTGATATAGTTATTAAAATTAAAAACACTATAAATTTTGAAATACTTACAAATATTGGAATTCCTGATAGTGGAAATTTAGTTTTGGTTACTAGATTTCTATAATTATATATTGATTCAGTTCCTGCTACTAACATATCGTTCATATAAAACCATGGAATTATACCTGTTACTATCCATAAAAAGTATGAATATCCATTAACATCTTTTCCTACTCTTAGTCCAAATGTAAAAGTAATCCAATATACAAGTATAGTTATTGTAGGTCTAATTATTGCCCATGCCCATCCTATAGCACATTCCCTATACGTTTTCTTTAAGTCTATTTGGGCAAGTCTAAAAATTTGATCTCTATATTTAATTTCTTCCTTTAAAATATTAATTATAGTCTTCATTTATAATTCTTTCTACTTATTTAATAATTCTTTTTTTAATTTATCGTCCAATTCTGGTAAAGTTTTATTTAGTCTTTGTGGTAAACCATGTTGATTAGTAAAACAATGTTTTGTATTGCCTATTGCAATAATTTTATCATTTAACTTTATTTCGTATTTCATTTCTAATTTTACACTATTATAAGATTTTACTTTTGGAATAATTTCTACTATATCATCAAATGTTGTACTATGCTTAATTTCAATATTATATGATAATACAGGTGATAATAGTCCTTCTTCTTCTAACCTATGAAAACTGTATCCCATTTTGTCCATTGCATATACTCTTGCTTCTTCTAGCCATCTAATGTAATTAGAATGATGTACTATTCCCATTTTATCTGTTTCATAATAATGTACCTTATGTTTGTAAGTTTCCAACTATATTCCCCCTCTACTTATCAGCTATATATTACCATACTTTTTTATTAAAATCCAATATTCTTATTATTTTATAAAATTTGTAAAAGTTATTTTTTCTCTTTTAGGTAATTCTATACCTTCTTTTCTTCCGCATTCTATGCATTTTAAGTAATATGCCATATTTCTAGCAAGTATTCTCATTGATTGTAAACCTTCTTCATCCTTTTTTACTTCTTCAGGTGTATTTCCATGTACCATGTTCCAATATCTTGATGATATTATAGGCATTTCTGTTATACCAAAATATTTGTTTATCTGGTCGTATGTAGCTGTTGTTCCAGCTCTTCTAGCTGATATTACACATGCAGCTGGCTTATATCTAAGATATTCTGATTTGCCACTTGATGAAATTGAATAAAAACTTCTATCCATAAATGATGTCATAGAGCCTGATGCTGCTGCATAGTGTACTGGTGTTCCAAAAATAAATGCATCGAATTCTTTTGCCTTTTCAGCAAATTCATTTACTGTATCATTAAATACACATTTTCCAATTTCTGCACATTTTTTACATGCTATACAACCTGAAATTGTTTTTGTTCCAATCCAAAATATTTCACTTTCGATATTTTCTTCTTTTAAAGTTTTAGCCACTTCTGAAAGTGCTGTATAAGTACATCCTTTTTCATGTGGACTTCCATTTACTAATAAAACTTTCATAGATACCTCCCATTAGATAAAAAAGAAAGTAGATTTATACTTTCTTTTTATTCTATTATTTTAATTAAATTATATTTCCTTAATTTTTAAATTAAATTTTTCTTCAAAGAATTTTTTCTTAGCAATATATTCTTTCGTTTTAAAACCTTTAACATCTATTATTTCACTAGTTCCATCATTATTAAATACTATAAAATCTGGTTTATATTTTAGCCCTGCTGCCAATATAAAAATTGGCTGAATGCAAAAGCCTTTTATATCTTTTGCTTGTAATCTATTTTTTAGTTCACAATAGTAATTTGCTTCTTTTTGACTGTCAAATGTATGACCATCTATCGAAGTTTTGTTAGCTCTATATTTGGCCTTTTTTATTTTATCCTGATTAGTAAAATTTTTATAGTCTTCTACACTCCAATGTTCCATTTTTTTCTCCAATTATATTTTTACTTATAGTATCAAAAAAATTATTTTCTTTCAAGTTTTGTTATAATATTCCTAAATGTTCCAATAAAATCTTTGTTCCTATTGATATTAGTATTATTCCTCCTATTGATGAAATAGATTTATCTACTTTGTTTTTGCTTAAAATTTTATTTACAAGTACACTTCCTGAAATATTACCTATTAATGATAATATAAACGTTATTATTCCTATGCAAAAAAATGCACTTTTTATATTTGTTTTGAAAAATGAAAATGTTATTCCTATCGCTAATGCATCTATACTTGTTGCTATGGCAAGCACAATTATATTTTTCAATGTTAGATTATCACTAATAATTGAAGTTTCTTTATTTTCCTTTATCATTCCTATTCCTATAACTAGCAAAATAAAAAAGGCAATAAAGTGATCTACTTGGTCTATTAAATTTGAAAATGTTGTTCCTAAAAAATATCCTATTATAGGCATAGATGCTTGGAAAAGTCCAAACCAAAAGCTAATTACCAATGCTTTTTTTATGTTAATTTTCTTCATAGCCATCCCTGTACATATTGATACTGTGCAGGAATCCATTGCCAAGCCTATGCTTATAATTATAATTTCAAATATATGCATTATTTCTCCAAAATGTTTATATATTTTTTAATTTTTTATTTTTCTTTGGAAAAATTTTAAAATTTCGATTATTGGTACTATTATAAATGCTAAACCAAAAGCTATTCCTAATTCTTTTAAAGAAATTGAAGTTAATCCAAACCAGCTTGATAATATTGGAATATATATTACTCCAATAGTTAAAATCACACTTAACACAAATGAAGCAGCTAACCATTTATTTCTTGTTTTCATTTTTAATAAAGATTCTTTTTGTGATCTCATACAAATTGCATAAAAAATTTCTATGAAGTTTGCTGTTAAGAAAGCCATTGTCATTCCATCTGCTGATGCAAAAAATCCATAATTTCCATTTTGTACGTATTGTCCCATAAAGAAAGAAACAATTACTAATATTGCCATTATCAAACCATGTATTACGGTTGCAAATCCGGTTCCATTAGCAAATATACTTTCATTTGAATTACGTGGTTTTCTTGACATTAATTTTTCTTCTGCTTTTTCCATGCCTAGTGCTAATCCAGGTGTACTGTCTGTAACCATATTTATCCACAATAATTGTGCTGGTGTTATTATTGTTACACCAATTGCAGATGCAAAGAAAACATATATAACTTCTGCAGCATTTGTTGCAAGTTGAAATTGTAAAACTTTCCTAATGTTATCATATATTTTTCTTCCTTCTTCAACTGCATTTACTATTGTTGCAAAATTATCATCAGCTAATACCATATCTGATGCACCTTTAGTAACATCAGTTCCTGTGATTCCCATGCTAATTCCAATATCAGCTTCTTTTATTGATGGAGCATCATTTACACCGTCTCCAGTCATTGCTACTACAAGTTCTTGAGATTTCAAAGCTTTTACTATTTTGGTTTTATGTTCTGGCTGTACTCTTGCAAATACTGAATGTTGCTTTACCACTTTTACTAGTTCTTCATCTGATAAATTATCTAGTTCTGCTCCAACAATAGCTTCTGATGAATCATTTATTATTTTTAAGTCTTTTCCTATTGCAGCTGCAGTATCTATATGATCACCTGTAATCATTACAACTCTAATTCCTGCACTTCTGCAATTATTTATTGCATTGTATACCTCTGGTCTGCAAGGATCTATCATTCCAACAAAACCTATAAAAATTAAATCTTTTTCTAATGTATCTGTTTCATATTTTTGAGGTTCTTCATTATGTTCTCTGTATGCAACACCTAATACACGTAATGCTTTATCAGCAAATGTTTTATTTTGTTTTTTTATTTCTGATTTTAATTCATCAGTCATAGGCACAACTTTTCCATCTTTTAAAAATCCTGATGATCTTTCTAGTAAGATTTCGCATGCACCTTTTGTATATTGTATAATCTTATCTTCCTTTTTATGAACTGTTGTCATCATTTTTCTGATTGAGTCAAATGGTACTTCGCCAATTCTTGGTGCTTCTTCTTCTAATTTATATTTTGGAAGTCCTAATTTATTTGCAAAATTTACAAGAGCAGCTTCTGTAGGTTCTCCAATTGCTTCTTTATCCTCTTTTCCAATTTCTGCATCTGAGCATAATGCCATTGCTTCAGCTAATAGTTTTTTATTTGACGTTTCTGTTTCTACTACAGTCATCTTATTTTGAGTTAATGTTCCTGTTTTATCTGTACATATTACTTGTGTGCATCCTAATGTTTCTACTGCACTTAATTTTCTTATCAAAGCTTGTCTTTTAGACATTGATGTAACACCCATTGAAAGTACGATTGTTACAACTGCAGGTAATCCCTCTGGAATTGCTGCAACAGCCAAAGCTACTGCAACTAAAAATGTATCTAATATATGTTTTCCTGAAAAATCACCACTTTTAATTATTCCAAATATAAATACAAATACACTTATTATTACAACAAGTTTAGTAAGTACTTTTGAAATTTCTGACATCTTTTTTTGAAGAGGCGTTTTTCCTTCTTCTGCATTCTGTAATGCGTCCGCTATTTTTCCCATTTCAGTGTCCATTCCTGTTGCAACAACTACTGCTTTTCCTCTTCCATAACTTAAAGTACTTCCACTGTATAACATATTAGTTCTATCGCCTAAAGGTATATCTAGTGTATTTTCTTTTAAGTTTATCATATCTACCATCTTAGTTACAGGTATAGATTCTCCTGTTAATGCTGCTTCTTCTACCTTCATACTAAATGATTCTAGGATTCGGCAATCTGCTGGAATTGCATCTCCTGCTTCTAAAACGATAACATCGCCAACTACTAAATCTTCACTTTTTACATTTTTAATTGTACCATCTCTAATTACTTTTGAAGATGCTTTTGTCATTTCCATTAATGAATCGATTGCATGCTCTGCTTTGCTTTCTTGAATCATTCCTAGAATAGTATTAATTATTACTACAAATAATATAATAAATACATCTGTGAAAGAATCTCCACTTATTGCTGCTGTAACTGCAGAAATAGCAGCAGCTGCTAGCAGCATTATAATCATTGGATCCATTAGCGACTTAAAAAATTTTTTAATCATACCATCTCTTGGTAGTTCTTTTAATTTATTTAGCCCATTTTTTTCAAGTCGTTCTCTTGCCTCACTTTCCTTAATACCATTTGTTGTTGAATTAACTTCTTTTAGAACATCTTCTGCACTCTTTAAATATTCTTTCAACTTTTCTTGCCTCCTTAAAAAATATTATTCAGAGTCTTAATTTTTATGTAATAAGTTTTTTATTTTATAGAAAAAAGACTCTTTGCAACTAAAATTTTGCAAATGAGTCTTATTATTTAAAATATAACCAGATTTTTAATCGAGTTGTTGGTTATATTACATATTATATGCTAATTACTCCCTCATCTTTTTGAATTATATACCAAACATTTTTCTTTTACAACTTTTTATTCAATGTTATTTTAGTTTTTCTTTATTTATTTTTTGATATACTAATATTATAATAAAATAATTTTTTTATACTAGACTTTTTTATTTTTATTGTGTATGATTATATATATCTTTTCGTATAATATAAGAAAGGAACTGATGAAAATGTTAAAATTGAAAAAATTATTATTTTTAATACTAGTTCTATCATTAATGCTTTGCAATGTAGTTTTGGCAACAGATAATGCTCCTGATGATGAAGAACCAACCAATGAAGCTTCAAATACTGCTCCTACAGAGACTACTTCTCCATCAACAGATAATAGAGTTATGGATCAAACTACTTCAAATGCTAAGTCTACTTCAGTTTCGACTACTACCACTTCTGGAATTGATAACACAAGTTTAGGAATTTCAAATATTTTGTCAATTATTCTAATTGCTGTTGGTGTTTTAATTATATTTCTTTCGATAGCAATTTTGATTAGAATAAATAGGTAGATAATTTTTTAAAGGATGCTTTTAAAGCATCCTTTTTTCTTTTGAATAATTTAATTTTATTTGTTCATAATAACTTTAGAACATCAAATTATTATGGAGGTTTATTATGAAAAATAAAATTTTTATTTTTTCTCTAGTTTTAATTCTAATGTTTTCTATAGCTTCTGTTTGTTTTGCTGCTAATGAAGTGGAAAATGGAATGAATGCCGTCGGTAATACAGCTGAAAAGGCTGGAGAAGCAGTTGGAAATACTGTAGAAGACGCTGGGGATGCTGTTGGAAATGTTGTAGAAGATGTTGGAAATGAAGCTGGAAATATTGTTGAAGATGCTGATAATACTGTAAATTCTGATACAACAGAAAATCTAACAGGTGATTATAATACTACAAAAACAAATGCAGAAGATGTTACTGCTACTGCTTCAAATAATGCAACTATGTGGATGTGGATTATGCTTGCAGTCATTGCAGTTCTTATAATTGCTCTTGTTTGGTATTATGCAGCTAGTTCAAATAATTCTAAACATTAAAAATAATAATAGTGTTTTTTGTTTTTCTTAAAATTTATTTTTTCGAATAACTTAAAGCACTATTATTGTTTGATTATTATTTTTTATAGTGCTATAATTGTTTTGCATTATTTTAGATATGAAAGGGTATTTTATGGATATAAAATTAGTTGCAAAAAATCCTAATGCATACCATAATTATGAAATAAAAGATACAATTGAAGTTGGTATTGAACTTACTGGCACTGAAATAAAATCTGTTAGAAATGGTAAAATCAATTTAAAGGATTCTTATTCAATAATCAAGAACGGTGAAGTTTTTGCATATGGTATACATATTAGTCCTTATGAATTTGGAAACATTTATAATAAAGATCCTTTACGTACAAGAAAGTTATTACTTCATCGTAGTGAAATAAATAAATTAATAGGATTAGTTAAACAACAAGGTTTTTCTTTAATCCCTATTTCTGTATATTTTAAAGGTAAAAATTTAAAATTAAGTCTAGGTATAGGAAAAGGAAAAAAGCTTTACGATAAACGTGAAGATTTAAAGAAAAAGGATGCTGAAATGTTTATAAAAAGGCATTATTCAAAAAATTAAAGGTACAAAAATTGTACCTTTAATTTTTTATGTTTTATATCTAAGCTTTATTTGCTGAACAAAATACATTATTTATTTTGTCTAATACTGTTGATTTTATTTCTTTTCTAGCTTCTCCTAGATATTTTCTAGGATCAAATATAGAAGGATCTTCATTAAATACTCTTCTAATTTGAGCTGTCATTGCTAATCTTAAATCAGTATCTACATTTATTTTTGAAACTCCTTTTTCTCCAGCTTCTTTTAACATTTCATTTGGACATCCTTTTGCTCCAGGTATATTTCCTCCATTTTCATTGCACATTTCAACTAATTTTGGAATAACAGATGATGCACCATGTAATACAATTGGTGTATTTGGCAATTTTTCTTTTATCTTTGCTAATATGTCAAATCTTAATTTAGCTTCTCCTTTAAATTTGTATGCTCCGTGACTTGTTCCTATTGCTATTGCTAGAGAATCGCATCCTGTTCTCTTTACAAATTCTTCTGCCTGATCTGGATCTGTATACATTGCATCATTTGAACTAACATTTACTTCATCTTCTATTCCTGCTAATTTTCCAAGCTCAGCTTCTACAACAACGCCTTTTGAATGAGCATAATCAACTACTTTTTTAGTTAAGCTTACATTTTCTTCAAAATCATATTTAGATCCGTCAATCATAACAGAAGTAAAACCTGCATCTATACACATTTTGCAAGTTTCAAAATCTGGTCCATGGTCTAAATGAAGTGCTATAGGAATATCATTTTCTTCTACTGCTGCTTCTACCATTTTCATTAAATATTTTAATCCAGCATATTTAATAGCACTTGATGAAACTTGTAATATAACAGGTGATTTAGCTTCATTTGCAGCTTCTGTAATTGCCTGTATAAATTCCATATTATTAATATTAAACGCTCCTATTGCGTAATGCTCTTTCATTGATTTTTCAAACATTTCTTTAGTTGTAACTAATGGCATAATTAAACCTCCTTAATTTAAATTCATTTTAATTTTATTTCTTATATTTTTTTCTGTCAAGTTGCATTATAAAATTCTATATGTTATACTATTTTTAAATTATTTAATATACAAATGAGAGGTGATATTATGATCGTAATGAATCACGATGGAGATTTATTTGAGGAAAGAAGAAAAAAAGATAGAAGAACACAAAAAGTTAAAGTAAATAATGAAAGACGTGTTGATACTAGAAGAAAAGATGATATTAATAAAACAAAGAAAAAAAAGTGGTAATAAAACTTTCTTTTTTATAAAATAAAAATTGACGATTCTAAATTATAGAATCGTCTTTTTATTTTATAGAGTCATCTCTTAAATTTGTACTAAATTCCTGTTTATTAATGAGCACATTTATAGTTAGAGCAAACTGTTTCATCTATGCTTCTTGATTCTTCATTTGGAAATGGCTTTACTGTAATTTGCTCTAATTGGCATTTGCAATCTTCTATTTCATTATATTTACAGCTACATACTGTACAATTTATATTTTGATTATTTTCCATAAAAAAACCTCCTCTTTTAAGTTATACATTTAGTATTTCCAAAAAGGGAAGTTTTACTCTTAAACTATTGCTCTTCTATGAATTGGTATATGTTTTATTTGTGCTTTTGGAGCTTCAATTTCTCTAACTCTTTCTCTATATTTGCTTAATTTTCCTCTATACAATATTTTTGTATTTTTTAATTTTTTAAAATCTTCTGGTCTAATTATTTGAGGTAAATATGTAGTATCTATACCAGAATTTTGAAGTACATATCTTACAAATTCTGCACAATAAAAAGTTTTGGGCTTATTTATTTTTTTGTTTAATACAACTGCAAATAATCCTTTAGTGTTAAATTTATATTCTTCTCTGTGTTTATACATTTTCGCTATTTTAGTTCTTAATAATTCATATTGCTCATCTGTAACATCTAATTCATATATATTAGTTTTCGTATTTTTAAATCTTTTAAATGTGCCTTCTGTAGGCGATTCTTTTACTAGTCCCCCAATAAAAGCATTATATGGATTTTTTCTTCCAAAAGAATACATTTTTTCTAAGTTTTCATCAAGGGAAATTGACGCATGTGAAAATTCGTTTTTGGTATAAAATCTGATTATATTTGATAATATTGTACCTGTGTGAGTTAATACTATATAGATTTTTGGCATAATTTCCTCCTGTTATTTTCTTGTTTATTATTATATATTTTATATTTTATAATGTAAATAGGAAATTTCTTCATAATCTTAAATTCTTAAGCGCTGTCCTACAAAAATTAAATTTGGATTCTGTATATTATTTAATCTTACTATTTCTGAAACTGTTGTATCAAATTTTATTGCTAATTCTGATAAAGTGTCTCCTGGTTCTACTGTATAAAAATCTTTTCCAAGACCACTTACTTGTGAAAAATTAGTATTTGTTATTATTGTAAGCTCTTCTCCTGGGAAAATTAAGTTTGGATTTTGTATATTATTCAAATTTACTATTTCTTGTACTGTTACATTATATTTTCTTGATAAATCCCATAATGTATCTCCTCTTTTTACAATATATTTAATTTCTTCTGTTTGATTAGTTGGCGTTGCATTTTCAGTTTCCGGAATTTTTTCTGTATTTTCTAGTAATACATCTGATGTGAATCTGTCTCTATCAACATCAGTAAAAATTCCATTTATTCTTGACATGTCTGTATACTGCTGTCCTTCCCATGTATTCCAATTTGATTGAACATTTTCTAATTCTTCATATGGTCCATAATATGCTATCCATAATGGATATTCATCTGCTAATCTAAAAGTATTTTGACTATTAAATAAATCACTATATACAATTGTTTGTTTTCCTGTTAGTTCTTCTACTTCTTCTAAAAATGTTCTTGAAATTTGATTTATCTCATTTATTGTTAAATCTCCAAAACTTTCAAAATCCATTGCTAATTTACAATCAATTTGTTTTCCTGATATTATTGATGCAAAAAATCTAGCTTCTATTTGTGCTTCAGTTATGCTTCTTGCTGTTAAATAGTGATATACACCTACTTTTAGTCCATTCTCTTTAGAATTTCTGTAATTTATTTCGAAATATGGGTCTTTGTAATTGCTTCCTTCTGATGATTTTATATATACAATATCTATTCCTGAATTTTTTACTTGTGCATAATCGATATATCCTTGCCAGTTACTTACATCAATTCCTTCATATGTAATCTGTGATGCAGGCGTTAAAGCATATCCATTTGTGCTAAATATAGTCATTATTAAAAAAGCAATTATTAATATTATTTTTTTCAGTTTGCTCATATTATTCCTCCATTTCAAAAAATAATTCACTATATTATATGAACTTTTTTTGAAATGTTGCACATTGATTAAACATTATAAATAATTTTTCTAACTTCTTTAATATTATTTTTTATTTGATTTTTGTAATTTCCTTTTTTATATTCTCTAAACAATATATTTTTTATTTTTATTTGATTTTCTTTAGAAAGATTTTTCCATTTGGGTTGCAATTCTTCCATTAATCGAATCCATAACATGTAAATTTCTTTATTTCTTTTATATATTTTATTGTTTCCATTAAGCCATTTATTAACAGATATTTTTTTCGTGTTTTCAAGTTTACATTGATTTGAATTTATAAATAAATCATTATCTATATCGACTGGAACTAATGGAAAGACGACACACTGCATTGGCTTATATTTTTGTATTTTGCATTTGTATGTTTCAGTATCGTTAAAAATACACCATTTTTCTTTATCAACTGCTTTTATTGCTATTTCTGGTTCTTCGTTTTCTAATTCATAAGTATATTTTTCAAGAAATTCTTCAATTGATATCTTTAAAAAGTTGCTTATTTCTATTACATTTATTGGTGTTAATTTTATGTCTCCTCTGCACTTACAACATTTTTCACAAGGAATGCATTTTAAACTTGTTTTACTATTTAAATTTAGTACTTCTGTTTCCAAATATTTTTCCTTTCCTAAAAGCAAAGCGACCAAAATTGGTCGCTTATTGGCTCTTTATTTCATTTGATAATTGCTTATTTTGTTTTTTCAATTATGACTTCTCCATCTTTTATGGTTTTAAATTTAATTTTTTGTTTTTGGCATTCTAATACCAAATTATCTATTAATTCAGATTTATGGTAATCAGATTTATAATGAGGTATTATTGTATAGTCAATAAATCCTACTCCTTCATAATCAATATTTGTTTTACCATAAAAACTAATTGGCTCATCAACCATTGCTAGGGGTTTTAAATTCTTAGATAATACGCAACTTCCTGCACTATATCCTATGTATAAATAATTATCATCATTCTTTTTCTCTTTTAAAAACATATCAAAGTTACTAAGTTTTATTGCTTTATTTAGAACGAATACATTTCCGCCCATAACGCAGTAAGTATTATAATTTGATAATTTTTCTTTTAATTTATCATACTTTCCAAAGTATTCTTTTAAGTCTATTATATTAATTTTAAACCCTATTTCTTCAAGTAGCTCAATATCTTCTTTTAAATTTTTTTGTAATTTTTCTTCTCCTTTTGAATCAAGGGCATTTGGTATCAAAGCAATTTCATTATTATGCTTAGTTATCCAATCTTTTAAAAACGTTGTATCTTTTCCGAATTTTTTAGATGATATATATAATAACATTTTACACCTTTTTCTATTATTTTGTTATCAACGACGTAGATATTTACAACTCGCCATTGATTCTCTTTAAATTGATACAGATATCAATCATATCTCATATTTTAATAAAATGTGTATCCAAATATAAATATACTAATGTACAATTCTTTTAATGATTTTTTATCTTTACTAAAATTTTGTATAAGATACTTTTTTTCCATTTATACCTTTTTAAAGCCTCTTTAGAAAATCTATATGCCATTCCTTCTTCAATTGTATATTTACAAGGATTGCAATAGCCACATGGTTTACCATCTATTGGGTTAAAACAGAACCAAGTATCATCTATTATATCTGATAAATTCATTTTTTCATATTCCTCTTTCATTTGTAATTTTGTATAATCTGCAAGAGGGAAATGTAAATTACCAAATAGTGTTACACAATCCTTAGGTGAGTTATCTTTATCAATAACATAATAGTCACCTAATTCATCTTGTATTTTTTTCAATTTAGCATGTTTAGAAATTAATTCTATTGCTTTATCATCTTTGTGAATTGACATTTCAATTCCTTTATGATTTAGTGCAAAAATACCAAGCCACTCATATTGAGATCCCATAAAATCTTGTTTTAATAAATTATGAAATGCATCTGTCACTTTTTTGTCAGTTAATCTTTCATCCATTGACACATAAATAATATCTCTTATTATAGCTTTTGTATCTTTATTATTTCTTAATTTATTTGTTATAGTTTTTATTGCATTTAGCTCGTTTGCTTCTGATCTTCTTTTGTCAGATAAATAATATGGCTGTATAATTACCTTTTTTCTGGATAACTGACATATTCTAAATGTTGAATCATATCCTCCTGTCCAAAATATTTCTATTTCTTTAAGATTTTCTTTCCCGTGTATATACAGTCTCAACGTTTTCGTCCATTACTTTTTCTTCTCCCTTGATTAACAAATTTTGTGCTATATTTTCTCTTACTATACTTATAAAAAGTTCAACAAAAACTTATTTTGGTACCGATGGTGGGACTCGAACCCACATGGTTTCCCGCATGATTTTGAGTCATGTGCGTCTGCCAATTCCGCCACATCGGCATATTTATACTTGCTTTTAAATAATAACAAATTTTATATCTAAAAGCAAGTATTTTTTTGCTTTATTTATTGAACAAATGTACCTCTAAAAGTTACATTGTGTCCGCAATATGGTGAATATCCATCTTCGGATTCATCTTCTATTACAATTCCTCCATCTGCTATATGAAATATGACTGTGTAATTGTATTCTCCTCCCTGTGATTTTCTTTCTACATATGCAAAGTTACCATCAGATGTTTCTTTTGCTGTCCCTTGAAGCATTCCCATGTTTGGATATCCTGCTGCTGTCATATAAGTACAATTTATTTCAAAATCAAATGATCCTTTTTTAGAATTTGTTACTTTAATACTTCCATCAGTACCTCTTTTATATGTTCCTTCTCCTACTGTAGTTGTTGGATTTGTTGCAAATTTAATATCAGTTAATTTCTTACTTGATGATGAATTTGAAGCTTGTGTACTTGTTTGTGGAGTTGTTGCTGGCGTTGGAGTTGGCGTTGGCGTTACTGATGATGGTTCTGGAGTTGTTGTACTTTCAGTATTTACTGATCTACTATAATTAAGTTTTAATTCTTCTACAGAATAATCTTTTGAAATATTGATGATTAAAGATTTTGTGCAAGACCATTGTCCTCCTGAATGTTGATATTCAATAATTACGCATAAATCTCCATCACCATTAAAGTATAGATTTTCTAAGTCATCTACATTTTTTTCTAAATCAGATTTCCATTCAGACTCTGATTTATCATATCCCATTCCAGACCAACTTGTATTGCCATAAGATTTCTTTTCTTTTTCTATCTGTGAGTTAAAATCATTTATTGCTGCTTTTTTTACATTTTCTATAACATCTGATTTATTTAAGTTTTCGTTTTCTAATAATTTATCTGATGATATTCTACTACAATTTTCAAGATTTACGACATAGCTTGAGGCCCAAACACTTTCATTTCCGCCTTTTTTTACAACTAGTGATAGATTTTTCTTATTTATATTATATGAATAAGAAATATCTACCAATTCCATGCCCTCAAGATTTGGTTCATCTTCTTTTGTAAATCCATAATTTTCTTCTATTTCTGCATTTATTTTATCAGCATCTGTTGAATCAATATTTAATGCTGGATACTCATATTTAGCACCATATTCATCAACGTATTTACGAACTGAATAAACTATAGGCTTAGAGTCATCTTTTCTTTTTAAATTTTTTAATGTTCTTAATCCATCTGCCATTTCTTTTACTTCATCTGTTAACATATCGTCTGTACTTACATATTCGTCTTGTGCTTTTTTAAATACTTCTTCTTTTTTATCTTTTGAGGCATTTTTATCAAAATCTACTATACCACTATAATTATCTTCAATTTCAAAGTAATTTTCTTCAAAATTTTCATCTTGAATTAACTCTGGTTTATATGTTTCAGTTGAAATATTTAAATCATAAACATCTTTAGAATCAGGGTCTTTACTAACTGCACACCAAACATAATCATCAATTTCTGCATTGTATAATAATTTTAATTCGAAATCTTTATCAAGTGATACCTTAACAGTATCTACTTCATTTTTATCATTTATTTTATAAATGTTAGCAATATATTCGCTTGCATTTTTTAAACCATAAATTATTAATTCAGGAATATTATCTTTATTTAAATCGCAAAGTTGTATTTGTTGATTATCCATATCTTCTAATTTATCATCATCTTTTAAAACTTCTAAATAAATGTCTCCCCATTCTAGTTTTTTACTTTCCTTGTTGCTATTCTTAAATTTAGGAACTATGATAATTGCAGCAACAATTAGTGCAGCAATTAGGATTATTCCAATAATTACTGATACAATAATAATTATTTTACTTTTCTTACTCATATTTTACTCCTTTTACATTTTATTTGGCATTTTTATACCTAATAATTCAGCTCCTGTTTTTAAAACTGTTCCTACACTATTACTTAAATATACTCTTGTATTACGCAATTTTTCATCATCAACTAATAATTTATTTTCATTATAAAAATTATTATAATTTTGTGCTAATTCAATTAGATATCTTGCAAGTATTGCTGGTTCATTTTTATCTGCAGTAGTTTTTATGTATTCACCAAATCTATATAGCGTTTTTATTGTTTTTATTGCTGTATCTTCTTTAAATAGTGAGAAATCAATATCTGCCAAATCTGGAACCTTATCTAATTTTTCTGAAACACTTTTAGTTCTTACATATGTGTATTGTATATATGGGCCTGTTTCACCCTGAAAGTTTAATGCTGTATCCCAATCAAAAATTTGATCTCTGTTAGTTGTTGTTGAAAGTGTATTAAATACAATTGCAGCTATTCCAACTTTTTTTGCTACTTCATCTTTATTTTCTAAATTTTGATTCTTTTCAGATATGATTTCTTTTGCCTTATTAATTGTTTCATTTATTAAATCTTCTATTTTTACTACATTTCCTAATCTAGTTGACATTTTACCTGTTGGTAATGCTACCATTCCATATGAAACATGTATTAGTCCATTATAATATTTTTCATCAACAATATTTTTAGCAACTGCAAAAACTTGTTTGAAGTGCAAATTTTGTTCGTATGCTACTACATATAAGCATTTGTCGAAGTCATAGGTTCTAGCTCTATATAAAATTGCTGCTAAATCTCTTGTTGCATAAATTGATGAGCCATCTGTTTTTTGAATTATACAAGGTGTATCTATTCCTTCATCTTCTAAATTTACAATTTTTGCACCTTCAGATTCTATAAGTTTCCCTTTCTTTTCTAGTATGTCAACAACTTCCTGTATCTTATCCTGATAGAAAGCTTCTCCTTTTAATGAATCAAATTTTACATCTAAAATATCATAAATTTTGTCAAATTCTTTTAAACTTATCTCTTTAAATCTTTCCCATAGTTCAGTGCAATATTTATCTCCGTTTTCAAGTAGTCTAAAGTTTTCTCTACAGTTTTCTAAAACTTTTTCATCTTTTTTGCATAATTCATTTATTCGCACATACATTTCCATCATTTTGTTTATAGGGTCTTCTTCTAAGTTATATTCATTTCCCCATAATTTGTATCCTTCAATCATCTTTCCGAATTGAGTTCCATAATCTCCAAGATGATTTATCCCTATTGTATTGTATCCAAGAAATTTGTATACCTTGTATAATGAATTTCCTATTAATGTAGTTCTTAGATGACCTATATGAAATGGTTTTGCTATATTAGGTGAAGAATATTCAACTATAATAGTTTTTCCGTTTCCTATATCACTTTTTCCATATTCTTCTTTTTTCTTATCAATCTCTTTAAAAACTTCTTCTGCTAATTTATTAGTATTTATATAAAAATTCAAATAGCCTGATTTTTCTTCAATTTTTTCTATATATTCATCAGTTTCTATTTTTTCTTTTATTTCTTTAGCAATTACTATCGGAGATTTTTTTAATTGTTTAGCTAATTTAAAACATGGAAAAGCGAAATCCCCCATTTCGCTTTGTGGGGGTATTTCTATATATTTTTCTAATTCCTCTGAATCTATTTCAACTATTTTTCCAATTTTTTGTGCAATTAATATATTATAATTTATCAATTTTTTCATTCCTTTCTCATCAGAATATATTTTTAAATACTTTTTATAAATATATTTTGAGAAATAATGCAATGTTATAGTGCCTTAGTCTCCTAAACAAATTCCTATATTTCTTGCAGTTTTTATAAGCTCGTTGTCCATAGTAACAAGCCTTACATTACTTGTATCTGTTCCACCTTGTACTGCACCAATTTCTTTGTTGTTTCCTATTACTTCTTCTAATGGTACTGATGACAATTTACCATCTTTAATAACTGTCAATATTCCGAATTTTTCTTCCATTGCATATTCCATTGCTTTTGCTCCGTATTTTGTTGAAAGAACTCTATCATATGCTGTAGGAGTTCCTCCTCTTTGCATGTATCCTAAAACTGTACATCTTGCCTCTAGTCCTGTTAATTCTTGCAATTCTTTTGCTACTTTTACGCCTATTCCGCCAAATTTAACATTAATACCAGATTTTGAGTCAACTCCCTCTGCTTTAAAGTTTTCACTTTCTCCATTTTTTGAAACAGCTCCCTCTGATACTACAACTACGCTAAAATTCTTTCCTCTAGCTTGTCTTTTTCTGATTGATTCAGCAGCTTTTGTTAAATCAAATGGTATTTCTGGTATTAAAACTACGTCTGCCCCTCCAGAAATTGCAGATTCTAATGCTATCCATCCAGCAAATCTTCCCATAACTTCCAAAACCATTATTCTATGGTGAGTTTCCGCTGTTGTATGTAATCTGTCAAGTGCATCTGTTGCAACTGATACAGCTGTATTATATCCGAATGTAATTTCTGTGCAAGCTACATCATTATCTATAGTTTTTGGTACTCCTATAACATTTATTCCCTTTAAATATAAATCTCTTGCAGATTTTTGTGTGCTATCTCCTCCTAATGTAAATACACAATCAAACCCTGCTTCTTTTACATTTTTTACGCATAAATCAGATAAGTCTTCATATGTTACTGAACCATCTTCATGTTCTACTTTATAATGAAATACAATTGTATTTGTAGAAGATCCAATTATTGAACCTCCTTTAGCAATTATTCCTGATGCAATAGGATTTCCATCTAGTCTTATGTAATTATTTTCTACTAATCCTTTATAGCCATCAATATAGCCATAGCATTCAATCCCATGTGTTTGTGCTGATCTCATTATTGCTCTTATTACGGCATTAAATCCAGCAACATCTCCACCATTAGCTAGTATAGCAACTTTTTTTATCATATTTTGTTCTCCTCCATCGGTGATATTATAAATTTTTTATAACATCATCCTTATCTTCTGATTTTTTTATTTTTATATATTTGTAAAGAGTATAAACTATAAATGGTATTTCTCCAAATAAGCCAACTATTATTATTACATATCCTATTATAGGCAACAATATTACTAATGCAAGAATTCTCATAAGTATAGATAACCATTTCTTTATGTCTTTGAACACTTTATTTATTATCCAATTAGTAAAAATAAAATACATCATTATTCCAACTAATGGTGCTGAAATTGATACTGTAAATAATATTATAATAGTAGAATATTTATATTTATAAAGTTGTTCATATGGTTCAGCAATTTTATGCATTGTATCTAATACTTCTTGTTTAGTAGTATATTCGCTTTTATCTTTTCCTTCTTTTGCTGCCCTTTCTTCTATTTGTCTGTTGTACTCTTCTTCTGGTGTTGACTGAATTACTTCAATTATTTCTTCAGCCTTATCTGCTTCTTGCTTTATTGTTTTTTCTACTGGAATTGCCAAAAGTAAAGAAAATATTATTAAGATACATAATATAATTAATCTTTTCTTGTATTTATTTGATTCTAAAACCATCTTTAAATACTCCTTATATGTTATTTAGCTATTAAATTATATTATATATATTTTCTTTTTGCAATAATTTATTTATTTGTTATATTTATATTTTTACTGTCTGTTTGAAATTCCCTTTCTATTATATTCTGAATTTGTGCAACCTGTTCTGGGAGTAAAACATCGCTTCTTACTACTACATTAATTCCATTTGCATTTTTTAATATTACAACATCTTCAAATCCTTTCATTTTAATAAGATTTTCTGCAACTTGAATTGTTTTCTTTTCATTTGTAATATTAGTAATTTCATTTTGAGCAATACTTTTTTGATCACTTGTAACAGAGCTACTTTCTAGCATATTTTCATAAATTTCTATGCTTTCAGAATATATATTATTTCGTTCCATTTTTGCTTCTAAAAAGTATTCTTCATTTGGATTCTCTTCTGGAACATTTGAAGTTTCTTCTACATTATTATTATTTTCCTCAGGTATTTCTTCTACTTCATTACTATTTACTAGTCTTGCTTCACCAAGATTTGACTCAGGATAATTTTCTATATCTGCTATCCTTCCATATTCATCTTCTGACACAGGCTTATAACTAATGAATCCTATAATCATAAGGCATATTGCCAAAATTCCTATGATGGCTTCCTTCTTTTTTATTATTTTAATTTTTTTTATTTCCTTCATTTTAAATTCCTCCTTGACACTACTTTGACTCAAAAACTTGTATTTTGTGTCTAGCTAATCCAGTAGCTGCTTGGACTGCATTGATTATATTTTCTTTTGTGTTAAGATCACTTACTCCTTTTGCAGTTATAACTGCACCTTCAATTTTAGGAAAAACTGTTTTTTCTGTTATTGGAGTTTGTGCTGAATCAGATACTACTTCTTTATTATTATTGTAACTTTCAATTGTTCTTGTTCCTCCCTCATTATCTGTTTCTTCTGTTGTGCTTTGTGATGAACTTTCATTATATATTGGAACAAGTTTTTCTGTTTCGCTATATGTAATTAATACTTTTACATTTTCTACTCCTTTAATTTGAGAAAGTATTTCCTCTATTTTTTCTTCCATATTATTATTAATTTTATTCTCTGTTTCTATTTTTGTTTCTTCTACCGGCTTGTTTTTACTTTTTTCTCCTTTAAAGATAATATTAATACTAACTAATGTTATTATTAGTAATACTAGTGCAAATATCAGGTTTTCCAATTTCTTTTTATTATTTACATTATCCTTTTTTATTAAAGCTGTTATTTTTTCTTTAATCATATATATTCTCACTTTCTATAGATATTTTTGAAATTTGAATATTATATGTGTTACTAATTTCTTCTTTTATGCTATCAAATTCATCTTTTTCAATATTTCTTTGGTCCGATATTATCACTTTTTCAATAGTTTTATTTTCTGTGTTTTCACCTTTTTTAATTTTCATTTGCAATTTATTTACTATAATATTTTCATTTTTGTATTCAACTTCTGTATCTATTGAAACTACTTCATATCCTTTTTCTTTTAAATATTGAGATATGGACTCTTTCATTTTTTCTTTATATACAATTTCAATTTGATTTTCGTAATTTAAGCTAGTTTCATTATTTATATAATTAGCCTCATTAAGATCTTCAGATATTGCTTCTTTAAAATTTATATTATCTATCTTTTTTCCTATTATGGGGTTAAAAATTGTATATAGCATAAAAATTCCTAGAATAATTTTTATATACTTTCTATAACTACTATTAGGTATAATCATTTCAACCATTATTATGATTATTAAAGTTATTATTAGTTGTTCTGCCCAAGATACTAAAAACTCTATCATTTTACTCTCCTAAATAGGGATTCCTGTTTTCATAGTAATTGTTACTCCTATTATTAGCATAACAACAACTGTTGCAACTGTTGCAAGTAAGACTTTGCAAGAATCCCCCATTTGTTCTAATACATATACTATTTTGGGGTCTGACACCATTTCTGCAATTCCGCCAGCCAAATAAAAAAACATCATTGTTATTCCTATTCTTATTAAAGGTGTTAACCCTATTAAAATTACAGCAATCATTCCTATTGCACCTACAGCATTTCTTATTATGTTACTGCACCCAATGACAGATTCTACTGTGTCTCCTAATATTTTTCCTACTACAGGCACAAACGTTGATACTGCACTTTTAGTGGTTTTACTTGTTAACTGATCTACTCCTTGAGTTAAATTATTTTCCATTGAAAGTAAGCAGGTAAATATAGTTAGAAAGATGCACAGTAACCATATTATGCTTGATTTTAAATATTTTGATAATTTATTCATTTGTATTTCATCTGATATGTTTGAAATAATTCCTATTATTGTTGCTATTATTACTATCGGAATTACAAATTGATTTATAAATTTTGTTATAATATTTGTTGCTAAAATAATAATAGATTGTGTTGTTGTTGCTGTAGTTATATTCCCTGAAGAAATTGTTAGGCTGATAAATACTGGTATTAACATATATATAAAACTTGATATTGTTTCTATTGTATCTTTTACTACTTTTAAAATTTCGGCATATATTTTCATTAACACAGTTATTAATATTATTATTTGTATAAAATATCCTATTTTTCCAGTTTGCTTATTTCCTAAATTTTCACTAATACTTTTTAATATTCCGTGAATTACTATTATTATTAAAATTGATATTATCATCGAAATTGATTGTTTAAGTTCTTTTCCTAATACTATTCCCATTGCATTTATAATTGCATTTTTTGAGCTTTCTCCTTTTATTGAATTATTAAATATTTCATCTAAATCAATTTCTTTTCCAACTATATTTTCTGTTTGAGATATAAATTCATTTAGTTTTAGTTCATCAGCTTGTCCATCTATAATTTCTTCATTGCTGGCATTACATGTCAAACTTGTAAAGACAATTGTAAGAAAAATTAATGTAAAAAATATTTTTTTCATTTTTCCTCCAGATTATAAAAGACCTAATAATGTTTCTAATAATCCTGTTATTATAGGCATTGAAATTCCTATAATTATTATTTTTCCGCCTAAGTCGATTTTTGAGGCAATTGCATTTTCTCCACTATCTTTACATATTGAAATTGCAAATTCTGTTAAGATTGATATTCCTGTAATTTTTAAAAGTATCCCTATAAATTGATTTTTTATTTTTAATCTATTAGCTAAATTATTTATTTGCTGTATAAATATTTGTAAATTATTTGCTGTTAAGATAAATATCATTATTCCAATTATTATTGATATGTATATTTTGTATTCAGGTTTATATTCTTTTAAGATAATTGCTATTAGTACTCCGCAAAAACCAATTCCTATAATTTGAATAATTTCCATACTTTTTACCTATAAATTAAATAAAGTTCTTACTATCGTAAATAAATTACTTATTTCATTAATTACTATTGAAAGAACTATTACTATGCCTGCAAGAGTTGTCATCATTGCTTGATCTTCTCGTCCTGCTCTGACTAATACTTGATTTAATACAGCAACCAATATACCTATTGCTGCTATTTTAAATAATAAATTAATATCCATAGTTATTCCTTTCAATTAAATCAGAACAATAACTAGTACTGTTCCTAATATTATTCCTAATTTCTTGTATATGTTTTCATTTTTTTCTCTTTCTGATACAGCTCTTGATATTTGTCTTTCTACTAATGTATTTATAAATTTAATTTGATTTAATTGTCCTTCTTTATTTGTTTTTCCTAGTAAAACACTAAATTCTTTTAACACATCTTTATCTTCTTTCTTTAAAAACAGTTCAGAATTATCCACTTCATCATTCCATGCTTTTTCTGCACCATTTTCTTTAATGTTTTTAGATATGTTAAAGAAAAAATCTCCTATATTATATTGAGCTATATTAGATATTTGTTTAAAAATTTCCTCTAATGGCTCATATGTATACTTTATTTTGTTTTCAATTATTTGAAAACAGTTTTTAAATTCATTTAGTTCTTCTAAACGATAAACATACTTTTTAGAAATTAATATACCAATTTTAGTTGAACAAATTATTACTGCAATAGCTAAAATAAACTTAATAATTATATACATTTTTATATTCCTTTTTTTCATTATCTAGATAAAATACGTTTGAAACTTTTTCTTTTTTTCTTTTATCTAAGACAATTATTTTTTCTACTAACTTATAGTCTAGTAGTTGTTTTATTTCATTATTAATTTTAATATCATTTAAACTATTCCCATGTGCCGTAAAAATTCCTTTTGTTCCTGAGCACATGGCGTAGTAAATTGCTTGGCAATCGTTTTCTCCACCTATTTCATCAACTGCAATTACTTGTGGAGACATACTTCTAATTAACATTCTTATTCCTATTGTTTTAGGAATGTTTGAAATTATATCTGTTCTTATTCCCAAATCTGTTTGAGGAACTCCTTTATACATTGAAGCAATTTCATTTCTCTCATCTACAACCCCTACATTTAGTCCTTTATTATAAATATTTCCATTGCTTATTTGTCTTATTAAATCTCTTAATAATGTGGTTTTTCCTGCTCCTGGGGCTCCTAAAATTAGTGTATTTTGAAATTCACCCATTTTATATACTTCATTTAATATAAAATCTGAACAACCTTTTATTTCTCTAGCTATTCTAAAATTCATTCCAGATATATATGAAATATTTATAATTTTTTCATCTTGACTTACTCCATTTCCTGTAATTCCAACTCTATGTCCTCCATGTAAAGTTATAAATCCATTTGAAATTTGGTTCTCATATGTATACACAGAATTTTCTGTTATCTTTTCTAGAGTTTCTAATAAGTCTTCTGTCGTTACTGTATAATTTATTATAATTTCGTCATCACATAATTTTAGTATGATTGGTTTATTGTTTCTTAGTCTTATCTCTTCTAGCTTGTCCTTACTATTTTCTATTTGTATTTTGTTAATGTTTTCTTGTATACTTTTGGATAAATATTTTAAGATTTCCATATTTTCTCCTTTTCTACTTATATTATTGTATTCACCATTCTAATTTTTAGAACTATTTTGCTAATTATTTTGTTTTTAAAAATATTGACGAAAAAAGTAAAATAGAGTAATATATTTATGTATATATAAGTAGAAAGATTGGTGTATTTTTATGTATAATGAAAAGTCTTTTAAAATTACCATTTTGCTTACAAGAATTAGAAGATATTTATTTATTTTCTTTTTTGTTGCAGTTGCACTTGTTGGTGCTTATTTTGTTTCAGAATTCTTAACTGAAATCGCAAGAATGCCTAATTCTGTTTCTGTTATGATAATGGCTGGAACAGGCATATTTGTTTTTGTAGTTGCTTTTGTTCTTACAAGTAACTTAGAATTTAAAATCCAAGAGGCATATCTTGAAATGAAAACATTAAAGAAAATGAATGTTATATCTTACAAATTAGATAAACTTTTAGAAAAAATGGGAATATCTATTTCAGATGAAATATCTAGAGAAATGCAATTAGTTCAGCAAGAGGATGTTAAAAAAGTAAAAAGACCTGCTTTCAAATATCCAAAAGCAGGAATGAGAAGATAAAAAAAGAAGATTTAAAAAATCTTCTTTTTATTTTTTTAATTTTCTGTTATCGTAATATCTGTTATTAATTTTGCAGCATACTTTGGTTGTACACTATATGTAGAATTATTATTTATTCTACTTCTTTGATCTGATATTTGGCTTGTTTGAGTTGATGCATCAGAACCATCTAAACTTACTCTTATTAAATTATTTGCATTTGCACTATTAGAATTTGAAGCTATTATTATGTCATATAAAGCTCTTACTTCTGATCCTTTTATATCATTTCCAACATATTGTTCAAATTGAGCATTAAAAGTTGTTCTCTCACTTGCAGACATTTCTCCTGTATTGCTTGACTCGCTACTTCCTGAATTTGAACTTTGGTTAGCTTGTTCAAATGATTTTAATTTATATTTATTATCTTCTTTTACAAATGTATATTTGTATTCTTTTACTTTATTTAAGTCTAAATTTTTAGCAACTTCTGAATATTTGTATCCATCTAAATCTTTTGCATAATCTGATTTTAGGTATTGTTCATAGTCAGAATATGAAATTGCTATAAGTGATTCTGAATCTGGAAAATTCTTTGCTTGGAAATCATAATCTGCTAATATATCACATCCCGTTGCTTGAATTTGTGATGAGTAGAAAGTTCTTATATATAGTGGTTTTACATATATTTCTAGCTTACTATCATATTTTATTGCTTTTGTAATTACTTCTGTAATCTCTGATGGAGTTTCTTCTGTTACATCGTTTTCTCTTATACTATAATTATCGTTATCACTATTGTAGACATATCCTGTTGTTTTGTATACATCCGTGAAGTTTGTATCACTGTCATATAAACTAAAATCAGAATATTCTGTTTTTTCAGCTTCGCTCTTTTCAAAGATTTTCTCAACATATTCTTGAATTTTTGACTTTGCTATTGTTTTTGCACTTGCACCTTCCATATCTGAGTTAGTAACTTGTGCAACAGCTAATTGTAATTTCATTTCATTTTTTATATTATCATTTTCAGAACTAAATCCACCTGATGAATAGATTCCATACTTGGCAAAAGTCTTTCCATTTCCTGTTAAAGCATATGCTTGTTGCACGTCTGCATCTTGATTAATTACATCTTCATTATTTATTTCTTCACCATTTTCATTTTCTTGTGGCTTCTCCTCTGGATTTTGTTCTATTTGTTCTGCCACAGCTGGTTCGCCACCTGAGTTTTTGGGTTTATTTACATTTAAAATAATTACACAAGTTATAATTATTGCTACTAAAAGTGCAGCAAAAATAACAAGTGCTACTAATGGAATACCTTTTCTTCTTTCCATATTAATCCTCCTCTTTTGTATACACATTCACTATTAATATATTATATATATTAATATTTTTTTTTGCAATATGGACTTAACAGTTTTTGCATAGAATTGATTTTAGTCCGATTTCTAAATCTATCATTCCGTTTTTTGATTGATAATCTAGGTTTATAAGTTCTTTTAAAATTTGTTCTATTTCAAAATTTTTAAAATATTCTGACTGTTTTTTATATTTGTTTATTAAAAACATTTGATTTGGTTTTAAAGCCAATGTTGTTGCAATATCTTTTTTTTCTTGTATTGCTAATTGGCATAAATATATTTTTCTAAAATGATTGTATAATGTAATCATTATTTTTTGCAATGGTTCTCTGTTATATACAAGATTTTCTAAAACTTCTAATGCTTTTTCTGTATTTTTAGTTCCTAAGTAGTCAGTTAAATCAAATATTATTGCTTCTACATCTTTAATTGTAAGCTTTTCTATATCTTCTCTTTTTATTTCTCCATTTTTTCCTGCATATTCAATCAATTTCCTAATTTCATTAATCAGATTTTCCATTTTAGTTCCAGCAATTTCTATTATATATGTTAAGTTTGCGTCTGATATGTTTACTTGGTACAATGAACAAATATGTTTTAATCTTGCTTTTATTTCATTTGGCTTTAATTCTTTAAATTCAATTGCTCTAGCATATTGTTCAACAACTTTATAAAGATCTAATTTGTGTACTGTTTCTTCAATAAAAACAATTATACAAGATTCATTTATTATTTCTATATTTTCTTTAATATATTGTTTAAATTTTTCTTTCATTTGGGATTTACAATCTTTTTTAAATAAGTTCGAATCTCTAATAATTATTAATTTTTTTTCAAATCCAAATGCTGGTGTTTCTATATCTGATATAAGAGTATCTATATTATTTTCATCTAGCAAAATATAATTAATGCCAAGACTTAACTCTCCAAAAATTTTCTTTATTTTTTTCACATATTCTTGTATTAGATATTTTTCATCTCCAAAAAATAAGTATATACTATTTAATTTTTGATTTTTTATGTCATTCTCTAAATCAATAATATTTGTAGACATTAGTTATTCCTCAAATTTTATTTTTCTAATATTATTTTCAATACTTCTGAAACACTCCAAGCTTGTGCAATTGTTCCTTTTGGTTCATATGGTTCTTCTGAATCATATATTTCAGATATATTTCCAATTGCTCCTTCTTTCATAACTTGTGAAAAGTTTTTCTTATACGTATTTATGCATTTCTTATATTCTTTTTCTAGTTTTTTCTTTTCTGTTTCATTTTTTTCATTTAGTATTAAATTTTTAAATGCATCTACATATAGACCAGCAAGCCAAGGCCATGTAATTCCTTGATGATAACTCATGTCTCTTCTAAAGCTATCACCTTCATATATTCCAACATATTTTTTGTCTTTTTTTGATAAAGTTGCTAATCCATATTTTGTAACTAATTCTTTAGTTACTGTTTTAAACATTTCTTTTGGTTTTTCATTTGTCATAGTCATAACTGGATATGTTGTTGATATTGCAAAAAGTTGATTTGGCCTTATTTCATCATTTTCTAAAACATCATATAAACATTTATTTTTTTCATTATAAAATTTTTTATTGAAACTTAATTTTACTTTTTTGGCAAGTTTCGTGCATTCTTCTTTTGTTTCTATGTCATTAAATTTTTTTGCTAAATTTTCTAATGTTTTTATGGCATTGTACCATAAAGCATTTACTTCTACAGCTTTTCCATTTCTAGGTGTTACTGCCATATTAGAAACTTTTGCATCCATCCATGTTAATTGTGTATTTTCTGTTCCAGCTGAAATCAAGCCATCTGTATCCATAAATATATTGCTTTCATCAAAATTAATTCCTTTTTGAAACATCTTAAATACATTTTTTAGTATGTCATATAAATTGTTTTTTATAAATTTATAATCTTGTGTATATTCTAAAAATTTATTTATTTGTTCAAAAAGCAGTAAAGAACTGTCTACACTGTTGTATAATGGTCTGCTATCATATCCTGAATATCCATTTGGAACTAATCCAAATTTTACATCTCTTGTCATCATAAGTAATATTTCTTTTGCCAACTCAAATCTTTTTGTCTTTAGCAATATTCCTTCATATGATATCATAGTATCTCTTCCCCAATCTAAGAACCATGGATATCCTGCTATTATTGTATGTAAAGAAAATTTTGGCCTATATGTAATAAATAAGTCTGATGCTATTATTAAGTCTCTTATTTTTTCTTGTTCTGTTTTAGAAAGTTTTGGATCTAATAAGCCTGTATCTTTTACAATTTTTTGCAATCTTTTTTCTTCTTTTGCATTTACTTCTTTCCCATCTATTTCTTCTATATTATCTTCTAATCCACAAACTACTGTAAATTCTTTTTCTTCATTTGCCTTTATATTTATTTCATACCTTCCTGGTACTATCAAGTCTTCTTCTGGATAAAATCCTCTTTTTTCTTCTTCTATATAATACATATTTCTAAAAATATCGTTATTATGTTCTATATAATTTCCATCTTTTAAATACAAGTATACTGGTGCAATTTTGTTTCCATCTATTGTAATTCTTATTTTGTTGTCTACAATACGCTGGTTTATTGAATATTCATGATTTGTATTCATTCTATGAAAGTCTCTATAATTCATTATTGGAGATATTTTCATCAATATATCTTTATCAATATTTTTTATTTTATAATGGATTGCTACAATGTTTTTTCCATATACCATTGCTATTCTTTTTTCTACTTTAATCCCATCTATATCATATGTAAACAATGGATTATAAATTTTATTGAAGCTTTCTAAATTCTTATAGCCCTCTGAAATATAGTTTTTACAGATATTGCTATATAAGATTTTTTCTTCTCCATCTATTAAAATGCTTTCATCTACTTTAGATAATATTACAAATCTTCTTGAAGGCGGATCAAGTGGTGCAATTAGTAGTCCATGATATTTCCTTGTGTTAATGCCTAAAACTGTTTGACTTGCATATCCTCCTATTCCATTTGTTATTATCCATTCTTTTGTTAATCCTTCTTTAATATCTAAATCTTTCTTACTTAATTTCATTTGTATATCTCCCTATTTTATTTATCCATTTTTTCCATTTCTTTATATAGCTTTTGATTTTCATTTTTCTTTTCAACTGTTGTTTGAATTGATTCTATTCTTTCACTATACTTAGAATTAAACTTACTCTTTCTCTTTTTGCCCTTTTGTTTTGCTTTTTCAATTTTTCTTTTTTGTTTTCTAATTTTAGAAGATTCTTTTTTCTCTCTTTTTAATTCATCTTCTAATATTGAATTGGCTAATAAATAAGTAGGTGTACTTTCTTTATCTCTAAATCTTAAGTCATTACATATTAGTTCCATGATTGATGTAGCTATTGTATCAGGATTGTGTCTTATAAACTCATTATCAATTGTTGATAATTGCTTTTGAATTATTTTTATTCCCTGTTTTGTAGCTTTATCAATATCTTGTAAAACAATATCTTGTCCTTCTTGGTTATACTTTCTAACAAATTCAGGAACTATTTCTCCTGTATCTGCTATACAATAATCAATAATATCTTTTCCGACATGTTCAAATAGTGCATTTAAATGATCTGATATTGAATAATTATCTGTTTGTCCTGGTTCTGTCATAATGTTTGTAATAAATATTTTTATTGCAGAGCTTTCTTTAATTGTTTTTGAAATGTTTTTAACAAGTAAACAAGGTAATACATCTGTATATAAACTTCCTGGTGCAATTATTACAGCATCTGCATCTTTGATTGCATCTAAAACTCCAGGAGCTGGTTGACAATTTGATGGACTTAAATATACTCTTTTTATTTGTGTAACTTTTTCATATGTAACTTTAGGTATTTGATTTTTATTTTCTACTATTGTTCCATCTTGAAGTTCTGCACATATAGAAACTTCATCTAGTGTTGCAGGTATTATTTTTCCAGTAATATTTAGTATTTCGGTACTTTTTCTAATTCCTTCTGAAGGATTTTCAAAAGCTTCATTCATTGTTCTTAAATAAATATCACAAAAATTATTTCCAGCTAATTTTCCTGATTTAATTCTCCAATTAAGAACTTTATCCATAAGTTCTTCTTTATCAGATAATGCTATTATACTGTCTTTTACAGCTCCATAAAGTGATTTTTCTCCACTTTCATCTTCTTCATCCATAGCTAATACAGCTGTAATGTTATTAGTATATTTTTTCAAACCTTTAATTACTGTATTTAGTCCTGTTCCTCCACCTATAACTACTACTCTAGGTCCTTCATCATACATAGTTTTATTAAATATTAATCCTTTAATATTTAAATTAGCTTTTCTTCCTTTTTCTGTTACCGTATTATTGGCTTCTATTAAAATTTCTAGCATCCTTCTTTGCATAAATATAAATCCAATAACTATTGCTGAAAATCCAGCAACAAAAGATGCTACTATTTCAATAATTTGCACTGGTTTTAAAATTTCTGAGTCTAAAATCGTTGCTAATGCATAGCATGTTAGACAAACTCCTATTAATATTAATAACATCCATCTTTTTATTTTTGTTTTAGAATTAAACCAACTAAAAAAACCTTTCATTTATATTTTCCTTTCTTAGTATAATTTTTAGTTTTATAAGATAATTACTTCTAATTCCAAATCTTTATTAAATTTTTCTTTTATTTGCTTTTTAGTATAATTAATTAAATTTATAATATCTTTTGCTGTTGCTTCTTTTTCATTAATAATAAATCCTGCATGTTTTTCTGAAATTTGTGCTCCACCTATTTTGTATCCTTTTAATCCAGCCTCATCTATAAGTTTAGCTGGTATAAAGTCGCTTCCTCTTTTAAATATACTTCCTGCATTAGGAAATTCTAACGGCTGTTTTTCTTTTCTGCTTTTTATGAATTCATCTCTTTTATTTTTTATTTCTACGCTTTCAGCTTTTTCAGTCTTAAAATAACTTCCAAGTATAATCCATCTTTTGCTTTCAAAAATACTTTTTCTATATTCAAATTCATGACAAGAATTATCCAACTTTTTTATATTGTATCTTTCATCAAGATATAAAGTTTCTAATAAAATATCTTTCACTTCTGAACCATATGCTCCTGCATTCATTTTTACAGCTCCGCCTACAGTTCCTGGAATTCCCGCTAAAAATTCAAAATTTCCTATTTTGTTTCTGTATGCAAATTCTGAAAGTAATGCTACTGGTACACCTGCTCCAGCAAATATTCTTTCATTTTCTATTTTTAAACGTTTCAAATTTAATTTTATTATAATTCCTCTAAAGCCACTATCCTTAACAATTAGGTTAGTTCCATTTCCAATTATAAAAGTTTTTATTTTAAGACTTTTTGCAACTTTTAATATATAGATTAATTCTTTAACATCGTTTGCAATAACGAAAAAATCTGCTATTCCGCCTACTTTAAATGATGTATGTTTGCTCATTTTTTCATTTACAAAAATATTAGAAGGATTTATCTCTTTTACTAATTCATCATAAATCATGTTTTCTTCCCCCTAATCTAATATAGCTTATCATATCATTTTTGGTTCATTTTTACAAGGAATTTATTTCAAATTATAAAACAATAAAAAGGCATTAAGATGAATAAAATTTAAAAGTTGCGTAGTCGCTAAATGCCACAAAGTGAAATGCGATTGAAAAAATATATATAAAATTTTTAATATTTAATTTGGCACAGTTAAAATATAAAAAGCAGTAAGATGAATAAAATTTAAAAGTTGCGCAGCGACCAAACGTAGCGAAGCGAAGTGCGCTTGAAGCAAATTACATATAAAAATACTTTTAAATATGGAATTTGCTTCAGCAAAACTTTTAAATTTTATTCACTTACTGCTTAAACTAATTTAATTAATTTAATCAAAGTAAAATTTAGATTTCGTCAATTTTAACATTTCTCTTATGTTCAATTTTCTCCCATTTTGTATTAGGTTTAACCAAACATTTTAAATTTATTACAATCCATGTTCCCATAAACACTGGGAATAGTAAAATTCCTTTTAACATTTTCTTAATTGGCTTCTTTTCAATCAACATAACAAATACTGCTGTAATTATTGGAACTATAAATGTTGATACTAAGTATTTTCCATAATTGAAAAGCAATTCTCCAAAAGTCATTCCATTGCAGAAAAAGATTATTGTATTTATAGCAATTAATAGAAAAGTTACAAGCATCATTGGTATTCCCATTAAATATAATAAACCATCAAAATTCATTAATGTTCTATGCTCTATAACTCCTTCTGCTAGGTCTTTTGTATAATATTTCATACATTGCATATGTCCAACAGTCCATCTTGATCTTTGAGACCAACTTTGTTTAAATTCAGTTGGTTGTTCATCATATACTATTGCATCTGTTGCCCAACCAAGTCTTTTTCCACTTGCAATATTTTTTAGTGAAAACTCTATATCTTCAGTTAATGTTTTTGTATCCCATCCAGTTGGTTTTATTAAATTAAAATCAACCATAAAACCTGTACCATTTATTAATGGAGATAATCCTAAATTGTATCTTGCCAAATGATAAAATCTGTTCATTGTCCAGTAGAATAATGCATATCCTGCTGAAATCCATGAATCAGCTGGATTTTTAATATCTCTGTAACCTTGAACTATTATTTCTCCTTGGCATAACTTTTTATTCATAGCATTAAGAAAGTTTTTATCTACTATATTGTCTGCATCAAATACGCAAAAGGCATCATAATCAGCATTTTCTTTAATTTTTTTATTTAGAAACCACTGTAATGCAAAACCTTTAGTTTTTTTAGTTTCATCTTTTCTTTCAAGTACGTTTACTCCCATTTTCTTAGCTATTTCAGCAGTTTTATCTGTACAGTTATCTGCAATTACATATATATCGTAAAGTTTTTTTGGATAGTCAAGCTGTTGTAAGCTCTCAATAAGATTTCCAATTACATTTTCTTCATTATGTGCAGGTAATATCATCATAAACTTGTGTTTTTTGTTTTTGATAATAGGCTTTTCTTTAAACTGTATAAGTGCACAAAAACTTATAATTAGTTGGTATAGCCAATATATAACTATAATCCATGCTATAGCTTGTTGAAGTATATAAATATATTTCATATTTTTACCTCTTTTCTACTCCTCTACATGTTTTTCTTCGTTATTTTCTTCATCTTCTTCAAATCTCATAGTAAGATTAATTCTGTCTTGATCATCTATTTGAGTAACTTTAACCATTACTTCTTGTCCTATCTTTAAGAAATCTTCTACATTTTCTACTCTTTCTTTGGCTATTTTAGATTTATGAACTAATCCTTCTTTTCCACCACCTAATGCAACAAATGCACCAAATGTTACTATTTTTTCAACTTTTCCTTTATATACTTTACCAACTTCTATTTCTCTAGCAATTTCTTCAATCATTTCAAGTGCTTTTGGTCCATTTGAATTTTCTGTAGCATATATAAATACTGTTCCATCTTCTTCGATGTCAATTTTAACTCCAGTTTCATCAATAATTTTATTAATCATTTTTCCACCAGGTCCTATAACATCTTTTATCTTGTCAACACTAATTTTTGTATTTATTATCTTTGGAGCATATTTAGAAATTTCTTTTCTAGGTTCTGCAATTACTGGTTTCATTATATCATCTAATATGTGTTTTCTTGCAATTCTAGTTCTTTCAAAAGCTTCTGCAATTATATCATATGATAAACCATCTACTTTTATATCAACCTGTATTGCTGTTATTCCTTTTTCTGTACCGCCAACTTTAAAATCCATATCTCCAAAGAAATCTTCAATTCCTTGTATATCTGTAAGCATAACATATTTTGTATCATCATTAGGATCTGTTATTAAACCAGTAGAAATTCCTGCAACTGGTCTTTTAATTGGAACACCTGCATCCATTAGTGCTAGTGTACTTCCACAAATGCTTGCTTGTGATGTAGAACCATTTGATGACAATACTTCAGATACAACTCTTATTGCATATGGAAACTCTTCAGTGCTTGGTAATACTGGTACTAATGCTTTTTCAGCTAATGCACCATGTCCAATTTCTCTTCTTCCTGGTCCTCTAGATGTTCTAGCTTCTCCTACACTATATGGTGGGAAATTATATTGGTGCATATATCTTTTAGTTTCTTCTTCATCTATTCCATCTAATATTTGTTCTTCACTTACCATTCCAAGAGTTGCTACTGTTAAAACTTGTGTTTGTCCTCTAGTAAACATTCCACTTCCATGTACTCTTGGTAATAATCCTACTTCGCATGATAATGGTCTTATTTCATCTAGTGCTCTTCCATCAACTCTTTTATGTTCATCATAAATCATGCTTCTAACTATTTTCTTTTCTAATTTATATAATGCCTCTCCAATTTGCATAGAGTTTTCTTCTACAAATTCTTCTCCATGTTTTTCTTTTAAGTATTCTTTAGCATCTTCTGACAATATTGACATTCTTTCATCAATAACAGCTTTATCTTTATCCTGAACATCAATTTTCATTCTTTCTGCAAATTGTTCTTCTAATTCTTTATATAGTTCTTCATCAACAGCAAAAGATTTATATTCGAATTTTGGTTTTCCAATTTCATCTTTCATTTTTTGGATAAATTCACATATCTTTTTTATTTCAACATGTGCTGTTTTTATTGCATCTAGCATAACGTCATCAGGAACTTCATTAGCGCCTGCTTCAATCATTGCAATTTTATCCATTGTTCCTGCTACCGTAAGAGTTAAGTCTGATTTTTCTCTTTCTTCAACTGTAGGGTTGATTATTATTTTTCCATCAACTAATCCAACATTGACTGCTGCTGTTGGTCCTCCAAAAGGAATATCTGATATTGATAATGCAGCTGATGCGCCTATCATGGCTGCAACTTCAGGTGAATTATCTTGTTCTACTGACATTACAGTTGCTACAACACATACATCATTTCTAAAATCTTTAGGAAATAATGGTCTAAGTGGTCTATCTATTGCTCTTGATGTAAGTATAGCTTTATCTCCTGGCTTTCCTTCTCTTTTTGTAAATCCTCCTGGGATTTTTCCTACGGCATATAGTTTTTCTTCAAAATCTACTGATAATGGAAAAAAATCAATTCCTTCTTTTGGTTCTTTTGAAGCAACTACATTTACCAAAACTACTGTGTCTCCATATTTTACTAAGACACTACCATTTGCAAAACCTGCCATTTTTCCAGTTTCGAAAACTAATTTTCTTCCTGCAAGTTCTGTTTCATAAGTTTTTAACATTTTTACCTCCTATGTTTTCCGAAGATGCAAGAAATCAGATTTAAAAATATATATTTAATATATTCTTAAATCTAATATCTAACATCTTTCGGTTAATAAATTATATATTTTAAAAACAGCGTAGCAATTTATAGCTACGCTGTTTTTTTATTTTCTTAAAGATAACTTTTGAGCTATATCTCTGTATCTTTCAATGTCTTTCTTAGCTAAATAGTTTAATAAATTTCTTCTTTTACCAACCATTTTTAAAAGTCCTCTTCTTGAATGATTATCTTTTTGATGTACTTTTAAATGCTCAGTTAGTTCAGCAATTCTTTCTGTTAAAAGAGCTATTTGAACTTCTGGTGAACCAGTATCATTTTCTTCTCTTTTATAAGTATTAATTATTTCTTGTTTTCTTTCTTTAGTCATTTTTTCAACCTCCTTTTATAATAATTTGCCAATTACTGAGTTATAAGTAGGTTTTTCTTAAAACTAAGTAATGGTAGCTTTAACACAATTATTTTACTATATTTTTTGTATGATTGCAAGCTTTATTCTAAATTTCTAAATATTTTGCTATTACTAATTACTAATTTTCTTGTAATATTTGTTTTTATATATTATTATTTATATGAGAGGGGAATTTTTATGAATTACTATGAGGTATTAGAAATCTCTGAAAAAGCAAATAATAGAGAAATTAAAAAAGCTTATAAACAATTAGTAAAAAAATATCATCCTGACGTTTTTAAAGGAGATAAAAGCATTGCTGAGGAAAAGATAAAACAAATAAATGAAGCTTATGATACATTATCAAATGAGCAATTAAAAAAAGAATATGATGAATCTTTATCTTATCCCCATAGTAGTAATTCAGATCTTAATACTAATAGCACTAATACTGCTAATACTTCTTATAATTCCCATAAAGATGATAATAATTATAATCCGCCAAAATATGAGGATTTATACAAATATGATTATTATAAAAAGTATACAACAAATTATTATGGTGTTTCTAAACCTAAACCAGAGCAATATAATCCAAATACTAATATAAATTCTAACCCGTTATATAAGTATAAATCTAAATTTATTTTAATCGGTGGATTTGCAATAATTTCTGTTTTGATTTTACTTATTTTATTACTTTCTTCTTTTAAGAAAATGTTGTCCAATCCAATTCCAGAAAGTCTTGTGTCTGGAAATTATTCTAACAGCACAAATAATAATCTTCCTTATATTCGCCGTGGAATGACTTATAGTGAAGTAAAAGAATTACTTGGCTCTCCTGATTTTACTGAGCAAAGATCTAATGGCGTTTATGCATATTGGGGAATTTCATACATAGTTTTCGATAAAAATAATTTAGTTATAGATTGGAAAAACCATGGTGCTTTTAATACAGATTTGAATGTTAACGAAAATCAAAAAGATTATGAAACTTTGTATAATAGTATTGAAAATTTATATTTTGAAAATCCATTTTTAAAAGAATATAATAATAATGTTACGAACACTTATTAAAAAAAGGGATTACACTTTGTAATCCCTTTTATGCTGTTTCTGTTCTTTTACCTTTTTTCATTTTTCTTTTGTTACTTGTTTTTGTTAATGTTACTGGTTTTTTATTTTCATCAATAATAATTTCTGGTTTATTTCCATTTGTTACAGTTTCTTTAGTTATTATACATTTAGCAATTTTTTGATTACTAGGAATATCATACATAACATCTCTCATTATTTCTTCAATTATAGACCTTAGTCCCCTAGCACCTGTCTTTCTTTCTATTGCTTTATCAACAATTGTTTCCAATGCTTCTGGAGAAAATTCCAATTCTACGCCATCAAGTTCAACTAATTTTTTGTACTGTTTTATTAGTGCATTTTTTGGTTTTGTAGCAATTTCAATTAATGCTTCTCTAGTTAATTCATCAAGAGTTGCTACTATTGGCAATCTTCCTACAAATTCTGGAATCATTCCAAATTTCAATAAATCTTGTGGTAATATTTGCTTATATATTTCAGATTTGCTTTTTTCTGTTTTGGTAGCTATTTGTGAACCAAATCCAATTGTATTTTTTCCTGTTCTTTCATTTATAATTGATTCAATTCCTTCAAATGCTCCTCCACAAATAAACAAGATATTTTCAGTATTAATTTGTAAAAATTCTTGATGTGGGTGTTTTCTTCCTCCTTGTGGTGGAACTGAAGCTTTTGTGCCTTCAATTATTTTTAATAATGCTTGTTGAACTCCTTCTCCGCTTACATCTCTAGTTATTGAAGGATTTTCAGATTTTCTTGAAATTTTATCAATTTCATCTATATATATTATTCCTTTTTCAGCATTTTCAATATTATAATCAGCAGCCTGTATTAATCTTAATAAAATATTTTCTACGTCTTCTCCAACATATCCAGCTTCTGTCAACGTTGTTGCATCAGCTATAGCAAATGGTACATTTAATACCTTAGCTAGTGTTTGTGCTAATAATGTCTTTCCACATCCTGTAGGACCTAATAGAAGAATATTACTTTTTTGAATTTCTACATCATCTACTTTTTCTAAATTATTTATTCTTTTATAATGATTGTAAACTGCTACTGATAATGTTCTTTTTGCTTCTTCTTGCCCTATTACATATTCATCTAATGTTTGTTTTATTTCATGTGGTGTTGGTATTTTTTCTTCTACCACATCTTCTAATTCTTCATCTTCTTCATAGAATTCATCTTCTATAATTTCTTGGCATACATTGATGCATTCATCGCAAATGTAAACTCCTGGGCCTGCAATAATCTTTTTAACGCTTTCTTGTGGTTTGCCACAAAAAGAGCATTTTACGCTTCTTTTATTATTGTCATTTGCCATTATATCACCTCATTTTTATAATTTTCTTTTGAATTATACTCTTTTGTCTAAAATACCATCAATTAGCCCGTATTTTAATGCTTCTTCTGCAGTCATATAATTATCTCTTTCTGTATCTCTTTCTATTGTTTCTAAACTTTGACCTGTTCTTTCACTTAATAGTTTGTTTAATTTTTCTCTAGTTCTAACCATATGTTCTGCATGAATTTTAATTTCTGTAGTTTGACCTGAAAGTCCACCAGAAATTAATGGTTGATGTATTAAAATTTCAGCATTTGGTGTTGCAAAACGTTTTCCTTTTGCTCCAGAAGCTAATAAAACTGCTCCCATACTTGCTGCTAAACCTACACAAATTGTTGTAACTGGGCACTTAATATAATTAATAGTGTCTACTATTGCCATTCCATCTGTTATAGAACCTCCTGGGCTATTTATATATAATGATATTTCTTTTTCTGGATCCTCTGATTCTAAAAATAACAACTGTGCTACAACTAAGCTAGCTGAAGCACTATTTACATCTTCTGATAAAAATATTATTCTATCTTTTAGTAATCTAGAAAATATATCATATGATCTTTCTCCTTTATTTGTTTGTTCTATTACATAAGGTACTAAACTATTATTCATTTTACTCTTTCCTTTCTGTTTTTGAGCCTATTTATGTATATTTTTATTTTACTCAAACTTATGATATTAAATATCACATTTTATAAATAAAAGTCAATATAAAAGAAGTACATATATGTATGAATTTTACAAATTTAGTACTTCTTTTTTTACATTTATTTTATTTTTGCATTATCTATTATATATTGTACAGTTTTATCTGATTCTAGACTTGATGAAATATATTTTTTAAATTCTTCATTCTTTTTAAGTTCTTCTTCTGGTCTTCCATAAGTTTTTGCAAGTTCTGCTATTTTTTCATTAATTTCTTCTTCTGATACTTCAATTTTTGCATCTTTGCAAATTGCTTCTAAAACTAATCTTGTTTTTATTGATCCTTCTGCTTGTGGTCTCATTTCATCTCTAAAATCTTGTTTAGTTTTATTAATAAATTTTAAATATTGTTCTGCATTCATTCCTTGGTAAGCTAATCTTCTATCAAGGTCTTCTTCCATAGCATCTATTTCATTTTCAATCATTCCTGATGGAATATCTACTTTTGAATTATTGCAAACAGCTTCTATAGCTTTATGTTCTGTTTCATGTTTTGCTTTATGTTCATTTTCTTCTTCTAACTTTTTCTTAATGTCAGCTTTTAATTCTGAAATTGAATCAAATTCACTAACATCTTTTGCAAATTCATCATCCATTTTAGGTAGTTCTTTTTCTTTTATTTCATGTAATTTTACCTTAAATACAGCAGGTTTTCCAGCTAGTTCTTTTGAAAAATATTCTTCTGGGAATGTTACATTAATATCTTTTTCTTCATCAATTTTCATTCCTATTACTTGTTCTTCAAATCCCTCGATAAAGCTATGACTTCCAATCTCTAGTTCATGATTTTCTGCTTTTCCTCCATCAAATGGTACACCATCAATAGAACCTTCGAAATCTATAACTGCAATATCTCCGTCTTTTACTGGTCTATTATCTACTGTTATTATTCTAGCATTTTTTTCTGCCATATGTTTTAATTCATGTTCAATATCTTTTTCTTCAACAGTATACTCAACTTTTTTTAGTTCTATACCCTTATATTTTCCTAGTTCAACATCTGGTTTTGTTTGAACAGTTGCAGTGAAAAGAAGATCTTTTCCTTTTTCCATTTGTTTTATATCAATATCTGGTTTGCTAACAACATCTAAGTTGTTTTCTTTTATTTCTTTGTCATATATCTCTGGAACTACTTCATTAAAAGCATCCTCATAAAACATTTCTACTCCGTAATGCTTTATTGCAATGTTCATTGGTACTTTACCTTTTCTAAAACCTGGAACATTAAAGTATTTTGCATTTTTCTTAAAAACCTTCTCAATTCCTTCTTCAAAGATTTTAGCATCAACTATAAATTCCAATTTTAATTCATTCTTATTTTCTGTTTTTTCTATTTTGATACTCATCTAAATTCCTCCAATTTTTTTAATAGCTTAATTATTATAACACATAATCTAATAATTGCAAGATTGCAAGGTTTTTCATATTAGATAAAAAAGAACGACCAAAGGATCGATCGTTCTTTTGTTACTTAACTAGTGTTTAATTTGTTTCATAACTTCTTCAGCAAAATTTTCTTCTCTTTTTTCAAGACCTTCGCCTTTTTCTAATCTAGCAAATTCAATTATCTTTCCGCCTTTAGATTCTATTAATTTTCCAACTTTAATACTTGGATCTTTAACAAATTCTTGTTCTAATAAGCAAATTTCTCCATAATATTTTCCAATTCTTCCTTGTACCATTTTTTCTGCTATTTCAGCTGGTTTTCCTTCGTTCATAGCTTGAACTTTAAGGATTTCCATTTCTTTCTTTACAGCTTCTTCTGGTACATCATCTTTATCTAAATATTCTGGTCTTGCTGCTGCAATTTGCATGCAAACATCTTTTGCTAATGTTTCATCACCTTTTTCAAAGTTAACTAAAACACCAATTTTTCCATCTCCGTGAATATAACTTTCAACTAAACCTGTTGATTCATATCTAACAAATCTTCTAATTGACATGTTTTCACCTATAGTAGCAATTTTGTCTGTTAATACTTCTTGTACTGTTTTATCAGTTTCTAAATATTTTTGATTTAATAGATCTTCTAAATCTTTAGGATTTTTTGTAGCTACTTGTTTTGTTATATCTTTAACAAATGCTCTGAATTCATCATTTTTAGCAACAAAGTCTGTCTCTGCATTAACCTCAACAACGCTTCCAACTTTTTTATCTTCAGATACATAAGCTGCAACTAAACCTTCTGCAGCAATTCTTGAAGATTTTTTTGCTGCTTTTGCTATTCCTCTTTCTCTTAATAGCTCAGCTGCTTTTTCCATATCTCCGTCAGTTTCTGTTAAGACTTTTTTGCAGTCCATCATTCCTGCACCTGTTTTTTCTCTTAATTGTTTTACTAATTCTGCTGTAATCATATGAATACCTCCCAAAATATTAAATTATTCTTCTACTTCCTCAGCTTTTTCTGCTACTTCTTCCATATCTGTAGCAACAATTTCTTCATCTGATTCTGTTGCTTCAACATCTGAAGCTTCTCCTTGTCTTCCTTCAATAACTGCATTAGCCATTACATCTGTTATTAATTTAACAGCTCTAATAGCATCATCATTTCCTGGAATTGGGTAGTCTACATCTTCTGGATTACAGTTTGTATCAACTAAACCAATAACTGGTATTCCTAATTTTCTAGCTTCTAATATAGCAATTCTTTCTTTTTTAGGATCAACTATGAACATAACTCCTGGTAATTCATTCATTTCTTTAATTCCACCAAGATTCTTTTCTAGTTTTTCCATTTCTGCTTTTAAACCTATAACTTCTTTTTTAGGTAATACATCAAATGTTCCGTCTTCTTGCATATTTTCAAGTTCTCTTAATCTTGCAACTCTACTTTGAATTGTATTGAAGTTTGTAAGCATACCACCTAACCATCTTTGGTCTACATAGTACATATTACATTTTAAAGCAGCTTCTTTAATGCACTCTTGTGCTTGTTTTTTAGTTCCAACAAATAGAACTGTTTTTCCTTCTTCTGCTTGTTCCTTTAAAAATTTGTAAGCCTCATCTAATTTTTTTGATGTTTTTTGTAAATCGATAATGTGGATACCATTTCTAGCTTGAAATATGTATTCAGCCATTTTAGGTTCCCATCTTCTAGTTTGATGTCCGAAATGAACACCTGCTTCTAGTAATTGTTTCATTGCAACTACTGCCATTTTAAATTCCTCCTTGTTTTTTACTTCCGCAAGTTTTTTATTTTACATTTAGGGACACTAACTTTTTAGTTAGCACAAGCCCAAACTAAACTTGCGTGTTTTTTGAACTCGTTTATTATATCAGACTTTTTTTCATTTGGCAATACCTCAAGTTACTTTATTTTCTAATTTTCAGTGATTTTTTAATTTTTTATAGTTAAATTACTATTGATTATAAAAAAACATTGACTCATTTAGTAAGAGTCAACGTTTTTCCAAATTAAAATTATTCTGTTGTGTATACTTTTCAGCCAATATTTTAGTCTTATTTTTTTAATATTATAATACTTTTAAGAGTTTAAAATTTAAGTAGTCTGCACTAACAAGCTTATATGTAATTTTATTATATTCAAAATCCTCTATAGATTCATAAGCCTGTTCACCATGTAAATGGCCATAATAGCATGATTTTATTTTATAATTTTCAAAAATTTCGGCATATGGGTTTTCTATTTTCCCATTAATATTTTCATATGGAGGATAATGCATAAAAACAATTATTTCTTTTCTATTAGTATAGATTTTTCTTATATTTTCTAGTTGAGTTTTTATTCTTAATTTTTCTCTTCTTAATATTTTTAGGTCTTCTTCTTTGTTACTAAAAATCCAACCTCTTACTCCTACTATAAATTTATTTTGTTCTAAATAATAATTATTTTGAATAAAATCAATATTAGTAAAATTGTTTTCTTCTAAAAATTTTTTCATTTTTGTAAGAGTAGTCCACCAGTAATCATGATTTCCTTTTAATAATAATTTTTTCCCTGGCAATTGACTTAAATATTCAAAATCTTGTTTTGTATCTTCTAGGTTCATTGCCCAAGAAAAATCTCCAGGAATAATTACCAAATCGTCATCTTTCACTTTTAGTTTCCAATCTTCCGCTATTTTTTTATCATGGTCTTCCCAGTTAGCCCCAAAAATATCCATTGGTTTATTGCTTCCAAATGACAAGTGTAAATCTGCAATTGTATATATTGACATTTCTCCTCCTAATTTATAATTTTAGATTTGGTACTGCATTTAATTTCAAATCTGACTTATTTTTGTTGATAAAATTGTAATATCCAGCTGAAGCAATCATAGCTGCATTGTCTGTGCATAATTTTAATTCTGGATAATACATTTCTAATTCTTCTTTTTCAGCTAATTCATCTAACCTTTTTCTAATATAGAAATTACTTGAAACTCCTCCTGCTAAAACTATTTTTTTAATCTGTGTTTTCTTTATTGCTTTTAATATATTCGTCTCTAGCATATCTGTAGCAGTTTTTTCAAAGCTTAAACATAAATCTGCTTTATTTATATTCGGATTTTTGTGATTTAAATTAATAACAGCTGTTTTTATTCCACTAAAAGAAAAATCCATATTATCTATATGTGTTGTTGGTAAGTCAATAATATTTTTTCCCTCTTTAGCTAAATTATCAACTTTAGGGCCTCCTGGATATCCTAATCCAACTACTCTTGCTACTTTGTCAAAAGCTTCACCTATAGCATCATCTCTTGTTTTTCCTAAAATTTCAAATTTTGTATAATCTTCTACTTTTACTAAATGTGTATGCCCTCCAGAAATTATTAAGCATAAAAATGGAGGTGTTAATTGCTTGTGTGTTATGTAATTAGCTGCAATATGTCCCTCTATGTGATTTACCCCTAATAGAGGTTTATTTGCTGCAAAACTTAGTCCTTTTGCATAAGATACGCCAACTAATAATGCTCCTACTAATCCTGGTCCATATGTTGGGCATATTACATCAATATCATTTATGCTCATATTAGCTTGTTCTAATGCCTGTTTTACAACTTGGTTTATCACTTCTGTGTGGCATCTTGATGCTATCTCTGGGACAACTCCTCCATAGTTTTCGTGTATTTTTATTTGTGAATTTATAATATTTGATAAAATTTCTCTTCCATTCTTTACTACTGCAGCAGAAGTTTCGTCACAACTTGATTCAATTCCTAATACATATATATCTTTATCCATTTTAAAAATCCTTATTTATATAAATATTGAAAATATTGCACCAACTAAAAAGTCTAATCCGTTCATTATTATACTTATTACTGGTGTAGTTATATAGCTTAATAGTCCAGTTAAACATAATACTAAAAATATTATTGAAATTGCGGGTAATTTATCATTTATCCATAATTGTGCCTTATAAGGTAAAAATTGTAAAAATACTTTTGATCCGTCTAAAGGTGGGATTGGAATTAGATTAAAGACCCCTAACCCCACGTTTACTATTATTGCATCTAATAATAGAGTAATTATTATACTTAAAACATTTCCATTTATTAATGCCAAATTAGGAAGAAAATTCATTATTAAGTAGAAAATTATAGTTAATATAAATGCTAAAAAGAAATTCATAAGCGGTCCAGCTAGTGCAACTATAGTTTCGCCTTTTGCTTTTGAGACTTTTGAAAAATTATTTGGATTTATTTGTACTGGTTTTCCCCATCCAATATGAGCAAATATTAATAAAAATATTCCAGCTGGATCAATATGTTTTAATGGATCTAATGTAAGTCTTCCTTGATTTCTTGGTGTAGGATCTCCCAATTTTGTAGCAGCATATGCGTGTGCAAATTCGTGAAATGATAATGCTAGTATTACACCAGGCAAAGTAAGTAGCATTCCAAATATATTGCCTATTCCTAAATTTATAATAATTGATGCTATCAAAATTGCCATTATGATATACATCGTTCTTTTGTCAAATCCAAATCCAAACATAATTTTCTCCTTTTAATTATTTATTAAAATTCTGCTATTCTGCATTTATTCTAACTTTTACATATACAGACACATTGTACATTTCCATTTTGGCTCATAGCTTTAAAACTAATTATATTCCCATAGTGAATTCCATAATCTTTACTTGGTTCATTAAGTAATTTTCCAAAGAATTCATTATTATCATATTTTAAGCATTTAACCCACGCTAATTCAGCTTCTAATCCTTCTTTATATAATATCACTTGAACATTATCTGGAAAATTATGATCCCTAATGTTATCAAAAAAAGTAATTGTCCTCATTTCTTCAATTTGAGTATTTTCAGCTTTATAATTATTATTTATATTTAAAATATAATTATAAATATCAGAGATTTCAAATTCGCATTCATCTAAATTAATAAAATCACAATCGTCCAATTGACTTCTTTTAATAGTAATGTCTGTCGATTCATTAAAGTTTCCTCTTGAAAGTTTGTTATCCCTAATATTAGCTGAACACAAAACTTTAAAAGAAAGTTCATCTTGATTATCTATATATCCATAAGCTAAAAATCCATCATCTTCTCTAATGGTTTCAATATTTCCGTTTAGCCTATTTTGAAGTTCAGGTATTGAATTTACATATATAATTTGATGATATAAATTTCTAAAGTTTGCCGTACTAATCTTTCTAAGTTCAAATTTTAAAAGTATGTTTAAATCAAACAAGTTTCCTTTTTCGTCCATTCCAAGTGGTGCAGAACAACGTTCTATCCATTCTTTGCTAGCAATTTGAGGTACAACTTTTTGCTCACATTCATTCTCAAATCTCTTATGACATTCTTCTATGACATTATCTAAAATATCTATTCTCAAATTTTGAAATAACTTCCAGTCCTTATTATTTGGAAGATGTAATAAAATAATTTGCGTCTTTTTATGGTATTCATATTTGTCTAATATTAAAAAGCGAGAATTACGTTGGGCAATTGAAAGGTCAAATTTTGTTTCTACGCCATGTTTTGAACATTCAAATATATGGTTTGAAAGAATACTAAATCTATGAGTAGTTTTCATGCCTGATATTATTGTAGTAGCATCAGTATATCCTCTTTCTAAAATAACTGTATATGGAACATATTTTTCTTCTAAGCTTTTTGGAAGGTTTACATCTCTAGAATATACTTTTAGTCCATGTAAAGTTTCATTTATTGCTCTTTCATATGTTTCTTTTAATGCCTCATTTAACTCATTCATAATTTATTATTCTCCTTAATTTTTTCTTTTGTTTTATCTTCAAAATGTATTTTATTAATAAACTAAATTCATTATTCTTACCTTGCAATTTTTAATAGTTGGCCCTTATGTTCTTCTTCTTTAACTGGATATTCTTCAAATGCTTCTTTTACATCTTTAACTTTACCTAAACTATGCCAATGGTTTCATTGTTGGAAATAGTAATACATCTCTGATAGAAGCAGCATCTGTTAAAAGCATTATTAATCTATCAATTCCTATTCCTAATCCTCCTGTTGGTGGCATTCCGTATTCAAGAGCATTTATAAAATCTTCATCCATCATTCCAGCTTCATCATCTCCGGCATTTCTGGCTTCAACTTGTTTCTTAAATCTTTCATATTGGTCTATTGGATCATTTAATTCTGAGAATGCATTTCCATATTCTCTTCCACCGATAAATACTTCAAATCTTTCTGTTAATCGTGGATCAGATGGTTTTCTCTTTGCAAGTGGTGAAATTTCAACTGGATAATCATATACAAATGTTGGTTGAATTAATGTTTTTTCAACATATTCATCAAAGAACATTGATATAACATCTCCACGAGTTCTTTTTGTTTCATCAGCAAATTCCATTTTTCTTTCTTCTGCTAGTTTAACTGCTTCTTCATCTGTTTGAATCTCATTAAAATCAACTCCACATGCTTCCTTTATAGAGTCAATCATAGTGATTCTTTTCCAAGTTGGTGTTAAATCTATGTCTTGTCCTTGATAATTTATTTTTGTTGTTCCACAAACTTTCATTGCACATTTAGAAATAATTTCTTCAGTAATATCCATCATATCATTATAATCTTCATATGCTGCATAAAGTTCTATTGTAGTGAATTCTGGATTATGTCTAATATCCATTCCTTCATTTCTAAAAATTCTTCCCATTTCATATACTTTGTCATATCCACCAACAATTAATCTCTTAAGGTTTAATTCTGTTGCAATTCTTAAATACATATCTAAGTTTAATGCATTATGATGAGTAATAAATGGTTTAGCTGTTGCTCCACCTGAAATTGTATTTAATATAGGTGTTTCAACTTCTAGATAACCTTTTTCATCTAATATTCTTCTAATTTCTTTAATAATGTTACTTCTCATTATAAATGTATTCTTAACTTCTGGATTCATTATTAAATCTACATATCTTTGTCTATATCTTAAATCAGTATCTTTTAATCCATGAAATTTTTCTGGTAATGGTCTTAATGATTTTGATAAAAGTACAACTTCCTTTGCATGAACAGAAATTTCTTCTGTTCTAGTTTTAAAAACAAATCCAGAAATTCCTATAATATCGCCTATGTCCCATGTTTTAAAAGCTTTATATGATTCTTCTCCTAAATCATTAATGCTAACATAGCTTTGAATTTTTTCATCACAGTCTTGAATAGTGCAGAATGATGCTTTTCCCATAATTCTTTTAGCAATTATTCTTCCTGCAACTTTTACATCCTTTTGTTCAAATTTTTCATAGTTTGCCTTTATTTCTCCTGCTGTATTTGTTCTATCATATTTTGTTATTTCAAAAGGATCATTTCCCGCTTCTTGTAATTCCTTTAACTTTTCCTTTCTAATAGCAATTAGATGATTCATATCTAATTCTTCATTTTGTTCCATTGTTTCATTTTCACTCATTTTCTATCTTTCCTTTCAAATTTTATTCATTAATTATAAATTTATTTTTTATATGTTATTGTTTTTTTCTTCTTAAAATCCAATTCTCTTTACATTCAATTGGCAAAATCATTTTTACTTTTTGTTCTGCCCTTCCTGGATTTACTGTTTGAATTTCTTCATTTGTTTCTATATCCCATAATTTATTAATTATAAATTTCTCTGTTTCAATTTTACCTGGAATTATTATTTCCATTTCATCTCCAACAGTAAGTTTATTTTTTATTTCAATTATTGTTTTTTCATTTTCTTTTGAAATTACTTTTCCGCCATATTCATAATTTGCATTATATTGTTTACCTTCATATTCTTGAAAATCTTTATTATTTCTATCATTAAAATAAAATGTTGTTAAACCTCTTGTTTTTGTTTTTTCAAGTTCTTCTAAATATTTTTTATAGTCATATTTTTCAGAATCTTTATAGTAATCGTCAATTGCATTTCTATAACTATTAACTACTGATGCTAAGTAATATTCTGTTTTAAGTCTTCCCTCTATTTTTAGACTATCTACTCCCATTTCTATTATTTCAGGTATTTCTTTTATTAAACACAAATCTTTTGATGATAATATATATGTTCCATTATCATCATCTTCTATAGGCATTAAATTTCCAGGATTATTTTTTTCTTCTAGGTAAATATTATATGCCCATCTACAGCTTTGAACACAATCTCCAAGGTTTGCGCTTCGTCCACTAAGAAAATCGCTTAAAAAGCATCTTCCTGAATATCCCCAGCATAGAGCACCATGTACAAACATTTCTATTTCTAAATCTTTTGGTTTATTTTTAATTAGTTCTTTTATTTGTTCTTTATCCATTTCTCTTCCAAGAATAATTCTTTTTGCTCCATTTTTATACCAAAAGTTTGCAGTATGATAACTCAATACATTTGCTTGTGTACTAATATGAATATCTATGTTAGGTGCATATTCTTTTAAAATATCGATTACTCCTCCATCAGATGCAATTATCCCGTCGGGTTTGAGTTTATCTAATCTTTTAGCCGCATTAATAATTTCATTGTACTTTTCGTCCCATGCAAATATATTAATTGCTACATAAACCTTTTTGCCTATTTTATGTGCATATTCTATTGTTTTTTCTAAGTCATCATCATCTACTTGTACTCTTGTACGTAATGATAAACTTTTGGTTCCCATATATACTGCATCTGCGCCGTATAAAAATGCTATTTTAGCTTTTTCAAAAGAACCTGCTGGTGCTAATAATTCAATTTTTGACATGTATTTTTCCCTTTCTAATTTTTAACATAAATAATATATCATATATAACGGTTAAAAGCTAGTCTGAAATGGTTTATTTTTCCTATATTAATAAAAATAGTTGATTTAATTTCCAAAATATTATAATATATTCCTAGATTTTTTAAAAAGAATGGAGTAATTTATATGGAAAAATTATTAGTTTTTGGACATAAAAGTCCTGATACAGATTCTATAGCATCTAGCATTGCTATGGCATTTTTACAAACCAAGCTAGGAAATGTTGCTGAGCCTCGTAGACTTGGAAATATTTCTAAAGAAACAGAATACGCTTTAAATCATTTTAAAATTGGTGCTCCTGAATTGCTTTCATCAGTAACTGAAAATGATAATATTGTTTTAGTTGATCATAATGAAGCAGATCAATCAGTTGAAAATATTGAGAAAGCTCATATATATATGGTTGTTGATCATCATAGAATTTCTAATTTTCAAACAGCTGATCCTTTATATTATTATGCAGAACCAGTAGGATGTACTTGTACAATCCTTTATAAATTATTTGAACAAAATAATATAGCAATTCCTGTTGATGTTGCCGGATTAATGTTAAGTGCTATTATTTCTGATACATTACTATTCAAATCACCAACTTGTACTGACTTAGATAGAACAACTGCTGAGAAACTTGCAAAAATTTCTAATACTGATATTAACTCTTATGGATTAGCTATGCTTAAAGCTGGAACTGACTTATCTTCTTTCTCTGAAGAAGAATTAGTTAATCTAGATGCTAAAGTTGTTACAATTGCTGATAAAATTAAAGCAAAAATTTCTCAAGTAAATACTGCTGATATAGATGAAGTAATGACAAGAAAAGCAAAATTAGAAGAAGCTATGAATAAAGATGTTGAATCTTTAGGTTTAGATTTAGATTTGTTATTAATTACTGATATTATTAATAGTAATTCTCAAGCTATTGTTTTAGGTTCACATGCTAATTTAGTTGAAAAATCATATTCAGTAAAATTAGAAAATAATACTGCATTTTTAAAAGGAATAGTTTCAAGAAAGAAACAAGTTATTCCTGTTCTTACTTCTAATGCAGAATAAAAATAAATAAATTTTTTTCGGAAGATATAGGAATATCCTATATCTTTCTTTTTATATTTTGTTTATATTATGTAAATTATTCTTTCAATTACTTGTTTTAATGGGATTTTTATGATATATTATTTATATCCTGTATAGAAAGGAGTGAATCTCTTGAAGTTGCAGCATCATGAAAAGCGGTTTATTGAATCTCTTGAGAAGGAATTTGATACCGTAATACCAATCGAAGATAAAGAGATGCTTATTAGAATTTGGAGACGACACGGTGGAAACGTTAAGAGCTTTCAGGTTGCAAAGAATGATAACAGTTTAGATGACCCAGACTTGTGCAGTATTAATACTATCTATATCCAGGGCGGCAAATACCATACCGTCAAAACCGGGTTTGATGCTGTTGATTATTCTGAACAGTTCATCGCAATCGTGCCCACTCATCGTGAAACCGATGTTGGTGTTCCAATCAGCAACGTTTATCTGCTCTAAGAGGTTCTCGACTAGGCTAAATGTAGCCAAAAAAGGAAAGCGGATGGTGTTTTTTCCATCCGTTTTTTCATTTATTTTTTATTAATTAACTCTCGTTATAGAAAGTCCATCTCCTATTTCTAATATTTCAGTTTCTAGTTTTTCATTTTCAGTTACTTCTTTAATAAACTCTCTTAAATGTCTAACTGCTGTTCTTTGTTTATGCTTGTTATAATCACTCATTACATATCCTTTATATAGAATATTGTCTGCTAATATTAATCCACCTGGTTTTATTAATTTTATTCCATACTCTAAAAATATCGGATATTTTCCTTTTGCAGCATCAATAAAAATAACATCATATTTTTCATTTATAGTTGGCAATATATCGACTGCATTTCCAACTATAATATGTATTCTGTCTTCTATTCCTATTTCTTTAATGTTATTTTGCGCTTCTTTAGCTCTTTCTTCGTCAATTTCAATTGTATCTATAATACAATCATCGTCTGTGAATTTTGCAAATTGACTTGCAGAATATCCAACAGCAGTTCCTATTTCCAATATTCTTTTTGGCTTTTCTTCATTTAATATTTCTTTTATTTTTTCTAATGTATCATCCATTATTATTGGAATATGGTCTTCTAATGCCTTTTTCTTTACTTCTTCCAAAACTTTATCATTAAACATTTTTATCTCCTATTTTTTTTTATTTCATAAACTCACATATAGTTATAGTAGTATTTTCCTTTTAATTCTCCATCTACGTAATATAGTGTCAAAAGTATTTTTATTAGTTTATTTAAAAATTTCTACGGAATTATCTTTTGAACTAAAATACATATGTAATTTTCCATTATTTTCAGAAACATTAATTTTCCAGTCAGGAACATAATAAATACCTTTTAATTCTCCATCTACATAATATTCATAATATCCAACATTTCCAATAGCTTCGCTATCTTCAGATTGTTTTTCTTTACTTATAAAGGGCTTATATATAATTTCGATATATGAAGTTTTATACAAACTCTCCTTGTAACTAATAAGTATTTTCCTTCCTTGTGTATCTTCTGCATTACTGAAATTACCAATCTCCTTCTTACAATAGTCAAGTATGCCTTCTTCATCATTCGCATCAATGTACATTGTTCTATTTTGGTCACTATTATAAATACTATCAGTTTCTATATTTACTATTCGTATTTCTCCAGTATCAATATATATACGATAAATACTATTTTCTTTTTGATTTTTCAAAAATGTATCAATAATCTTGTTTATTCTATCTTTGCTTTCATCATTTACTATTTTTTGAGGATTATTAGAAAAAAATATATACAATGTAAATTCTTTAGATTCTATATCACAATAGTTTCCACAATAATTTTCTTTAGTATGTTCTAAAACTTCCTTAACGTTTTCATATCTATTATTTTTTTCCCCTATTGTGAATGATTTTAATGCTGTTAGATCAACATATTCTGTACCATTAATATCTTCAACTTCTTCACCTTTTTCATTATAATAAGTTGTTCCTGCATATTCATCTTCGGCTATTGCATCATCATACTGTACTTTTACTCTTTTTTGTCTGCTTCTAACAAAAGGGTTCATATAGTCGTAATAGTTGATATAATTAATTTTCAATACATTTCTTGTTTCTTGTACCATTTTTCTTCCTTCATAATTTGAAATGCACTCAGAATCATAAATAAATATCATATAAAATAGACCTACTACTGCCATTGCAATAATTATAAACGAAAATAAAAGCCACACTATAACGCAAAGCACTATGTTCTTTTTGCTAAGTTTTATATTTATTTGTATTAATCCTAAAATAAATCCAATAGAAATTGCAAGACAAGCTAAATCTCTAATCCATTGCATAAATATTAAATTAAAGTGTTTTAATATAAAATATGATATTAAATATATTGCTAAAAATAAAAGTGTATCAAAAAACGCATTCTTGAATATTTTTTTCATTTCTATCCTCTTCAAAAGTAATTGAACTTTATTATATCATAAAAGGCTTAGATAAACTAAGCCTTTTGTATTATTTATTACTGTTTCTAGCAGCTCTCTCTCTTTCCTTTGTATCTAGGATTTTCTTTCTTAATCTAATATTTAAAGGTGTTACCTCAACAAGTTCATCATCTTGGATAAATTCGATTGCTTTCTCTAAACTCATTTGAATTGGTGGAACTAATCTTAATGCATCATCAGAACCTGATGCTCTAGTATTTGTTAAATGTTTTTCTTTGCATACATTTATTGCTAAATCTTCTGGTCTTGAATTGATTCCAACTATCATTCCTTCATATACTTCAACACCTGGTCCTATAAATAAATCACCTTTATCTTGTGCATTATAAAGTCCATAAGTAATTGATTTACCAGCTTCAAAAGCAACTATTGTTCCTCTAGTTCTTGATATAACTTCACCTTTGTATGGTTCATATGAATCAAATATTGAGTTCATAGTTCCATTTCCTTTTGTATCTGTTAAGAATTCTGTTCTATATCCAATAAGACCTCTTGCTGGTATTTTAAATTCAACTTTTGTATGTCCATCTTCAGCAGGTTCCATATTAACCATTTCTGCTTTTCTTTTTCCAAGCTTTTCAATAACGTTACCTATGCAATCATCTGGAACGTTTACAACAAGTCTTTCAATAGGTTCACATTTTTCGCCATTAATTTCTTTTATAATAACTTTTGGTCTTGAAACTAATAGTTCAAATCCTTCTCTTCTCATTGTTTCAATTAAAACAGATAAATGTAATTCACCTCTACCTGATACTTCAAATGAATCTGGTGAATCTGTTTCTCTTACTCTTAGTGAAACATTTCTGTCTAATTCCTTAAATAATCTATCTCTAATATGTCTAGAAGTTATATATTGTCCTTCTCTTCCTGCTAATGGTCCATTATTTACACTGAATGTCATTGATACTGTTGGTTCGTCAATATCTACAAAAGGTATTTTTTCAGGGTGTTCATAGTCGCATATTGTATCTCCAATATTTATATCAGCAATTCCTGACATACATATAATATCTCCAGCTGAAGCTTCTTCAACTTCAATTCTTTTTAATCCGTCATAAGTGTATAATTTTGTAACTCTTGCACTTTCTGTCTTATCATCTTTTTTGCATATTGTTACTGGCATTCCAAGTTTAACTGTTCCTCTTTCAACTCTACCAACCGCAATTCTTCCAACATAGTCATCGTAATCTATATTAGAAACTAGCATTTGCATTGGTCCATCTTGATCACAAGCTGGTGGATTTATTGAATTCACAATAGTCTCAAATAGACATTCTAAGTTTTCATCTTGTTTTGTAACATCTAAGCTAGCTGTACCTTGTTTTCCAGATGCATATACAACAGGGAAGTCTAGTTGGTCATCGTTTGCATTTAATTCTATAAATAAGTCTAAAACTTCATCAACAACCTTTTCTGGTCTAGCTCCTGGTCTATCTATTTTATTTATAACAACAATTGGTTTTAAATTTAATGCTAAAGATTTCTTTAAAACTTCTCTTGTTTGTGGCATTGCTCCCTCAAAAGCATCAACTAATAAAACTACTCCATCAACCATTTTTAAAACACGTTCAACTTCACCGCCAAAATCAGCATGACCTGGTGTATCAACTATATTTATTTTTATGTCTTTATAATGAACAGCTGTATTTTTTGAAAGTATTGTAATTCCTCTTTCTTTTTCAAGGTCATTTGAATCCATTACTCTTTCAGCAACTTGTTCATTTTCTCTAAATATACCACTTTGTTTAAGCATAGCATCAACTAATGTTGTTTTTCCGTGATCAACGTGTGCAATTATGGCTACATTTCTAATCTTTTCGTTATTCATTGTTATAACTCCTATCTTTATCCCTTTATACACATTATTAGGGCGTAGTTCCTACGCCCTATAAAAATATGTGAATATTATAATACTTTTAGAATCTTTTGTCAACAAAACGATTTTTTATCATATTTTTTTCTTCTATTGCATATATTTATTAATGAATTATCTAGTTGAAAGGATGAATTTTATGTGTGGTATTTGTGGAATTGTAAATTATTCTAAAAACATTTCCAAAAATTATGATGTTATTAATGACATGACTGCTATATTAACTTCTCGTGGTCCTGATGAAGTTGGTTTTTTTACGGATGTTAATATAAATTTAGGTCATAGAAGATTAATTGTAATTGACCCAGAAAATGGTTCACAACCTATGCAATTTTCTTTTCAAAATAATACATATACTATTGTCTATAATGGTCAAATTTATAATACTTCTGAATTAAAAGAAATACTTTTAGAAAACGGGTTTTCTTTTCAAGGGCATTGCGATACAGAAATTTTATTAAAAGCTTATGTTCATTTTGGCTACAACATTGTAAAACATTTAAATGGCATTTTTGCTTTTGCTATTTGGGATTCTAATAAAAAAGAATTATTTATGGCTCGCGATCATTTTGGTATAAAGCCATTTTTCTATACTTATAAAAATAATAATTTTATATTTGCTTCTGAAATTAAATCAATTTTAAAACATCCGGAAATCTCACCTATAATAAATGATTATGGGATATATGAATTATTTGGTATTGGTCCTGCTCATACTCCTGGTCTTACTCCATTCAAAGATATTAATGAGCTAAAACCTGGTTATTTTGCTGTTTTTGATTCAAATGGTTTAAAAATGGAGCAATATTTTAAATTAAAAACTGAACCTCATACTGATAATTTTGGAAAAACCTGTGATACTATTCGTTACTATCTTGAAGACAGTATTTCAAAGCAGCTTGTTTCTGACGTTCCTTTAGGAATGATGCTTTCTGGTGGCTTAGATTCTAGTATTATTACAGCATATGCTAGTAAATATTTTAAGGATTGTCCAGAAAAATTTAAAACCTTTTCTGTAGACTATGTTGATAATGATATAAACTTTACAAAATCTGACTTTCAGCCTAATTCAGATAATGAGTTTATAGACCTTATGCTGAATAAATTTAATTGTAATCATTCTAGAATTATTCTTGATACTCCAGCTTTAGCTAGTTCTTTAAAGGATGCTATGATTGCTCGTGATATGCCTGGAATGGCAGATGTCGATTCTTCTTTTTATTTATTCTGTAAAGAAATAAAAAAAGAGGTTAGTGTTGTTTTATCTGGCGAATGCTCTGATGAAGTTTTTGCTGGTTATCCTTGGTTTTTTAGAGAGGATGCTCTAAAAAGTAACACATTTCCATGGTCAATTGCAATTTCTGAAAGACAAAATTTATTGAATCCCGATATAGCAACAAAAATAAATCTTAAAGAATATATTGATTGTAGATATAATCAATCTTTAAATGAAATTGATTTTCTTGAAGACGATTCTGATGAAACTAAGGAAAAACGAAAAATATCTTATTTAACATTAAATTGGTGGATGCAAACTCTGTTAGATAGAACTGATAGAATGTCTATGTCTCATGGATTAGAAGTTAGAGTCCCATTTTGTGATTATAGATTAGTACAATATATGTGGAATGTTCCTTGGGAAGACAAAGCTTTAAATGGAAGAGAAAAAGGATTACTTAGATATGTTGTTAGAAATATTCTGCCTAAAGAAATTATTGAGCGAAAAAAGAGTCCATATCCTAAAACACATAATCCTACTTATTTGAAAGCTGTAAAAACTTTATTAACTGATATTATGAAAAAACCTGATGCACCTATTAAAAATATCTTAAATGAAAAATATATTAATGAAATTATTGCTACTGATGGTAATGCCTTTTCTAGGCCTTGGTTTGGTCAATTAATGACTGGTCCTCAACTTATGGCATATCTTTGTCAAGTAAATATGTGGTTAGAAAAATATAGTCCTACACTTGAAATATAAAAAAAGCAAGATTAAAAATCTTGCTTTTTACTTTATTATTAAATTATATTTGTTAATATGAAACTCATTAAATTCTCGCCTAAATATATTATAAACAATGCTAATAATTCAAAAATTGTTGCTATGCAAATAGCTGATAAATCTATATCATCTTTTCTTGATACAACAATTGAAAAAGATATAATACTTACACATATTGTTGCTACAAGTTTTAGTATAAAGTTTTCCATACTCTCTACCTCCTTGATGATTTATTCTCTAGTACGCTTAAAATCTTATGTTATACATATATATTAACATAATTCTCGATTTTTTTCAACTTTTGCCCTATTTGACCTGTTCTTTTATACTAAAATGAGTGGGTACTTAAGTTCAGTAACCCACTCATTTTTATAGTTTTATATGTAATTTATTATCAAATTCAGTCTTGTTGCTATGAATTTTAAAATCTTTTCATATTCTTCCGTATCTTATTTAATCTTTAGAATGCCCCACTTTCCATCCTTTTTTACAAAAGCAGTTCCATTATGTACACTTCTTGTTTCCTGATATTTTAATTCAACAACTTCATTTCCTTCTTTATCTATTATTCCTGCTTTATTTTCAAATTTTACTGCTGCATATCTTCCTACAAACTCATATGCCTCATCATAATCACAGTTTATAATAAGTTCACCTGTTGATGTATCAAAATATCCTTTTGTTGTAACTGTTGATTTATCAAAGTCTATTACAAATTTTTCAGGTAAATCAACATTTCTAGCAGCGTTATCATCTGTTGTAACTAAATCTATGTCAGTGCAAACTTCTAGTTCTTTTGAATTGTTTGTTTTAAATTTAGTTGTCTCTCCTGTAGCTGTTGTTTCATATACATTTTCTCCATGATGATCATAAAAATATGTATTTTTTGTTTCTTCTGGTAAAACATTAATTTCTGTAGAAATTTTATAAGAAGAATCTACTTTATAAAATTTTTCAATATCTTTAACAATAATTCCTTCTGTTTTTTCTTCTTCAGTTTTGTCTATATCGTAATATTCTCCATAATATATATTAGTGTATTTAGGCTCTAATAAAATTTCAGAAGTGGTATTGTTTATAATTCCATATTTGCCATCTTTTACTATAGCTGATACCTCTTGGTTTAAATCTTTTATGTCATCAGCTTCAACAGTTGGATCTATTATCCATTCTTCATTATTGTTTATTTCTTCTGTATTTGCTTTTTTAGCTTCTACCTCTTTGTAATTATTTATTACGTTTTGTAATTTATAATCAAAATCCTCAACTTCTTTTTGAATAAATTCTGGCAATAATTTTTGTGTATAGCAATAGTATACTGCACCAATAATTATTGCAGCTATAATAATCATGAATAATAATTTATTAAATATTCTTTGAAAAATATTTTTCTTTATAACTACTTTTTTCTTTTTAACCTTTTTATTTTTTTCTTTATTATTCTCTTTTTTTGTAAATTTCTTTTGTTCTGTTGGCTGTTCTATATTTTTTTCAGGTTCTCTATCTATAATTTCTAATTCAATTCCTTCTTGTTTTGCTTGTCTAATTGCCTCAGCTTTTTCTGCTTCTTTGATTTTTTCCTCTAATTTTTCCTTTTCTTTTTTTCTTATTTCTGCTAACTTTTTCTTATCTTCTTTTTCTTTTTTCTTTTTGCTCTCTTCTTCTTTCTTTGTTTCTTTTTCACTTGTTACTTTTTCTACTTTTGCTGCTTCTTTATTAACTTTAGCTAACTCTTCGGCGATATTTGCACCACATTTGATACAGAATTTTGAATTTTCTTTGTTTTCTGCATTACATTTTGGACATTTCATTTAGCATACCTCCTACTATTTTAATTTTTCTTTAATTTTAACTATGGTATTTAGAGCATCTATTGGTGTTAATTCATTTACATTTATTTTATCAAGTTCTGTTGCTATATCAGCTAACTTGTAGTTGTACATATCCAATTGTCCTGAAACTTGTTTTTTCATTTCTTTTTCTTCTTGCTTCTCTTTTATTTTAACCTTCTTTTCTAAAGTTTTCAATATATCATTTGCTCTAGAAATCATTTTCTTAGGTGCTCCTGCTAATTTAGCTACGTGTATACCATAGCTTTCATCAGTTCCACCTGGTATAATCTTTCTTAAGAAAATTACATCTTCACCTTTTTCTTTTACTGCTACTTGGTAATTTCTAACTCCTTCTAGTTTTTCTTCAAGTGAAGTTAATTCATGATAATGTGTTGCAAATAAAGTTTTACATCCTATATTATCTGCATCTGCAATATATTCTGCAACAGCCCATGCTATTGCCAATCCATCATATGTAGATGTTCCTCTTCCTATTTCGTCTAAAATTACTAAACTATTTTTAGTTGCATTTTTTAGGATATTTGAGACTTCTGCCATTTCAACCATAAATGTACTTTGTCCCATACTTAAATCATCAGACGCTCCAACTCTTGTAAATATTTTATCTACAACTCCTATTTTTGCTGATGATGCTGGAACAAAACATCCTATTTGGGCCATCAATGTTATTATTGCTACTTGCCTCATATATGTAGATTTTCCAGCCATGTTAGGTCCTGTTATAATTGAAAGTCTATCATCTCTTCTATTTAGATAAGTATCATTTTCAACAAACATTTCATTTGTCATCATCTTTTCAATTACTGGATGTCTTCCATCTTTTATTAATATTTCATCTTCATTATCTACTTTTGGTTTGCAATATTCATTTGATTCAGCCACATTAGCAAAATTGTTTAGTACATCTACTATAGCTACAATATTTGATGATTTTTGAAGTCTTTCAATTTGTGAAGATATTTGTGTTCTAATTTTTACAAATTCCTCATATTCTAAAGAAATAATTCTTTCTTCTGCTCCTAATACTTTATCTTCTATTCCCTTTAGTTCTTCTGTTATGAATCTTTCTGCTCCAGTTAATGTTTGTTTCCTTATATATCTAGTAGGAACTTGTTTTAAAAATGATTTTGTTACTTCAATATAGTAACCAAAGACCTTAGTATAGCCTACTTTTAATGTTTTAATTCCAGTTGCTTCTCTTTCTTTAGCTTCTATATTTACTAGCCAGCTTTTTCCCTCTGTAGCAGCTTTCTTGCATTCATCGATTTCTGCATTATATCCAGTTTTTATTATTCCACCTTCTTTTATTGAAATTGGCGGATCATCTATTATAGATTTTTCAATTAATTCTTCAACATCTTTTAATTCATCTAAATCATTGTATAATTGTTTAAGTAATGGTGTATTAGTTTTGCTAAGTTCTTCTTTTAATTCTGGTAATTTTGCTAATGAATTTTTTAGTGATATCAAATCTCTTGCATTTGCATTTCCATATGCTATTCTTCCTGCAAGTCTTTCTATATCATATACTTTATTAAGTGTTTCTACTATATCTCCTCTTAGTATCATATTGTCTTTTAATTCTTCAACAGCATCTAATCTATTGTTAATTTCTTTTACATCTACTAGTGGATCATTTATCCATCTTCTTAGTATTCTGCCGCCCATTGAAGTTGACGTTTTATCTAATACCCAAATTAAAGTTCCTCTTTTAGATTTGTCTCTCATTCTTTCAGTAAGTTCTAAATTTCTTCTTGCTGATAAATCTAAAGCCATATATCTTGTTGTTTTATAAAGCTTTATTGTATTTATATGATCTAATTTAATTTTTTGTGTTTGATTTAAATATTCTGTAAGTCCATTAATTGCTGCAACTGCAAATAAATTTTCTTTTATGCTCTTGTCTGTTTCATTTACTATGTTATATATTTTTTCTAATAGTTCTGTTTCTTCAGAAAAAGCTGTTTCCTCAACATTTGAAATGCATATATTTAATCTATCTTTTATTATTGATATTTCTTTTTCTGAATCTATCATCATTTTATTTGCTATTATTTCTGATGGTGAAAATCTTGATATTTCATCTAAAAGTTTTTCAAAATTATTATTTTCTGTTATTTGTGTTGCAAAAAAATCACCAGTACTTACGTCACAAACAGCAATTCCGAAGAATAGTCCTTTTTTTACTATAGACATTATAAAGTTGTTTTTCTTTTCGTCTAATAAGTTACTTTCAATTACTGTTCCTGGGGTTACAACTCTTATTACATCTCTTTTTACAATACCTTTTGCTGTTTTGGGATCTTCTAGCTGTTCACATATTGCTACTTTATATCCTTTTGAAATTAATTTTGAAATGTATATTTCTGCAGCATGGAAAGGCACTCCACACATTGGTGCTCTTTCTTCTTGCCCACATGCTCTTCCTGTTAATGTTATTTCTAATTCTCTGGATGCAGTTATTGCATCCTCAAAAAACATTTCATAAAAATCTCCGAGTCTGTAAAATAGTATACAGTCTTTATATTCTTCTTTTTTTTCTAAATAGTGTTGCATCATTGGTGAGAATTGTTCTGCCATTTTTATCTCCTTTTCTTTTATCCTGTATTTTTTGTCTATTTTTTACTTAAATTTTTATGATTGGTTGTTACTTTAAGTATTATATTTCTCCTTTTAAGTACCATTTATGCTCTTCTGTAATTTTTATATCAATCATTTTTCCTATAAGATTTTCTGTTCCATAAAAATTGACAACTTTGTTCGAATCTGTTCGCCCTGTTAAAATTGTTTTATCATTTTTACTATATCCGTCTACTAATATCCTTTGTGTGGTTCCTATATATTTTTGATTATTTAATGATACTCTACTGTCATATAATTCTTTAAGTTTTTCAAATCTTTCATGCTTTATTTCTTCTGGTATTTGATTTTCTTTTTTATCTGCAACAGTTCCTTTTCTCCTAGAATATATAAACATAAAAATTTGTTCAAAGTTTACTTTTCGTACTACATCTAATGTATCTTCAAAGTCTTCTTCAGTTTCTCCTGGAAATCCAACAATAATGTCAGTTGAAAATAATACATTAGGTATTTTTTCTTTCATCTTATCTACTAAATCCAAATATTGTTGCTTTGTATATTTTCTGTTCATTTCTTTTAATACTTTCGTACTTCCTGATTGTAGAGGTAAGTGAATAATTCTAGATATTTTTTCGTTGTTTGCTATTGATTCTATTACATCATCTGTAAAATCTTTTGGATGTGGTGATATAAATCTTATTTTTTCAATACCATCAATTTTGCAAACATCATTTAATAGATTAGAAAATTTATATTCATTTCCCCCATTATATGAATTTACATTTTGTCCAAGTAATGTAACTTCTTTATATCCTTCTTTAGATAAATTTTTTATTTCTTCTAATATTTTTTCTGGCTTCCTACTTCTTTCTCTTCCTCTAACATATGGAACTATGCAATATGAACAAAAATTGTTACAGCCATACATAATAGTTACAGAAGCTTTATATTTATCATTTCTTTTTATTGGTAAATCTTCTATAACTTCACCGTCAATATCTATAACGTCTCTAATTTTTATTTTTTTCTCAGTTGCTTTTTTTAAATCCTCTTCAAATTTATGTAATGTATGTGTACCAAAGACTATGTCTATATAATTATAACTTTGCTTCATCTTTTCAAGTATATGTGGTTCTTGCATCATACAACCACCAATTGCTATAATTGTGCCTTGTTCTTCTTTTTGCTTTTTTAGTTCTCCTAATTTTCCAAATAATCTTTCTTCTGCATTTTCTCTAACGCAACATGTATTGTATATTACTAAATCCGCTTCTTCTATTTTTTCAGTTTTTTCATACCCCATGTTTTCAACTATTCCAGAAATTTTTTCTGAATCATTTTCATTCAATTGGCATCCCATAGTAGTAATGTGATATTTCATTTTATACTCCTTTTAACTATTTTCTTTTTTATAAAGTTCCGGAAACTCATATTCTTGGCATCCTTCTGTAATTGTTTTTTCTATATAGTGATCTTTATTTATGTTATCACCTTGGCAGAAATATTTATACCTATGTTCATCAGGTAAATCTCCGCCATTTATTATTATAGGATCATCCCATGTAACATCAACAGAATACCATATATCATTTATTAGTACGTAATTCCACATATGTCTTTCTAAATTTCCTGCAGAATTATTTGCATAGCCAGCAACTATTATGCATGGTATATTTAATTCATCTAACAAGTATTTGAAAGCTTTTGCATATCCTTCACATACTGCTTTTTGTTCTATTAGGGATCCATATATATTTCTATTATTTTCACTTTCATTGCTTTGATCATATTCTATATTATCAATTAACCAATTATGTAGTTTATATATTTTTTGATAATTTGTTCCTGTAATTTGAGGTAATATAGTTTCTTTTATTGCTTTTATTTCTGTAAACATTGCTTCAACTTCTTGTTTGGAATTAATATTGTCTCTAAAATAGTTTTTCACTCCACTTTCTTTGTCTAGATAAACTTCATAAGTTAATTTGCTATTAGTTTTTGTAGTAGTTACTTTTAATGACATTTTTGTAAAATCTATATAAAATAATTCTACATGGTCATTTCTTAGTGAATCAACTGCATTTTGGTATTCTCCACTTAATATTTCCATTCCATTTTTTTTATTTAAGACATTATCAAATTCATGATTTTTGAACTCTATTTGGGCAGTTCCGCTTCTTAAGTTTTTTTCTTCTTTTAATATTCTGTCATAGATTATCTTTGCTGTATCATCCAATTGGTTATAATAAAAATTATCTATTTTTCCACTTGATTTATTAAGCTCTTCATCTTCTAAATGAAGGCCGTTATTGATATATTCATCAGCACTTTTTTTATTAAAATTTATAAACTTAATTTTTATAACGCCTACACCTGCTAAAACACATAATACTAATATTACGTATATAATTAAAATCATTAGTATCTTAATTAATTTTTTCATTGCTACCTCTTAGCTTATACGTTAAATCTAAACAATACTATATCTCCATCTTGCATAATATAGTCTTTTCCTTCTAATCTCATAAGTCCTTTTTCTTTTACAGCATTCATTGAGCCTTCTCTTATTAAATCATCATAAGATACAACTTCAGCCCTTATAAAGCCTCTTTCAATATCTGAATGTATTTTTCCTGCAGCTTTAGGTGCTTTTGTTCCTATTTTTATAGTCCATGCCCTAACTTCTGGCTCTCCAGCTGTTAAAAATGACATTAATCCTAAAAGTTTATAACTTGATTTTATAACCTTGTCTAATCCTGATTCTTCTAATCCTAGCTCGTGTAGCATTTCAATTTTATCTTCTTTGTTAAGTGTGCTTAATTCTTCTTCTAGTTTTACACATAATGGTATTACTTCTGCATTTTCGGTTTTAGCATATTCTTTTACTTTTCTTACATTTTCATTTTCATCAGGATTTTCTATTTCGTTTTCAGAAATATTAGCAATATACAAAATCGGTTTCATTGTTAAAAGAAAACTATCTTTTAATAATTCATTTTCTTCGGCTGTCAATTCAAGTGTTCTTGCTGACTTTCCTTCTTCTAAAGTTGCTTTTACCTTTTCTAGTAAATCTATTTCAGCTTGATATTTCTTATCTCCCTTGACATTTTTCTTAGCTCTTTCTAATCTTTTATCTACAGTTTCTATGTCTGCAAATATCAATTCTAAATTTATTGTTTCTATATCTCTTAATGGATCAACGCTTCCATCTACATGCACAATATTGCTATCTTCGAAGCATCTTACAACTTCTACTATACTATCTACTTCACGTATATGAGATAAAAATTTATTTCCTAATCCTTCTCCTTTACTTGCTCCTTTTACTAATCCAGCTATATCAACAAATTCAATAACTGCTGGCGTAGTTTTTTCTGGTTTATACATTTCAGATAATTTTTCTAATCTTTCATCTGGTACAGCAACAACCCCTATATTAGGCTCTATTGTGCAAAATGGATAATTTGCACATTCTGCACCTGCATTTGTTATACTATTAAACATTGTACTTTTTCCGACATTAGGTAACCCTACTATTCCTATTTTCATTGTTTTCCTCCGATAAAATTATAAACTTTTTATATATCTGTAAATTTCTCCCCACGTATATACTTCTTTAATGTTGGGATCATTTGATGGTTTCATATTGCTATCTCTTAAATAAATTGTCTTGATATTTGCTTTACTCATATTTTCACAATTTTTAATTGAGTCTTCTATCATTATGTCTATATTTTCTTTTAAACATATTTCCGTTTTTTCTTCTACTTTCCAGTAGTATTTTTCAAATTCAAGATTTTCTCTTTTTAGAACTTCTTTTGCATTGTCAATCATCTCAGGAATTGTTCCTCCTCTTGATGTTATTACAACGAATCTATGTCCTTCTTCTTTTAAGAGATTTATTACTTCTTTAGCTCCTGGCATTATGCTACTCTTTTTTGCCCATTTGATTAATTCTTCTTTCATGAATTTGTAAATTTCATCATCTGTCCAATCATATCTTTCTTTAATTCTAAGAGCTGTCTGATCTTTGATATAATTCTTTTTTAGAACATTCATATTATATAACTCTGCTGCGTTTCTAAATTGTCTTTCAGAGTCTATTACCACTCCATCTAAGTCAATTCCTATTTTCATAAATACTCCTATTACTAGATAATTTATCATTAGTGAAGTATATCATATTTTTGCTTTAAAGTGTAGTATTTTTTCTTAAAAAGATGCTGTTAATATTGTTGTCTTTTCTTTTTATAAGGTGTAATATATTGATATAGTTTTATTTAGGTTATAGAATTTTAATAATATACCTACTAGCTTAAATATAATTTTTATAATTAGATTTAAGTAATCTACAAATATGGAGAATTTTTATGAATGATTTAAATAATTCTGTTGATTCAGAAAATAAAAAACACATAGTAGAAGTGTACTTAGATAAAGCATATTCATTATTAATCCCTTGTGTTATTGCTTTTATAATAAGTTTTATAAGTTATTTTGTTGCTTTTAATATTGATTTATCTAATTGGGGCATATTTTTTCAGGATTTTGGAATTTATTTCGAAGTTTTTTCTTTTTTTTGTATATTTATAGCATTAAATACAATAAAAAAACATAATATTCCTCTTTCCAAAAAATTTATTATTATGGCAATGATTCCAGAAGGATTTTTATTTATATACGATGTATTTAATGTGATTGCAAATTTTGATATTGTACTTTCAGAAATTGTTATTTACTCTTCTCGTGGCTCACTAAATACTATTTTATTCATTTTAAATTATTTAGATATAACTGTTATTGCTGTATTAATATTTTCATATTTATCATTTTCAGCATTATCTGTTGCTGATGGAACTAAAAAAGATAATTCTTTCGAAAAGGATTTTTATGACAATATATGATAAACGGGAAATCTTAATATATTGAAATATTTTATTTGACTATGAAAATAAAGACCTCAGAAAATCTTTCTGAGGTTTTTATAATTTTAATTTGTTCAAATTATTTTTTATTTATAATGTATGTCTTCATCAAATATAATTTCATCATTTTGAGTAGCTTTTTCTTTTTTCTCTTCTATATGTGATATTCTGGCAGATAAGTAAAATATAAACATTGTTAATATTGCGTACATTCCAATATATACATTTGATTTTAAGTTGAAATTTCTATATGCTGCTTTACTTTTTTCTATGTAATTTTCTTTTGGATTTGTTAACTTTATTCCTGTTAGTCCTATTGTTACTTTTTGTTCATTTTCATCTTTTTCATTTTGTTTCTCATATTTTTCATAAAACTCATTAAAAGTTTGTTCTGTATATTTTTTGTTCATATCATTTTTCATTACAATAGTTAGTATTATTATGCAAAATGATATTACTCCTATTACTCTTATTATTTTTATTAACTGTTCCTTAGATTTTGCTAAAAAAGTTACTGCTCCAGTTAATATCATGGATATAGTGGTTGTTACTAATTGAAAAGTTAAAAAGTTTTGTTTCTCTGCTGCTATTGGATCAAAAAAATCATATTTTGTAAACCATAAATATACTATTAATCCAATTATTACTACAAACAAAGTAGCTATTATTTCCATTAGTAAAAAATTTTTATCATAATTTATTATATAGTAATATCCAAAATGATGATGATAAAATCCGCCATTATTATTTGAGTTATTATTATTATTTTGATTATTGTTTGCATTATTTATTGTGATATTAGGTGCTATTCCTCTATTTCTAAACATATCTATCTCCTTCATTAGTATATTATTATGAAAAAACCTAGATTTCCTATATTATAGGTTTCTAGGTTTTATTATTATGGAGCTTCCAGCCAGAATCGAACTGGCTACCTCATCCTTACCATGGATGCGCTCTACCTACTGAGCTATAGAAGCATTTATTCCTCGTAATTCAATAGGTTTTTTATTGTTTTTTTTCTAATTCTTTGAATTGCATTATCTACAGATTTTACAGGCGCATCTAGTCTTTCTGCTATTTCTGTGTAACTTTCCCCATTAGTATATCTATGTAAAACTTGTTTTTCAAAATCGCTTAATGTTTCATTTATTCTTTCTTCTATAAACTTATAATATTCTTTTTGGGCAATAGTGTCTAATGGATCTTCAACAGTATTTGAATCAAATATGTCTATTAAACTAGTATCATCATTTTCGTCATATGCAGATATGTTTAGTGATAAATAAGAATTAAGTGGCATATGTTTTTGCCTAGTTGAAGTTTTTATTGCAGTTTGTAATTGTCTTTCTACGCAAAGATTAGCAAATGTTTTAAAAGAACTTTGTCTTTCAGGGTCAAAACTTTTAATGGCTTTAAATAATCCTATGAAACCTTCTTGCATTATATCTTCTTTTTCAGCTCCAATAATAAAATATTTGCCTGCTTTCATATTTACAATATCAGTATATTTGCTTAGTAGATAATTTAAAGCCTTATTATCTCCTTGTTTTATCATCTTTATTAATGTAATATCATCTAAATTATCAAATTCGTTTTTTGGAAAATATAAGTTTTGCATTTACTCTTAAAACATTCCTCCACTTATTTTTCTATGTTTAGTAGTATTATATTTGCAAAGTGCTTGGCTGTCAAGACATTAAGTGAATTTTCTATTGTAAAACATCTTTTATTGCTTCACCTATAATCTTGTTTACATCTGCCATCATTACATTAAATCGTACTTCTTTATCAAAGTAGTCTTTAACTTCTGGATTTTGAACTAATATTTGGTATAGTTCTTGCAATTTCTTCATTTTTTCTTCTGATTGTTTTTCACCTTGAAGTGCTAATATTTGTTCTTCATATCTTATTTTTTCAAATTCGTCTATTTTTTCTTTTAATCCCTCTACTGATTTTACTTTATCTTTTGCTTCTTTATACTCGCTATATTCTTTACTTTCTTTTATTGCTCTTCCTAAATTATTTACCTCGTCATATACGTTCATAAATTTTCCTCCTTCAAAAATTAAGAGGACTTTTACGTCCTCTTTTGTATACTTTTATTTTATTAAGCATATGCTTGACGTTTTTTAAATCCAAGCAAATTCGTAATTTCTCCCTCTGTATTTTTTGCCTTTTTGGCTTTTTGTGCTTTTTCTTGTTCGATTTGTCTTGCTTGTTTTTCTGCCATTGTCTGACAAATTGCTTTTTGATATGTAAAATGCGTATCTTGAGCAATTTTTGTCCAGTTAAATTTATTCTTTACATCTAATTTTGCCTGTTTTACTACATTAGCACAAAGTTGAGGATCATATAATAATGATAATATTGAATCAGCTAATGAATTAGCATTTCCTGCATAGCTTTTCATTCCATTTACTCCATGATCAACTATTTCATTTAATCCTCCAATATCTGATACTACTACTGGAACTCCTGCAAGCATAGCCTCTAATGCAACAATTCCAAAAGGTTCATATGTACTTGGAAATACTGAAACATCTGCACATTTATACATTTTGCATAAATTTTTGTGATCTAGGTATCCTGTAAAATAAACTTTATTTGATATTCCTAAATAATCGACTTGAGCTCTTAATTCATCAATCATTCCGCCTTTACCTGCAATTATTAGTTTAGCATCATTATATCCATTTAATATTTTTGGCATTGCAGCAATTAAGTTTTGAATTCCTTTTTCATAAACAAGTCTTCCTGAAAATAAAATTATCTTTTCATTATCTGCTGCAAATTTTCTTCTAAATTCGTAATCTCTTTCTATTCCTGCAAAATTTGTTTGACCTATTCCATTTGGAATTACATTTATTTTTTCATATGGTAGTCCAAATAATCTTTGAAGTTCATTTTTCATGTAATTACTATTAACAATTACTTCTGTTGCTTCATATGTTAGCATCCATTCTGTATCATTTATATATCTTTGTGTTTCATCATGTATTCCACTATTTCTTCCTGCCTCTGTTGCATGTATTGTTGCTACTATTGGAATATCATAAGAATTTTTTAATGATTTAGCAGCATATGCAACTAGCCAATCATGAGCATGTATTACATCAAATTTTCCTTCTTTTGCTATTAATTCTGTTGCTTTTGCTATCAAATTAAAATTAAGTTGCATAATCCAATCTATAAAATTGTTGGGGCTAATCATATAGTTATCAACTCTGTACACTTTTACTCCGTTGTCATTTTCAAAATATGGAGTGTCTCCTTCCTTATAAGTTACTACTGTTACATCATGTCCATCTTTAATTAATCTTTGAGATAAATCGTGTACTACTCTTGAAATTCCGCCAACGATTCTTGGTGGATATTCCCATGATAACATTAAAATTTTCATTACTACTTTCTGGCCCCTTTCGTTTTCTACATTATTTTTTCTTTTGTTACAAATATTCTTTTTTTATTTTATATAATAAAAAAAAAAATGTAAATACCAAAATAGAAAAATGTTTTTTTATTTTTTATACAAATTCTCTTGTAATTCTACAAAATTATGTATATCATTATAGAAGATTAATTTTACAAAGGAGGAAAAAAGTATGCCTAGAACTAAAAAAGAAGCAGAAAATAATGAAAAACTAAAAGTGTCATCTTCTGCTACTAAAAAGGCTACTTCAAAAAAGTCTACTAAAGCTAAAGTTTCAAAAAATACTCCTAAGAAAAAAGTTGCTACTAAAAAAGTAAAGGCAGAGCCTAAAAAGTCTACTACTTCGAAAACTTCTTCAAAAGCAAAAACTGTAAAAGCAACTTCTAAAGCAAAAAAGTCAAAGGTAAAATCCAAAGTTACTTCTGTAAAAAAAGTTGTAAAAGCTTCTAAAAAAATTGATTCTAAAGAAAATAAAGAATTCGCAAATGTTTTAGAATATTATGATTTACCTTATAGATACAATGAAACAATAGTTAGAATTTTAGCACAAACACCTAATGTCTTATTTGTTTATTGGGATATTTCTGATTCTGATAGAAATAGATATATCGAAAAATATGGTGAATATTTCTTTAATGATACTTATCCCGTTTTAATAGTTCATAATAAAACATTAAATTATACTCAAGAAGTAGAAATAAATGATTTCGCTAATAGTTGGTATATTTCAATTTCTGATCCACGTAGCGAATATTCTGTTGAACTTTGTAGACGTTTTAAAGATTATGCTAAAAGAAATCCTAGTGCTACACATAAAGAAGATTTTGATAAACTTCTTTACGTATCTACTTCTAACAATTTAGTTATGCCAAATGATAGAGTTTTACTGGATGAAGTAAAACCTCTAATAAAATATCGAAATGTAAAAACAAATGAAGAATCTTATAAATCTATTATTAATATATTAAAAAATAATAATTATAACTTATTAGATTTCTATAATTTGTATAAGAATATATATCAAGTTGAGGATTTGAATAGTTTATTTACATTAAGTAATCCATCATCAGGAAATCCTACTTCAACATTCAAATAAGAAGCAAAAGTTATTAATTATGCTTTTGCTTTTTTATTTATTAATATTTACTTGAAAGGAATTTCAGAAAATGAATAAAGACAAAGGATTTGTAGCATTCATACTTCATGCGCATTTGCCATTTATCCATCATCCAGAAAGTGAAGACTATTTGGAAGAACAATGGCTTTTTGAAGCTATGTCTGAAACATATATCCCATTACTACTAAATTTTAAAAAATTAGAAGAAGAAGGCGTTAAATTTAGATTAACTATGACTATGACTCCTCCTCTTCTTTATATGCTTGATAATAAACTTTTACAAGAAAGATATATAAAATATTTAAAAAAACATATTGAACTTGCAGAAAAAGAAGTAAAAAGAACAGTATATGATGAAAGATTAAATTCTTTATCAAAATACTATTTAGATAGATATTCTAATGATTTACATGTATTTAAAGATCTTTATGATTGTAACTTGATAAATGGTTTTAAACATTTTCAAGATGCAGGATTTCTTGAAATAATTACTTGTGGTGCAACTCATGGCTACTTCCCTATTTTATATGTAAATCCTCAAGCTGTTAAAGCTCAAATTGCTGTTGGTGTTCAAACTTATAAAAAGTTTTTTGGTAAACAACCTCGTGGTATATGGTTACCTGAGTGTGGTTATGTTCCTGAAGCTGATAAGTTTTTAAAAGAATTTGGAATAGAATATGCTATTGTTGAATCACATGGAATCTTATATGCTGACCCTACTCCTGTTTATGGAACATTTGCCCCTATAGTTTCTCCTGATGGTTTAATTGCTTTTGGACGTGATATTGAATCATCTAAACAAGTTTGGAGTTCTATTATTGGGTATCCAGGTGATTATAATTATAGAGAATACTATCGTGATATTGGTTATGATTTAGATTATGATTATATTAAGCCTTATATTGCCTCTAATGGTGCTCGTGTTCACACAGGAATAAAATATTATAGGATAACTTCAAAAAACGGTGAGAAAGATTATTATAATCCAAGATGGGCCATGGATACTGCAGAAAGACAAGCTGGGCATTTTCTAGATTGTCGTACTGCACAAGTTGAAAATCTTTCTAGATTCATGGATGTCCCTCCTATTGTAGTTTGCCCTTATGATGCTGAACTTTATGGTCACTGGTGGTATGAAGGTCCATATTGGTTATATATTCTTTTTAAAAAAATCTATTATGATGATTGCAATTTTTCTTTAATTACTCCTGGTGATTATATTGACAAATTTCCAAATATTCAAGTTTCTTCACCATGCAGATCAAGTTGGGGTGCCAAAGGTTATAGTGAAGTTTGGCTAAACCAATCAAACGACTATGTTCATCGTCATCTTCATAAAGCTGCTGAAAGAATGGTTGAACTTGCTAATCTTTATCCAGATGAAACTGAAGGAGCTAGAAAAAAAGCTTTAGATCAGTGTGCAAGAGAATTACTTTTAGCACAAAGTAGCGATTGGTTATTTATTATAACAAATGGTACGATGGTTGATTATGCTAAGAAAAGAATTAAGCAACATATTGGTCGTTTTTCTAAATTATATTTGCAAATAAAACGAGATTCTATAGATGAAAAATTTGTAGATGATATTTATAAACAAGACCTAATTTTTACAGATATTGATTATAGAATTTATAAATAGAAAGCTTTTAGCTTTCTATTTTTTCTTTATATTAATGACATACTCTTTTTTATTCTTAAAAGAATAAACTATTAGAAAGTGTTCATACTATTTGTTAGGAGGCTTTCTTTTGTATGTTTACATTAATTTTAGAAAATTCTAAAATAGCACATTTAGTATATTCATATATTTTAAAAAATTTTAATTTGTATGATATGAATTTAACTATTAAATCCAACTCTATTACTTTTAAATTCAAAAATTTTGATTATAAATCTTTCTCATTTCATATGAGTAATTTAATTATTTACTTTTATGAAAGCACCTTAATTAAAAAAATTCTTAAAAGAAACTATTTCTATTTTTCTGACTTTGAATTAGAAAGTATTTTAAAAAATTGCAAATTAATTTTAGAAAATGAAGACTCTAATCATAAAAATGATTTAATATATTTATCTGTTTTCGACTATGTAACAAACAACTCTTATATGAATTTAGATGGATTTGTTCAGTTTCGTTTAAAAGATTATTTAGAAGTTTTAGATTATGTAGTCGATTTAGCTGTTAATAATTTTATTATAAACCGTGAATACTTGAAGTTTATAGAATTATTGCAGGAATATATCTCTTCTTCTGAGTCAAAAGCAGAAATAATCCATTTAGTATATTTAAAAAATGAATCTATTTTACTTGATGAATTTAAAAATCCTATTCCTGTAGATGATTATATATTGGATGCAAAATATTTATCAGATATTTCTTTTTCATCAAATGATTATTCCTTAAATACTTTATTAAATTTACTACCAAAAAAATTGTATATACACATATTGGATGAACAAGATGAATTTATTGATACATTGAAAAAAATATTTAAGTCAAGAGTTTCTATATGTTGTGATTGTGAAATATGCAATCTTTATAAAGATGCTTCTTATACTATACAATCAGAGCATTTTGATTCTTAATATTTATATATACCTATTGCATTAATGTATTTTTGATTGATATAATATTTTTAGTTTTAAATAGGAGTTATATTATGTCAAATTTTGTATTAAAAATTATAGCATGTGTTACAATGTTTTTAGGACATATTCCTTTTGCATTTCCAGCTTTAGTTAATCCTTGTTTATACATTGGAAGGTTAGCTTTTCCAATCTTTGCTTTTTTGATTTCAGAAGGATATGTACATACTAAAAGTTTTAGTAAATATTTAAAAAGGCTTTTTGTTTTTGCAATTATTTCACAAATTCCTGCATACTTATTATTTTTTAATGACTTTTCATATTTATATTTTAATATTTTCTTTACTCTTGCTTTTGGATTATTATCTATTAGAATTTATGATAAAGTAAAAAATAAAATAATTTCTTGGCCTTTAATAATTATTTTAGCATTCTTAGCAGAAGTTTTAGGTTTTGATTTTGGGGCTGTTGGCGTTCTGATGATATTAGTTTTCTATATTACTAAAAATCGTAGTAAAGGATATATGATTTTATATGAATTTCTTTTAATGTTTGCTTTGTTTGCAGATGACTTTTTGGTAAAAACTGTTACAAAATCTTATCTTATCGCTACAGGAGCAAAATTTGTAATTACCTTTTCAGCATTAATTCCTATAGTTCTATATAATGGTAAACTTGGAAAAAATAATAAAAAGAATAAATTAGCTTTTTATCTTTTCTATCCAATACATTTAACTCTACTTTGTGTTTTAAAATACTTTTTATAAATAAATTTAACCCAATATATATTTATTGGGTTTTTATTTTTTGTATGACAATATTTTTTATCTAAATAAAAAGCTCATGCACTTTTTTATAAGTAACATGAGCTATATTAGATAGAAATTAGGCTTTTTCAAAAATTTCTTTTACTTTTCTAGAAACAATACTTGCTATAATTCTATGACTATCTCTTGATAAATGTATTCCGTCTTCTCCTGTTTTCCATTCTTCATTTCCTACAAAATAGCAATCATTTCTCATTGCTATATCTTGATATATTTCATTTAGCTTTTCTGATTTTGCTATTCCTCCAATAAAATTTGGACCTTCTTTAGTAATTACTGGTGGTGCAATTATTAATAGCTTAGGATATGTGTTTCTACATACTGATTTTCTTGATAATATTTTTTTCACAAAATATTCTTCAAAAATTTCTCCAATTTCTTTTGGATTTCTATAAAATTCTGTTTTTAATTCATTTGTTCCTAGCATTATTATTACTAAGTCTATAGGATCATGGGAATCTAAACATGGTAATAAATATTCTGCTCCGCTTCTTCCCTCTCTATCTCTTCTTTCATCTACTGAAATTAATGTTCGTGAATTTAGACCTTCTTCAATAATCTCATATTTATCCCCTAACATTGCTTGTAGTGCTCCTGGCCATCTTTCTTCTTTACTATGTCTTTGATGATTACTTCCTGAAATATATCCCCATGTGTTCGAGTCACCATAGCACAAAATTCTAATTGTTTCTTTCATTTCTATTCACTTCCTTTTTTCAATTGGAAGTATATCATAATTTTTGCAAAAAAGAAAGTATATTATTCTTTATTAAAAACTTTTATTAATTCCCTTTGCTACAATATCCGTCATATTTTCAATAAGTTCATCAATCTCTTTTGGAGTAACTATTAAATTAAAATCTTTTGGAATTAATGCTTCTTTAATTTCTTCATAATTATTTTCTTCTTTTAACTTATTCAAATAGTCGTTGGATTTAGCTTCATTTTGTAATTTTTCTATAAATAATTCTAAACAATCATTTGTTATTGTTGCAACATCTACAACAGTTGGTATTCCTATTGCAATAACTGGTACTCCAAGAGTATCTTTTGATAATTCTTTTCTTTTGTTTCCAACTCCGGCTCCTGGAATTATACCTGTATCAGAAATTTGTACTGAACTGCTTATTCTTTTAATACTCTTAGATGCTAAACTATCTATTACTAAAATTAATTTAGGCTTTACGTTAGAAACTATTCCTTTTAATATCTCTTGTGTTTCTATTCCTGTTGTTCCTAATACTCCTGGCGAAATTGCAGATACTTCTCTGTCATCTTCACTTATATATTGTGGTAAATATTTAAAAATATGTCTTGTTACATCTATATTTTGTATAACTTTTGGTCCTAGTGAATCTGGTGTTGAATATAAATTTCCTAGGCCAACTACTAAAATTTCATCTTTTTTGTGCGTTAAGTTTTTTATTAACTCTTTCAATTCTTCTGATATAGTATTTGCGATTTTTTCTTTTTCATCTTCTTGAATATTTTTCATTTTTTTAACATCAATAGTTATATAATTTCCTATTGGTTTAGAAATTGCTTTTTCTCCCTCTTCGTTTTTCACAGTTACTTTGTACACATGTATGTCTTTTGATATTTCTTTTTCATTGCTTTCTAGCCCAGGTACTTCATCTTTTATATTATTAACCTTTTTAAAAACATCTCTTCTTTCTACTGCTAAATCTGTTCTAAAATTCATAAAAAAACCTCCTTTTATTATTTTTTAATATTCTGGAGGTTTTATTCATAAAATAATTATTCAAAAAAATCTATTGTAAAAATTTCTCCTAAAGCTTTTTCTTCATTTACTCTTTTTATTGCTTCAGCAAAAGTTGGTGCGATTGATAATACTTTAATTTTATCTATTCTTTTTTCTTTTTGTACTGGAACTGTATTTGTTACAACTAGCTCTTTTATTGGTGATTCTTTTATTCTTTCAACTGCGTCTGCTGCTAATATTCCATGTGTTGCTGCAGCATATATATTTTTAACATCAGATTTTGCTAAAATATTTACTGTTTCCATTAAAGTTCCTCCTGTGCTGATTTCATCGTCAAATATTATTGCATTTTTGTTTTTTACATCACCAATAATTGTTGTTGAAATAGCTTTATCATCATTTGCATTTCTTCTTTTATCTACAAGAGCTATTGGGCAATTAAAAAATTCTGAATATTTGTAAGCTTTTTTAGCACTTCCCGCATCTGTAGCTATAATAACCATATCTTTTATTTTTTTATCTAAAAAGTATTTTTCTAAAACATATTCTCCTGTTAATCTATCACAATTTATGTTGAAATATGCTTGTATTGCTGGATTATGCAAATCACATGTTATTACTCTTGTTGCCCCTGCAGCTTCAATTAGTTGTGCCATAAGCTTGGCAGTTATAGGTATTCGTGGTTGATCTTTTTTATCTGATCTTGAATATGGGAAATATGGTAATACTACATTTATATTTTTTGCTGATGCCCTTTTTACCGCATCAATAGTTATTAATAATTCCATTATTCTTTCATTTATAGGTGGTTCACAAGTTTGAATTATATATACATCCTGTTCTCTTACTGTTTCTAGAATTTGTACAAAATTATTATCATTTTTAAATTTTAATGATTTTATCTTTCCTGGTTTTATTTTTAAATAATCACAAATTTCTTCAGTAAATTCCTCTGCTGTTGGACATGCAAACACTTTAATTTTTTCCATTTTAATACTCCTTTATAATTTTTATATATAATTATTAATAACTTATTTAATGATATTTTATTATTTTTCTAATAATAAAAACTTCTTTAATAAATTAAAGAAGTTTTGTTTAAATCATAAATCTATATCATCACCATCAGGATCTCCATCTCCATAAGTATCTGTTGTTCTTGTTTTTTCTTTATTCATTTTTGCCATATTCATTTCCTTAATAGCTTTTTCTTCATCAACATCAACTTTTGGGCATATTTCATCAAAAGAAGTTTCATTTCTAACTTCTTTTACCTGTGGCTTTTCTTGATTTTCTTGTTCTTGAGCTGGCTGTTCAATCTTTTTTGTTCTTATTTTTGAAATTCCTGTTTTTATCCTATTAATTAAAGAAGTTGCCATTGCACCAATAGTTCCACCAATTAATGCCAAAGCACCAACTTTTCCTACAGTTTTATTTGCTTGTTCGACAGTGCTTTTAGCTTCTTCTTCAGTTAATTCTTCATTTTCTAATTTTTGTGCTAATTCCTCTGCTATTTCATTACCTTCTATTATTAAATCATCTGAAGATAAATCTCTAAAGTCTATATTCAATTTGCTTAATTCTTGAACATGATCTATAAATTCTGATACGTTTGTTATTTTGGAAATATCGCTCACACTTTCTAGTGAGATAGTTCCATCTTGATCTAAGAATACAGCATATGGTGAATATGAATTTCTAGTGACTTCATTAAATATCATTGAATATATACTGTCAGATACACTTGGATTTATTTGTCTATATCTCATATATTCCTTAGCAATGTAAGAAATATGTTTTGGATTTCCTCTTCTAATAATTTTTTGTATATTTTCTAGATATTTATTTGTGTTATTATCTTCCATATGATTTTTCTCCTAAAAAAACTATTCTTCCCAGTTATGATATACATCTGATACATCGTCTAAGTCATCTAATTTTTCTAAAAAGTTTTCCATTCTTTCTGAATCTTTTTCATTTAGTTTTACATATGTATTGGGTACCATTCTTACTTCTGCTTCAATAAAAGTTAAATTATTTTTTTCTAGTTCTTCTCTTACTGAAGAAAAATTTTCTGGTGCTGTAGTTATTTCATACACTTCTTCATCAGCTTGAAAATCTTCTGCACCTGCATCAATTGCAAGTAACATTAAATCATCTTCTGATAAGTCTGTTGATTCTTTTTCTATAACTATTATACCTTTTTTCTCAAACATATATGAAACACAACCTGTTGTTCCTAAATTTCCACCAGCTTTGTCAAATACATGTCTAATATCTGCTGCAGTTCTATTTCTATTATCTGTTGATGCATTTACTATTACAGCAACTCCTGATACTCCATATCCTTCATAAGTTATTTCCTCATAATTAGCACCATCTGCTGAGCCAGATGCTTTTTTTATTGCATTATTTATTGTATCATTTGGCATATTAGCTGCCTTACATTTAGCTATAACATCTTTTAATTTAGAATTACCATTAGGATCAGGTCCACCTTGTTTCACTGCTATTAATAATTCTCTTCCAAGTTTTGTAAAAACTTTTCCTCTTGCAGCATCTGCTTTTCCTTTCTTTGCTGCGATATTATGCCATTTGCTATGTCCTGACATGGTTAATTCCTCCTTTTTATTTTATATTTAAATATTTTATCATACTTTTTTAGCTTTGAATAGGCTTTTAGCAAATTTATATTTTATCTACATAAGATTTCTTGCCATTTGTACTCCTGAACATGAAGCCATCATTAATCCTCTTGTCATTCCTCCACCATCTCCTATTGAATACAAGTTTTTAATGCTTGTTTCAAAGTTTTCATCTATTACTACTTTGTTACTATAAAATTTAATTTCTGGTCCATATAATAAGTTATCTGGATTTGCAAAACCTTCTACAACTTTATCTACTTGTTTTATAAATTGTAAAATATCTGTCATTGTCCTGTATCCTATTGCAAATGTTATATCTCCTGGCACAGCTGATTTTAATGTTGGAACTACTGAATTTCTGTCAAGATCCTTTTGCCATGTTCTTTTTCCTCTACTAATATCTCCCAATCTTTGTACTACTACATTTCCGTTTCCTAACTCGTTCAAGTTCTTAGCAACATTTCTACCATAGTCAATTGGTTTGTCGAATGGATATGTAAAATTATGTGAAACAAGTATTGCTAAATTTGTATTTGTACTTTTTTTATCTTTATATGAATGTCCATTTACTAATGTTAAATTGTGATCATATACCTCTGATGAAACAAAGCCACTTGGATTTTGGCAAAAAGTTCTAACTTTATCGTTAAATGGCCATGGTCTACCTATAATTTTTCCTTCATACATATAATGATTTATATCTTTCATTATTTCATCTGGTAATTCATATCTAACACCAATATCAACAGAGCCAGCACTTGTTTCAATATTATATTTATCGCACATACCAACAAGCCAGTTAGCTCCTTTTCTACCAACTGCTAATACAACTTTTTCTCCATAAATTTCTTCTGTTTGATATTCTGGATCTTCTAAATATTTAGCAGGTTTTACTTTAACTCCGGAAACTTTTCCATTTTCAACAATTAAATCATCTACTATTGTTTCGAACATTAAAGTAACTCCATTATCTTCTAGATATTTTTCTATTTTACCATATAATTCATGTGCTTTTTCTGTTCCTAAATGTCTTATTGGAATATCTATTAAGTCTAAACCTTCTTTTTTAGCTTTCTTTTTTAAAAGTCCAACTTCTTCTCTATAATTAATTCCTTCTAGTTTTTTGTCTGCACCAAATTCTAAATATATTTTATCTGTATAGTCTATTAACTCTTTTGTTTTTGGAACTCCTATATAATTATGTAATTCTCCTCCAACATGAATATCATCATCTTCTGGATTATATAATGAAAGTTTGCCATCAGAAAAGGCTCCTGCTCCTGAAAAACCACTCGTTATATTGCAAAATGGTTTGCATTTTGTGCATACTCCTGTTTTTTCGATTGGACAATTTCTATTCTCAACTCTTTTTCCTTGTTCAATTAATAATATTTTTTTGTTGCTATTTTGTTTTATGAATTCATATGCCATGAAAATAGATCCAGGTCCCATTCCTACTGCAATAACATCATATTTTTCTTTCATATACTATCATCCTTTCTTTTCGTTTTTATGTAATTATATTCTCCCATTAAAAAGGACAAGAGATGTTCTTCTTGTCCTTTGTATTTAAAATATTTTTGGTATCCAAATAAAACCAGCTATAATTACTGAAACAATCGCGTTTACTAAAACTGCTCCAGCAGCTGCATCTTTTGCCTTTTTTGCTAATATACTTTTTTCTTTACTAACTAAATCCACTGTATTTTCAATCGCTGTATTTATTATTTCAGAAGATATAACTATTCCAAATAATAATATACATACAATCCATTCAACATCTGAAATTTTATATATTATTCCCATTATAATAACTACTAAAACAGCTAACAAATGTATTTTTATATTTCTTTGTTCTATTATTGTAGTAATTATTCCAGTTATAGCATATTTAAAAGACAATAATAATTTTTTCATTAATCGTTTCTTCTTCCAAAAATTTCTAATATTCTTAAAAATAAATTTATGAAATCTAAATACAATTCAAAAGCTCCATATATTGCAACTTTTTCTTGATTTATAAGTCCATCTTCGCTCATACTTTTTATTTTGTTCATATCATAAGCAGTTAATCCTGCAAATATTAATAATATTACCCAGTCTAATATAATATCTAGAGGTTGGCTACCTACAAAAATATTAACTATTGTTAAAACAATTGCTACTAATAAAGCTGATAACAATACATTTCCAAATTTGCTCAAATCTCTTTTAGTAGTATAACCAATAAATGCTAATATTCCAAAAAATCCTGCAGTTGCAAAAAGTGCATATGCAATAGTTGTTAAATTATATGCTACAAATATTATAGAAAAGGTTGCACCTGTCAGCATTGAGTATAAGAAAAATAAAAATGTTACCAACATTGCAGGCAGTTTCCTTATGCAAAAGCCAAAGAATAAAGCAATTAATACTTGTGCAATTAAAATTGCTGCCCAGCCTCCTGCTATTTCTACAAAGGCACCACTATAATAAGTGTATGCAGCAACAGCAGCTGTACTAAGTACTCCTAAGAACATCCATAAAAATGTTTGAGCAATAGTTTTGTTTGAACTTGCTACATAAGTATCTTCCATGTTGTTCCCTCCTTTATTTTTATTATATTAATATTTATTTAAATTAATTAATTTTATTAGTCAATTTCTAGATATCCACCGAAAGCTTTGCTTGTTGGGTAATCTGGTAATATTTTAGATCCACCTGCAACAACAACTCTGTCTCCTTTTTCAAGATTTCCTAATTTCTTATGTTTTGCAATACCATCTGAAATTACTTTATTAATATCTCCCTCATTTTCAATATATACAGGAAATACATTCCATACTAATCCTAATTGACGGAAAGTTCTCTTATTATCTGTAACTACTAAAATCGGGCAAGCAGCTCCCATTCCAGATAATCTTCTTGCTGAGCTACCAGTATTTGTATAACAAACAATTGCATCAGCTTGTATAGTTTTTGCCATAACACATACTGAATATGCAATATTATCTTCTAATGTTCTTAATACAATATATTCACTTTGTCTGTTTTCAAATCTTTTCCAATATTTTATTGTTGGCTCTGTTCTTTTTGCTATTTTATCCATTGTTTTAACGCATTCTACTGGATATTCTCCTAATGCACATTCTCCAGATAGCATTACAGCACTTGTTCTATCAAAAATTGCATTTGCAACATCATTTGCTTCTGCTCTTGTTGGTAATGGATTGTGTGTCATTGATTCTAGCATTTGAGTAGCTGTAATAGTAGGTTTGTTTTCTCTATTTGATAATCTTATAATTCTTTTTTGCATAATTGGTGGTTCTGTGAAATCTGTTTCTGTTGCCATATCACCACGAGCGATCATTTGTGCATCAGCATTCATTACTATTTCTTCTATATGCTCTAATCCTTCAAGGTTTTCAACTTTTGTTATAATTTTTATATCTTTTCCACCATGTTCATCTAATACTTTTCTAACTTGTTCAATATCGTCAACACCTCTTGTAAAAGACATAGCTACATAATCATATTCGTGTTCACATGCAGCAATTAAGTCATTTATATCTTTTTCTTTTAGTGCAGGTAAACGAACTGCTGTACCTGGTAAATTTATTGTTTTTCTGTGTCCTAATAAATTTCCATGAACTACTGTGCAATGAATATCTTTTTCTACTATTTCATCTACAACTAATTCAACAGCACCATCATCTATTAAAACTTTTGAACCTGGTTTAACATCTTGATATAAATTTTTATAAGAAACAGATACTCTGTTCTTATCTCCTACAATGTCTTCATTTACTAAAGTAAATTTTTGACCATCTTCTAGTTTTATTTTTTCAGTTATATCGCATCCTAACATTCCTGTTCTTATTTCAGGTCCTTGCATATCAAGTATCATAGGAATTGGTAAATCCATTTCTTCCCTTAATCTTATAATTTCTTCTGTTTTTTCTTTTTGTTCCTCATAACTTCCATGAGAATAATTTATTCTGCAAACATTTAATCCAGCTTCAAATAATTCTTTTAATCTTTTCTCACTTGCAGGTCCAATTGTTCCAACTATTTTTGTTTTTCTTAAATTTGATTTCATATAAATTCTCCTTTTATGTCATATATTATAAATAACCTTGATTAGTATACCACAAAGTATAAATATTTCAAGTGTTTTTTATTTTAAACGACAATATTATAGATATTAGATTTTTATTTACCTAATATCTATAATATTTCCAAAAACTATTTCGTCATCCATTTTATTAAATTCATATTTTCTGAATCTAATAACATTTCATGTTTTGGCATGACTCTAAATGTATATCCAAAATTTCCACCTGTTGTTAGTTTTATTTTAGCTGCATATTTATATGTGTTTTCTTCTTTATTTTCTTCAACTTTTTTCATTTCTGTTGCGGAAACATTATTAACAATTCCTGTATCTAATATTTGTCCGTAATATACTTGTACTGCCAAGTTTTCTGGCTTAAAATTTGGTAATTGGACTTTACATGTAACTTCAATTACATCTCCGGCTTTCATTTTTACATTATCTATATTGCTATCTTGAGATATTTTTATTTCTTGCCATCTTTCCTTCGCTGCTTTTTTCCATTTTGCAAAATCGTTTACCTTATCTAGTTCATTAAAATATTTATTATGAAGATTACATAATGGCATATATATATTCTCCATATAGTCAATAAGCATTCTAGATGTACTGTATTTTCCACCAGTTGTAATTATTGAATTTTTCATTATTTTTAGCCATTCTTTTGAAAATTCATTGTCTTTCTTTTTATAATATGTTGGTATTATTTTGTTTTCAAGTGTACTGTAGATACTATCACTATCATTATTATCTTGAATTTCATAAGAATCATAATCATTTTCAGTTCCTATTGCCCAACCGTTTGTTGTATCATATCCTTCAGCCCACCAACCGTCTAATACACTAAAGTTTATAACTCCATTAATAGAAGCTTTTTCTCCTGATGTTCCTGAAGCTTCCATTGGTCTTCTAGGATTATTTAGCCATACATCTACTCCGCTTACTAAATATCTTGCTATAGAAATGTTATAATTTTCAAGTATGAATATTTTTCCTTTAAATTGTGGCATTAATGAAATTTCATGTATTCTTTTTATTAATTTTTGTCCTTCAACATCTGCTGGATGTGCTTTTCCGGCAAATATAATTTGAACTGGTCTATTTTCTTGATTTAATATTTGAGTTAGTCTTTCAATATCTCTAAATATAAGTGTTGCTCTTTTGTATGTTGCAAATCTTCTAGCGAACCCAATTGTTAATGCATTTGGATCTAATTTAGATAAAATTTCATTTATTTCATCATAGCTATATCCACTTCTTTTATATCTAGTTGTAAGATTTTTCTTTATTAGATCAATTAATTTTTCTTTTCTTTTTATATGTTCTTCCCAAAGTCTTTCATCTGGAATTGAATTAATTTTTTTCCATATATTATCATCATATATACTGTCTTGCCAGTAAGGAATTAAATATTCATTATACAAACTTTTTAAATTTGGTGCTAACCATGAACAAGTATGAACTCCGTTTGTAACATAAGTAATAGGTGATTCATTTGCAGCAATATCAGGCCAAACTTCTGTGAATAATTCTCTAGAAACTGCCCCATGTAGTTTACTAACTCCATTTTTCTTTCCAGAAATTCTAAGAGCTAATATTCCCATATTAAACCCTGGTTCTAATTCTTCTGTCTCTTTCATTCCAAGTTTCATAAATCTTTCTCTAGTTATTCCAAAATCATCCCACATTTTATCAAAATATTTATCAATTAATCCTAAATCGAATATATCATTTCCTGCTGGAACTGGTGTATGTGTTGTAAATGCAGTTTGAGAAGTTACAATTTCTGTTGCTATTTCAAAAGAAACTTGTTTTTCTTTCATTGTATCTTTTATTAATTGTAAAGTTAAAAAAGCAGAATGTCCTTCATTCATATGGTATACAGTTGGCTCAAGTCCTAATTCTTTTAATAGTCTAACTCCTGCCATTCCTAAGACAATTTCTTGTCTTATTCTCATTTCTTTATCTCCACCATATAATTTTAATGTTATGTTTCTAAAATCTTCTGAATTTTGCTCTATATCAGAGTCCATTAAATATAAGCAAACTCTTCCTACTTCTATTTTCCATATTTTTAAATGTAATATATTATCCAATAATGGTATCTCTATTATTAAATCATTGTCATCTGCTGTTTTTACTGGATTTATTGGCAGATTATATAAGTCTATATTATTATATTCTGATTCTTGTTCTCCAAAGCCATTAATCTTCTGATTAAAATATCCATTTTTATAAAGTAATCCTACAGCTACTAAAGGAATTCCTAAATCACTTGCAGATTTTAAGTGATCACCTGATAAAATTCCTAGTCCTCCTGAGTATATTGGTAATATTTCATCTAGTCCATATTCTGCTGAGAAATAAGCGATTAAATCTTTTTTATTATTTGGATATTTTTTTGAAAACCATGTATCTTTGCTATTCATATAGCTATCATAATTTCCAACTACTGTATTATATAATTTTATAATTTCTTCATTTTTTGATGCTTTTTCTATTTTTTCTTGACTTACAAGTTTCAAAAACTTTGTAGGATTTTTGTCAATTCTATCCCACAAATCAGGATCAATCATTTTGAAAATTTTTAAAAATTCCGTATTCCATGACCACCACAAATTATTAGCAATTTCAGATAACTTTTTTAGTTCTTTTGGCAATTGTGGTATAACTGTAATTCTATTGAAAATATACATATTTTCCTCCTTTGTAATTCTTCTCAAAATTCTTTTGTATTCCCATTTTTTCAATATAATAATTATCTATTAAAATAGATGTTTTGTCAAACAATTTTTAATTTTATTTTTAATAACTTTTACTTGATATTTCTCTTTTTAATATTACAAATATATATTTTTTATTATTTTTTAGTAACAATTCGCTTTATTTTCCAAAATATGCTATAATATATTATGTAGACCCTTATCATGAAAAAAACTGGAGGTATTAAGAAATGGCAAAACGCATCAATCTGGCAAAGGCAAAGAAATTTCAGGCGGGGGCCACTCGGCTCTTTCTCATCGTTGGCACTCTGGTGCTGGCAGCAATCTTATCATGGGTGGTGATATCAAAAATTGCGGTTCCCGTGCTTGGGACTCAACTGCGTATGCTGGGTATCTATCAGGAGATTTCGTACTGTGAAGAACAGCGTGAGATTGCTCTTGAAACCAATCGTGGCTCCTATGCTACTAAGATGGATGATCGAATTCGTGAACTGAATGATGAGCGTGATGCTCTTGTTAAGAGTGATCAGTTTTGGATCGCCTTTTCGGCTAAGAATCATGTAAGCCTCTTTGCAATCCTTTGTGGTATTCTATTTTTAGCACTCGTGGGTGGCATGTGGTTTCTGTTATTCAAAGTTGATGGTGTTTTCTCAACTGTATTAAGTTTCGAAAGAATTGTTTTGCTTGTGACTATCAGAATTGTCTTCGGATTATTATTCTTGATTTTCTCTCGCTTGGCAAAATTCTTTAGAATCGTCACATTTCAAGTTCAGTCGCAAATTCCTGATTTCACTGTACGTCGGCAGAAGGCTCGTCACATTTCGCATGAGAACAAGCATCCCCGCAATCATCTGTTCGTTCGCCACCAGCATGGAAAAGCCGGCTAACCCCGGCTTCTTCCTTTTTTATTCAAAATAATTTTTTATACTTCCTTTTCCTTCATTTACTTCTATATCTAATATTCCTCCTGATAATATTGGTATTTGAGGTGATACATGTCCTATATCAGCATCATATATTATTGGAATATTTAATTCTCCAATTGCATCATAAATAGCCTGTCTAAAGTCTATTCCATAGTCTTCTCTTAACATTAAACTTCTTCCAAATATTATACCTTTACAATTTTTAAAATATCCTGAATTCTTCATTTGCCATAAATGTAAATAAACTTGTGGTGTAGACATTTCAAATACTTCTAAAAACCATATAATTCCGTCTTCCTTATACTTTTCTATATAATTTGATACTTTATCATATTTAGTTCCAATTAAGTTTACTATTACATCAAAACATCCACCAATTGAACGACCTTTAAAATTAATTTTACTTTCTCCATTTAAAGTTTTCCAATTATTTTTGACAGTTAATTTATATTCCTCATAAGGATCTATTCTTTCTGTCCATTCATTGCTTTCGCACATACTATAACTATTTTGGCAAATTTCTTTTCCTTCCATTATTTTAAAAGAATTTTCCAATGAAGGATGTAATTTCTTCATACCAAAGTCTTTTATATTTTGTCCATATATGCATGCAATATCACAAATTGTATTTAAAAGGAAGGTAATTCCAGTATTGTCAGAGTATCCCTGAAACCATGTAGGTTGTAATTGTTTTAATTTTTCAAAATCTATATTATCTATGGTTTCATTTAAAAAATCTCCTCCTGAAGCTGATATAATAGCACTTACTTCTTTATTTTCCCATAACGCCATTAATTGACTAGCTCTTTGTTCTCCTGTGGAGCTTCTACCATTCTCGTCTGTTCTAACGTTTTTAGTTTCTAAATACTTATAGCCATATTTTTCGAAATTATTTTTTACATTGTCTAATCTATCCAAATCAACTGGCTTTATTATCCCAGCTGATGGAGCTGTTGTAGCAATAATATCTCCCTTTTTTAAATTTCTTGGATATTTCATAAATCCTCCTTAATATTTCTATTTGCAACTCAATTGATATATTGCTTCTGCGTACATTTTACAAGCATTCATGAAATTATCAATTGATATATATTCATCAACTTGGTGACACATATCTGGTTCTTCTGGATTCATTGCACCAAAAGATACGCAGTTTTTAAATGCTCTAGCAAATGTTGCTCCACCAATTGCTAGTGGTTCCTTATTTTGACCAGTAAATTTATTATAAATATCACATAGTTTCTTTACAATTTTGTTATCCTTTGGAATATATAAAGCAGCTTTTTCTCCAGAAAATTCTATTTCTAAACCAGCTAATTCTTTTTTTACTTTTTCTTTTACATCTTCTAATAACATATCTCCTGGTATACGCAAATTCATACCAGTTTTAATAGTTCCATTTTCTAATGAAATATTTGCTAAATTTAATGTTAAATCTCCTAATTCATCGTTTTCATGTTTTATTCCTAGGCTATTTCCATTTGTTTCTTCTCCGATTTTAGTTGCTAATAGTTTAATTGTCTTATTTTCTATATTAAATTTATTAAATATATCATTTAAAATGTTTATCATCTTTGATACAGCATTTTCTCCTAGTTCTGGATGTGCTGCATGAGCTTGAACTCCTTTTGTTTCAATAAAGAATTCATTTTGTTTTTTAACAAAAGAAACTTTTTCATTAATTTTTTTCAAAAGTAATTCATTTAATTCTTCTGCTATTTCGTTATTAGTTTCTAATTTTATTCCACAATATTTTGGAACGACATTTACTCTATTATTTTTGCAGTCTATTTCTTTTATTTTTAATTTATTATTTCCATTATATTTCTCTTCAGTGTATATCGTTAGTAATGCTTTTTCTGAGTATATACAAGGAAAATCAGCATCTGGGCTAAATCCTAGGTCTGGCATTTCCTCATGTTTTTTATAATATTCAATACATTTCCAATCATTTTCTTCATTTAAGCCAATTATTAGTCTTACTCTTTTATTTATTTTTGTATTTTCTGCAACAGCTTTCATAGCATATAATGAAGCTATCATAGGTCCTTTATCATCAATTGTACCTCTTCCATATAATTTTCCATCTTCTATAGTTAATTCAAATGGATTGTGTTTCCAGCCTTCTCCTTCTGGTACTACATCTAGATGTCCTATTATTCCTAATAGTTCTTCTCCTTCTCCAAATTCTATATATCCACATTGTTTGTCAATATTTTTCGTTCTAAATCCCATTTCTTTTCCAATTTCTAAAAATGTATTTAAAGCATTATCTATCTCTTTTCCAAATGGATACTCTGGATTATCGTATCCCTCTAATTTACTTGGAATTTTTACCATTCTCCCTAAATCTTTAATCATATTGTCTTTTTGTGATTCTATATATTTTTCAAACATATTTATTCTCCTTCTTCAAGCATTTTTGCTATTGAGTTAGCAGCCTTTTTACTACTTGCTATTGCTCTGCATACTGTAGATTTTGACTCTGATAAATCTCCTCCTGCAAAAACTCTATCTATGTTAGTTTGGCAATTTTCATCAATTTCAATTAAATTTTTTTCATTATATTGTAAGCCTTCTTTATCTAAAATTTCTTTATTTGGCTTTAATCCTATTGCAAAAACAACTGTATTAGCTTTATAGTTAAACTCAGTATTAGGAATGTCAATTGCTTTTCCATCTATTACTTTTGTTTTAATACATTTTACAGATTCTATTTTTCTGTTTTCTCCTTCAGCATTTATTACTCTAGTTGTAAAAACAGGCTTTACACCGTCCTTTACAGCTTCTTCTAATTCAATTTCTCTTGCAGGCATATGTTCTTCATCTCTTCTATATAATATTGATGAACTTGTAGCTCCCATTCTTAAAGCTGCTCTTGAACAGTCCATAGTCACATTTCCTCCACCTATTACAACTACATCGCCTAAATCCTTTATAAATTTTTTATTATTATATGATTTTAAGAAATAATCTGAGTCATATATTTTTTCAAAATTTCCTAAGTCGTATTGGCTTGGTATCTCTGCACCAATTCCTAAAAATATTGCATCATATTTTTCCTTTAATTCTGATATGTGCAAGTTTTTTCCTAATTCTTTTTCTGTCTCAAATTTAACATCCATTTCTTTCAGAATTCTTATTATATTTTCAATAAGTTCTTTTCTTAATCTAAAATCTGGTATTCCATATGTTAAGATTCCGCCAATTTCTTTTTCTTTTTCAAATATTGTTACATTGTATCCTTTTTTTCTCAATTCATACGCACACTCTATTCCTGCTGGTCCAGATCCAATTACTGCAATTTTTTGCTTTTTGTTTTCCGTTATTGTTTGTTTTGGTAGTTCAAAGTTATTTTCTTCTGCCCATTCATTTACAAACTGTTCTAGTTTTCCAATTTCAGTTGATTTTTGCTTTATTCCTCTTACGCAAGATCCTTCACATTGTTCTTCTTGTGGGCATATTAAACTACATATATGTGAAAATATATTGTTTTCATGTAATATTTTATATGCTTCTTCAAAATTATCTTCTTTTATTTTTTTTATAAATTCTGGTATGTTGGTTCCTATAGGGCATCCTTTTGAACATGGCTTTAATTTACATCCTAAACAATATGTAGCTTTCTCTTTTATTTTTTCTATGTTTTCCATTTTTACTCCTGTTTTAATAATTTTTAAATAATTTTATCATTATTATTTTTATAAGACAACTAATTTGACTAATTAGTATATTTCATTTCTTTTTGAGAATAATAATACTAATTATTATTTTGGAAAGGATTTTATTATGATGAATCACCCAATTGAAGGTTTAATGAATACTGCTATGAATAGTATTAAAGATATGATTGATGTTGACACAATAATAGGCGAACCAATTTCTACAGGAATTGATACTTTAATTATTCCAATTTCTAAAGTTTCATTTGGTTTCGCTGCCGGTGGTAGTGAATTTAAAGGAGAAACTGTGAATGAGTATTCAAGAAAAGAAAAGGAAGAACAAGTTCAGTATAGATTACCATTTGGTGGAGGAAGTGGAGCTGGTGTAAGTATTGAACCTGTAGCATTTTTAGTAGTTAATAATGGAGTAGTAAGATTATTACCAGCAAGTCATGAAACTTATATTGACAAACTTGTTGATTACGTTCCTGAACTAATAGAAAAATCTAGTGAAATTATTAAAAATATGAAAAATAAAAATGAATCTATTAATAAGTTAAAAGAAAAAATCGAAGAAAACCTTGAAGAAGTTGATGAAAGTTCTTTAGATGATGACGAATAATCTATTTGTATAAGACAGTCAATTAGTATCTTATTTTTATTTACTATAAGATACTTGTTGACTGTTTTATTTTTAATATCCTAACAATTTTTTCTTTTAGGCTATTTATTATAAATTTAAAAATATCAATTTCTATTATGCTTTTTAATTTTATATTTAATTCATTTTTATTAAAATTGGTATTTATTTTATATTGTGCATTCCTAATTTGATATTTTCCAAGAGTCATCGGCACTAGTGCATTTAATATTGAATAAATATATATGTTAGGATATATTTTTTTAATTCCATAGTTTATTTCTATATACATTCTTTTTACTTTTAAAATTGATTTTTTATTATTTTTATTTTCAGATTCTTTTTCTTTTTTTCTTATTATAAATTCCAATATTTTAATTACATGTTTTTTGTTTATTTTTTTTGATAATATTTTTATTTTATTTAAAGTATATACATTTATTTTTATAAAAAATTTTATTTTTCCATGTGTATACTCTAATTTATTAATATATATTTCTATTTTACTTGTAACTAACAATATTATTAGTAAAATAAAAAAAAGTAATATGAATATTTCCATATTACTATTTTTTCCATATGTTGCTATTTTATAAATTAAATTTCTTTTTTCTTTTCAACAATTATATCTCCAAATAATTCTTCTTGTTCTGTAATAATTTTATTTCTTCTTGTTAGTTCTAATACTCCTGTAAAAGCTGTTACTACTTCTGCTTTAGGTTTTGTATTTATTGAAAATAATTTATTAAAAACAAATTTTGGTTTTTTAGATAATTCTTTAAATATTTCTTTAACTTTTGCTGTTACTGAAAAGTTTTCTCTAATTGCTATTTTTTCAATATTTTCAGCATTTTTATTTATTTTGACTTCATTATTTTCTATTAATCTTTTATAATTACTGTATATTAATTCATTAGAGTATTCTTTTTCTAATTTTTGCTTTGGCAATTCAATTTTTTCTGGTGATTTTGAAAATCTTTTTGAATTTTCAATAAAAAATTCTTTTAATTTTTTTGATATTTCCTTATATTTTTTATATTCAATAATCCTTCTTAGTAATTCTTCTTCAGTAAGTTCAGCTTCATCTTCTATTTCCTTTGGCAATAGTTCTTTTGATTTTAAATATACTAATGTACTTGCTATAACCAAAAATTCACTTGCTATATCTAAGTTATGTGATTCCATTTCGTTTATGTATTCTATATATTGGTCAGTAATTTCTGACAATCTAACATCATAAATATCCATTTTGTTTTTGTCTATTAAGTGTAATAGCAAATCTAATGGCCCTTCAAAATTTTCTAATTTTAATGCATATTTATTTGTCTCTAATGTAAGTATTCCCATTCTACAAATATCTTTCCCTTCTTATAGCTATTCTTCTAATTCTTCTGTTATTTTGGTTATTGTTTCTGGTGTATATCTTTTTTTCCTTAAATATAATATTATTTCATTTAATTCTTTTTCAGCTTGTTTTTTATTTACGATATTTCTTGCAGATAAAAGCTCATAATCATCTAGCATTTCTTTATTTTCAGAAATGTATTCTTCGATTAAGTTTTCACTTATTCCTTTAGAATATAATTTATATTTTAATTCAAAAATTGATAAATTTTTTAAAGATATTGCTTCATGCATATATCTATTAATATATTCTACATCGTTAATATATCCCAATTCTTTTAAATTTTCAATAGTTTCGTCTAAAATATCACTATCCTCATTTTTAAATTTTTCTATTACTTCTTTTTCTGTTCTTTTTTTATAAAATATATATTTAAGTATTTTTGTTTTTAATTTATCAATTTTTTCCAATCTTTCAATATCCATTTTTACTCCTATTTATATTAAAAGATGCACATTTAGTGCATCTTTTCTATAGACTTAACTTTTACTCTTCTTCTGTTTCTTTTGTTTCTTCGTTATCTGTGCTATTTTCATTTAAAGCTTGTTCAAAAGCTTTGCTATAATTATCTCTGATTTTTTGTTCTACTTCTTCTAATACTTTTGGATTCTCTTTTAAATATTTTTTTACGTTCTCTCTACCCTGTCCAACTTTTTCTCCTTTATAGCTAAACCAAGCACCACTTTTTTCTATTATATCTAAGTTTACTGCTAAATCTAAAATACTTCCTTCTTTAGATATACCTTCTCCATATAGTATATCAAATTCAGCTTCTCTAAATGGTGGAGCTACTTTATTTTTTACAACTTTTACTTTTGTTCTACTTCCTATAACATTTCCATCTACTTTAATATTTTCTGCTTTTCTAATGTCAAGACGTACTGATGCATAAAATTTTAAAGCTCTACCTCCTGGAGTAGTCTCTGGGTTTCCAAACATTATTCCAACTTTTTCTCTTAATTGGTTTATAAATATAATTGCTGTTTTAGATTTATTTAGTACACCAGCTAATTTTCTTAGTGCTTGAGACATTAATCTAGCTTGTAATGCAACATGTGTATCTCCCATATCTCCATCTATTTCAGCTTTTGGTACAAGAGCTGCAACTGAATCGACAACTATTATATCTATTGCACCGCTTCTTACAAGAGCTTCTGCAATTTCTAATGCTTGTTCACCTGTATCTGGTTGTGAAACAATTAAATTATCAATATCTACTCCTAATTTTCTAGCATATATTGGATCTAGGGCATGTTCTGCATCTATAAATGCTGCAACACCACCAGCTTTTTGTGCTTCTGCAGCAACATGTAAAGCTAATGTTGTCTTTCCAGATGATTCTGGTCCAAATACTTCAATAATTCTTCCTTTAGGAATTCCTCCTATTCCTAATGCAACATCTAGTGTTAAAGCTCCTGTTGGAATTGCTTCAACTTCCATTGCTTTATATTCTCCTAGTTTCATTACAGAACCTTTTCCAAACTGTTTTTCAATTTGTCCCATGGCTGCGTCTAAGGCTTTTTTTCTTTCATCATTTTCTTTCATTTTCTTTTCTCCTTCAAATTTTTGTTTGCTAAACGTTTGTTTTGTTTAATTATATCTAATAGATTTTTTTTGTCAATACTTTTTTAATAATTTTTTCTATACCATTTATCTATATGCATATATATATTATAAATTGTTGGTTTTAGATTTCCTGTTAAATTAGTATTATAAACTAATAAATTTTTCTTTCTAGATATGCTCATAAAAGGCTTATCTTCATTATATATTTCTAGTATTCTTTTATATTTTTCTTTTAGTAAATTAGTATCTGTTATATTTTTTGCTTCTGATAATATTTGATTTACTTCTTCATTTGAATAATTTGAAATATTGTATTGTCCTAAATATGTATCTATGTTTGGTGAATATGAATTTGAGATATTAATTAAAATTGCATCATATCCAGTTTTAGAATCTATTAGAGCATGATATCTAGCTGAATCTACCTTCTTTACTGTAACTTTAATTCCTGAGTTAGCCCATTGCTGTCTTAAATTCTCTGCAATAACTTCATTAGTTGGATTGTCTCCATTTATAGTTAGCGAGAATGATAAACTAGTATATTTTCTTCCATTTAATCTTTGCCAAGTATTATTTTTATAATTCCATCCATCTTGCATTAATAAATTATTTGCAGCTTCAACATTATAACCATTATCAATTATTCCTGTTTGATATGTAAAATTTCCATAATCTAATGGGAAATCTGATACTCTTCCTGAATTTCCATAGCTACTAGCTACAGTATTGTTCTTGTCTATATAATATGATAATGCTTTTCTAGTTTGTGCACCAGATAGATTCGGACTTTGCACATTAAATGCTACGTAATCATATTCTCTTCCATCGAATTCTATTGATTCAAATCCAATACTTCCTATATATTGGTTAACACTACTTTGTGAAGTATTTATTGTATCTATATTTCCATTTTTAAAATCATTGTATACTTCGCCCATTGTTTGATATATATTTATATCTATTTTTTCCAAAACAGTATTTTTTTCCGAATTCCAATATTCTGTATTTTTTTCTAATCTTATTATCTTTTCATCATATGATACTATTTTGAACATTCCTGTTCCAAGTGGTAAATTCGTTTTTTCTGAGTTTGCAAAGTCAATGTCTTTATAATATTCTGATGACATTATTGGAAAAGTTAAATTATATTCAAAAAATGGAACTTCTTGATCTAATGTGAATCTTAAAGTTTGATCATCTAAAACATCTATTGCCATAACATGTTGTACATTTGCTGAATAAACTGAATTAAAGCTTCTTAATAATTGAACTGTATATCTTACGTCTTCTGCCTTAAATGATGTGCCATCAGACCATTTTACATCTTCACGTAATTTTATTAGATATGTAACATCATCAACTTTTGAAACTTCAGATGCTAATTCTTGTTTTATAGAATAATCTTCGTTTAGTGATACTAATGAATCAAATATTATTTTACTTATTTCTTGAACATGTCTGTTTTGACTTATAATTGGATTTATTGTATCAAGTTGTGAAATTGCTAGTCTTAATTCTCTTACCACGTTTTCAGTTTCTTGCACTTCTTGAGTATTAGCACTATTTTGTTGTGATTTTTTTTCTTTTTTATAGAATGAATATGTTACAATGGCTAATACTATAATTACAACTATGAAAATATATTTAAAAATATTATTTTTTTTCATCTATATACCTTTCAGTGTAATAAAAATAGATTTTATTTCTTGAATAATCATATATTAATTTTTATTTTCTTTCAAGTTATTTCTTTATAATTTATATTCAAATCAAAAAAGGGGCTAGTAACTAGCTCCCTTAATACTTTATTTTCTTGATTCTATTATTAATTTTATACCAGTTCTATCTTCTCCTTCCACTTGGACTTCTGCAAATGCTGGTATACAAATTAAATCTACCCCAGCTGGCGCCACAAAACCTCTGGCTATTGCTACCGCCTTAATCGCTTGATTTAGAGCTCCTGCTCCTATTGCTTGCATTTCTGCTTTTGTCGTTTCCTTTACTAATCCTGCAATTGCTCCTGCAACTGAATTTGGATTTGATTTTGATGAAATTTTTAAAACTTCCATTTTTTTGCCTCCTATTTTTTTATTTGTAACATTGACAATACTTTTTATATAATATAGTTATTCAATTGTCTATACATTTATGGTAAAAAATGGAAGAATCGTATGACTCATTATTTTATTTTTCGACATTTAATCTATTTTTACTCTTTTTATTTTCTCTATTTTACAATTATCTTCATTTATTTCAAATATACATGCTCTCAATTTTGCTTCTCCATCAGCTACTTTATATCTTTCTGGAATAGAAGTTAAAAATCTTTTAAGTGCAACATTTATATCCATACCAATAATTGAATTTTTTGGTCCTGTCATTCCTATATCTGTAATGTATGCTGTACCATTTTCCAATATTGTTTCATCTGCAGTTTCAACATGTGTATGTGTTCCAAATATAATATTAGCTTTTCCATCTAAGTAATGTGCTAATGCTAATTTTTCAGCTGTTGCCTCAGCATGAAAATCAATTACTATTATATCTATTTCATCTTTAATTTTTTCTATTATATCTTCTGCTACTGTAAATGGATTTTCACTTTGTATTCCCATTTCTACTCTTCCAATTAAATTTATGACAGCTATTTTCTTAGTTTTGCATTCAAAAATTCTATATCCCTTTCCAGGATTATTTTCTGGATAATTAGCTGGTCTTACTAATTTAGGACTATTTATAAAATTAAATATATCTCTTTTTCCCCATGTATGGTTTCCCATTGTAATACAATCAATATTCATTTCTAATAACTTATTAAAATCTTTTTCTGTTATTCCAAATCCATCTGCAACATTTTCTGCATTTACAATACAGAAGTCTATATTTTCTTTTTCCTTTATTCCTTTATATTCTTTTTCAAACTTTTTTAGTCCAATATTTCCAACTAAATCGCCTACTGCTAGTATTCTCATTGTCTATTCTTCCTTTCTCTATAATTATATAAATAATACTATAAATCTATAATATCTTCAAGTGAAGACGTTAAAATGGCTCCATCCTTTATTAATTCGTTCGTTCCTTTTGAATATTCGCTTGTTATATTTCCAGGAATTGCATAAACATTTTTTCCCTGTTCTATAGCAATATCAGCAGTTATTATACTTCCACTTTTCATGGTTGCTTCAACAACTAGTATTTTATTACATAAGCCACTTATTATTCTATTTCTTTTTGGAAAATAACTTGGATATGGTTTCTCGTATATTCCATATTCTGATATTATTAGCCCATCATTTTTTAAAATATTGTTATACAAATTTTTATTTTCATATGGATATATGTAATTTATTCCTGACCCCAATACAGCTATTGTTTTTCCATTATTTAACAAGGCACCTTGATGTGCTGCTGTATCTATTCCTTTAGCCATTCCACTTACAATTGTAAAATTATTTTGAGACAGCTTAAAACTAAATTTCTTGGCAATATTTTCTCCATATTCAGAACAATTTCTACATCCTACAATAGCAATTGATTTTGTGTTCAATAATTCTATATTGCCTTTTGCAAACAGTAAAATTGGATAATCATATATTTTTAATAATTGCTTAGAGTATTTACTGTCTTTTACACATATTAGTTTTATTTTTTCTTTTATTGCATTTTTTAAAATTATATATGCTCTTTTTCGTTTCTTTTCATCTATAATTTTATTTATTAGTTCTTCTAAATCTGTTACTTCTTTTAATTGTTTTTTATCTAAATTATATATGTTTTTGGGTTCTTTAAAAAATTCTAATAATTTAATTTTTTCTATTGGCTTTAAATCTAAAATTGAGAGCCAAATCCAGTAAAATATTTCTTCCATACTTTCTTGATTTTGCCCCCAATTATTATATTATTTATTTATTTTGATTTTTTGCTGCTTTCACAACATTTGTCATAAGCATTGCTACTGTCATTGGTCCAACTCCTCCAGGAACTGGCGTAATATAACTTACTTTTTGACTTACTTTTTCAAAGTCAACATCACCTTTTAGTTTACCATCTTCCATCCTGTTTATTCCAACATCAATTACAACTGCTCCAGGCTTTACCATATCTTCAGTTACAAAACAAGGCTTTCCAATTGCTGCAACTAATATGTCAGCTTGTTTAGTTATTGATGGTAAATTTTTTGTTTTTGAATGGCAAACTGTAACTGTTGCATTTTTGCTTAATAAGCATTGACTCATTGGTTTTCCAACGATATTACTTCTTCCTATAACAACAGCATTTTTTCCTTCTATATCTATATTATAATCTTCTAATATCTTCATTATTCCAAAAGGTGTGCAAGATATAAATGTGTCTTGACCTAATACAAGTTTTCCTACATTTACTGGATTAAAGCCATCAACATCTTTTTCTGGAGATATTTTTCTAAATGCTTCATTTATATCTAAATGCTTTGGTATCGGACTTTGTAAAAGTATTCCATTGATTTCCTTTTTATTATTTAATTTTTCAATTAAATCTAGCAATTCTTGCTGCTTTGTTTCTTCTGGTAAAAGATATTCTTCAAATTCTATTCCAACAAATTCACATGCTTTATTTTTATTTCTTACATAAATTTGTGACGCACTATCATTTCCAACCATTATTACTGCAAGTTTTGGATTAATTCCTTCTTTTTTCAAGCTTTCTACTTCTTTTTTTAGTTCTTCTTTTGTTTTTTTTGAAACTTGTTTTCCATCTAATAGTTCCATGTTTCCTCCTTGTAATTTATGTATTTATTATATAAACATTCTTAAAAAGAATACAGCATAAACAACTAGTCCTAGTATAACTCTGTAAATAGCAAAAATTTTAAAGCTGCCTTTTTTCAAAAAGTTCATAAGAAATTTTATTACGAGTAATCCAACTAGAAAGCTAGTTAATACTCCAATAAAGAAAGCTATTGAAAATTCAAAATCCATTATTTTTAATACTGTTGCTGCAAATACAATTGGTGTTGATAATAAAAATGTATATTTTGCCACACTACTTCTATCTACTTTTAATGCTCTTCCAACAGTTATTGTTGCTCCTGATCTTGAAACTCCTGGTACAAAGGCTAATACCTGTGAAATTCCTATCAAAAAAGCTTGTTTAAAACTCATATTTTCATATGTAGTTTCTGACTTTGATTTTTTATCTACAACATATAGTAAAATTCCCATTATAATTAACGCAGTTGCTACTATTAAAGGATGCTTTAAATATTCTTCTAAAAAATGTTCAAAAATTAATCCAATAATACCAGCAGGTATTGTTGCTGCTACTATATACCAGAATATTTTTCCTTCTGTTGAATCCTGTTTTTTAAATACTTTATTAAATCCACCTTTTATCAGTTCTATCCAATCTTTAAAGAAAAATATTCCTATTGCAAGTAATGTTCCAAAATGTAAGGCAATATCAAATGAATCTGATATTTGCCATTTAAAAAAGAATTCTGATAAAAGATATAAGTGTCCTGAGCTTGATATTGGTAATAATTCTGTTAAACCTTGTACTGCTCCTAATATAATTGCCTGTAATATTTGTGTCATTTTGGCTTTAGTTCCTTTCTAGTTAAATTTCTTTTAATATATGATATAAAGTTTCTTGTATAAACTCTGCAGATGTAAGAGGTGCCACTTTTCCTGGTAAAGAAAGTGCCCAAATTAATTTTAATCCTAATCGTCTTGCAGCTCCTCTATCAACTCCTCCAGGATTTGAAGATAGATCTACAATTGTACATTCTTTTTTAACATGTAATAATTTCTCTTCATCCAATATTTGAAATGGAATTGTGTTTATAATAATGTCGTATTTTCCTAATTCATTATCTAATTCGCTTAGATGTATTGGATTATATCCATATGCTTTAATCCATGCTATATCTGAATTTTTTCTAGCTTCGCAAGAAACTTTTGCTCCTATTCCGTCTAGCATTTTTGCTAAAACTTTTCCTACTCTTCCAAATCCCATAATCAAAATATTGCTTCCGTGTATTGTTCTACTTGTGTTTTCCATAGTTATTTGTATTGCGCCTTCAGCCGTTGAAATTGTATTTAAAACAACTAATTCTTCTCTTTTTAATAAATCAATGTATTCTATATTTCTCTCTTGTAATTTATCCATTATTTTATTTGAAATATTTCCAGCAAGAAATGTTTTATTTTTATTTGACATTTCATTTATTAATTCATCAATCATAATCTTTTCTTCTGAAAAAGGTGCACTTAAAAATTCAGAATCGTTTGTCATTGGAACTGGTCCAATTATTATTTCAGAGCTGTTTACAACTTCTGGTATGCTTCTGCATTTTTTTATATTTTTATTTTCAATTAAATCTTCTGAATTTTCTAATCCATATGTATATATCATGAAGTCATCTTTTGCTAATAACCCAATCAAATTAATAATCCTTAAATCTCCTCCGATAATGGATATTGTTTTATACATATTTTTCTCCTTTTCTATATTAAAATTTTTCCTTTTGTATATTATATTCTTCTAATTCTTCTTTTTCTTTTGTATTTTCAATTTGATCATCTTTTTCTTTAGTTTTAAATATCTCATCAACTTTTTGTATTGCTCTATTTTTTATTTCGTTTTCATTCATATCATCAATTAAATATAAAGTTTCTTCTAAGTATTTTTGAAGTTCTTCGTCTTTCTTATTTAATTTTTTCAAAGTTTTAGTTCCGCTTTTTTCTGGTAATATTAAATGCATTTTTATTGGCTCAAATATCTTTTCTTTTGATATTTTTTCAAAATATTTATCATCAAGTTCTATTGCTTTATTTGCAAAAGCTATTGCTTTATCTTTTTCTCCCTTTATAATATATATTTTAGCAAGCTGATAATATGCATTAGGTTCTAATTCTTCTGACATTAGACATTCTGCAAAATATTTTTCAGCAGCATCTAAATCTTTTTCTATTAATGCAATCTGACCTAAAGAATAATTTGCCATATGTAATCTATGATTTATTTCTGCAGCCTTTTCATAGCTTTCTTTTGCATTTGCAAAATCATTTAATCTTGTATATGCCATTCCCAAACAATAGTATAAATCAAAATCTGCAGGTTTATATTTTAATGCATCTTGATATACATTTACAGCTTCTTTAAATCTTTCTTGTTCGTATAATAAATCACCTAATAATATTGATGCTTTGTAATATTCTGGCTTGTTTTCTAAAAGATGAAAAAGCATTGTTGTTGCTTCATCTTTTCTGCCCATATCATTTAATAATTCAGCTATCCTATAAAAAGAATCATAATCTCTTTTATTTGAGTCAACTGATTTTACATATTCATCTATTGCTTTATTTGTTTCACCTTGTTTTTCGTAAATTTTTGCTAGTAGTATATGTCCTTTGTATGTATCTGGATATTTATTCATCATATTAAGTAAAGTATCTTTTGCTGCTTGTATATCTCCAAGTTTCATTAATATTTTTGCTTTTAATGTTGCAAATATTTCTGAAAAATTGTTTCCATTATATTCTATAACAACAACTACTACTGGTAATACAACTGACATTATATACATAAGAATTTTCGAAATTATTCCTTCGAAAATTCCTCCAATTAATAATTCCAAAAAATTTAATGCTATTCCAATTGCCTCTATTATTAATATAACAATATAACTTGTATCATTTTTTCTTATTAATTTTGAAAAAATGATAATAAATAAAGAAAAAGCCAATATGTTAAATATGAATTTTTCAATTAACATTTTTTCTTTTCCTCCTCATTTCAACAACCTTTTAAAAAGTAGCAATTCTGTTTGCTATTTCATGGTTATCATTATAACATATGACTTTTTTTTAAACAAGTTTATTGTTCTATTTCTCATAAATATTTTATGCTTGACTTTTTGATTATTTCTACTATATTATTATTTCGTGAAAGGAGTTAATATGGCTTTTGATGGAATAATTTTAAAGGCTCTTGTTTCTGATTTTCAAAAAAAATTAATTGGTGCCAGAGTTAATAAAATATTACAACCTAATAAATTTGAAATTATATTTAATTTATACAATTATGAAAATTATATTTTAAATATATGTATTCATCCTAATTACTATAGAATTTGTCTTACAAATAACACAAAAACTAATCCAACTAATGCTATGAATTTTTGCATGTTGCTAAGAAAATATTTATCTAATGCTAAAATTAAAAGTATTGAAAGTTATGATTTAGATAGACTAGTTTGTATAAATTTTGAAGGTACAAATGAAGTAAAGGATACAATAAATTTTTCCTTAATGATTGAACTTATGGGAAGACGTAGTAATATTATTTTGATTAATGATAAAGGATTTATTATTGATTCTATAAAACATATCATTACATCTGATAGAGAAATTCTTCCTGCTAGATTTTATGTTAAACCACTTACACAAAAGAAATCTTTTTTAGGCTTAAACAGTTTTGAAGAGTTTAACTCTTCCATTTCTTCTTTTGATAATTTAATAGAAGGAATATCTAATTCTTTTACAGGTTTTAGTACAATATTTGTATCAAATATATTTAATATCTTAAATGTTGATGCATATACAAAAAATTTAGACGATATTAAAAAAGTTTATAATTATATTAATAACTTGATTAGTAACTTTGGAACTAATAACCTTCTTCCAAAAGTAATAGAAAAAGACTATACTATTGAGTTTTCTGAAGGGAATTATGATTTAAATAGTTTTTTGGACAATTATTATACATCTAAAGAAAATGAAGATATTTTTAATAATGCTAAATCAACTTTATCTAAGCTTATTTTAGTTGCATTAAAAAAATCTTCTAAAAAATTGGAAAACATTAATGAAAAATTAAATAGTTGCAATGATATGGACAAATATAAATTATATGGTGAATTATTAACAGCAAATTTGTATAGATTCCATGGTGATTTTGCTGATCCAGAAATTGTAGTTGAAAATTATTACAATGAAAATATTCCTATAACTATAAAATTAGATCCTACTATTTCTTATTCAAAAAATGTTGAAAAATTTTTTAAAAAATATAATAAATTAAAAAACACCTTAAATGTCGTTACTATTCAGAAAAAAGAAACAGAATTAGAATTAGACTATATTGAGAGTATTATATATTCTCTTTCTAATGCTCAAACATTAGAAGATATTGAAGAAATACATAACGAATTTTCTGAAAATGAACAAATGAAAAAATATAATTATAAATCTTTTCAAAAAATAAATACAGACAATGCTTTAACAAATAATTTAAAGAAAATAATTATTAATAATTATGAAGTATATATTGGTAAAAATAATAAGCAAAATGACTATTTGTCTTTGCATTATGCTAATAAATCTGATTTATGGTTTCACGCACAAGGATTTCATGGTGCACATGTTATTTTAAAAACTAATGGAAAAACTCCTGATGATGATACAATTTTTAAATGTGCTCAAATTGCAAAGCAAAACTGCAAAGCATCTTTAGAAAGAAATGTTTCTGTTGATTATACTTATATAAAATATGTAAAAAAGCATCCAAGTGGCAAAACAGGAATGGTTAGTTATACAAATTATAAAACGATAATAGTGCCTTAAATTTAAAGGCACTATTATTTTTTATAAAATATTCAAATTAACATTTTTTATTTCTTTATTGCATTTATAGCATTTCCATAAACATAAAAGCTTCCTATTACAAAATTTACAGAGTTACTTTTACTTTTCAATGATTTTATTGCATCTTCAAGATTTTCCATTAATACTACTTGTTCCTCATTTTTATACTCCATTGCTATCTGATATAGTTCTTCTTTAGAAGTATACATTGTTTCATCATTTCCTGATGTCATTATAAAAGTTGCTTTCTCATCTGTAATTAAATCTTTGATCATTTTTTTATAATCTTTTCTTTTAAGAATTGAAATAATATAAGTTTTTTCAAAATCTTTATAATACATTTTTATTGTTTGTTTTAAATTTTCAATAGCAGGTTCATTATGTGCTCCATCAAATATTATTAATGGTTCTTTACTTATTATTTCCATTCTGCCTTTATGAATTACCGTTTTTAAGCCTTTTCTAAGGTTTCCTTCTGAAATTTTATATCCTAACTTATTTAAAATTCTTATGCATTCAATACAAATACTTGCATTATTTATCTGTTTCATTCCCTTTAAGTTTATTGCTATTTCTTTTAAATCTTTATAATCAAAATATTGATAATTTTGATCGTATCTAAAATTTGATATATCTTCTGGATGAATTAGATGAAGAAAATTATTTTTTTCTATACATTTTTTCTTAAACACATCATCTACATCTTCTGTTTGTGAAAAAAATATAGTATTTGAATTTTCTTTTATAATGCCTGCCTTTTGAAACGCAATTTCTGGTAAAGTATTTCCTAATATTCTCATATGATCATATCCAATTGATGTAATTATTGAAACTTCTGGTTTAGTAATAATATTGGTGCAATCATATAATCCTCCAAGTCCTGTTTCTAAAACTACAAAATCAACTTTTTTTCTGTAGAAATATAATAGTCCCATAGTAGTTTCTAGTTCAAACAATGTAACAGCTGTTTTTGAATTTTCATTATATTTCTTTACCTTAGGTTCTAGTTCTTCTATTATGTCAGACATTTCTTTATCACTAATATTTTTCCCATTTACGCTAATTCTTTCATTATACTTAATTAAATGAGGTGATAGAAACTTTCCTACATTGTATCCTGCATTTATTAATATATTACTAATCATTTCAGCACAACTGCCTTTTCCGTTAGTCCCAGCAATATGTATAAATTTCATTTCTTTTTCGAAATTTCCATATTCATTCATAAAAAATTTCATTGCACTTAATGAAGGATCTTTTGTCCCCTTAAAAAAATTGTTTAAATATTTTTCTATATCTATCATTTATTTCTCCGTTAGAAAGAGCGTAACACTCTTATTACGCTCTTTTGTAAAAAATTAATATGTGACTTTTTGTTGGTCAATTTTCCATTTTCCGTCTTCTTTAACTATTACAAAATCATGTACTTCTGTAGTTGTTTTATAATTCTTTTTTATTGTGTCTATGTTTTTTCTAAGATTTTCTGTTGTTTTTTCACTGTCGTAATTATTACCATCCATTATATTATACTTTTCACCAATCTCGTAAAAATCATCTGAATAGTAAGTTGTTGCTGTATAAGTTATTTTGTTATTTGTAATAGATTTAATATCTAAAGTTGTTACCAAAAATGTTGGATCACTTCCAACTGGTGCGTCTAGTAAATACCAAGAACCATTTGATTTTTCTAATCCATATGGTGATGGCTGTTTGCTTGCTGTAAGTTCATTTAGTCTATTCTGTGTGAAATAATCTTCTACATCTGAACTATTTGTAAATTTATGTCCTGCATAAATTCCGTTAAAATCTTTTCTTTCTGCATTTTCTAAAAGCTGAGCTTTTGATTTTCCTAAATATGACTTATATTTGCCTCCTGAATATTCACCAATAACAGGATACTCTCCATATTCATATAGTTCTTCTCCAATTTCCATAGCTTCTTCTTCAGAAGGTTTTTCTGTTAATTCTTTTCTCTTTTCCTCAATATATTCATCTATATCTTTTCCAAGTTCTGCCTCATAATCATCAACAGTTTTAGATTTTTCCTCAGCAGAATCTAATTTTTCTTTTATTACATCATCTTCGCTATTAGTTTCTATACTTGTATTAACATCTTCTTGGATATTTTCTTTAATAGGAATATTGTTTTGTTCGTATTCTTCTGTTGTATTATCAACTTCTTCTGTTGATAAATCTTCACTAATTACAGTACTTTTGGTTTCATTATTTTTAGTTGTATACACATACTTATAAGCTTGTTTTTCATAATCATAAACTAATATTAAATTATCAATTTCTGAATTTTCAACAACTGCTTCTGAAGTTTTGTTTTCTTTATTAGCAGTAAAAATACTAAATATTCCTTTTGAAGTTTTTATTATCAATTCTGGTATTTCATCAAAGTTTAAATCAACTAGTCCTATATCAACATTTTCTTCTTGTTCTTTAATTTTTTCAGAATAAAGATCTTGCCAGCTAAACTCTGGTTCAGATTTTTTATCTTTTTCATCTTTATCATTATTTTTGTTTAGCATTAGCCATCCAGCAACAACAGCAGCTGCTATAATGACTATAGCAATAACAATTGATAATATTATAACTATCTTTTTGTTTTTCATAATTTCTCCTTCTAAAATATTTATTTTACAAGTCTTTGAGTTTCCTTAGCTATCATCATTTCTTCATCTGTTGGAACAACATATGCCTTAACTTTTGAATCTGATGTTGAAATCATCTTTTCCTCACTTCTAACATTATTAGCTTCTTCATCAAGATTTAATCCCATGAATTCAAGATGTTGGCAAATTCCTTTACGTATATTTATTTGGTTTTCTCCAACTCCACCAGTGAATACTACGACATCAACACCATTCATTACAGCAGCATATCTTGCAACATATTGTGCAATAGTAGACTTAAAGTTTTCCATAGCAATTCTTGCTCTTTCATTATTTCCATAGCTAGCTGCCTCAATTTCTCTAAAATCTGGTGCTAATCCAGAAATTCCCATAACTCCAGAATCTTTATTAAGTTTCTTTTCCATTTCTTCTGCAGTTAAATTTTCTTTTTTCATGATATATAAAACAACTGATGGATCTAAATCTCCACTTCTTGTAACCATTGGTATTCCTCCAAGTGGTGTTAGTCCCATACTTGTTTCAACTGATTTGCCATTTTGAATAGCACATATGCTTGCTCCTTGTCCTAAATGACAACTAACAATTTTTAATTCTTCAATAGGTTTATTCATTATTTCTGCAACTCTTCTTGAAACATACATATGTGATGTTCCGTGAAATCCATATTTTCTTACTCCATACTTTTCGTAATATTCATATGGAATTGGATATATGTAATTTTCTTTTGGCATAGTTTGATGAAATGCTGTATCAAAAACTGCTACCATTGGTTTACCTGGCATTACTTTTTGACAAGCTTCTATTCCAAGTATTGTTGCTGGGTTGTGTAATGGTGCTAAGTCTGTATTATCTTTTATTGTCTGAATAACATCTTCATCTATAATAACAGATTCTGCAATCTTTTCTCCTCCATGAACAGCTCTATGTCCAATAGCAGAAATTTCATCCAAAGAATCTATAACTTTATATTCTGGATTTATAAGTTGTTTTAATGTGAAATCTATAGCTTCTGCATGATCTGGTGCATAATGCTCAATCGTTTTCTTTTGACCATTAACCTTATGTGTTATAAAAGCTTCTTTTTCACCTATTCTTTCATATTTTCCTGATGCTAGCAATTTTTCACTTTCCATATCTATTAGTTGGTATTTTAGTGATGAACTGCCGCAGTTTAAGACTAGTATTTTCATTCTCTCCTCCACAGATTTATGAAAAGCTGCGTCTTACTTCGTTAAACTTCGTTCGCAAATCCTCAATGTACCATCGTACACCTCCGGTTTGCTCACTCGTTTGCCTTGTAATACTTGCTTTTGATAAATCTTCAATTTTATTTTCAATTTTTATTTTCATGTACAAACGTACACTCCGGTATTAAAAATATTATTTTGCCTTGCTATACTTGCTTCTTTTCCGAATATTTTTATTTTGATTTATTTCTTTTTGGTGCGTTTTTTTGTATCTTTATTTGTTTAATTTGCTTACGATTTCTTCAGTCTCTTTTGCTATCATAAGTTCTTCGTTTGTTGGAACAACATAAACTTCAACTTTAGAATTCTTTGTACTTATCTTCTTTTCTTTTCCTTTAAATTTGTTTTCTTCTGTGTCAATTTCTACACCTAAGAATTTTAGTTGTTTACAAATTTCTTCTCTAGTTTCCCATCCTTTTTCACCTGTTCCTGCAGTAAATGTTAAAACATCAATACCGTTCATAGCAGCAACACATCTTGCAATATATGCAACAACTAAATAATGATAATTATCTAGTGCTAATCTTGCATTATGATCACCTTCATTAAATGCTGCATTTTCAATATCTCTAGCATCTGGTGAAATTTGAGAAACACCATATAATCCAGATTCTTTATTTAATATTTCATTCATTTTTTCAGGAGAAATTTTTTCTTTTTCCATTATATAAGTAACAACTGATGGATCTAAATCTCCACTTCTTGATCCCATTGCAATTCCTCCAAGTGGTGTTAATCCCATACTTGTTTCAACTGATTTTCCACCTTGAATAGCACATATACTTGCACCTTGTCCTAAATGGCAATTTACAATTTTTAGATCTTCAACTGGTTTTCCAATTAATTCTGCTACTCTTCTTGAAACATACATATGTGAAGTTCCATGGAATCCATATTTTCTTATTCCATATTTTTCATAATATTTATATGGTATTGGATAAACATATCTGTGTTCTGGTATTGTTTGATGGAATGCTGTATCAAAAACTGCTACCATTGGTTTACCTGGCATTTCTTTTTTGCATGCTTCTATTCCTAAAAGTGCAGCTGGATTGTGTAAAGGTGCTAAAGGAATACAATCTTTAATTATTTTTTCAACTTCTTCATTTATTAGAACAGGTTCTGCTACTTTTTCTCCACCATGAACAATTCTTAGTCCAATAGCATCAATTTCATCTAAACTATCTATAACTTTATAATCTTTTTTTGTTAATTCTTCTATCATAACTCTAATAGCTAAATCATGATTTTGAGCATAATGTTCAATTTTGTATTTTTCTCCATTTACTTTATGTGTTAAAAATGATTGTCTATGTCCTATTCTTTCGTAATTTCCTTGTGCCATTGCTTCGCCTGTTTCTGTATTGATTAATTGATATTTTAGTGAAGAACTGCCACTATTTAGTACTAATACTTTCATTCTCTCCTCCTCAGATTTATGAAAAGCTACGTCTTACTTCGTTAAACTTCATTCGCAAATCCTCAATGTACCATCGTACACCTCCGGTTTGCTCACTCGTTTGCCTTGTAATACTTGCTTTTGATAAATCTTTTTTATATTTTTTATATTTAAAATTCTCATGTACCATCGTTTAAAATTAAGTTTCGCCTTGCAATATTCGTTTCTTTTTCCAACATGTTTAATTTTATATTATTTTTATACTTTTTATTTCATACCTTGTACGGCTGTAATCGCAACAACTCCAACTATATCATCACTACTGCAGCCTCTTGATAAGTCATTTACTGGTTTTGCAATTCCTTGGCATAAAGGTCCATATGCCTCAGCTTTTGCAAGTCTTTGAACAAGTTTATATCCAATATTTCCAGCATTTAAATCTGGGAATACTAATGTATTACATTTTCCAGCAACTTCGCTACCTTTAGCTTTACTTGCAGCTATTTCAGGAATGATCGCTGCATCTAATTGTAATTCTCCATCAGCTTTAATATCAGGGTATCTTTCTTTTAGTAATTTTGTTGCTTCAATTACTTTTTCAGTTAACTCTGATTTTGCACTTCCATAAGTAGAATAAGAAAGCATTCCAACTTTAGCTTCTTTTCCAACTAATTGTTCAAAACTCTTAGCTGAAGAAGCTGCAATCTCAGCTAATTTATCGCTATCTGGATTCTCATTTAATCCACTATCAGCAAATACAAATAATCCATTTTCTCCATATTCGCAATTTGGAACATTCATTAAAAAGAATGCTGATACAAGTTTAGTTCCAGGTGCAGTTTTTAATATTTGTAATGCTGGTCTTAATGTATCAGATGTTGAATGTGCAGCTCCTGAAACAAGTCCATCTGCATCTTCCATTTTTACCATCATCATTCCAAAATAAACTTGATCTTTAACAATCTTGTTAGCATCCTCCATTGTTATTCCTTTAGCTTTTCTTAATTCATAAAAAGCATTTACATATTCTTCATATTTTTCAGAATTATCTGGATCTACAATTTGAATTCCAGAAATCTCAATATTATTTTCTTTTGCAACGCTTTCAACTTTTGCTTTATTTCCTACTAAAATAATTTTAGCAAAACCTTCATCTTCAACTTTTCTTGCAGCAGTTAATACTCTTACATCTTCTGCTTCTGGCAATACTATAGTTTTGATTTCAGATTTTGCTTTTTGTTTTACTTGCTCTATAAAATTCATAATCTCCTCCTTATGAAATACTTGAGAAGATTATATAAAATTGACCTTCCAAAGTCAATTATTTCTATAATTAATTTGATTAAAACATCTATTTAGAATTGAAAATAAATAAATTCTTGGGCTGAATATCCTGGTCCATAAATTCCAAATATAATTGTTGAAAAAATTAATACATAATAGAATATTAATCTAATTACTAGATTTCTATTATTAAGCCATTGTTTTAAATCTTTTCTTAAAGATATTAATTCTAAAATAAATGTGATTCCTAGCGAAATTATTAAAACAATTAGATTTTGAATTTCTATTCCAAAGAACTTCATTGATATAGGCATTCCAAAATTAAATAGATTTTGAACTATCATAAACGCATCATTTAAAGAATTTGCTCTAAAGAATATCCATGCAAAATTAACTAATAAGAATGTTATTAATATTTTTATTAACACTAAAAATTTATTTGTGATTTCTTTATCTTTTAGAACATATTTATAAACTAGATTTTCTGTAATTTGATATATTGCATGTAATAATCCCCATATAACAAAAGTCCATGCAGCTCCATGCCATAAACCACTTATTAGAAATACGATTAATATATTTATTTGTGTTCTTAAAAATCCTTTTTTATTTCCTCCAAGTGGAAAATATAAATACTCTTTAAACCAGCTGCTTAGTGAAATATGCCATCTTCTCCAAAACTCTTTTACAGATTGTGCTATGTATGGCATCTTAAAATTAATTGTTAGTTCATATCCAAAAACTTTAGCACTTCCTCTAGCAATTGTTGAATATGCATTAAAATCGAAGTATATTTGGAATGCAAATAATACTGTTGCAACAATTAAATAAAATCCTCCACCTTGAAGATAATTGTTTAAATTATTATATACATTATTTACTACAATTGCTGCTCTATCAGCAATTACTAGTTTATAAAATACTCCTATTCCTATTAGTATTAATCCATCTTTTACTCTGTTCCAGTCTAATTTGTGTTCTTCATTAAATTGTTTTAGTAAATCTTTTGATTTCTCTATCGGACCTGCAACTAGTTGTGGGAAAAATGAAACAAATAGCGCATATTTTAAAAAGTTCTTTTCAACTTCAACATCATTTCTATATACATCAATTGTGTAACTTAATGCCTGGAATGTGTAAAAGCTTATTCCTACAGGTAAAAGTAAATTTAACGATGTAGGCAAACTTATAAAATTAATTGTGCTAAATATTGCATTTATATTTGTTACTATAAATGTGTAATATTTGAATATAGCAAGTATTAGTAGATTTATTGTTATAGATACGGCTACCCACAATTTTTTTATTTTTTCTTCTTTACTTTTACTTATTAATATTCCACTTATGTATGTAACAAATGTTGATATAAGCATAAGAACAGCATATTTAGCATTCCAACACATATAAAAATAATAACTGCCTAATAGTAGCCAACATATTTTTAATCTTTTATTTTTCAATAAAAAATATACTGTGCACATTATTATAAAAAAGAATAAATAATTCAATGATGTAAATACCATTACTCTTCTCCAATCTTGCTATTATCTTACATTTTAACTGTTAAATTATTAAAAATCATTTTTATTTTAACTCAATTTATTAATTTGGTAAATATTATTTACTTTATATTTGTTAATTTTTGTATTAATATAATAGTGAGGTTTTTAATATGATATTAAAATATACAGTAAAAAAGTCTGATGAAAATATTAAGCAAATTTTAAAAAATGAATTTAATATGTCTGAACGTTTTATTTTAAAACTAAAAAGAAATAATTGTATTTATATTAATAATAAAAATGTTTCTATTAGTTATCCTATAAAAGAAAATGATAAGTTGTGTATTGAAGAAAATTTTGCTGAATTATCTGATGGTATTGTTCCAAACAATAATATAAAATTGAATATTTTATATGAAGATGAATACTTACTAATTGTTGATAAACCTGCAGGCATTCCAGTTCATCCTTCTATTTCGCATTACGAAGATTCTCTTTCAAATGGTGTTAAAGCTTATTTTGATAATATAAATTTGTCAAAAAAAATTAGACCTGTAAATCGTTTAGATAAAGATACTTCTGGAATTGTTATTTTTGCTAAAAATGAATATATTCAAGAATGTCTTATAAAGCAAATGAATGCCCATGTATTTGTGAAAAAGTATATAGCTATTTTAGAAGGTATTTTAGAAAACAAATCTGGTAAAATTGATGCTCCTATAGCTAGAAAACCTAATAGTATTATTGAAAGATGTATTGATGATTCCGGAGACTCTGCAATTACGAATTATATAGTATTAAAAGAGTCAAAAAATTTGAGTAAAGTTGAATTTTCTCTTGAAACTGGTAGAACTCATCAAATTAGAGTTCATTCTAAATATATAGGTCATCCAATTTTAGGAGATTCACTATATGGTAATAAATCCAATTTGATTTCTAGGCAGGCTTTGCATGCTTATTATATTTCATTTGTACATCCTATTACTCAAAAGACTATTTCTATTAATTCTCCTATCCCAGAAGATATGAATATTGGCTTATAAAATTTATATTAAAAGGTGCCAAGATATATGTTTTCTATCTGGCACCTAAATTTTTATTTTATTATTAATTTTCCAAATCCAATTCCCGCTTCTTTCATAAGCCTAACTGCTTTTTCAAATGCTTCTTCATTTCCTTGAGATTTACTACCTAACTCAACAGTTGTAATATGTCCTCCATTTGTTAATCTATGATACTTTGACTCTATTTCTATTTGATCTTTCATTGAAATATTATAATTTTCTGGTAATGAAAATCCATCAGTATATTTATCTTTGTCTGTAATTCCTTGATATTTTCCGTAAATAGATTTGTCTATACTCATAAAATATTCTATTGCATCTTCCTCATGAGTCTCATATAATACAAAATTCAAATTACTTTTTTCTGCAAATTGGTCAACTTTTTTTCTCATATGTTCTACTATTTCTATTCCCAATTTTTGAGATTCTTGTGATTCTCCATGATGTTTTCCTGTTAAAGCTTTTAGGCATTCTGCCAATCCTGCAAAACCTATTGCTAAGCTTCCGTGTTTATTTACTCTTCTTAATCTATCTATTGGTTTTAATTTTTCACTATCTAACCAAATTCCTTGACCAATCAAAAATGGGAAATTGTGTACTCTCTTATCAGCTTGAAATTCATATCTATCAAGTAGCAATTCATATATTTTTTCCAATCTCTCATCTAAGTCTTTATAAAATTCTGTCATATTAGCTTTATCATTTTTTAAAATTCCATGTTTTAATCCCAATCTTGGTAAATTTATAGTTACTGTAGATAAATTTCCTCTTCCTATAGAACTAGCTTTTGATTTGTCGATAATATTTTCATAAATTCTTATAGAATTTCCCATATATGCTACTTCAGTATCTTTATCACTTTCTATATAACCTTGTTTATTAAATTCCGTATCTAAAAAAGAAAAGCTAATCAATTGTTTTTCGGAATCAACTTTACATGCTAATTTAAATAAATCATAATTTGGATCTTTCTTATCATAATTTATGCCTTCTTTTACTTTAAAAATTGTATGTGGATATAATGGCTTTTCGTCTTTTCCAATACCTGTTTCTAGAGCTAATAGAAAGTTCTTAGTAATCATCCTTCCTTCTGGTGTAGTATCAGTTCCAAGGTTTACAGTTGAATTTGGAAGTGTTGCCCCAGCCCTTGATCTCATTGTATTTAAATTATGTATAAAAGCTTCCATTGCTTGATATACAATCTTTTCAGTCTTTTTTAATGCTTTTTTATATGATATTCTAAATAATCTTTTTAATTGTTCAGATTCTCTGCAATATGTATCAAATATTGAAATATCAAAATCTATGGTTGTTATTTTGTCAATTTCTCTTTCCATTCCATTTACTGCTGCAAATATTCCAAAATCAGTATAATCAAGGAAATCATAAACAGTTTGTCTAAATTCTTTTTTAAATGTTTTTACCACTCCAGGTGCAAAATAATAATCAAATAATGGTATGCTTTGTCCACCGTGTTGATCATTTTGATTTGCTTGAATTGCTATTGCAGATAAAATTGCATATGTCATAATATTATTTGGTTCTCTTAAATAGCCATATCCAGTTGAAAAGCCATCTTGAAATAACTTGTCTAAATCAATATGGCAACTTGTTGTTGTTCCCATTGGATAATAGTCTAGATCATGTATATAGAATTCTCCGCTTTCGTGAGGATCAACAAATTTTCTTTTTATTAAATAAGCTTTTGAAAACTCATTTGAAAGAGTTTGACCATAACTTAACATTGTTCCCATTGCAGTACTACTTCCAGATACTGATTCTTCTTCATGTGATTGTGAGCTCATTCCTAAGTTTTCAATTGCCTTCAAAAATTTATGTTGTTTTTTTTCATCAAAAAATAATTTTCTAGACTGATTTCTTCTTTCACGATATGTTGAAAAAGATTCATATACATCTTGATATTTTTCTTCTTTTAGTGATACTTCTATCATATCTTGAATTTCTTCTATTTTTATTTTTTCTGGTTTTAATTCTTCTATTTTAGTTAATACTTTGTTTAATACTTTATTTATATCTTTTTCATTATATTTATTTTCACCATTATCAAGTTTTACGCTGTCAAATCCTTTTTTTATTGCTAATGCAATCTTAGCCCTGTTAAATTCGACTTTTTTTCCGTCTCTTTTTACTACAATTATTTTTCCTGAGTTAATTAGATTAAATTCCATATATTCCTCCAAGAAGATTTGATAGTTTGATTATATATTTCCATTTTTTTAATGTCAAGAAAAAGCCACTAAATGCATATTTTAGTGGCTTCAACTTATTTTACTTTTCAGTGTTTTCAATTTTTTTAATTTCTTCAAATCTTTTAATTTTAGCTGTTGTGGTCTTTATCATTTCTTCATCAGTTACAATTAAATTTTTTACGTGTTTATAATTTGGCATAGTTTTATTTATTTCTTTTATATCATTCCAAATCATTTTTTCTATTTCTTCTGGTGTTTTTTCTGGATAATTTTCTTTTATATAATCTTTGTTATACACAACTTTTGCAGATACTACTAAATCATCGTCTTTTTCTTTGCCATATACCATACTTTCTTCAATGTATGGTAGGTTATTAATTAAAGTCTCTATTTCTTCTGGATAGATATTCTTTCCGTTTTTCAAGACAATAACATTTTTTTGTCTTCCAGTTATAAATATAAATCCTTCATTATCCATGTAAGCTAAATCACCTGTATGAAACCATCCATCTTTGATTACTTTTTTTGTTTCTTCCTCATTTTCATAATAGCCAAGCATTACATTTGGACCTTTTGCAATAATTTCTCCAATTCCTTCTTCGTTTGGATTATCTATTTTAATTTCAACTCCAGGCATTGGCAAGCCTGTTGAACCAGTTTTGCAAGCTTTTATAGTTTCTGCAGCCAATACTGGTGATGTTTCTGTTAGTCCATATCCTTGAATTACTGATAATCCAAAATCTCTTAATCCATTAGTAACTTTAGGATCTAACCCTGATGCTCCACTAATTACTGAACGTATTTTTCCTCCTAATTTGTCATATATTTCTTTAAATAACTTTCTTCTGATATCTATTCCAAATTTTAATAAAAATTTACTTAGCTTAATTCCAAAATTAACTTTTTTAGTTTGACCTGTTTTATCAATTTCTTGCCATATTTTCTTATAAATTGATTCAATTAATAATGGAACACATACAAACGTTGAAACTTGATATTCCACTAAATTTTTCTGAACATGTCTTAATCCATCGCAAAATACATTTGTTGCTCCTCTACTTAAGAACATTAGTATTCCTGTACATCCAAATGTATGGTGAAATGGTAAAAAAGCAATATTTGTATCTGTTGAACGTATATCTTCTGCTTTTGTCATTGCATAAATATTAGATGCAATATTTTTATGTGATAACATTACTGCTTTTGAATTTGAAGTTGTTCCAGAAGTAAATAGAAGTATACTCATACTTTCTGGATTTATTTCACTTTCAATAAATTCTTTATTTCCATCATTTAATAATTTTTTTCCATCTTCAATCATTGCAGGTAATGATTCATATTTATCACTTTTATCCATGCAAATAAATTTATTTACATATATCTTACTATTTGTTTTTAGTTTTTCTACTATTTCAATATATGATTCTTCAAAGATCAAACAATCAGCTTTACTTAAAACTAAAGAATTTTCTAATTCTTGTTCTGTTAAACCTTTGTCTAGTGGTACTACAATACCAGTTCCATTTACTACAGCTAAATAAGATAAAATCCATTCATATCTATTTTTACCTATAATAGCTATTCTTTTATTTTTTAACCCCATGTTTATTAATTTAGTTCCTAATGCATCAATGTCCTTATCAAAGTCTTTATATGTTATATTTTTGTATATTGTTTCTTTATCTTTTATTTCTTTTAAAATAAAAGCATTATTATCAGGATGTTCTGAAACTGCATTTTTTATAACACTACGTATATTGTCAAATTCTTTAGCTTCAAATATGTTAGTTCTTTTATCTTCCATATATTTTTCTCCTTATAATCTAGTATCTTTTACTAGATTATCATATATAACTTAACATGTCAATGATTGACTAAAATTCGACTATGTGGTATTATTATATGGGGAAAGTGGTGAAATATGAGTAAAAAACAAGATTTAGAAAATGTAAAAATTAAAAAAATTAATAATTTTCATATTCCTAGATGGCAAGAACTGCCTAAGATAGAAATTTATTTAGATCAACTTGTTGCATACTTAGAATTTTATTTAAATCCATATATTGGTTCTGATGAAAATCCTGTAATTACTAAAACAATGGTTAATAATTATGTTAAGCAACAAGTTATCCCTGCACCAGAGAAGAAAAAATATAAAAGAGATCATATTGCTTGTTTATTTGTAATTTGTGTATTAAAACAAGTATATAGTATAAACAATATCTCCCATTTGATTAGTTTTGCTGGTGAAACTACAAAATTGGTTTTAGCTTATAATCAATTTTGTTCTGAAGTTGAAAATGCTGTTATGGCTGTATTCAATGGAGATGATTATGAAATACCTGCTGACATTTCAATGGAACACAAATTATTAAAAAGTGTTATTCTTTCGTTTGCACACAAATTATATGTAGAAAGAACATTTTTATTAGAAAAGTCAGCTGATTGTGATAATAAAAATTAAAAGAGACATGAAATTTCTTTCATGCCTCTTTTTTTAATTACTCTTTCCATTGAAAGTCCGCAAGTTGACAAGATAACTCCAAAACTCTGTTATAGGAAACTTGATTTGTTTTTATTTCTCGTTCTGTCAAGTATTCATCCGGGATGTTGTGTCTGTACATAACAAAAGTTTTACCAATATCTGATTGATTGTATACAGTTTTCTGCGTGCCGTGATAAGCCTGATTTCCTTCCAAGTTGAAATACGTTGGATTATTTAATGAAATAAAGTGCTCATTTACCTTTGTGTCATTTTCAGTAATAATCATCAATTCTGTTCTTCTTCTGTCTTGCAGTACCATTATTCCCCTGCTCCGCTCAACATTCACTAATCTACATAACCATAGTCTCTCTCGTTCAAAGTATTCCATGTCAGTCCCTCCCACTATTACTATATAAATGGTAGATTGTTAATAGTTATAATGTTTTATTTTATCATGTATTTTGAATATTTTCAAGAAATATGTTTATAAGTAATAAAAAATAAGCTTCAATTTTTAATTGAAGCTTATTTTATTCATTTATCTTCTTCTATGAGTATTATTCTTTCTTTTGCTAGATTTTGTTGACATTATCATACAGCCTAATCCAACTATTGCTAGTATAATATATTTTAATAGATTGTCACCTGTTTTTGGATTGTTTTCATTATTATTTTGTGTGTTGTTTTCATCTTCAGGAGTAACTGGTGCTTCTTCATATACTGCTTCTAATGTTATGTTTCCAGTAATTTGTGTTGTATCTGTTATTATTTCTCCAGTTTCTACATCTTTAAAGTTTACAAATTTTAATCCTGCTGGATGATTATTTTTTATTTTTTCTAATTCTTGTTTGTATTCCTCTGATAAATCGTTTAATGTCTTTCCTTCTTCTAATACAAACTCTTTACTTTCGCCATTATCACCTTTAACTGTAATTTTTATATTATATTTTGGTGTTATAGTCGTGTTTTCGTTAAATGATATATCGTCATTTACTGTATTTCCCTTTTCATCTACAAATCTAGAAAATTCTCTAGAAGTATCTTTAATATTTTCTAGTTTCTGCTCTGCTTCAGGATATAATTCTATTAATTGTTTTAATGTAGTTCCTTCATCTACTGTGTATGAACTATTTCCGATTTTTACTTCAACTTCGTATTTTGGTATAATTGTAGTATTTTCTGTTAAAGCAGTACTTTCTGATACTGGCGTTCCATCTTCTTTTACAAATTGTACAAATGTCTTATTTGTTAATTCTTTAAATTCTTTTAATTCTTCTGCTTTACTTGCTAATGTGCTTCCTTCTGTCATTGTGATTTCTTTTTGTACTTCTTCTCCAACTTTTACTGATACTGTTATGTTGTATTGTGGTTTTATTGTTGTATTTTCTGTTAAAGCAGTAGCTTCTGATACTGGTGTTCCATCTTCTTTTACAAATTGTACAAATGTTTTATTTGTTACTTCTTTAAATTCTTTTAAGTCTTCTGCTTTTCTTTCTAATGTGCTTCCTTCTGCCATTGTGATTTCTTTTTGTACTTCTTCTCCAACTTTTACTGACACTGTTATATTGTATTGTGGTTTTATTGTTGTATTTTCTGTTAAGGCAGTAGTTTCTGATACTGGTGTTCCATCTTCTTTTACGAATTGTACAAATGTCTTATTTGTTACTTCTTTAAATTCTTTTAAGTCTTCTGCTTTGCTTTCTAATGTACTTCCTTCTGCCATTGTAATCTCTTTTTGTACTTGCTCTCCAACTTTTACTGATACTGTTATGTTATATTGTGGTTTTATTGTTGTATTTTCTGTTAAAGCAGTAGTTTCTGATACTGGTGTTCCATCTTCTTTTACAAATTGTACAAATGCTTTATTTGTTAATTCTTTAAATTCTTTTAAGTCTTCTGATTTACTCTCTAATGTACTTCCTTCTGGCATTGTAATTTCTTTCTGTACTTGCTCTCCAACTTTTACTGATACTGTTATATTATATTGTGGAACTAATACTACACTTTCAGTTATTTCTTTATTATAATCAAATACTTCACCTTTTAAATTTGCAAATGTTTTAGCAAATGTTTTATTATCAACTTTTACTAATTCTTCAATTTGGCTTATTACATCTGATCCTAAATCATTTAAACATTGACCTTCTTTTAATGTGTATACATTTCCTTTTATAGTTACTTCTACATTATATTGTGGAGTTAATGTTGTACTTTCCCATATTTCTTTTGTATAATTTACTACTTCACCATTTTCGTTCTTAAATTCTTTTGCAAATTTCTTGTTATCATTGTTTACACTGTTTTCTATTTCTGTAAGCTCATCAGGTTTTAAATCGTTTAAAGTTTTTCCTTCTTCTAATGTATATTTATTTCCATTAATAGTTACTTCAACATTATACTTTGGTGTTAATGTCATATTTTTATCTAATTTTGTGCTGAATAATATTGTAGTATTTTCTTCATTTATAAACTTTTCTGCGAATACTTTTTTATCTACTTTTACGTCTTCTTTAATTTTTGATATTACATCTGCTCCTAAACTATCTAAACTGTCTTCTTCTGATATTGTTTGTTCTAATATTGTCTCTCCATTTTTGTTTACTATTTTTACAGTTATTTTGTATTTTGGTGATAAAGTTGTATCATTTTCTAATGTTGTATCAAAATCTACAGGACTATTTTTTTCATCTACGAAGTGTGAAAAAGTTTTATTCTCTGCTTTTACAGCATCTCTTATTTTATTAAGTTGTTCTGTTTCCAAATCATTTAGCTTTCCATTTTCTGATAATCTGTATGTTTCTCCATTAATTGTTACTTCTATATAGTACCTTGGTGTAATTTTTATATTTTCAGTTAATGGTTTATTTTTTTCTACTTCATCATTATTTTCATTTACATATTTTTCTAAATGTTTACCTGATACATTTTCAAATTTATCTAGTTTTCCTGCTAAACTTTCTAATGTTGAATTTTCATCAACACCTGAAATTACTTCCTCACCATCTTTAGTATTTACTGTTACTGTTATAGTATATTTAGGTACTATTGTTGTATGTTTTTCAAACTTATAATTCTTCTCTATTTTTTCGCTATTTTCTTTATTTTCGAAATATTCTAAATGTTTATTAGATAAATTATATTTAGCCACTTGTTCACTTAATTCTTCAAATGTTGTACCTTCTTTAACATCAATCGTTTCAATAGCTTCATTTTTTGGTTCTATTTTTACTGTTACCTTATATACTGGTGTAAGTTCTGTGTTTTTATATATAGGAGTATCAAAATTAACTTCTTCTCCATCTGAATTTGTGAAGTAAAATAAGTCTTTTCCTTCTGCTTTTACCTTTTCTTTAATTTCATTTACTTTTTCTTCACCAAGAGCATTTAAATTTTCTCCATCTTTTATTCTATATGTCTGTCCTTTTACTGTTACAGAAATATCTGTATCATAAATTGGTTCGAAACTAGTATTTTCATATAATTCTTTTTCAAAATTTATTTCTTCGCCATTTCCATCTATGTATTTTAAAATATCTTTACCATTTTGTACAAAGCTTTCGATTTCGCTTATTACATTATCTCCAAGGCTTTTTAAATTTTGACCTTCTTCTACTTCATATTCTTGGGTTTGTCCTTCTTCATTATATATAGTTACTTTTATTTTGTATTTTGCAGTTAACTTTGTATGTTTACTTAATGCTGTATCATAAGTAACTTGAGTATTTTCTTCGTCTTCAAAGCATTTAAAAACTTTGTTTTTAGAATTAACTAATCTCTTCAATTCTATAAGTGTAGATGTGCTTGCAAGTGCATCATTTAAGCTTTTTCCTTCATCTATATTATATGTTCTTTCTTCTCCATCCACATTTACTTTTATTGTTACATAATATATTGGTTCTATTTCAATATTTTCATCAATTGCAATACTTTTTGATATACTTCTCTTATCACTTGTTTTTACATATCTTGAGAAGATTTTAGTTTCTCCATTTGTTTCTTTTTCATACTCATCTAAAAGTGATTGACTAATATAACTTAAGTTTTGTCCTTGTTCTATTTGATATTCGTCTTTATTTCCATCTTTATCTTTTATGGTTACAGTTACTTTGTATTTTGGAGTAATAGTTGTGTCTTTATATATTTTTGTGTTCTCATCAATTATAGTTTCATCTTGACTTACGAAATTTGAAAAAGTTTTATTTGTAGTTGATTTTAATTCTTCTAATTTAGTTTTTAATTCTAAATTGTCCTTATATGTTTGTCCATTTTTTAAAGTATAAGATTCTGTTTCTTCTCCAACAACAACATTTACAGTTATATTTTGTTCTTCCTTAGGTGTAGGATATATATCCATATTCTCACTAACATTGTCTAATATGTCAAAATCACTATTTGAATTTGTTACTTTATACCAGCTGCTACTATTAATAGAATTATAATCTTCTTCTGGTATTGGTTTATCTTTTTCATAAGTTTTAACTGTTGCATTTCCATCTTTATCATAAATACCAACAACAGCATAAGCTTCACTAACATTGTATTTATATTCAACTGTACTTGGAGTCATTTTTACATTTTTACCAATTTTTACAACATTATTATTGGCTGGTGTATTATTTTGTCCAAAATTAAATATTGTACTACCTTTTATTGGATTTATATCATTAATAACTGAATTACCTGTAATATTAATTAAAACATTACTGTTCTCAGAATTGCCATCAAGAGAAAATATATGAGTATTCCTATCTCCTCTAGCATCATTTCCGATGATTTCTGAATCCGTAATATTAATTGTTAAATTTTTTTGTCCAATTATTTGTATTGCTTCATCTGCTGTATAGCTCTGTGAACGTCCAGTTACTTTTGAATTGTTTTTAACATTTAATGTATTTCCTGTTCCATTATTTAATACAAAAGCTAGTTTTCCGATTAAGGTTGTCTTGTCTAATGTTATATTGTTGTTTGATGATTCAACACATATTCCTCTAAATGATCCTACGAAATATGAATCTTTTACATCTATTTCTGAACTTCCTGATCCAGATCCAACTTCAATAATAACAGGATTTACATCATCACCGCCTCTATATATGTATGTGCATATTACATTATTTATTGTGACATTTGCTGGTGATTGTATATCTATAAATTTGTAATTTTCTTCTGTAGGTGATTGTTGATTACCTAAAAATACATTTTCTAAAACTATCTTTTGGCTTGAATTTGTTCCTTCTACTTTTATTTTTGGTAATAATACACTTCCAGATCTATTATCAGATCCAGCTCCCCTTATTGTAACACTCTTATTGATAATAATTGGCCCACCTGTATAAGTTCCTCTTTTTAGTATAAGTATATCGCCTTCATTTGCGTCTAATAAGGCTTGTTGTAATGTTCCAGATCCAGGTTCTACTGTTTTTTCACTTAAAGCAACTGGCATTACTGGAGCTTGTGTTGCCACAGTAGTAAGATTAGCAGGTTCTTCTTCAACGACTGAATTTTCTTCTTCCGGTAAATTTTGTGGAATTATTTCATTGCTATCTGTTTCTATATTGTTGCTGTTATCGCTTTCATTTTCTATATTATTTTCCACTTCATTTTCTATATATTCTTCTACTACATTGTTTTCAGTCTCATCTAGCATTGGCTCAACTGCAAAGCATATATTAGGTGCTAACATTGCCACAATTATTCCAATAACTAAAATAATTCTTCTTATTTTTATTTTTTTCATTTTTTTCCCTCCTCATTTTTCATAATCATTCTAACATTAAGGATTATTAAAAGCAATGGTTTTTTCTGAGAACTTATTTCCTTATATTGGTCATTTTGTTCAACTCTTTTCTTTACAGATTTAAAATTTTTTTCAGAAATTAAAGAGTAAAATAATAGCTTATGCATGTTCAAAATCTCCTTTCTTCTCCCAATGATCATAGTCGCCTAATAGCTAAATCTATAACGCCAATAGGTCGTTGATCTAAGTCAGGAAAGCATAAAAAAAGAAAGTAGTAAACTACTTTCTTTTACTTAAATTATTTTTTTATAACATTTATTGTTCGTTGTCCGCCAATAGTATCGTCAAATATTGTAGATCCACTTCCATCTGAATTGGTAATTGATGTCATTGTTGAACCTTCTTCTCCAAATGTATGGGCTACAGATGTTGTTCCATCTGAATTGTGAATAAAAGTATAATCATTAATTCTCTTTTTCTCATTGTTCTTATTAGCCTTATTGTCCTTATTGTCCTTATTTTCCTTATTATAATAGTAATCTTCATATGTTCTCACACTAGATCCACTGTCACTTGGCATTATAATAAACATTGCAATAAAAGGTAATAGTCCCTCTATAAAAACATTTATAAGTGAAATAATAACTGATAATATAATTCCTGCTTTTTCAATAATAAATGCTTCTCTAAATGAAAAAATAATCAAAGTTATTAAATATGGAACTATTGAAAACATACCTGTTGGAATATTTGTAAACTCACATTTAAGAATAAGCTTTATTATTAATGCAACTACAATAGTTGGAATAATTAAAATCATATGTGCTTTAAATATATTTGGAATACTTGCAAAAAAGTTTTGATTTTCTATTAGATTATATTGATAAAACATACACCAAATCCCAAATCCAATCAAACAAATATATAAAATATCTGATAATAATCTTCTAACAATTCTCATAATACTATAACTTCCCTTCATTATTTTTTATTCATATTCTATTCTTTAACAATTTCTTTAATCATATTGTTATAATTAAATCACAAATTTTTATTTTCGTAAATGATTAACACTAAAATTCTTAAATTTTGAAATACAGTTACTACACGGATAAGTCGTTGATTCAAGTTAGGAGAGCATAAAAAAGAAAGCAGTTTAACTACTTTCTTTTTTGCTCGGGTGGTGTAGATATCTACAACTTCGAAATCTCTTTGCAGTTGATATAAATTATACTTTTCTAAAAATCTAAAAATTTATATTCTTTTATTTGATTATATAACGCTTTGTCCTTATTATAGTAAAAAGCCCACTCCTTATCTCCGTATGAAAAGTGCCACCATTCTCCATCATATGGTGCAAATCCTTCTCCAAGCATTAATTTTCTTAATAATTCTCTATTTCTAATTGCTTCTTTGCTTATATTTTCATTTTTATAATAGCATTTATCGGAAGTATAATCCAAAATTTCTGTTCCAAAATCCAATATACTTTTTGAAACATCATCATATATAGCTACATCTATTGCTCCTCCTGTTGGATGTCCAGCAACAGATGGGACAGCAATTTTCTCATGGATATATTCATATAAATCTATCTCATCTTTAAATTTGTTTTTTGTGTTTTTTAAAATCTCATTAAAATACATTTCTTGCTTCTTTATTTCTCTAAAACCATATACAACCAATATTTTATATGATTTATTTATAATTTTTAATTTTTGAGATACATTAATTAATTTATTATATACTGTTTTTCTAATAGGTATTTGCTCACCATATTCTAACATATCCATTCCTTTTTTATACTTACCAAAAACATACTCATCTTCTAATGGTATTAATATAAATTTTTCTTTATTAGTTTCTTTATCATAATCTCTTATTGTTAGTAAATCTCTATATTTCACAAAATTATTATTTAACATTTTTCCTCCTTAATATTTAATTTATAAATTTAATGAATATATCATTCCATCATTTTCAACATTTCCAGAAATTATTGCTTTTTGAAATTTATTATTCTTATACTCTACATTTGCTGTAATTATTAAACCTGATGGCTGTAATATATCAATTTTTTGACTTTGCTTTTTTAGATAAGCTTCAACTATACATACTGCTGTACTTCCGCTGCCACAAGCCGTTTCATAAAATAATGTATCAATATTCTTTACCCAAACAATTGGATTTATTTTTATTTTTTCTTTTTGCTTTTCACAAAACATTACACCAACCGCCGAATTATTTGCAAGATTATAGTCATCAATTAAATTTCTTCCAATTTGTTTCAATTTATCTTTATCACATAAATACTTTTTAGCTTTAAATTCTTTAATAACAATAATTGTAATTCCTTTTATTTCAACAATAAAAACCCCATTTTCCTTTTCTGTAACAATGTTACTATTCTTGCATAATGGTATTTCACACCATACTTTTTTGTCTTTATTTACACCTGCTATAATTTTATCTTTTGAATTTACACGTATCTGTATTTTTCCTTGCATTCCATCTAAATAGTTATACGCAGCACTTCTAGTTGCATTTCCACAAAATTCTCCTCCTGCCATTTGTAATTCTTTTTTTCCATTATTATTAATAAAACCAACTTGTTCAACATTTGTATGTTTCTTCATAATAGCATCATTAATCTTTTTCTTTATTTTTTTAGTATAGTTAGTACCATACACAAGTGCTGTATC
>CANQEI010000001.1 GCA_947594845.1 uncultured Clostridia bacterium | reverse complement strand
TGCGCCCTCAAGGATTCGAACCTTGGACCCACCGGTTATGAGCCGGTTGCTCTGACCAACTGAGCTAAGGGCGCATTTCTCAATGCAAGACTTATTATAATTGAACATTCTAAAGTTGTCAATAGTTTTTTCGTTTTTTCTTTATTTTGTTTTCTAAATTCTATCTAAATTATTATATTGGACAAAATTTGAATTATAAATATCTAAAAAAAGGAACTACACAAAATGTAGTTCCCAAATCATTTTGTTACTAATTGTTATCTCCTCTTCCTTCTGGCAAAGCAGGTAATTCCAAAACAACTCTAATTTTCATTATATATCTAATTGTTCTAACTAATTTACTATTCTTTATTCTTTGCCATAATGAAGGTTTCACATCAAATCTAGTTTGTTGCATATATGCATCACTTAATTCTTGATCATCGTTTTGCACTTGTGGAGCAACTGGCGTAGCATATTGTTGAGAAAATCCTTGATTTACTGCAGGTCTGTTAAATACTGGTTGATTAACTCTTGCAGCTTTTGGAGATTGTGCAATACCAACATTAGGTGCTTGCTCAACAACAGGTGTCTTTGTAATTGGCTCTGTTGGAGCAGGTATATCTCTTAAAGCTTCTGCAATTTGTACTCCTATAAAGCTTAATGCTTTTGATTTATCTTCAATTCTTTCCATATCAATTTCAATATGGAAATTAGATTCCAAATTACTAATTCTAGCTTCAACTAATTTTCTAGCAGCAGCTCTTTCTTCTGGTTCTCCAGAAGAAATTAATCTCAAAGCTTCAATTAAATCATCATTAAACTTAGCTGTAGCATCTTCTATAGCTTGCTCGTACCCTTCTTCCCTTTTTAATATTTTTCCTAAAACTAATTTTAATTCAAAAGCAAGACCTATATTTTTCTCTCTTTGTACTATTAATTGTTCTATTTTCTTTGTATTTTCTTCAAATTGACTTGTTGCATATTCAACTAGGTCATATGCTGCTTTATATACACTTGCAGGGAAATTCTTTTTCTTTGGATACTCTACAAGATAGGTCTTTATTGATTCTACTAAATCCTTAAAATATGTATCTTCTTCAAGCTGAACTATTTGTTTTTTGCTATTTGGATTTATCATCTTTTGTATTTTATCTATATTAGACAATATTTTCTCTTCCGTGATCACCATTCTCACGTTTACTATACCAGATTTATTATTAAATAAATTATCAAATAACAAAGGCATTGTAAACTGACCTCCTTCGAATTTGTATAAAAAACTTATAACTAAAATTATTATACTCTTACGAAAAAAAAGATACAAGCACATTTGTATCTTTTTTATATTACATTTCTGTTACATTGCTTATTTCCCTAAGACTTTCTTGATTTCCTCGTGCCTTTTTACCTTTTGCGTAGTTGTCTTGATTAGTTCTTCTTTTGTGACAATAATCTCTCTAATATATTTATAAGGAGGCATAGTTTTATTAATCTTTTTAATATGCTCCCACATATATTCTTTTATTTTTTCTTCATCAACATCCCCTAGGATTTCCTTTATTCTTTCTTCATCATAAACAATTTCAGCATTAATTTTTGATTCTTTATCATCACTATTTGTTGATGGTACTCCGTAAACAAAAGATTCTTTTACTCCATCAATTCGTCCTATTAAAGCCTCAATTTCTTCTGGGAAAATATTTTTTCCATTCTTTAATACTATAACTGTTTTCTTTCTACCTGTTATATATAAATATCCATCTTTATCTAAATATCCTAAGTCTCCAGTATGAAACCATCCATTAACAATAGCTTCTTTTGTTGCTTCTTCGTTTTCATAGTATTCTAGCATTACAGAATCAGCCTTAGCAATAATTTCACCTATTCCATTTTCATCTGGCTCATCAATTTTTAATTCAACACTTGGAAAAGCCCTTCCAACAGAACCATTTCTTGAATATTTTGGTTGACCATTTCCAGCTGCCAAAACAGGAGAAGTCTCTGTTAATCCATATCCTTGTGCCATGTTTATTCCTATATCATTAAATCCTTTTTCTACTTGTGGATCTAATGCTGCAGCTCCATTTATAAATAATCTAACTTTTCCACCTAATAATTCATGAATCTCACTAAATATTTTTCTCCTTATATCTATATGTAAAAATTTTCTTAGAAATCCACTAATTTTTAGACCTTTTTGGAATTTTTCCAATTTACCTTTTTTAGCTATTCCTCTCAAAACTTTTCTATACATATTTTCATATAAAATCGGAACAGATATCATAACTGTAATTTGGTATTCTTTAATATTTTCAGCCAAATGTTTTACACCATCACAATATGCAATACATGCTCCAGCATAAATTGGATATAAGAAACCAACAGTTGATTCAAATGTATGGTGTAATGGCAAAAATGAAAGAAATGTATCATTTGGATTTACATCAAACATTGAAGCAATATCTTGTAAATTTGTACATATATTTTTATGAGATAATGCAACTGCTTTAGAAATTGATGTCGTTCCAGATGTAAATAACATTATTGACATTTTTTCAGCATCTATTTTAGCTTCAACAAATCTTTTATCTCCATCTTCTAATAGTTTTTCACCTTTTTCAACTAATTCATATAATGATAAAACTTTATTTTGTTCTTTTTTTAAATCCATAGAAATATAATATTTTAGTTTTGTAGTTCCAGCCTTTTTTATATGTTCCATTATTTCATCATATTTTTTACTATAGAAAATAACTTCAACTCCTGAACGTTCAATTAAGCTTTTTATTTCATTTTCAGGTAATGCTCTATCAAGAGGTACTACTATTCCAGTTCCACATACAGTAGCCAAATAAGCTACTCCCCATTCATATCTGTTTTCAGAAATTACAGCAATTTTTTTATCTTTTAAGCCTAAATTTATTAAAGTAGTTCCTAATGCGTTAACTTGACCTATAAATTCTTTATAAGTAATTATTCTAAACTTTCCCGGTTCATCTGTTTTAAATTTGAATGCATCCTCATCTCCATACTTTTTAACAGATTTTTTTAACATATCTTTTAAATCTGTTATCTCTTCAAATTCATAAATACCTTTTCCCATTTTTATTTCAACCCTTTCTGCATTCAGAACAACAACGGTTTCATTAATTGTATTTTCCGTTGTAACTTATGAAATTTTGCTAATTTTTAATATATATTATTTATTTTTAGCTAGTCCATAAATCATATTATCAAATTCCCCACATATTTCTTTTAAATCAAGTGGTTGATTTGATTTTATCTTATACATTAACCCCGCACAAGTAAACGCAAATATTTCAGAAGCAACAATTGCACTATTTCCCTCTTTTAGTTCTCCTTTTTCCATTCCTTCTTTAACAATTTCTTCAATTTTTGCTATATAATCATTTATATATTTTTTACATTTTTGATTTCTAGTATCATTGCCCCAAACTTGAGACAAATATATTGTTATTAAATTTTCATATTTAGTTATTATTCTAAGTTGCAACAACGCTACTGAACGTAGCTTATCAATAGTTTTCTCAAATTTTGAAACTTTTAAATCAATATTATTTATTAAAAGTTTAGTTCCCTCTTCTAATAAAAAATTGTAAATTTCTTCTTTGCTTGAAAAATGATAATATAAGGTTCCCTTAGCTACACCAACTGTAGCTGTTATTTCCTCAACACTTGTCGCATCATAACCTTTTTCTGCAAATAGTTTCATTGAGGCCTCAAAAATTTTTCTTTTCGTTCTGTTCATAAAAATATTCACCTTTAAACAAATTATTTATTATTATATATTTTTATCCAAAATTATGCAATGCTTTTATATATACTTCATTACTTCCACTAGTAGTTTGGAAGTCTGTGTGTATTTGACTAAATGGTCAATTATGAATTTTCCTTTTCCTCGTATTGTTACTATATCTCCAAATTCTACAGTTTTAGAACATTTTTGAGTTAACTCATAATTTATAAAAACTCTTTCTCCTTCAATCAATTCAGAAGCAACATTTCTAGAACAATTTGCAAGTTCAGAAACAATATTATCTATTCTCATACTAGAAACAATTATTTTTCTATTTTCGAATTGTTGTATTTTCTTCTTTATTTGAGCTATATCTATTTGTTCTATCTTAGCTTTCTTAAATCTAGTAAGCATTTGTAAAGACATTTTTATAAACTCAACATTATTATTAAAAACTATTATATCTGCCCCTTTTTCATCTACTATAATATCACCTATTTTTTCTCTATTTATCCCTATTTTCATTAATGCAGATAAATAATTTTTATGCTCGAATTTTCCAAAATTTTCGCTAGGTAAAGTTATTCTAAGAGCTGTAATAATTGTATTTATGGCACTTTGGGCTAAATCTTTAGTAATCTTTTCTGGATAAAAGAATAACACTTCTCTTTCTGAATTATCACTTCCACCAAAGAAAAAAGTATTATCTAATTTTAAATTTTTAATAATTATAGCTTTCTCCTGCTGATTCAAAAAATCTGAAAAAGTAACTTTATTTCTGGTTTCACACATTTTTTGTTTATCAATTATCTTAGGCAATAATAAATTTTTTTCATCTTTTTCATATTTATTCTGCATCTTTTTTCTCCAAAAATTCCTCTACCTTTTTTGTAATAGAATCTACATCTAGTCCATATTTTTTCTCTATTTCAGAAATACTTCCATGTTTTATAAATTCTTCTGGGTATCCAAAATTTAAAATCTTTTTTTCTTCTAGTATATTTTTTACAGAAAAACCAAGTCCACAATTTATTATATTATCCTCAATTGTAACAATGTTTTTAGTTTTTTCAGCTGATTTTTTTATCATTTTCTTATCCAATGGTTTCAAAAATCTAGCATTAATAACCTCAGCTTCAATATTTTTCTCTTTTAACTTGTCTGCTACTTTCATAGCATATACTACCATTTTTCCAATCGCAATTATAGTAACATCTTTTCCTTCTCGCAATAATTCTGATTTACCTAATTCTATTTTTTTAGATTTTTCAAAAGCATAATCATCTTCTCCACCACGTGGATATCTAATTGCAATTGGTTTGTCAAAATCTACTGCAAATTTTAACATTAGTTCCATTTCTTCAAAATTTTTTGGAGCCATAATATTTAATTTTGGTACAGTATTTAAAAAAGATAAATCTAAGACACCTTGATGAGTTTCACCATCATTTCCTACAATTCCTGCTCTATCAACTCCTATTACTACAGGTAATTGTTGCATTGCAATATCATGAATAATTTGGTCATATCCTCTTTGTAAAAAAGATGAATATATAGGAACAACTGGTTTTAATCCTGCCTTTGCCATTCCTGCTACCATTCCCAAAGCATGTTGTTCAGCAATCTCAACATCAAAAAATCTATCAGGAAACTTCTGAGCAAATTCAGTTAGTCCTGTTCCATCTTCCATTGCAGCTGTTACTGCAACAATTTTATTATCTTTTTCAGCAAGTTTTACTAGTGTTTCACCCATAACTTTTGAATAATCTTTTGCACTACTCTTCTTTTTTTCTCCTGTTTCAATATCAAAAGCAGAAGTTGAATGAAATTTGTTTGGATTTTCTTCAGCAAATTTATATCCTTTTCCTTTTTTAGTAAGCACATGGATTAAAACAGGTCCCTCTAGTCTCTTACTTATTTCAAGAATCTCTTCTAGTGATTGTATATCATGTCCATCAATTGGTCCTAGATATCTAAAGCCAATATTTTCAAAATACATTTTAGGAATAAATAATTGTTTTATACTGTTTTTCAATTTTACAACAAAGTTTACAAATCTTTCACCGAAAAAAGGTATTTTTTTAATAAAATTCTTAGCAGACACATTTGAATGTATGTATATCTTTTTAGTTCTAAGTTTAGCTAAAAACATAGACATTCCACCAGAATTTTTTGAAATACTCATCTCATTATCATTTAAAATAACTATTAAATTTGATTTACTAATTCCAGCATCATTTAAAGCTTCTAAAGCCATTCCTCCAGTTAAAGCTCCATCACCAATAACTGCCACAATCTTCTCATCAGTTTTTAAAATATCACGTGCACGTGCAAATCCTAATGCAACAGAAATAGAAGTGCTACTATGCCCTGTATCAAAACTATCATATTCAGATTCAGAAGTTCTAGGAAAACCAGCAATTCCGCCCATTTTTCTCAATGTTGGAAATTTTTCTCTTCTTCCTGTTAAAATTTTATGTACATATGTCTGATGACCTACATCCCAAACAATTTTATCTTTTGGCATGTCAAAACAAGAATGAAGAGCAATTGTTAATTCTACTACACCTAAATTTGAAGCTAAATGTCCACCATTTTTTGAAACAACATCTAGTATCACCTCTCTTAATTCTTGTGCCAATTGTTTTTTTTCATTTAAATTTAATTTTTTCACATCCGCTGGTGAATTAATTTTATCGAGTAACATTTTAATCCTTCCTTAAGTACTACAAATATATTTTAAACAGCTAAAAAAGTTAACACAGTTACTGCTAAAGGAACAGTAATATTATCTAATCCTTTTATAGAAATTGCTTCCAAAATTGTTGAAATAATTGCAATTCCTAAAGCTTTTAATATTAAATAGTTTACACCTAATATTTTAAAAAGGATTATTGATAAAATCAAACTAATAAAAAACATCGTTAATGAACCAGCTACACTCTTTATAGCATTTCCAATTTTATATTTTTTGCTTTTTATTTTTGTACCAATAATAGCTGCAAAACCATCTCCATATCCCATAATTAGCACACCTAATATTCCAATTATAGGCATGTGTACTAAATATGTAAATATAGCAATTATAAATAATGATAAAGCATAGTATATTGTTCCAAAGCCGTCATTTTCTTCTCTTTCAATTGATTTCACTAATTTAAATTTATATGAAAGTGAATTTATAACAACAAAAGCTAATGGTAAAATACTTGCCCACACAATAGAATCAAAAAATAAATAAGCTAATATTGCATAATTCGAAAGCATTATATGTACAAATTTTCTACTAGCCTCTTCTCCAAATTTATTTAATAATTTTGAAGAAGCCAAAACTATTGCTATATATATACTTATAATAATTATTCCAATTAAATTTTTCATTTTTTCCTCTAATCTCTAAAGATATAGGCATTATAACAGATTTCTCAATATATATCAATGTTTAACTTATTTTATAATTTAATTCTTATATCTACACCTATATTTTTCGTATATTAAATGAAAAAAAATCAATCATTTTACTGATTGATTTTCAAAAACTTTGGCTGGGGTGGTAAGATTCGAACTTACGAATGTCGGAGTCAGAGTCCGATGCCTTACCACTTGGCGACACCCCAATATAGAAAAAAGTGAACTATTTCTAGTCCACTAGTATTATAAGATATTTATCAAAATTTATCAACACCAATTTTTCAAAATATCATCAATATTTAATAATCTATTATATTTTGCTACCCTATCTGTTCTCGCTGGTGCTCCAGTTTTTATATATTCCGCACCACAACCAACAGCTAAATCAGAAATAAAAGTATCCTCAGTTTCTCCTGAACGATGAGAAACTATAATTTTCATTCCAGAATTTTTAGCAATTTTTATTGTTTCTAAAGTTTCTGTTACTGTACCAATCTGATTTGGTTTTATCAAAATTGAGTTAGATGCTCTTTGCTTTATACCTTTTATAAGTCTTGACTGATTAGTAACATATAAATCATCACCAACTGTCATTATTCTAGTTCCTGCTTCTTTTTGAAATTTTGTCCACATTTTCCAATCTTCTTCTGATAAGCCATCTTCAATTGAAATAATTGGATACCTATCTATTAAATTAATTAAATATTCTATCATCTCATCTGCTGATTTATATAAACCTGTTTTCCAAAATAAATATCCATCTTTGGCTACTTTTGTTGCCTCATTTTTCATTTCAGTAGCAGCAACATCTAAAGCAATTCCGAAATCTTTTCCAGGTTCAAATCCTGACTTAATGATTGCTTCCATTATATATTTTATTGCATCTTCATCTTCATTCAAGTTTGGCATAAATCCGCCTTCATCACCGATTCCTACACTATAGCCTTTTACTATTAAAATATTTTTAAGGGTATTATAAACCTTTACACAATTCTTCAAAACATCTATAAAATGCTCTTCCTTTTTTGGAATAATCATAAATTCTTGTATACTTAAATTATTAGCTGCATGTTTTCCTCCATTTAAAATATTAAGCATAGGTGTTGGTATTTTATTTGCACCAATTCCTCCAATATACGAAAATAAAGATACTCCTAAACTTCTTGCTGCAACTCGTGCAACTGCCATTGATGTGGCTATTGTAGCATTTGCACCTAGAACACTTTTGTCTTCCGTTCCATCCAATTCAATCAAACAACTATCAATTTGGCTTTGATTATACACATTTTTTCCCAACAAACTTTTTCTTATTTTACTATTTACATTTTTTACTGCATTCTTTACTCCTTTTCCATTAAATCTATTTTTATCGCCATCACGTAATTCTAATGCTTCAAATTTTCCAGTAGATGCACCTGACGGAGCAATTGCTCTAGCTGAGAATCCTCCATCTGTTATAACCTCAACTTGTACAGTTGGATTTCCCCTTGAATCCAATACTTCTAGTCCTCTTATATCCTCTATTTGTAAAAAATCTCTCATTATAAATTCACCTCAAAAATATTATTTACAAATTTAGGATTTTAATACGCATAAAAAAAAGAACCTCGCATATTAAAATACATTTATTAAATAAACTGTATTTTATTTTAAGGATCTTTTTTCTTCATAAATTCAGAACTTAAAATCATATCATCATCAATTTCATCATTCTTTCTCTTCATGTTATCAACTCTATCAAATAAGTTCTTTGACAAAATACTAGATTTTTCTTTTGGTTCTTCTATTTCATTCTTTTTTTCTTTTTTACTCTTTTTCTCTTCTTTGGATAATTTATTTTCCTCCGAATTTTGAGAAGCAATTGCGGCTTCTATTGTTAATGTTTTTTCATAGTCAATAATATTTCTAACATCCTGCTTATAACTTCCTTCTACATAAAAGTCTTTATTTTGCTGCTCAAATACATAAAAATTACTAGATAAGTATCTATTAATAATTTCCTTTTCAGATTTAGATAATAAAGTTGTATCAGATTCCAAATTTTTGTATCTCCATATAACATGTCTTTCATATGGAGAAAATTCTGAATTTTTGCCTATATCATTATAATCATATTCTATTTTAAATTGAAAATTTTTAATCGTTATAGTCAAATTAGTCCATAAATTTGGTTTTATTGCTTTATGAATGTCTCTTAATTTCCTTATACTTAAGTATAAACTTTGTATAATACTATTGTAACTTTCTTCGTCAATATTAAACATTGAAGGAATTTGATACACATTTACAAAATTTCTTTTTAAAAGTCCTTTAGGTAAATAATAAAAATACATTTCCCCTACAGGCTTTTGCAAAGGTTCTTCAATTATTGATGCATATAAATAAATTGCATTCCATTTTTCTGGAATCATATAAAATATTTTCTTTTGTATTTCTTCAAATATGATTCTTTCTTGCTTAGAAACTGACATTCTCTACTCCATTTTCCTCATATTTTAACCTTCAATTAAGCTTTCTCCAGTCATTTCTTCTGGCTTTTCTAAATTCATCAAATTCAACATTGTAGGTGCTAAATCTGATAATCTTCCTTCTTTTAGTTTTACCTCTTTACCTATTAAAACAAGAGGGACTGGATTAGTTGTATGAGCTGTGTGTAGTTCACCAGTTTTATAATCAATCATTTGTTCAGCATTTCCATGGTCAGCAGTAATTAATAATATTCCATCGTTAGCAATAATTGTTTCAACAATTCTTTCTACACAGCCATCCAATGCCTCTAAAGCTTTTATTGTAGCCTCAATATTTCCTGTATGTCCAACCATATCAGGATTTGCAAAATTTAAAATTATACTATCGTACTTCTTAGAATTAATTGCTTCAATTACTTTTTCAGTAACTTCATATGCACTCATTTCAGGCTTTAAATCATATGTTTCAACTTTTGGAGATGGAATCAAAATCCTATCTTCTCCTTCATATTGTTTTTCTTCTCCACCATTAAAGAAGAAAGTAACATGTGCATACTTTTCAGTTTCTGCTATACGTAATTGTGTTAAGCCTTTTTTACTTATATACTCACCAAAAGTATTTGAAATTTCATCTTTTTTAAAAGCAACTTCAACATTTGGAATTGTAGAATCATAGTTTGTAAAAGTAACAAAATACGTTTTAAAATATTTTCTTTCAAATCCATCAAAATTTTCATCAACAATTGCTCTTGTTATTTGTCTAGCCCTATCTGGCCTAAAATTAAAGAAAATTACAGAATCATTTTCTGAAATTGTTGCAACAGGAGAATCATTTGAGCAAATAACTGTTGGAACTACAAACTCATCAAAAATTTCTTTTTGATAAGAATTCTCTATTGCAGCAGAAACTGAAGAAAATTTATCTCCTTCTCCGTATACTAGTGCATTATAAGCTTTTTGTGTTCTTTCCCATCTTTTATCTCTATCCATAGAATAAAATCTACCAGAAATTGTAGCAATTTTTCCTACACCTTTCTCTTTCATTTTATTCTCTAACTCTGCTAAATAGCTTTCTGCTGATGCAGGTGGTGTATCTCTACCATCTAAGAAGCAATGTACATATACATCTTCAAAATCTTTTCTTTTTGCAAGTTCTAAAAGAGCATATAAATGACGTTGATGACTATGAACTCCACCATCAGACAATAATCCCATTATATGCAATTTTGAATTATGTTTTTTACAATTTTCTATTGCTGCTACAAATTCAGGTATACTAAAGAAGTCACCATCTTCAATTGATTTAGTGATTCTTGTTAACTCTTGATATATTATTCTACCGGCACCAATATTAGTATGTCCAACTTCTGAATTTCCCATTTGTCCTTCTGGAAGTCCAACATCTAAGCCACTTGTATGCAAAATTGTATTTGGATATTGTTTCAAAATTCTTCTTATATTAGGAATATTAGCAAGTTTTACTGCATTTCCTTCTTCTTTTTCATTAATTCCAAACCCATCTAATATCATAAGCATTGTTGTTTTTTTATCCATTTTATCTTTTTCATCCCTTCTTAAAAGTATAACATACGTATTTTATTTACTATTATTCATCATAATTTACTATTTTTGCAAATTCCTCAGGAAGTAAACTAGCTCCACCTACTAATCCCCCATCAATATCTGAAGTTTCAAATAATTCCTTGGCATTAGAAGATTTTACACTTCCTCCATATTGTATAATAATATTATCAGCCACATCTTCTCCATAATTTTTTCTAACTTCTCCTCTAATTGCTTTTATTGATTCATTAGCATCTTGAGCAGTTGCAGTTTCTCCAGTACCTATAGCCCAAATTGGTTCATATGCAATAATTGTATTTTTTACTTGTTCTTCTTCCAATCCTTCCAAAGCAAGTTTAGTCTGCATAGTAATAATCTTTTCTGTCAATCCTGACTCACGTTGTTCCAAAGTTTCTCCAACACAAACAATTGGCTTTAATCCATTTGAAAAAGCAGCTTTAATTTTTTTGTTAACACTTTCATCTGTTTCAGCAAAATATTGTCTTCTTTCAGAATGTCCAATAATAACATATTCTACACCAATTGACTTTAGCATTTGGGCAGAAATTTCTCCTGTATAAGCTCCTTTTTCTGCAAAATGCATATTTTGTGCACCTATTTTTATATTAGTATCTTGTGCATTCATTAATGCATAAAATAAGTCTGTATATGGAACACAAAGAATTACCTCATTTTTAGTATCTTTAACTAATTTTGAAAATTTTTCTATATATTCTATTGTTTCATTTGGAAGCATATTCATCTTCCAATTTCCAGCAATAACTTTTCTTCTCATATAAACACCGCCTCTTTTATAAATATTGATATGATGTCAAATATCCATTTTCATTGAATATAAATTTTATCGTATTATCAACATTATTTTGACCATATTTTCCTTCAAATTTAGCCTTATCTAAATTTGAAGCTTTATTCTCATCATTAATATATATAGCATCTACAGTAATCTCTTTAATCCCGCCCTCTTTATTCTCTAAAGATACAGGATAATAATAAAGAGTTTTCTCATTTGCTTGATTATACACAAAAGTTTTGGTTGATTTTGAATAGTATTCATTCTGTGCTGGATCTATCACAGTAGTAGAAAGTCCAAAAAATTCATTCAAAATAGAATTAACTGTCTCTACTCCAATTACATATGAAGATGAGTCTTTTTTGCTTTTAGTAAGTATTGTAGAGTATCTTTCAACAGCGACATTAAGAGCAAAATTTATCATTTCATTATGTGTAAAATTTTTTACTTCAGCTGAAGCAGGTAAACTCATCATTCCTACTAAATAATCATCATTTTTCATAAGGAATTTTACTCTCTCTTCTTCAGAGATATTTCCTCTTTTTCCATAAGACTCTTCTTGTGCTACTTCCCCAACATTTTCATTGTTGTTTCCCTTTTTAGTTGCTAGCTTAAAGCCTATAAATCCACCTAGCCCTAAAATAATTACAACTAATACTATTATTATTTTCTTCATATTTTACTCTCTTTCTTATTTATCTTGAAGTGCTTCTATACCTGGTAATTTTTTACCTTCTATAAATTCAAGTGATGCACTACCACCAGTAGAAATATGTGTAAATTTATTTGATAATCCTATTTTCTCAATAGCAGCTGCTGAATCTCCTCCACCAACGACTTTAACTGCATCAACATCAGCTAAAACTTTAGCAATTGAATTTGTTCCAATTGCAAATTGATCAAATTCGAACAATCCTAAAGGTCCCATCCAAATAATAGTTTTTGCTTTTCTTAATTCCTCAGAATATAATTTAATTGTTTCATCTCCAATGTCAAATCCTTCCCAACCATCTGGAATTTCTGTGCATTTTACAATTTTACTCTCTGTATTTGGATCAAATTCTTTACCTATCTTTGTATCAACTGGTAATAATAGTTTTACTCCATTATTTTTAGCTTTTTCCATTATTTCATTTGCTAAATCTAATTTATCTTCCTCGCAGAAAGAATCACCAACATTATATCCCATAGCTTTTAAGAAAGTATAAGCCATTGCTCCACCAATAAGTACAGTATCTACTTTAGTTAGTAAATTTTCTATAGGACCTATCTTGTCTGAAACCTTTTTTCCTCCAATGATTGCTACAAAAGGTTTTTGTGCATTTTGTATTGCGTTTCCTAAAAATTCTAATTCTTTTTCAATTAAAAATCCTGATACTGCTGGTAAATAATCAGCAACTCCAGTAGTAGAACTATGAGCCCTATGAGCTGTTCCAAATGCATCATTAACATATACTTCTGCCATTTCAGCAAGTTTTTTAGATAATTCTGGATCGTTTTTTTCTTCTCCAGCTTCAAATCTAACATTTTCTAATAGAACAACTTCTCCTTCTTTCATTTCAGAAGTTAATTTATGTGCAGATTCTCCTACAACATCACTAGCAAGTTTTACTTCTTGTCCTAATAATTTAGATAGTTCTTTAGCAACTATATCTAGTGAAAATTCAGGTTTAACTTCTCCTTTTGGTCTTCCAAGATGTGAACAAAGAATTACTTTGCAATTGTTTTCTATAAGATATTTAATTGTAGGTAATGCAGCCACAATTCTTCTATTATCAGTAATTACTCTGTTTTCATCATAAGGAACATTAAAATCACATCTAACTAGTACTTTTTTATTTTTTACATCAATATCTTTTACAGTTTTTTTGCCCATAAAAAATTTCTCCTTCTTTGACAAAATAAGTTAGGTGGCAAAATTTTCGTCACCCAACCAAATATACTATTTTTTCTATCCTAATTCTGCAAAATACTTGATAGTTCTAACCATTTGAGTTGTATAAGAATTTTCATTATCATACCAAGATACAACTTGAACTTCATATAAATCATTTTCTAAAGGTATACACATTGTTTGTGTACTATCAAATAATGAACCATATGTCATACCTATAACATCTGAAGATACAAGTAATTCATCTGTATATCCAAATGATTGGTTAGCTGCAGCTTTCATAGCAGCATTTATAGAATCTACAGTAATATCTTTTCCTTTAACAACAGCTGTTAAAATTGTTGTAGAACCAGTTATTACTGGAACACGTTGAGCTGAACCAATTAATTTTCCATTTAATTCTGGAATAACTTGACCAATTGCTTTTGCAGCTCCTGTTGAGTTAGGAACTATATTAGCAGCTGCTGCTCTAGCTCTTCTTAAATCACCTTTTCTATGTGGTCCATCAAGAATCATTTGATCACCAGTATAAGCATGAACTGTTGTCATAATTCCTGATTGGATTTCTGCGTAATCATTTAAAGCTTTAGCCATAGGTGCTAAACAGTTTGTTGTACAAGATGCTGCAGATATTATTTTATCATCAGGTGTTAATATTTTTTCATTTACACCATATACTACAGTTGGTAAATCTTTTCCAGCTGGTGCTGAAATAACAACTCTTTTTGCTCCAGCATTTAAATGTGCTGTAGCTTTTTCTTTTGAAGTATAAAATCCTGTACATTCTAATACAACATCTACTCCAATTTCTCCCCATGGAAGCTCATTTGCATCAGCTTTTGCATATATTTTTATTTCTTTTCCGTCAACAGTAATAGAGTCTTCTCCTGCCACTACTGTATCAGCTTTATCATATCTTCCTTGTGCTGTATCATATTTTAATAAATGTGCAAGCATTTGTGGATTTGTTAAATCGTTTATTGCAACAATTTCATATCCTTCTGCTCCAAACATTTGTCTAAATGCAAGACGTCCAATACGTCCAAAACCATTAATGGCAACTTTAACTACTGACATATAAATCCTCCTTTGATTTTAAAAAAATCGTCATAAATTTGGTTACTTTAAACCATGCTTATTCTATATCAAAAGATATAGAATTGCAATACTTTATTCTATTTTTTCCCTAAGGAATTTTATTATTAAAAAATTTTTTCACATTTATTTCTTCTTATATTTTTTATTTTAGAAGAAACATCTAAATCTATATTCAAGCCCATAAAAAAAGATGCTTTAAAAGCATCTTTTTTATTTATAAATAATTATTTATTTTTTTCCTTTTTAAAAATATTCATAAATCCTTTAAAAGATATATCTTGAAACAAGAAATCATGAACTTCTGTTAAAACTTTTACTTCCTTATCTGTTAATCCAATCTTCAATTCTGGAACAACCCATTCTGATGGTAAAAACATTTCTTTTAATTTTTGTAAAAATCCTACTTGTTTTACTGGAAGATTAGTATTTTTTTCATCATCTAATGTAGTATCATATCCAATTCTTAATACTTTCTCTTGAGGTTGTTCTATATATCCACCTGCATATTCAGAAGATTGTTGAGTTTGTTGTCCAAAAAATCCTCCAACATATCCAAATTTTCCCGGTGTTTCTAAAGCTCCTGCTATACTTCCTGCATTTTCTTTTATCTGTTGACTTCCATTTATCTTTCCACTTATATTGTTACCAAATTGTCCTGCTTGTTGATTAGTTCCATTTGCTTGTCCTCCGACAAAGCCTCCTACTTGTCCATATTGTCCTTGGCTACCATTTATTTGACCATTTATAGTATTCCCAAACTGCCCTGCCTGTTGACTAACCCCATTTACTTGTCCTCCGACAAAACTTCCAGCCTGTCCATATTGTCCTTGGCTACCATTTATTTGTCCTTTTATAGTATTTCCTAATTGTCCTGCCTGTTGGCTAACTCCATTTACTTGTCCTCCAACAAAACTTCCAGCTTGTCCATATTGTCCTTGGCTAGCATTTATTTGTCCATTTATAGTGTTTCCTAATTGTCCTGCCTGTTGACTAACTCCATTTACTTGTCCTCCGACAAAGCCTCCTACTTGTCCATATTGTCCTTGGCTTCCATTTATTTGTCCATTTATAGTGCTTCCAAATTGTCCTGCCTGTTGGCTAACTCCATTTACTTGTCCTCCAACAAAGCCACTAACTTGTACATATTGCCCTTGGCTTCCATTTATTTGACCAGCAACAACATTCTCTGATTTTGTAACTTGTTGTTGAGATTGATTTACAGTTCCACCAATATTTATTGCTTTCTCCTGAATACCAACTGTTGCATTTTCCTGCACACCTTTTGCAGTTGTATTTGAACTTTCAGCCTTTTCTGCTTTTTTCTCTTTTGGTAAACTTGCTTTTCTCATATTCTTATTTTCCTCCTTAGTAGAACTACTTTTCTATACATAATAATTTATACTATATACAAGTTAAATATTCAAGGTAATTTATTATCGTTTTTATTACATTTTCGTTTCTTTTTATTAACACATATATCTTGCTATCCCTCCAAAAATTCATCATACGCCTTTTTTATTTTAATAGTCATAATTTGGTTAAGATATTCTTCACTTTGAGCACTTTTTACTACAATATAATTAGAAGTATGTCCCTTCAAAAATCCATTTTCATTTTCCTCAAATAAAACTTCAACACTTTTTCCAATATATTGTAACAAATAATTTTTTTCATTTTTTGCAGAAAGTTCTATAAGCCTCTTGCTTCTCTCATCCTTTTTATCACCAGTAACTTGATTTTTCATTTTAGCAGCAACAGTACCTCTCCTTGGTGAAAATTTAAAAACATGCATTTTATAAAATTTTATTTTTTTAAGATATTCATATGTCTTTTCAAAATCTTCATCAGTTTCATTTGGAAAACCAACAATAATATCTGTAGTTAAAATTACATCATCATATAACTTTCTTAATCTACTAACAACCATTTCAAACTGTTCAGTCGTATATCTTCTATTCATTTCTTTCAAAGTTTTATCACAACCACTTTGAAGAGACAAATGAAAATGATGGCATATCTTACTTACACCCTTTAATCTCTCACAAAACTCATCTGTAATAATTAAAGGTTCAAGAGAACCCAACCTAATCCTCTCTATTCCATCAATTTTATTTATATCTTCCAGTAAATCTATTAATTCGTATTTCTCTTTAAAATCAGCTCCATATGAAGAAACTTGTATACCTGTAATAACAACCTCTTTTATACCATTTTTAGCAATTTCAGTTATCTCATTAATAACACTTTCCGGTCTCCTACTACAAATTCTTCCTCTTGCATATGGAATAATACAATAACTACAAAAATTATTACAACCATCTTGAACTTTTATCACAGCCCTCGTTTTTTCTGTATATGTAACACTACCAAAATCATAAAAATAATTTTCTTTTTCTTGTTTTTCCAAAGTTTTTCCTTCAAAATATGCATCTATGTATTTATCTATATCTGTTTTCTGTGAATTATCTAAAATTAAATCAACTTCTGGTATATTTTCAATTTCTTTTCTTCCAGTATCAACATAACATCCAACGGCAACAACTAAAGCATCCTTATTTAGTTCTTTAGCACGTCTCAACATTTGTCTTGATTTTCTATCAGACACATTAGTAACACTACAAGTATTAACTATATATATATCCGCCTTCTCCTCAGGTTCAACTATTTCATAATTATCCATTAATTTTTGAGACATACCATTTGTTTCATATTGATTTACTTTACATCCTAAAGTATAAAAAGCTACTCTTTTCACAAATCTTTTCTCCTTTTAATTAGTATAAAAATTATATCATCAATTTATTAAATTTTAAATATTACTTTTTTGAAATGACGCGCAGTTGGGGAGGAGAGTATAAAACTGTTAAAAATTTATTTTTTACAGTTTTAACGATACCGACCAGTAAGGAATAAAAAAAAGTAATATTTAAAATTTAATTATTTTTTCAATTTTGAATATCACTTTTAAAAAGTATAAGGTCTTTTGTAAATCATTTACAAAAAAGGAAAAGAACAAAATTCTTTTCCCTATTTTCTATCTATCATATCAAGATTATCTAATGCCTTCCCAGTTCCAAGAGCTACACAAGAAACCGCATCCTCTGCAATCATCACATTAATTCCAGTACGCTCTTGTAACAACTTATCCAATCCATCTATCAAGCAACCTCCACCAGTCATATAAATTCCTCTATCACTTATATCAGCTGCCAATTCTGGCGGTGTCTTTTCCAAAACACCATGTACAGCATCTATTATCATATTAGTTGGCTCTTCTAAAGCCTCCATCATTTCACTTGAATAAATGGTTAAAGTTTTAGGTAATCCAGTAATTAAGTCTCTTCCTCTAATATCCATTTCAACATCTTGTATTTTAGGATAAACGCATCCAACATTAACTTTTAAATCTTCAGCTGTTCTTTCACCTATCATAACATTATGTTTTCTTTTAATGTATCTTACAATTGCTTCATCAAATTTATCACCAGCAACCTTAATAGATGAGCTAACAACTGATCCGCCAAGTGAAATAACTGCAATATCAGTAGTTCCGCCACCAATATCAACAATCATATTTCCGCATGGTTTTGATATATCTATTCCAGCTCCAATTGCAGCAGCAATTGGCTCTTCTATTAAATATACTTTTCTTGCTCCAGCGTTTGATGCAGCATCTATAACAGCCTTTTTTTCAACTTCTGTAACCTGAGAAGGAATACAAATCATTATTCTTGGTGCAAATAAAAACTTTCCTCCAATTTTATTAATGAAGTATTTTAGCATTTTTTCAGTAACCGTATAATCAGATATAACACCATCTCTAAGCGGTCTAGTTGCAACTATGTTTCCAGGTGTTCTTCCAAGCATTCTTCTGGCTTCATGTCCTACTGCTAAAACTTCGCCATTTGTGTTATTAACAGCTACAACTGATGGTTCTCTAAGTACAATTCCTTTTCCTTTTACATATGCAATTACAGTTGCAGTACCTAAATCAATACCTATATCTTGTCCAAACATCAGAATCTTCCTTTCCATTTACATTTAGTTTGCAAATTCGTTACGATTATATTACACTTTTACGTAAATTTCAATTCATTTTGCGAACTTTTTTATTTTTCGATTTTTTACATATGCATTAATTTTACATATTTATTTTATATGTAATTTAAAAAAATATTCCAATTTTTTCTATTCCTTGATTTATTAGCCAATTCCTAATATAATTAAGAAGATATGGAGGTTTTAAATGAAAAATAAAAAAATACTTTTAATTATATTAATATTAGCCATAGTTGCAATTGTTCTGGGCATTTTTGCATATTGCACTCTTCAAAAAAATCGAGAATTCGAAACTATAGCTGTTTTTATTAAAGAAGACTACAGCAACAATATTGATGAATACACAAAACAATTTTCTTCAATTAGCTATATCCAAAACGTAGAAAACGTCTCTAAAACAAACTTTGAAAAGCACTTAAATAATAATAAAATTTATGAAGAGTTATATCCTTCTAGTATAAAAGATGAAATGATAAATGAATTTCCAGAAAAAACAAATATAATCTCACTAACAATTGATAAAAGAAAAACTGATAAATTTATCAAAAAATTTAAAAATAAAGATTATATCGAAAAAATTGAAAAGAATCAAAAAATTTATAGTAAAGTCCTAGAAGAAAATCCAAATATTAAAATTCAAGCTTTCTTTTTTAGAGGTACATCTGACTCAGAAATTCAAAAAGCCAAAGATATTATTAGTAAAATGGATGGAATTGTTGAAGTGTCCATTTATTCAAAAGAAGATGCCCTTAATAAATTATCAGAAACTTTAGGTGACAATAAAGAATTATTAGAAGATTATACAGGTGAAAATAATATTTTTCCTGATTCTTTAATTATTCAAATTTCTGACTTTCAAGAAATTAATAATATAGAAGAACAGATTAAAAATATTGAAATAGATAATAAATCTGTCATAGATGAATGTAGACATACTAATTCTACATTAAATTCAATAGTAAAAAGTTTAGATTTTTAAACTACTCGCAGGAGATAAAATGAAAAACATGTATTTAGAAAAATTAGAATTTAATAAAATATTGGAAGAGCTTTCCGAATTTGCCATAACACAAAAAGCTAAAACTACATGTGAAGCTTTACTTCCAGTTACCAATAAATCAAAAGTTGAAAAAATGTTAGCTGAAACTTCAGAAGCAGTCGTACTTTTATATAGAAAAGGAAATATCCCTCTTTCTGAACTTACTAATATAGAAACTCATATTCTTACATTAAAAAATCAAAACTTTTTATCAATAAAATCGCTTTTAGAAACAAATCAGGTTTTAAAAATTTCTAGAGAATTAAAAGAATATTATTTTAGTGAGCAATTAAATGAAACAGACATACTTACAAATTACTTTGACAATCTTTACACAAATACTAGAATTGAAAATCAAATTTCAAATTCAATTATAGATGAAAATACTTTAGATGATAAAGCTTCTGAAAAATTATATAAAATTAGACAAGAAACAAAAAATGTTCAAAAAGCCATAAAAGGGAAATTGCAATCATTACTAACATCAAAATATTTGCAAGAGCCAATAATTACAGTAAGGCAAAATAGATTCGTTGTCCCTGTAAAAGCAGAATATAAATCAGAAATAAAAGGATTTATACATGACACATCTACTAGTGGTTCAACTGTTTTCATAGAACCATTATCTGTTTTTGAATTAAATAATAACCTATCAGATTTATCAAATCAGGAAAATATTGAAATCGAAAAAATACTTCAAAAGCTCTCTTCTCTATTTTTCGATATTACATCTGAATTAGAAAACACATATAACTTAATTTGCCTATTAGATTTTATTTTTGCTAAAGCAAAATATTCAAGATTTTTGGATGCTACTTGTCCACATATTAGTACCAAAAAGTTAATAACTTTAGAAAAAGCAAGACATCCATTACTAAATAAATCTATAGCAGTACCTATAAGTCTTGAACTTGGGAAAAATTTTTCAACATTAGTAATTACAGGTCCAAACACAGGTGGAAAAACAGTTACTTTGAAAACAGTAGGTCTACTTACTGCAATGGCAATGAGTGGACTTCATATACCAGCATCTGAAAAAAGTTCAATCTATGTTTTTGATAATATTTTTGCCGACATTGGTGATGAACAAAATATATTAGAATCACTTAGCACTTTTTCATCTCACATAAAAAATATTGTCCATATACTAAATAATTCTACAGAACAAAGTCTAATTTTGTTAGATGAATTAGGTTCAGGAACTGATCCGATAGAAGGCTCTAGTTTAGCATTAAGTATATTAGAAAATCTAAAAGAAAAAGGAATTTTAACTATAGCAACAACTCACTATCAAGAATTAAAAGAATATGCACTGGTAACAAATGGAGTTGAAAATGCTAGTTGTGAGTTTGATTTAGAAACCTTATCCCCTACTTATAAATTATTAATAGGAGTACCAGGAAAAAGCAATGCATTTGATATAAGCAGGAAATTAGGTTTACCATCAGAAATTTTAGATAGTGCCAAGAAAAATATCAATTCAGACACAGCACAAATTGAAGATTTACTAAAAGAAATTTATGATAATAAATCTGTAATTGAAAAAGAAAAAGAAAAAATCACAAAAGATTCCATAGAAATTGAAACATTAAAAAATTCTTTAATACATGAAAAAGAAGACCTAGAAAACACAAAAAAAGACTATATTAATAAATATAAGCAAGAAGCAAAAGAAATTCTGCTAGATGCAAAAGAAGAAGCAAATGAAATATTAAAAGAACTTAATAACAAAAATAAAAATCCGAAAGAATTAAATTCTTTAAGAAATAAACTAAATAATAAAATTCAGAATTTAGAAAGCTCACCATTAAAGCCAGAAAACTTTAAACCAATTTCTGAAGATGAAATTAAACCTGGAAATATTGTTTATGTTCCATCATTCAATAAAAACGGAACTATATTAAGTTATCTAAATCAATCCAAAAAATTTAATATACAAATAGATAATATAAAAACAACACTCTCTACTTCGCAGGTAACTACTGCAAAGGACATAAAAGAAGAAAAACAAATTTCTAAAAAATCAGCTAATAATTTTATGCCTAAAAAAATAGAAACAGAATTAAACATTATTGGATTAAATGTTGAAGAATCTCTTCCAATAGTTGATAAATTTTTAGATAATAGTGCAGTTGCCAAATTAGAATTTGTAAGAATAGTTCACGGAAAAGGTTCAGGAATATTAGGAAAAAACATACAACAATATTTAAAAAAGCATCCTCATGTTAAAAGTTTCAGATATGGAACTTTTGGTGAAGGCGAAATGGGAGTAACAATTGTTGAATTAAAATAAAAAAAATTAAAAAGAACCAAAATGTTGTAAATAACATTTTGGTTCTTTTATTAGTATCTTATTTAAAAAATTACATTTTTCTAAATACACCTGCTACTTTGCCTAAAATCTTACAATCTGGAACAATTATTGGATCCATTGTAGAATTTTCTGGTTGTAGTCTAATATGATCTTTTTCTTTGTAAAAAGTTTTAACTGTAGCTTCATCTTCAATTAACGCAACTACTATTTCTCCATTTGAAGCAGTATTTTGTTTTTTTACTAAAATATAGTCACCATCTAAAATTCCTGCTTCAATCATGCTCTCTCCTCTAACTGTAAGCATAAAACTTTCGCTATTTCCTACAAAATCAACTGGAATTGGAAAAGTATCAGTTACATTTTCAACAGCTAGAATTGGTGCACCTGCTGTAATTTTTCCAATTACAGGAACTTCAACTAATTCTTTTTGAGTATATAGTTCTTTATTTCCAGGTGTAAATGTTTCCTGTCCTTCAAGAGCTCCACCTTTTAAAAGCTTAAGAGTTCTACCCTTTTGCTGCTCCTTTTTAATATATCCTTTTTCTTCTAATTGATTTAAATATCCATGCACAGTTGCAGTAGATTTTAAATCAACAGCTTTACCAATTTCTCTTACTGAAGGAGGATATCCTTTTGCTTTTATTTGTTTTTCTATAAATTTTAAAATTGCTTTTTCCCTTTTATTTAGCATATTTGGATCTTTCTTTTTCACATCAATCACTCCTATATTTCTTTTATGTTTTAGATAATATCATATAACTTTTTGTTTGTCAAACAAAAGTTTCTTTTTTCTCGTATCTTTTTGCTTTTGTTATTCTATTGTTACTTTAATGTAATTTTGTAACACAAAAATAACAGTATTGATAAGTTATTTTGTTGAAAAACATAAATTATAATAATATAATTTTTATATATTGTATATAGGAGAGAAAAATGGATTTTACAAAAGATATTTATATTAACAAAGAAGAAGTTCACGAAAATTCTGAAATAGTTATATTGTATAAAGGATTTTTATTTTCAAATAAGCAATCTGATGATGTTTATATTTCCTATGGATATGGCAACTTATGGGAAAATAAATCTGAAATAAAAATGAAACCAACGACTTTTGGATATCTAGCTACAGTAAAAATAAATAATGGTGAAAATTTGCAATTCTGTTTTAGAAACAGTTCTGGAACTTGGGATAATAACAATAATCAAAATTATATATTACCAATTCAAGAATCAGATAATATTTTAGAATTTGAACCATTAACAGATACTCGAAAAGAAGTAAAAATTGAAATATCAGAAATTCCTAATCCATTATCACTAGATAAGAATTTGTTTGAAACTTCTGTAGTTACTTCAGATACAATTTCATTTGAAAATACAACAGTTTTAGAAAATAGTTCTAAGCAAGTAATACCTGACAATACTGTATTTACTCAAATTTCATCTGATAGTAATAATCAAAGTATTGCATCAGAATCTATTGTAAAATCAGAAAAAATAGAAAAATCCGAAAATAATGCATATACTGAATTTTCAAAAATTACAGATGAAGCTAAAAAGCACTCAGTTAAAGCTTTTGATGAAGATAAAGTTACTGCAGGTTCTGTATATGTAAATTCACTTGTTAAAGATATTGAAGAAAGTCCTCTTATTACAGGAAATTTATATATTGAAAAATCATTAGTACCTACTCCTGAAAAAGAAATGGATACTCCAACACTATTTGACAAGGTAAAACTAGCATTTGCAAAAATAGTAAAACTAATAAAATCTGTTTTATCACCAAAAGAAGATGAAGATTAATATTATTTTTATGATATAAAAAAGTAGAAGCACGAAAATACCTCGTGTTTCTACTTTTTTTGTATATAAATGTGGCAATTGGCATTATTTATTTTTATCTAACTTTACAATAGCTTACTCTTCTTTAATAATATTTTTGCTTCCGATATATGTAGCAATAAAATATGAACCATATATAATGCCTATTACAATTACAGTTACTATAATTGATGGTAATAATTCATTTGCTTTTGCTATTCCAGATAACATATTTAAAGCAAATTGTATTCCAAAAATAGAGTGAATTATTGCTAATATAAGTGGCATACCAAAAAATATTCCAATCTGTCTAAACAAAGCTTTATTTATCATTTTTTCATCACAGCCAATTTTTCTCAAAATAGTATATCTTTGCTTATTATCGCTACTGTCTGTTAGTTGTTTCAATGCTAAAATAACACTGCTTGCTATTAGAAATATTATTCCTAAATAAATCGCAATAAATATAATAATTGTCGTTAAGCCTAAACTTGATTCTATAATTGAGATTTTAGTCATTCCATATATTCCTATTCCATTATTATTTAAGTTTTGAATAAGAGTTGAATCTGACTCAATAAATATTTTTTCAATTTCTTCTTTTTCTTCATCTGTTATAGCATTATAGTTTGCAACTAAAAAATATTTTTCTTTCATTTTTTCTGTTAAATTACAACTATCTGGAACGATTAATATTCCTGTGTTACTATGACTTACATTCATTTCTATAAAGCCTTTTTTGCATTCATTGTATTTTGACCTATATGTCTTCCCTGCTATTTCTAAATTATTATTTCCATCTGCTAATGCTCTATTTCTTATTCCTACTTGATTATCAAAATCACAAAGCATAATATACTCATCATCATTTAATGAATATTCTTCTATTCCATAAGCTCGAGCTATTTTATTATAGTCAGATAATTTTACAATTTCTTCTGCATTACTATAAATAAGAAAAGGATATTCCTTGTCTATTTCTTCAAATTTATCCCCTAAAAATTTTTCTAATGTTAAATCTTCCTGTATATATAGAGATACTTCGACTATATCTTTTAATACACTCATATCTAAACCATTATTTTTTAAAGTTTCTGATATTAAAAGTTTTGAATCCTCTCTTTGTTCTTTTGTTGATTGTACTTCTTTTCCATAAGTATTTTTATATACTTCCGGAATATTTGCCATTTTTTCTAAATTCAAATCTACTGGTGTCATTTCCAATAAGTCTTTTTGCATTGAATTTCTTAACGATAAACTAGAAGATAAAATAGTAATAGTCATAAATAACATTATACAAATAACACTCATACTTACAACTGTTGTATTTATCTTATTATTTATTTGCCTTAATACAAACATGTTTGTATCTTTTAAATATACATTTTTAATCTTTTTAATAGTCGTCAATATAAAACTAGATAAAGACCAAAAAACCGCTACTGTACCAACTATTCCCATTAAAATTGGTTTTATTAAATCTTTTTCAGCTCTTAATGTATTAGATCTTACTGTTACAATATAATAAGCATATCCTAAAACGCTTGCCCCTACTATAAATATTAAAATTGCTAAAAATGGATTTCTTATTTTTACTGTTTCATTTTTCTTTGTAGCATTTAACAAATTAATTAGTTTATATCTTGAAACTGTTATCGTATTAAAAATCATAACTGCAAAATACATTACTGCAAAATATATGCAAGTTTTAATACAGGCATCTCTTGAAAATACAAATTTAAAATCACTCATATCCGCTTCAAACAGCTTTGCAACTAATACTGACATGAATTGTGATGCAAATATACCAATTGCAAGTCCAACTATAAGTGATATCATTCCTACAAATATTGTCTCTAATAAAATAATTTTTGATATTTGCCTTTTTCCCATTCCAAGTGTCATATATATACCAAATTCTTTTTTCCTTCTATTAATCAAGAAATTATTAGCATATACTATTAATAAACCTAATACAACTGCTACAAAAACAGATACAAATCCAAGCATACTTATCAAAAGAGTAATCATTTCGTGTGTTGATTTTGATACTTCTAACATTGCTTGTTGACTGTCTAATGAATTAAACATATAAAAAATTGCTACACCTAATACTAATGTCAAAAAATATATAGAATAATCTTTTATACTTTTCTTCATATTTTTAAAAGACAATTTAAATAACATCGTTCAAATCACCTCCAAGAAGTGTTTGGACTTCAATTATTTTTTCAAAAAATTCTTTTCTAGTATCATCACCTTTAATTAATTCGTTAAAAATTTTACCATCTTTTATAAACAAAATTCTATTAGCATAAGAAGCTGTAAACGCATCATGTGTAACCATTAAAATTGTAGCTTGAAATTTTTCATTTAAGTATTCAAAATTCTCAAGTAACTGCCTTGCTGATTTCGAATCTAATGCACCAGTTGGTTCATCAGCTAATACAAGCTTAGGATTTGTTATAATTGCTCTTGCTGATGCAACTCTTTGTTTTTGACCTCCAGAAACTTGATATGGATATTTTTTCAAAACATCTTTAATCTCTAGTTTTTCAGCTATTGCTTTTACTCTATCATTAATTTCCTTAGCTTTTACTTTTTGAATTGTAAGTGCCAATGCAATATTTTCATAACAAGTTAATGTGTCTAATAAATTAAAATCCTGAAAAATAAAACCAAGTTCTTCTCTTCTAAATTTGTTCAAATTGTTACCCTTTAATTTTGTAACATCTTTATCACCTATAATTATATGTCCTGCTGTTACTCTATCAATAGTTGCAATACAATTTAAAAGTGTTGTTTTCCCAGATCCACTAGCTCCCATAATTCCTAGGAATTCACCTTTATTAACATCAAAACTAATATTATTTATAGCTTTTGTTAAATTGGATTTACTTCCATAATACTTCTCTATATTTTTAACTTCTAAAATTTTTTCCATGTTAAAACCCCTTTCAACTTAAGCACAGTATACTAGTTTTAAAATTAAGTTACCATCGATTTAACTTACAAAAAGCTTACAATTATGTAAGCTTTTAATCTAATTGTACATAACTACTATTAGGAAAAATAATTATCACCTCTGTCCCTTCATTTTGAACTGATTCTATTTTTATTCCTATTCCTAATTTATCACACAATTTTTTACACAAATATAATCCAATCCCTGTTGATTTTTTATTTGATAGTCTTCCATTTGTACCAGTAAATCCTTTTTCGAAAACTCTTTCTACTTCTCCACTTTTTATTCCAATTCCATTGTCCTTAATATGCAAAACAATTTTTTCTTTAAATTTTTCTGCATAAATTTCAATTTTAGATTGAATATTTGCTTTTCGATATTTAATACTATTTTGCAATATTTGATTTAATATAAACATAATCCATTTATCATCAGTATTTACAATCATATCTAAATCATGTAAATTTATCAAAGTGTCTTCCTCAATCAAAATACTTTTATTCTTTTTGATACATTCATTTACAATTTCTTTTAAATTGCTTTTCTTAATATAATAATCTTTTTCAAGATTATTACTTCTTGCATAATATAATGCTTGCTCAACAAAATTCTCTACTTTATCTAATTCTTCATCAATACTTTTTGTAACTTGATTTTTATTATTTTCAATTATCATTTTACTTGCTGCAATTGGAATTTTTATTTCATGAATCCACAATTCTATATATTCTTTATAATCTTCTTGAAGATATTTATATTTATTTACATTTTCAAGCATTGATTTTTCTGTTTGTTTCAATGTTTCTATTAATAATTCGCCTTCACAAAAATTAGGATTTTTAATAAGTTCAGCAATTAAATATTTTTCATCTAAATCATTTATAAAATCAACTATTTTATTATAAAATTTTCTTTTAGTACAAAACTCTATTACTATTGAAATAACATAAGTTACAACTAAAATCATTGGAATATAAATTCTTATGAAATTATTGTAGTTATTCGGCAATAAAAATATTTCTATAGTAAATATTGCAAACACTAATAAAATCATTTGAATAACTTTGTCTTTTATAAATTTATGAAAATTCATTTTTCCCCTTCCTATTTCAATATATAGCCCTGACCTCTTTTAGTTTCTAATAATGATTTCAAATCTAATTCTTCCAATTTATTTCTCAATCTAGTTATATTTACAGTTAAAGTATTATCATCAATAAAACTTTCACTATCCCATAAAAATTCCATAATTTCTTCTCTTGAAACAATTTTATTTCTTCTTTCAACAAGATATTTTAAAATTCTAAACTCATTCCTAGTTAATTCAATTTCTTTTTCATTTTTTTCAATTGTATTTTTAGATATATTTAAAACAAATTCGTTAGCATTGATTTTTTCTTGATTGCCAGTTAATGTACTTCTTTTCAATAAAGTAGAAATTTTGGCAAGTAAAATCTGTATATTAAAAGGTTTAGTAATATAATGATCTGCTCCATAGTTAGAACACAAAAGTTCATCTATTTCACTATCTCTGCTAGTTATTATAATTATTGGCATATCAGATTGTTTTCTTATTTCTTTACAAATATACTCACCATCAATATTAGGTAAATTTATATCTAGCAATAGTAAATCTGGTTTTATTTGTAAAATATCATTTATAGTATTATCAAATTTCTCTAAAATCTCAGCATCATATCCGTTTTTAATTAAAAATATTTTTAGTTCATTTCTCAATTTCTCATCATCTTCAGCAATTAGAATTTTCTGCATAACTACCTCCAACATCATCATTATATAATAAAAATAAAAAAATAACCTTACAATTATGTAAGGTTACTCTTTATTAATAATCAAACCACTCAAATTCCCATTCTAGGATTTTTACAGTATCTCCTTCTCTAACACCCATTTCTCGTAATTTATCATTAATTCCTAAATCTTCTAATTTTCTTTCTAAGTAAGACATAGATTCATTATCACCTATATTTACTCTACCCATTAGTTTTTCTACAGCAGGTCCTGTAACAATGTAATCTCCATCTATTATCTCTACATTAAATTCTTCTTTTTCATCTTCTAATGTATATACAACCTTATCTTCAATATCAAATAAATCTTCTTTAGGTAATGTTTTCAATACTTTAGACACATGATTAAATAATTCTTTTATTCCTTCCCCTGTTACAGCTGAAATTTTAAATATTTCTATTTTTTCTTTTTTAGCCAATTCTTCTAGTTCTTTATAACCAGCTTCATCTTGCATTATATCTACTTTATTTGCAACAATAATTTGCTTTCTTTTACTTAATTTTTCACTATAATTTCTAAGTTCTTTGTTTATTACGTGAAAATCTTCCACTGGGTTTCTACCTTCACTACCTGAGCAATCTATAACATGTAATAACAATCTTGTTCTTTCTATATGACGTAAAAATTGAATTCCAAGTCCTACACCTTCACTAGCTCCTTCAATAACTCCAGGAATATCAGCTAAAACAAAACTATCACCATATTCAGTTTTTACTACTCCTAAATTAGGATAAATTGTTGTAAAGTGATAATTTGCAATTTTAGGAGTTGCTGCTGTAACTCTTGATAATAAAGTAGATTTACCTACATTAGGGAATCCTATTAATCCAACATCTGCAAGCATTTTTAATTCAAGTATAACTTCCTTTTCTGTTCCTTTTTCTCCATCTTGTGCAAATCTTGGAGCTTGTCTAGTAGAAGTGGCAAAATGAGAATTTCCTTTTCCACCTCTTCCGCCTTTAAGTATTAATTCCCTCTGTCCATCTTCAGATATATCTGCAATTACTTTTCCAGTTTCAGCATCTTTGACAACAGTTCCTTTAGGTACTTTTATAGTTAAATCTTCTCCGCTCTTACCAAATTTATGAGCTCCGCTTCCATTTTCTCCATTTTGAGCTTTGAATTTTTTATTATATCTAAAATCAATTAATGTATTGCTATCAGGATCAACTTCAAAAAATATATCTCCACCTTTTCCGCCGTCTCCTCCATCTGGTCCACCAGCAGCGACATACTTTTCACGTCTGAAAGAAACAGCACCGTTTCCTCCATCTCCTGATTTAATTAATATTTTTGTGTAATCTACAAACATAGCTTTCTTCTCTTTCTATTTTTATAAATAAATCTTATATCTATTTTCTTCTAGTAGCTTCGGAAAAGAAACAAGTATTACTAGGCAAAATTTAATTTTGAACACCGGAGTGTATGTAGATACATGAGGATTTCAAAATTAAATTTTAACGACGTAAGACGCAGTTTATTTTTCGAAGAACTTTATTTTTCGAAATAATCTAATTGCATTGCTTTTTTAACCTTTGCCATAACTTTCTTTGCCTTCTCTCTAGCCTTCTCAGTTCCCCTAATTATAATCTCATCAACTATCTCTGGATGAGCCTCATAATATTCTCTCTTCTCTCTAAAAGGTTTTAAGAAATCTGAAATATTTTTTGCCAATTGCTTTTTACAAGCAACACATCCTCTGGCACCTTCTTTGCATTCTTTACAAACACATTCATATTCATCTTTTGAACTAAATAAATTATGATAATATGCAACCATACAAATACTAGGATTTCCTTTATCATCTTTTTTTATTCTTCCTGGATCTGTAACAGCTCCCATAACTTTTCTATTTATTTCTTCTTCAGAATCTGATAAATAAATAGCGTTTCCCAAAGATTTTCCCATCTTTTCATTTCCATCTAAGCCTTTTATTCTTTTAGTTTCTGATAGATATGCTTCTGGTTCTCTTAATGTTTCTCCATATATACTATTAAATTTACGAACTATTTCTCTACATTGTTCAATTAATGGTTGTTGGTCTTCTCCAACTGGAACTATTGTTGCATCAAAAGCTGTAATATCAGCAGCTTGGCTAACTGGGTATCCTAGGAATCCATATGTAACGCTTTCACCAAATACATCCTTCTTTTGGGCAATCTCTGTTTTTACTGTTGGATTTCTCTCTAACCTAGCTATTGTTACTAAGTTTGAATAAAAAACTGTAAGCTCTGCAACTTCTGGTATCATAGATTGTAAATATATTGTTGCCTTTTCAGGATCTATTCCTATAGATAAATAATCTATTACAACTTCTCTTACATTTTTTCTAACTTTTTCCGGATTATTAAAATTATCTGTTAAAGCTTGAACATCTGCAACTAGAATATAACATTCATCAACTTCATTTTGCATTTTAACTCTATTTTTTAGAGATCCAAAATAATGGCCAATATGTAATCTTCCTGTAGGTCTATCACCTGTCAACATTATTTTCTTTTCCATATGTTTACTCCTTTATTAATTTTTCTATTAATATATTCTCTCATTTAAAAACTATTAATAATTATACTGTAATTAAGCCAATTTTACAAGTAATTTCAGTTAAATTTGAACATTATGTAAATTTGTGCTATACTTTATATTATCAATCAGAAAGGAAGGTACTACAATGTTTACAGATCAGAAATGTCCTCATGGGCATACAGATTACAATTGTGGTCGTGCAACACCATGCAAGGATTGCACATTCCACCGGAACAATGTAGACCCGCAGCCTACTACCCAGAAAAGATATTTTGGCAGTTATCCATTCGATATGGATGAACTGATTTCACAAATGATCGATTCTCCTAAAAAGGTTGCGTCATCGAAGGCTAAAGTGTAGCCAGTAATTTAACGCCGTGCAGGAGTATACTTGCACGGCGCTACTTTTTTCTTATTTATTAGAATTCAATTTTCTCTTTAATCCAGTTTTCTAATTCATCAATCTTAACTCTAACTTGTTCCATTGTATCTCTATCTCTGATAGTAACACATTCATCATTTAAAGTATCAAAATCAACTGTTACACAATATGGTGTTCCAATTTCATCTTCTCTTCTATATCTTTTTCCTATACTTCCAGCTTCATCATAATCGCACATAAATGATTTTGAAAGTTTATCATAAACTTCTTCTGCTTTTTCACTTAATTTTTTAGATAAAGGTAAAACAGCAACTTTGTATGGTGCTAGTGCAGGATGTAATTTTAATACTGTTCTTACATCTCCTTCTGCAACTTCTTCTTGCTCATAACTATTGCAAAGGAATGCAAGTGCAACTCTATCAGCACCAAGAGATGGCTCGATACAATAAGGAATATATTTTTCATTAGTTTCTGGATCTAAATATGTCATATCTTGCTTTGAATATTCCATATGTTGTTTTAAATCGAAATCTGTTCTATCAGCAATTCCCCATAATTCACCCCAACCAAATGGGAATAAAAACTCAATATCTGTTGTTGCATTACTATAATGAGATAATTCCTCTGGAGAATGATCTCTTAGACGAATATTTTCCTTTTTCATTCCAAGACTTATTAACCAATTTTCACAGAATTCTTTCCAATATTTGTGCCACTCTAAATCTGTTCCAGGTTTGCAGAAAAATTCAAGTTCCATTTGCTCAAATTCTCTTGTTCTAAAAGTAAAGTTTCCTGGTGTAATTTCGTTTCTAAAAGATTTACCAATTTGTGCAATTCCCATTGGCATTCTTCTTCTTGTTGTACGAAGTACATTTTTGAAATTAACAAATATACCTTGTGCTGTTTCAGGTCTTAAATAAATTTCTGCTTTTGCATCTTCTGTTACACCTTGAAAAGTTTTAAACATTAAATTAAATTTTCTAATATCTGTAAAGTTTGTTTTTCCACAATTTGGACAAGGTATTTTATTTTCAACTATAAAATCTACTAATTGTTTATCACTCATTCCATCAGCAATCATATCTTTTCCTTGTTCATGTGCCCATTCTTCAATTAGCTTATCTGCTCTATGTCTAGTTTTGCATTCTTTACAATCAATTAATGGATCAGAGAATCCTCCAACATGTCCAGATGCAACCCAAGTTTGTGGATTCATTAAAATCGCTGCATCTAATCCAACGTTATACTTGTTTTCTTGAACAAACTTTTTCCTCCAAGCATCTTTAATATTGTTCTTAAATTCAACTCCTAAAGGTCCATAATCCCACGTATTTGCAAGACCTCCATAAATTTCAGATCCCGCATAAATATAGCCTCTTGCTTTGCATAGATTAACTATGTCTTCCATGTTTTTTACCATAATGTTTTCCTCCTTTTTCTTTATAAGAAAATAATCAAAATTTTCCTATTTCTAGTAGATGAAAACTCTTTTTAGCTCAGTTCCTGTTATAACAGATTGAAAAAAAATCACTCTCATACTTAATCCAAATCCTCGAATTCACAACATAGAATAATTATTTTTTTCAACGCCAAAAAGAGCTTCCATCCCATATAAGGGACGAAAGCTCTATCCTTCCGCGGTTCCACCCTAATTGATTATAAAATCCACCTTAATTAAAAATTTGCTCCGAAGTTCCATCCTATATATCTTAACACTAGATTTCACCACCCTAGCTCTCTTTTGATAAGAAAATTATATTCACTCTTCATCAACGCAATATAAATAATATGCAACTATTTTAATATGTTTTTTAATAAATGTCAAATTTTTATCATATCTGTGGATAATTTTCTCTATTGTTGATATATAAACGATTTTTTTACTCAACATTACAAATATATTTCTATTAAATTCCGCTTTTCTCAAGGGTTTATTTCTTTTACGTAAACTTTTTGTAACATAACTTGCACATTTTTCACCATTGTGGATAATGTGGATAAGTTTGTTAATAACTTATTTCATCGCATTTTTTCGACACAGTTATACACAGTTATTATAAGTTGCATATAATAAGTTTACAGAAAACTTTTATTTTTCTTTTTTATGTGTACAATTTATTAATGTAAATTTTTTATAATTTTTATAATTTTTTACATTTTTCCTTTTCTTACCTTAAAATTTTTTAAATAAAACAAATATTATTTTAATTTCTTAATTATTCATCAAATATTTTTTATACATTTATTTTATTATATTTTATTTATAGATATAGCTATATTGATTATATTTTTATGGAGGTTATTATGAAAGCAAAATACAAAATAATTTTAATTTCATTTGTTTCAATTATACTTCTAGCATCTGTTATAGTATATGCACAAACATCATCTGTATCACATGAAGCAGCTAAAACTGTTACACAAGAAATGATAAATACATCATCAGAAATATTAAAAGATTTGAACTCAACAGAAGCAATTTTAAATACACAAGTAAAATATGATGAACTAAAAAAACAAAACATTTATGAAATTTCAAATTCAAAATATACAATAAATTTAGATAGTTCAAATAATCTAATTGGAATATATAGTAAATCTACAACACCAGTAACAACAAATAACCTAGCAGACAAAAATCAAGCTCAGACTATGATTGTAAATAAATATAAAGAATTAGGCTTACCTGCTGATTATGAATTATCTTATTTAGAAAAATTTGATAATGAAATATGGCAAGCAAATTTCGAAAAAAATTATAATGGTATATATAATAAATATGAATCAGTTAAAGTTTTCTTTATTCCAGAAAATAATGAAATTGTAGCTTTAACAGTTTTTAATGAAGGTCATGATAATAGTGAAGTTTCAGTTAGTAAAGAAGATGCTGTTTTAACTGCTTCACAAAATTTAAATTTACCTTCTTCTGAAGTTGTTTCAGCATATTTAAGTATGGAAAAATCAAATACATTTTATGATGAAAATAATTCAGATACATCTGTACATACTTCTTGGGTTATACAAACATCAGATAATTCTATAGTATATGTTGATGCCTCTGACAACAACGTAATTGGAGGTGACTGTATAAATGAATAAAAAAATAATTTCATGTATTTTATTAGTAATAATTATGTTAGTTACATTAACATCAACAGCTCATGCTTCTGCAAGTGCAAAAGTATTTGCTAACGGTAAAAGTGGATACTATAACAATTGCTGCGCATATGCAGTAGATGGACTATCAAGATTAGGATATTCTCCTTGCACATCAAGTATGGGAGCAATTACAAGAGATTCTATGCTTGAGTGGATAAATAATACTGGTAATGGATATGCAATGTATGTTCACACTTTTGGTGGAAGTGGATATTTCAATGATTATTATGGTTATTCTATAAATAGTTCAATGATTTCAGGTAACTGGGATTTTGTTTATATTGATTCAGCATATAGTGCTGCAACCTCTGCTTTAGCAGATGCATTTCATACAACAGGATATTCTAACAGATGTTTTCTAGGTTGGAGTAAATCAGTAACCACAGGAGATTCTGACACATTCAATTATTATTTTTGGTTAACTTATGTTGGAACATCTAGTATAAGAAATGCAGCAATTGATGCTGCTTCAAGAGTTCCAGGCTCTGGTACAACACCTATAAAACTTTATGGAAGTACAACATATACAGGAACAGCTAGATAAAATCTAGCTGTTTTCTATCTCTAAATTTTTTGGATTCTTTTCAAAATATTCACCAGTATTACTATCTACAAAATAATTTCTATCAGTCTTCCAAACTTTCTTTATTTCAATGTTGCTTTTATATAATTTCCAATCCTTAATATTATTTTCATCTACTTCATCATACTTCTCTAAATTACTATAATAAACAGCATCATTTAAATTCTCTATACTTAATTCAACATCATTAACTTCTACCCCATTTTCTTTAAGTATTTCAATAGCTTGTTCTTTTGAAATTAAAACTTCTTTATCTTCATATGGTAAATCTGTGACAGCAATTGCTTTTAGCTTTCCGTCAAGAAATGTAATATTAACACTTTCATAATAGTTAAATATATCTCCATATTTTTTAGCAAACCTAATATCTTCTAAATTTGATGATTTTTCATCTGAATGCAAAATATAGTCATTTGGCAAGTTCAAATTCGAATACAATTCTCCTACATCTCTTATATTTACTACAGAATTTTCTATATTGAAGTCATTATATGCAATTAATTCTCCATTTTCGCAATCAATTTGCATTAGATAATTTTCATTCTGAATAGTCCAACAAATTTTATTTAACTTATAATCTTTTATCAAATGCAAATCCTCAGTTGAAATTTCTGCATCTCTTCCTAATATATTTAAATAATTACATATTTTTTCTTTTGCATCATCTCTCGAAATAATAGAAACTTCATCTGGCACATCTTCTCTTAATTCTGAAATTGTATATTGCTTCTTATTCAAAATATTCTTATAAATTTTAATTGTAGCATATGCCAATCCACCTAATAGACCTATACATGTAAATACAATAATTACAATCTTTATTACTTGTTTATAAGATTTATCCTTCAACTCTGGATATTTCTGAACCATCTGCTTTTTCAATTTATTTCTAGCTCTATGTAAAATTGATTTAAAATTTGATTCTTTCTCATTCATAATCTCTGCAGCTTCTTTATATGAAAGTCCTTTCACATAAAACAATTCAATTGCAGTTTTCTGTTCTTTAGATAAATTTCCAATTAGTTTTGAAATAGTATATCTTTCTTCTTTATCTTCAAATATTTCTTCTAAATCAAAATCTTCATCAGGCAATAATTCAATATCAGAATCATCTCTCCTATTATTTCTAACTGCTTTTCTTTTCATATAATTTATTATTACTTGTCTAGCATTCATCAATATAAAATTATAAAAAGAACCAGCATTTTCATCATAATAATCAAGACTTTTGAAAACCTTTAGAAAAATATCTTGAACTAAATCTTCTGTATCCTCATTTTTTCCAATTATTGAATAAATATAAAATAACACTGATTTTCTGTATTTCTTATACATTTCTTCAAAGCTTTTAACATCTACTTTTTTCATATTTTTTGACTTAAAATCTTCTTTCAATTTAAAATCTCCAATTTTTTTTATTTTTATGCAACTTTTTGTTAAGTAAATTGTAATATATTATAGAGGAATTTTTATGATTACTTGTTTTATATGTTGTAATAATTCAGAGTATTTATTAAAACTAACTAATTCTGTTATCAGTTCAAATCCCGGCATTAAGCTTACTGGATTTTCCAATAAACTCTCAGAACAATGTTTAAATTATTGTAATGAAACTAAACCTAATATTATTATTGCAACTAATGATTTTCATGTTTTTTTGCAAAATTGGCTTACTTTTGATTATCTTAAAATAAATATATCACAAACTAATGATTTAACTACTAAAAAAATTTGTAACACAATAAAAAAGTTTATTCAAGATTCAACTTATAGTCATAAATTAAATATATCTAACTTCAGAAAAGAAATTTACAATAAATTACAAAATTTAGGCTTTAATTTTAGTTTATGCGGAACTCAATACTTATTAGATTATATTATATATTTACGCACATATCCTAGTTCTAAACCTTCTTATGAAAATATATTAAATGCAATAGCTGAAAAGCATAATACAAATATTCAAACAATTCATTGGAACATTCATACATCTATTGATGAAATGTGTAAATATACAAGTGAAAACTTTAGAAAAAATGTTTATGGTACACCTTCCAATATTAATATAAATTCTATACTTAAAGTTTTTTCTGAAACCTATTAGAAGTATTAATTCTGCAAGTTCATTACATAGGTTTATTATTTTTCAATCAGCCTTACACTCTCAAAACTATGAGCTTGCAGAATTAATACTTCTAATTTTCTTATATCAAAAAAGAGTTCAAATTAAAAATTTGAACTCTTTCTATTTATCATCATTTATATTTTACAACTATTCTGTTCTTAAAGCTTCAACAGGATCTTTATTACTTGCAACTTTTGCAGGTATTAATCCAGCAATCATAGTCAAAATCATACTAATAATTATTAATATAATTCCACCTAAGAATGGTAATTTTGCTAAATTAGAAACATCAGCTACAGCTTTTATAATTATATTAATTGGTATTGTTAATAATACTGTAACTCCAATTCCTATAAGACCTGCTACAAATCCGATAATAAATGTTTCTGCATTAAATACTCTTGATATATCTTTCTTAGATGCACCTATACTACGTAATACACCTATTTCTTTTATTCTTTCAAGTACAGAAATATATGTTATTATTCCAATCATTATTGAAGAAACAATTAATGAAATTGCAACAAATGCAATAAGTACATAGCTAATCATATTTACTATTACAGTAACAGATGTCATCATAGTTGCAACCATATCTGTATATTGTATTACATCTTCTTCTTTTCCTTCATCTCTTTTTGATTGATTATATCTTTCTATATCTTCAGTAATTTTATCCTTACTTTCGAAGTCAATTGGATAAATATTAATTGCAGATGGAGACTGTAAATCACAAACTCCAAGAGTAGCAATATTTTCGTCATATGTTGCATCAGCCATTTCTGTATATGATGCAATTACACCTGCAAGTTCTTCTTGACTTAAAGTAGACATATATTTTTGTTGTTCAGGTGATAATTTTGAATAATCAAAACCTGCACTAGCATTCAAATTTGCATCCTCAAATTTTTTGCCAGTAAATACATTTATTTCTGGATTAGCTAATTGTTCTTTAGCTATATCTGTCTCATTTATCTTATTTATAATATATTCAGTAAGATCTTTTCTATAACCTATTATTCCCATATCTCCCATTGAAGTAGCCGCAGCTTCCTTCTTTGGTTTTATAATACCAACAATTTTTACTTCTTGAGCTTCAGAAATTTTTTGCTTCATATATGCTTCATCATTTTTTCTACTTGCCCATACATCGCCTTGTTTTTCATAATAATCTGTATTTAAAACTACTTTATATGTTAATCCTAAAAGGTCTTCATATGAATATGTTTCATCTTGCAAATCATCTAAAGTCTCTCCTGCCATTACTTTGTGCATCTTTTCTGTAATCTCTGCTTGATCTTTTATTCCTAAAGAATACAAAGTATAATCGCTTATTTCGTTATTCTGATTTACTACAAGAACTACTTCATTATATTCCTTTGGCCAAGTTCCAGAAACTACATCATATTGAGATTCTAGTAATTCTTGGTTATCAAGCATTTCCTGCCAAATATCCATTGACTGTCCCATTACATATGCAGAATCCTCAGAGCTTTCCATCATTCCCAACTTTTGAAAAGTTGTTGACGGATTTACCTGTACAACACCATTTTCGGTATCTGGCTTATAAACATTCAATGTTAAATCATATTTATATTGAATAGCATTTGAATATTTTTTTATATCATTATCTGTATCGTCAATGTACTTTTTAAATTCTTCCAAATTATTTCTTTGAACTTCTTTTGAAATCTTATCAAAAACTTCTCCTATAATTTGCCTTGAGTGGATCTTATCATCATTATATTCCTCTCCTTGTTGATCCATAAAAACTTCCATCATAGATGTTGCATCAATACTTTCCTTTTGAATAGTAAGTGGATATGTTGAAAGCGTATCTTCCTGAACTTTATCAATATATTTCTGAACACCATTTGATAAAGATAAAATTAATGCAATACCTATAATACCAATACTGCCAGCAAATGCAGTTAAAAAAGTTCTTCCTTTTTTAGTCATTAAATTATTTAAACTCAATGATAATGCTGTGAAGAAATTCATTGAAGTTTTACCAGTTTTTGCTTTCAATCCCTTTTCATTTTTTCTATCTTCTTCTGTAAATGGATTTGAATCACTAATAATTTTTCCATCTAAAGCCTTAATTAATCTTGAAGAATATTTTTCAGCTAATTCAGGATTGTGTGTAACCATTACAATTAATTTATCTTTTGATATTTTTTTCAAAATATCCATAATTTGAACACTAGTTTCTGTATCTAATGCTCCTGTTGGTTCATCTGCTAAAATAATATCTGGATCGTTAACTAGAGCTCTTGCAATAGCGACCCTTTGCATTTGTCCTCCAGATAGTTGATTTGGCTTTTTATGTATTTGATCTTTTAAGCCTACCTCTTCAAGAACCTTTATAGATCTCTTTCTTCTCTCCTTTTTGCTAACACCTGATAAAGTAAGAGCAAGTTCAACATTTGACAAAACTGTTTGATGAGGAATTAAATTATAATTTTGAAAAACAAACCCAACAGAATAATTTCTATAAGCATCCCAGTCTTTATCTTTAAACATTTTGGTTGACTTACCATTTATTATTAAATCACCTGATGTATATCTATCTAAGCCACCAATTATATTTAATAACGTTGTTTTTCCACATCCACTAGGACCAAGAATAGAAACAAATTCACTTTTTCTAAATTCTATACTGATTCCTTTTAGTGCTTTCACCGTCATTTCGCCAGATAAATAATTTTTAGTTATATCTTTTAACTGTAACATATTTCCTCCTTATAAATAAATCATAGTTATTATATTCCAAAATATTAATATTCGCAACATTAATTAATATTATTAAAAAAAAGGAAAAGCACGCTAGAAATAGCGTGCTTCTCCTTTGGACAAAACTTCCATCAGATGCTTTTTCTCTTGAATACAAGATGACCTTCAACAGTGTACCGTATCTTTGTAACAAAAACGTCTTCAGGCTTATCACTCTGACCAAGCTTTCCCAATACATAGGCATATATTTCGTTTTCATTTTCTGCATCAAAGTTCCAAATAAAGCTTTTAGGAATCTTCTTCCACAGTTTCACCGATGCTATATACACTATGTTATCAAGAGAAGCAACACGTTTCTGCAAATATTGAGTAGCATACAGTCTTACGAGATAGCGCTCAGCTTCTTTACGTCTAGACCATACTTCTCTATCTGCTGGAGTAACGGCTGCCATTTCGCTAAATGTGCAGTAACTAGCGTAATCATCCGCAATCATTTCTGCAACAAAGTCAATAAGCTTTTCTCTTTTGGGAAAGTCTACTGAGCCAGTGCTCATTAATTGTGAGTGATACCGAAAATACTCAGCTCTGTCCATCTTTTCACCCCCTATAGAGTTAATCACTTTATAGTATAATATTTTATATTCTTTTTGTCAATTATGTAAACATTATATATTTATAATATCTTCCTCTAAACCAGTTAAGAAATGTTAGGTTTCTATAAAAAAATGAACCCTCATTGCTAAACTTTTATTCAGCAAATTAGGTTCATTTTACTTATATATAATTTATTTTATTTCATAGCTTCTTCTACAGCAACAGCAACTGCAACAGTAGCACCAACCATTGGGTTATTTCCCATACCGATTAATCCCATCATTTCAACATGAGCTGGTACTGATGAAGATCCTGCAAATTGTGCATCTGAATGCATTCTTCCCATTGTATCTGTCATACCATATGAAGCTGGTCCAGCAGCCATATTATCTGGATGTAATGTTCTTCCTGTTCCTCCACCAGAAGCAACAGAGAAGTATTTCTTTCCTGCTTCAATTCTTTCTTTCTTATATGTTCCTGCAACTGGATGTTGGAATCTTGTAGGGTTAGTTGAATTTCCAGTAATAGAAACATCAACATCTTCCATCCACATTATTGCAACACCTTCTCTAACATCATTTGCACCATAGCATCTAACTTTTGATCTTTCTCCATCTGAATATGGAATTTCTTCAACAACTTTTACTTTTCCTGTGAAGAAATCAAAATCTGTTTTTACATATGTAAATCCATTAATTCTTGAAATTACTTGTGCTGCATCTTTTCCTAAACCATTTAATATAACTCTTAATGGTTCTTTTCTAACTTTATTAGCTGATTTTGCAATTCCTATAGCTCCTTCTGCTGCTGCAAAAGACTCATGTCCTGCTAAGAACGCAAAACATTTAGTTTCTTCTGATAAAAGCATTGAAGCTAAATTTCCATGTCCTAATCCAACTTTTCTATCATCAGCAACTGATCCAGGAATACAAAAAGCTTGTAAACCTTCACCTATAGCTTTTGCCGCATCTGCAGCCTTTTTACATTCTTTTTTAACTGCTATTGCTGCACCTAAAGTATATGCCCAACATGCATTTTCAAAACAAATTGGTTGAACACCTTTTACCATATCATAAGGATTAAAACCTTTTTCTTTGCAAATCTCTAAAGCATCATCAAAATCTTTTATTCCGTATTTTTCCATTACGGGTTTTATTTGAGCAATTCTTCTTTCATAACTTTCAAATGTTACTGCCATATATCATTCTCTCCTTTTTATATATTATCTCTTTATAACATTAATTATTGTTTACGAGGATCAATCTTTTTAACTGCCTCATCAAATCTTCCATATGTTCCAGAAGCTTTTTCAATTGCTTCCATTGGGTCTACACCTTTTTTGATTGAATCCATCATTTTTCCCATATGAACATATTTGTAACCAATAATTTGATCATCTTTATCTAGTCCAATTTCAACAATATATCCTTCTGCTAAATTTAAGTATCTTGGTCCTTTTTCCAAACTAGAATATATTGTTCCAACTTGACTTGTATGACCTTTACCTAAATCTTCAAGCCCTGCTCCAACTGCTAAGCCACCTTCTGAAAATGCAGATTGAGATCTACCATATACAATTTGTAAAAATAATTCTCTCATTGCTGTATTAATAGCATCACAAACTAAGTCTGTATTTAATGCCTCTAATATTGTCTTTCCAACTAAAATTTCCCCAGCCATAGCTGCTGAATGTGTCATTCCAGAACATCCAATTGTTTCAACTAGTGCTTCTTGAATTACTCCATCTTTTACATTTAGAGTTAATTTACAAGCACCTTGTTGTGGAGCACACCATCCAATACCATGAGTGAATCCTGAAATATCTTTTATATCTTTTGCTTTTACCCATTTTCCTTCTTCTGGTATTGGTGCTGGTCCATGATCAACTCCTTTTGCAACTTTGCACATATTTTCTAGTTCTTGTGTATAAATCATAATTACCTCCTATATTATTGTAATTTATTCGACCGACGTTATTCTATCACAAAAAATTTTAGCTTTCAATACTTTTTTACAAGCGTCAAAAATGTTGATTTAACTAGCTTTAGTAACATTTGTAACTCTTTAAATTTTAATTATTCAAGAATTACGACCCACAAGGAAGAAAAAAATATCTTTATTTGTACGAATTATAAAATACAACACAAAGTAAAGATATTTTTTATCTGACGCGAAGCGAGCAAACGAAACAACGTGAAGTGCGATTGCGAGCAACTCTTCAAATTAAATTTTAATTATTTGAGAGTTGCGACCCACAAGGAAGAAAAAAAATATCTTTACTCTGTGTTACTATTATTATATAAATATACTAAAAAAGAATCCAAATAACTAATATTTGGACTCTTCTTCATTATTTTTTAATTGATAAAATTTTAAATTTCATAACCCCATCTGGAGCCTCAACTTCAACCGTCTCACCCTTTTTTGCTCCCAATAAAGCAATCCCCATTGGTGACTCATTAGAAATTCTATTTTGAGCTAAATCAACCTCTGTTGATCCAACAATTGTATATACTACATCCTCATCAAACTCTTCATCATGAACAGTAACAATATTTCCAACTTGTACGGTTTTAGTATCTATTTCTGATTCATCAATGATTCTAGCATATCTAATTTTATTTTCCAATTCTGCAATCTTATTCTCATTAGCAGCTTGTGCGCCTTTTGCTTCATCATATTCAGAATTTTCTGATAAATCTCCAAAACCTAATGCTACTTTAATTCTTTCTGCAATTTCTGTTCTTTTCTCTGTTTTTAAATATTCTAATTCCTTTTCTAGGTTATCGTAACCTTCTTGTGTTAATAGTATTTCCCTATTCTCCTCCATAATAATCATCATCCCTTTCTAAAGTCAAAATATTTTTATATTTTTACAGATTCTAAAACAAATTTGAATAATACTATTTTTGTTTTTAGTAACGCATATATAATAGTCCTCTAAAACAATTTTGTCAAGTATTGCCCTTAATTTTATTTATACAAATTTTCTTTTATCTCCGTAAATTGTATTTTTCCGCTATTACCTATAAAATATTTAATTTGAATATTATCTTCATATAGTATTTTTCTTAAATTTTTAAATGATAATTTATGATATAAAAAACTTTCATACATAGTTTCTTCTGAAAAATTATTATAACCAACTAATAATTTTGAATACTTGGTCGGCAATTTTATTTTATAAAAAACAATTACTACCCCATTTGCATTTTCATAATTTTCTTTAGTAAACTGAACAACTACAGTTTTCTTCCTAAAATCACATTGTTTAATTTTATCAATGGAAAAATCAAAATTCAGAATAACATTTGAATGTAAAGCTGTCTTTCTTTTATTAGTTGACACATTTATTATAATCCCATATTCATCAAATAAAAATTTTTCTAAAATTTCAAATTTCTTACTTTCATCAGTAAGTATATTCAAAACTTTACATTTTAATGCCAATAATTTTATGTTTTCAATATTAATATCTGAATCCTCATTTGTTAAAACTGTAATTTCCATATTTTCTATTTTAGTATTTTGTATATATGCAATCTTTTCAACAATATTATAAGTTAGGAACTTATATAACCATGTGCCATTTAATATATTGTAATTTTTACTTTCTAATATTTTTACGAATTCTTTATTTTGTAATAATTGATCTGCAAGAACAATATTTTTTGAAGATATTGTTCTTATTTTTAAAAATAAATTATTAATCATTCTTGAATTTATTTTATCTTTCTCTAAACAAACCAATTTAAAATAATTTTCAGTTGATATTACAATACCTAACCAATTACAAATTTTATAAATAATTTTCTTTAAAAACTTAAATTTATCTATTTTTAAAATATCTAAATACGAATTTAAGCAGTCAATATAAATAATATCTCTATTCATAAAGCCCCTTCATAATTAATATGAAGCAAGCACAAAATTATTCTATTTTCTATCATTTATTTTTATATGAATTTCATCTAATTGTCTTTGTGAAACATTTGAAGGTGCTCCCATAAGTACATCTTGAGCCTTAGCATTCATTGGAAATGCTTGAACCTCCCTAATAGTTTCTTCTTCAGCAAGAAGCATTATAATTCTATCAATTCCTGGTGCTATTCCAGCATGTGGTGGTGCACCATAATGGAAAGCATTATACAAAGCAGAAAACTTTTTCAAGATTTCATCTTCTTTATAACCAGCTATTTCAAAAGCTTTTATCATTATCTCTGGAGAATGATTTCTAACCGCACCTGAAGCAAGTTCAATACCATTTCCGACAATATCATATTGATATGCAAGAACATCTAAAGGTTCTTTAGTTTCTAATGCTTCCATTCCACCTTGTGGCATTGAGAATGGATTGTGTGAAAATTCAATTTTTCCATTATCTGCTCTTTCGAACATTGGAAAATCAACAATCCAACAGAACTTATAAGTAGAATCATCAATTAATCCCATTCTTTTTCCAAGTTCTTCCCTTATTTGACCTGCAAGTTTAGAAACCACTGGCTCATGTTCTGCAACAAAGAAAATTGCATCTCCAGCCTTTGTTCCTGCTTTCTTAAGCATAGCTTCTCTAGCATCGTCATCAATAAATTTTGCAATTGGTCCTTGTAGTGTTCTATCATCATTTACTTTAAGCCATGCTAAACCTTTAGCTTTGCATTCATTAATTGCAAAATCTGTCATACCTTCAAATAAAGTTCTAGGTTGGCTTCCACCATCTGGTACAGAAATAATTCTTACTTGTTTTCCATTAAATACTTTTAAATCAACTTTTTCAAAAATATCAGTAACATCACAAATTACTAATGGGTTTCTTAAATCAGGTTTATCTGTTCCATATTTTAACATTGATTCTCTGTAAGCAATTCTTGGAAATGGATATTCAGAAATCTTTTTATCTGAAAATTCTTTAAAAACATTGTATATTACTTCTTCCATTATTGATAAAACATCTTCTTGTGTTGCAAATGCCATTTCCATATCTAACTGATAAAATTCACCTGGTGTTCTATCTGCTCTTGCATCCTCATCTCTAAAGCAAGGAGCTATTTGAAAATATTTATCTATTCCTGAAACCATTAATAATTGCTTAAATTGTTGAGGAGCTTGTGGAAGTGCATAAAACTTTCCTGGATAAATTCTACTTGGTACTAAATAGTCTCTAGCACCTTCTGGTGAAGAACTTGTAAGAATTGGAGTTTGCACCTCTAAGAAATCTTTCTTTATCATCTGCTCTCTCATAAACTGAATAACTTTTGAGCGCAAGATTAAATTATTCTTTAATTTTTCATTTCTCAAATCTAAAAATCTGTATTGCAATCTTAAATCTTCACGGACATCTCTGCTATTCTCAATTTCAAAAGGTAAAGATTTTGTTCTTTTTCCCAATATTTCAACTTTTTCAACAAATAATTCTACTAAACCTGTGTCTAACTTTTCATTTATTGTTTCTTCATCTCTTAATCTTACTGTTCCCTCAACAGAAATAGTTGATTCAATCGGAATTCTTGAAATCGTATCTACTAATTCAGTATTTCCAGATGCAACAACCTGTGTTATTCCATATTGATCTCTTAAATCTACGAATAATACTCCACCCAAGTCTCTAATTGTTTGAACCCATCCAGCTAACTTAATGTGTTCTCCAACATTTTTTTCTCTGATTTCATTACATGTATATGTTCTATACATTTTTCCACCTCCTTTTATGCAACAAAAAAGCTTTCATCCCATGTATAAGGGACGAAAGCTAACTTCCGCGGTACCACCCAAATTGGATAAAATCCCACTCTATAAAAATAAGCTCCAACTTGTTTCATAATTGCTTCCATCTGAATTACTTTCAGCCACGGTAATTCTCTCTTTTAGATTTTCTATTGCAATTACTTTGAGTTATCATTGCTTAAAATATTCACGTATTATTTATTTTAAACAGTTTTTCCAATTTTGTCAAGTTTTATGTAGATAATCTAAATATTCTTTTGTTTTTCTGTATACATTTTAATCACCATATGTATACCATAATCCCTGCTTTTTCAATTCTTCAATCTTTTGTTCATGCTCAGCATTTGTTTTAGAAAAATATACTTTTCCATTTTTGTCTGCAACAAAGAATAACGCACTAGTCTTTTTAGGATTAATAACTGCATCTATTGAAGTTTCCCCTACCATGCATATTGGTCCAATAGGAAGTTTTCCAGCCATTGATGAACTACGAGTATTATATGGATTATTATTTGCAAGTTCTTTTTGCGTTAAGTTTCGTTCATTCATGTCTACTTTTGAAGCATAATATGTTGTAACATCACTTTGAAGTGCCATTCCTCTAGATAATCTATTATAAAATACGCCTGCTACCTCTGCTCTGTCTTCGTCATCTTTTGCCTCAAGTTCTACAACAGATGCCAAAGATAAAATCTCATGAACTGAATATTTACTATTAGTAATTCCATTTTTTAGTTCATCATCATCCAAAACACTTTCCATTTTATCAAGCATTTTTTCAAATATAGTCTTAACATCTACTGTTTTATCAGCTAAAACATATGTATCTGGATATAAATATCCTTCTAATGGATAATATATATCATCATCTTTTATTTTATCATCTAGAAACCAATATTTTTCAATTAATGAATCTATGTATTCATCATCTTGAAGCAAATTAAATACGTCATCTTCTGTGTTATCTGTAGATTGTGCTATTGTTGAAGCAATCCACCTCATATTTTTTCCTTCAACAAAAGTAATTTTTACAGTTTCATCAACTATTTTTCCTTCTTCCAAAATATTAGTTATTTGCTCAACTGTCATATTTTTATCTAATTCATATTTTCCAGCTTTCATAGATGTTTTTTTATTTAATTTGCAATATACTTTGAATGCTGTAGTATTTTTTATTAGTCCATTACTTTTAAGCTTATCCGCAATACCTGCTACACCGCTACCACTCTCTATTTCTAATACTACTTTTTCACTATTTTTTTGTGTTGCCTTAATTGAGTTGCTGTACCATATAAAAGTTCCTCCAACAGCTAATAAAATAATTAATAAAAATATAATCAATATAGTTGATATTTTAGATTTTCCACTTTCTTCTCTAATCATTTTCTTTTGTTCCTTTTCTAAAATTTATAATATTATATTACTAACATTTTCTAAGTCTTGTGTTTCCATATTGCCCTGATCTACAACAATTAAGCATACATTCATATCATTTAAATATGCTTTTAATTCTTTCAAAAATCTATAATAATTTTCTGAATTATCTATTGAAGTAAGATTAATTTTAACTCCAATACTCTTTCCTTTTAATTGAACTACTTCATCTATTGCAGTCTTAAGTATTTCCTTAATTTTAGCCTTTCTCGTATCATATTCTGAAAGAGCCTCATTCATATTTGGATATGTAGAATCATCTACTTCTATAATCGTAGAATTTTTCATATCAAATCTACTATAATCATCTCTTCTAACTGCTTCTCTCTCTGTTTTTTCCTTTTCCAATTTTGAACTTTTTATATAACCAATCATATACTCTGAAGTTTTTATTTTAGTCCATGTTTTATCCATTTTTTCTATTATTTCAACTGTATCGCCTTGTTTTAGCATTCCTAAATTTTTCGAAATATCAGTCATCTTATATTTTAAATTTGTATCTTTACTAACAACAGCTGTTATCTTTTCTTCTGATAATTTATCTATATTTATTCTATTTTTATCTTTTAAATAATCTACTTTAATATTATAAGCCTCTGTCAATTCAGAAATTGGGAAATAATATACACCATCCCTATTAGTAACTTCTCCTTTTATTTTATATCTTGCATCATTAAGAAACATGTGATTTTCATCTTCAACCAATTCTATAACTTTATTTTCAAACACAGATATATATTTTCTTTTACTATTTTCAATTTGCACATAATATAAATCTTTATCAAAATATTTTTTCATATCTTCTTCTGATAAATAAATAACATCATTTTCATCTATATATACACTATTTGATAGTTCCAAGTTTACAGCATCATGAATTGAAATTTGAATCTCATCATTCTTTCCTTTTTCAAAATAGGCTGCATATCTAAAAATATTCAATACTACTATTAATAAAATTGTTACTATGACAATTTTGTTCAATAGGTTGCCACTTCTAAATTTCAGTCTTTTATTTTTACTTTCTTCCATCGTGTCAACTCCTATACTTACAAATTTCTACATAACTTATATCATAAATAGACATTTTATTAAATAGAATTTCATAAATTTGTTATTTTTTTAAAAAAGTCTTTATTTTTCAGTATTTCTGTGGTATAATAGTAATGTAATTATGGGAAATTTATGTAAATCGCTATATAAATTTTTAAGGAGGAAAAAATATGACTATTGCTTTTATTATATTAATTATAATTATTGCAATTATACTTATAAAATCAATTAAAGTTGTAAAACAATCAGAAGTATATATTATTGAAAGATTAGGTAAATTTCATAAAGCAGCAGATGCTGGTCTAACACTTATTATACCTTTTATAGACAATGTTAGATCCATAGTTAGCTTAAAACAACAAACTATGGATGTTCAACCACAAGAAGTTATTACTTCAGATAATGTTACAATAACTATAGATACAGTTGTTTTCTACAAAGTTACAGATCCTGCAAAGGCAGTTTATGAAATTCAATCATTAAAAAAAGGTATTGAATATTTAGCTATTACAACAATTCGTGATATTGTTGGTAAAATGGAACTTGATGAAACTTTTAGTTCTAGAGATTTAATAAATACTAGATTAAAATCTATACTAGATGAAGCTACAGATCAATGGGGATGTAAAGTTGACAGAGTTGAAATCAAAGATATTACTCCTCCACCAGATATAAAAGATGCTATGGAAAAACAGATGAACGCAGAAAGAAATAAAAGAGCTTTAATTCTACAAGCCGAAGGTGAAAGACAATCTGCAATCACTCTTGCTGAAGGTAGAAAAGAAGCTGCAATCTTAGATGCTGAAGCTGACAGAGAAGCCAAAATAAGAAGGGCTACTGGTGAAGCTGATGCAATAAAACAAGTTGCCGCTGCTAAAGCAAAAGAAATTCAAATGGTATATGATGCTATTAAAGAATCTGATCCAGATGAAAAACTAGTTCAATTAAAATCTTTAGAAGCACTTGAAGAAGTTGCAAAAGGTGATGCAAATAAAATATTCATTCCATTTGAAGCTACATCAGCTCTTGGAAGTTTAGGTGCATTATCAGATGTTATAAAAGATAATAGAAAACATAAAAAACATAAAAAAGAAGAAACTGAAGATTCTGACGAATTAACTTCTGCAGAAATGCAATCACAAATTCTTCAAAATACAAATTCTATAGATGATGATTCAGATGATATAATGAATTAATTTCAAAATAAGCCAGTTTTATACTGGCTTATTTTTTTGTTAATATTTCATTTAAACAATATATTAAATATTCAACATCTTGCATTGTGTTTTCTTTTCCAAAAGTAATTCTTAATGAACTTTCTGCTATTTTTACATTATGACTAATATTCATTAAAACATTTGAAGGCATTGGAAGTCCTGCACTACATGCTGAACCGCTTGATGCACAAATTCCTCTTTTATCTAATTCCCCAACTAAATAAGCACCTTTATATCCCAAAAAAGAAATATTCATATTTCCAGATAATCTATTTTCCATATCTCCATTAACAAAAACATTTGAAAATAAATTAATCACACTTTTCACATATGCGTTTCTTAATTTTTTTAATTTATCATTATAAACATTTCTATTTTTTTCTGCAATTTCTATAGCCTTTCCCATGCCAACAATACTAGCAACATTTTCAGTTCCAGCTCTTTTCTCTCTTTCTTGATGTCCACCATCTTGTTGTCTATTAAATCTTATTCCAGACTTAATATACAAAGCCCCAATTCCTTTAGGTGCATAGAATTTATGTGCAGACATTGAAAGTGCGTCAATATTCATTTTTCTTACATCTATATCTAAATTTCCAATTGCCTGAACACAATCAGAGTGAAAAATAATATTGTTAAGTCTCGCTATTCTTCCTATTTCTTCAATTGGCTGAATTGTACCAACTTCATTATTTGCCATCATTATAGAAATTAAAATAGTATCTTTTCTAATTAATCTTTTTAATTCTTCTATATCAATTATTCCATTTTCCTTAACCGGTACATATGAAATAGAAAATCCATCTTTTTCTAAAGTCTTACAAGTTTCCAAAATAGCTGGATGTTCAATACTGCTAGTTATTATATGCTTTCCCCTATTTCGATTAGCTTGTGCAATCCCTTTTAATGCTAAATTATCACTTTCACTCCCACAACTCGTAAAATAAATTTCATTTGAATTACAATTTATTGCATCTGCAATTTGCAATCTTGCTTTTTCAACTGCCTCTTTACTCTTTTTACCCAAACTATATAATGATGAAGCATTACCATAATTCAAAGTCAAATATGGTAACATCTCATTTAATACTTCTTTATCTATTGGCGTTGTTGCCGCATGATCTAAATAAACAAATCGCTCCATTTATATCATCCTTTTTTGTCATTTACAATATAATATGAAATTTATAAAACATGCGTGAACTTTCATTAAAAAATATTTTTTAATTTTAAATCATCTTTTTCTTCTATGTGTTTAATTATATATGCAACATTATTTACTTTTTCAAGAGCCTCTTCATTTTCTAATTCAATAAAAGTATTTAAAGACGTAAATTCTTTGTCTACTTTTTCTAATTCCTCATGTTCTATATAAAAAGAAAGCATTTCTTCAGAATTTTTCCAAAATTCATCAGTTTCTTTTAATTTTTTATTTGCCTCTTCATAGTTGTTTTCCCTTATACTTATTTCTACATTATTCAAAAGTTCTACTGTGTGGTTCATTTTATCATCTACAAATCTTCCTAATAAAATATCCAAAACTATAATTGCAATTACTATTGCTGCAGAAATAATAACTTCTTTAAACATTATTTTGATCTCCTTTTTTCTGACAAAAAATCTGATTATCTCCATCTATTGTTACAACTAAAGCATCTTCTGGTTCAAATCCAAATTTACTAACTTCTTTTTCAAGCCACTCGTAATTTTTATTTATCTTGTTTAAGTTTTCATATTGGATTACTCCATCAATTACTAAATCATATGCAATTCCTTCATATTTTGCTTGAACACTTAAATCTCCTAACGTTGGATTTCTTTTTTCTGGCTTCAAAATTACATTTATCTCCCCACTAGTTTCTAAAATTGCATATTCAACATCTCCAATATTAAATACATCTTTTCCCCTTAATCTCTCTTGAAGTTCATTAATCGTATATCTTTCTTTTTTTAATTTTTGCTCATCTATTTTTCCTCTATAAATTAATATAGTTGGCTTACCACAAATTATTTGCCTAAATCTTATACTTTTCAAATTTCCAAAGGAAATAATCAAATGCATAACTAGAAGACTAAGAATTGGAATTATACCATTAGATATTGGTACTCCAACATCAGACATTGGAATAGATGCTAAGTCAGCAATCATAATTGAAATTACCAATTCAAATGGCTGAAGTTGTCCAATTTCTCTTTTTCCCATACAGCGCATTACTAGTAAAACAAGAATATATAAAACTATAGTTCTAATAAAAATAACAAGCATAAAAAACCTCTTTTTTCAATTTTACATTTATTTTTTACTAAAAAAACGAATAATATGCATAAAAAAATTTTTTTAGTTAAAAATAAAAATGAACAATTAATGATTGTTCAAATTGGTAATTGGATTTTTTAAATTAATAAATATCATTAGTTTAAAAAAGGAGGTTCAAAATGGATAATAACAATTCTAATATACAAAGCTCTTCCACAATGGGAGTTATTGGTCAAATTATTGGAAGACTTATAGCAGCAGCTATTATCCTTGGAGTAACAGCATTTTTTACTCCCGGCTTTAGAATCGATAATTTTTGGTCTTTAGCTCTTGCAGCTATTGTATTAACTGTAATGGATTATTTAATTGTTAAATTTACAGGATTACAAGCAATGGCTTTTGGTAAAGGTTTTGTAGGATTTGTTCTTGCCGTGGTAATTTTATATGCAACTCAGTTCTTTGTCGCTGGGTATACAATTTCTTGGATGTCAGCAATAATCGGTGCATTAATTTATGGTATTATTGACTACATTTTGCCAGGTGAACAAGGTATGTAAAAAGAGGAAGTATACAATATACTTCCTCTTAATTTAATACTCAATAATATATTAATCAGCTATAAATTCTAAAGTTTTAGCCTTAATATTTTTTATATCTGAAACAGGTTCTGTAAATGTAATTGTAACCATTTCGTACTTAACAATTCCATAGTTTGAAGCTACAGGACTTTCCTTTCTACCTAAATAGCTTTCAGTAATATTATCATAAAAATCATAATATACTTTTAAATATCCATCAGGTGCTACAGAATTTTCTCCAAAATATAAAGCACAAATCATAAATCCATCATAACCAGACTCTGATTCATAATAATATTCTATATTAGTATCTAAGGTCTTTTCACCTTTAACAAGATTACTTATACTTTTTTCATAGTCATCTTTTTTTTGAACATAGATTTCTGTATTAACTGCATATGTTTTTATATCATTTTCTTTTGAAATAACAGTTGCTCCAAGTGAACTTATCCAATCTCCAACTTCTATTTCTCTTGCACTTGAGTTTTTATTTTTAACATAATCTGATAATTGGACAATCCCTGTTGTAATATTGTCTTCTACTGTGTATCCTAAAATTAAAGTTCCATCATCTTTTTTCTCTCTAACTACACCATATATATCTTCATGAGTTCCAGTTAAATTATCTACATTATTTACACTATCATAATTGTAGTAAATACAATTTGTATTAACAATTTTGCTCACTACCATAAGTAATGGTATATAGTTTTGAGCTATTGGTACTTCATAATCTTGTCCTATGAAATTAATTTTTATATTTCCTACATTAGTTTTATAATCAGAAATATTGTATTTGCTTAAAAATAATATAATCTTGTTTCCTTTTAAAAGCTCATTTATATCAATTTTTTCAAATTTAATATTATATAAATTCAAAATTTTTTCATAATCATCTACAGATGTAATTTCCTTTTTATAAACTGCCTCATATTTAATTTCTTCGAAATCATATGTAGATGGAAGATATTGATAAACATTATTAGCAGTATATAAAGAGGTATCTAAGCTATATGGAGTCTTGTCTTTTATTGCTTTTTCAAAGCTTTCTTTTAACTCTTCTCCATCATATAGTTCATTAGATGCAGTAATTCCACCTGTTTCTTGCATTTTAATAACTCCAATATCTCCGGAAAAAAAGAAAATATTATTTTTACTTACTCTATCATAATCAAATTCTACAAAATCTGAATTCTGCTTTAAAGATTCTATTTCCTGTTCATCAATGTTTCTTCCGGTTGTTCTATTAAAACTTTGTCTACATTTTTTTATAAGTTCATCATAACCAGAATCATGTGGTGTAATCTCATAATAATTTTGACCTAACTTTACAACCATTCTATCAGGATTTTTTATTTCATCTTCACTAACAGCTATTGGTCTTTCACTTTCTGTTTCTGACTTTTTAGTTCTAATAAAATTCCAAGTAACTCCTATTGCAATAATTAATATTAGAGAAATTATTAAAATTTTATTTTTCATATAAATCCCTCTTTGATATTATTTTTTATTCCAATCAACTTTATTAACTTGTCTTTGTCTTGCAATTGCCAAGGTATCATCTGGTACATTTTCTGTAATTGTTGAACCAGCAGCGATCAATACATTTTTTCCAACAGTTACTGGTGCAACTAAATTTGTATTTGAACCAACAAAACAGTCATCGCCAATAATCGTTTTATGTTTATTTACACCATCATAATTGCAAGTAATACTTCCGCATCCAATATTAACTCCAGTTCCAATTTCGCAATCACCCATATATGATAAATGAGGAACCTTACTTCCATAAGCGACTTTGGTTTTCTTTATTTCAACACAATTACCAATTTTTACTTTATCAGCTAAAGTTGAATGTTCTCTGATGTAAGCATTTGGTCCGATTTCGCAATCTTCACCAATAACACAATCTGATTTTATTGTTGTATTTGGATGAATAACTGTATCTCTACCTATTTTTACATCTTCATAAATATATGTTGTATCTGAATCTTCAATCGTAACACCGTTTAGCATATGCATTGTATTAATTCTCATTTTTAAAACTCTGCCTAATAATTCTAATTGTACTCTATCATTTACACCTAAAATTTCTGTATTATCTTCAACAATCATTGCACCAATTTTAAACTCTTTATCACGCATAGCTTTAACAACATCTGTTAAATAAATTTGTCCATTATCACGTGGTTCAACTTCTTTTATTGTGCTTACTAATGTTTCTATGTCAAAGCAATAAATTCCTGAATTTATTTCCTTTATTTGCTTTTGTCTTTCATTTGCATATATTTCTTCTACAATTTCTTCAACTTCTCCAACATCATTTCTAATTATTCTTCCATATCCTGTTGGATTGTCAGAAATTGCAGTTAATAATGTTACACTTTCTCTTTCATTTCTATTTCTATCTATCAATTTTTCAATAGTTTCTTTTTTTATTATTGGAACATCACCATATAGAATAACAACTTGACCTGATTTTGATTCTAGCATTGGAAGTACTTGTAACAAAGCATGTCCTGTTCCTAAAATTTCTTTTTGTTCTACATATTTTGTTCTATCCTTCAAAACTTCCATAACTTGTTCTTTTTGTTCACCAACAACTGTTATAATTTCATCGCAGTCTAGCTTTTCAGCTGTCTCAACCACTCTTGAAACAAGTTCTTTTCCATACAATTTATGTACTAATTTAGATTTTTTTGAATTCATTGCAGTACTTTTCCCTGCAGCCATAATAATAGCAATTTTATCTTTTTCCATATAAAAAATTCCTTTCCTAAAAGATAAACGTATTTTATCACATGTATATATTTTTTTCAATTATATAATTTTTACCTAAAATGGCGTCCGATACTATATTTTATATCGAAACGCCATCTTTATAATTTTTATTTAAACACTAATTTCTACAACTGCATAACATATATATTAATGTTATAATCGCAAGTATTGCAAAAATTGTCGCTAATACATAGAAGTATACCGCACCAATAGCAGTAACAATAGAAGTTAATGCACCTATTATAATTCCAACTACAAAAATTAGTAAAGCAATAAAGATATATAATATTTTAGATATGCAACAACATCTTTGACTTTTCTTACCGCAACAAATTGTAACTTGTGGTTCCATATTTGTATTCATTCCTTCCTTGAGGCATAAATCAAATTTCAAAAAATCTAACATACTAGCATACTATTTATTTTTTCGAACTTGCACCTCTAAACCTTCTGGTTAATACATAATATGAATTATTTATCATCAATGTTACTTTTAATATCTATTGCTCTACCAACAATATCTTCCCCAAACTTTTCTCTAAGCCTATCCATTGCTTCATCAATTTTTTTATTTTTACTATTTTCTGGCATATCAAAAATAGAAAGTTGCATTTCTTTTTTCTCTACCAATCCATCTACTCTAACTCCAACTAATCTAATAAAATCTCCATTATATAGTTCATTTAAAAGTTCTTTAGCTGCTTTTAATATATCTTTAGTTGTATCTGTTCGAACATCTAACTTTTTTTGGTGTGAAAATACCTTAAAATTGTTATTTTTTAATTGTACATTAACAACTGTGGCATACATATCTTCTTTTCTTAGTCTATATGCAACTTTTTCAACTAATTGAGCAAGTATAACTTCGAGTTCTGATATATTCCCCACATCATAAGGAAGTGTATAGCTGTTTCCAATTCCTTTAGGTTTTTCTTTAATATAATTAACTTCTTCATTGCTATTACCATTTGCATATTTCCATATCATATAGCCATATTTTCCAAAATTTTTAATAAGTAATGATTTATCAAAATTAGCTAAATCTCCAATTGTTTTTATTCCCAATCTATTTAATTTTGGAATTGACTTTTTCCCAACCATAAACATTTCTGAAACAGGTAAATTCCATAATTTTTCTTCTATTTCTGATTTAAATAAAGTATGCAATTTATCTGGCTTTTCAAAATCAGAAGCTATTTTGGCTAAAATTTTGTCATCAGATACCCCAACATTTACAGTGAATCCAAATTTTTTCTTTATTTTTTCTTTTATTTCTATTCCAATTTTAACTAAATCTTCATTTGGCTTTAAGTACCCAGTCAAGTCCAAAAAACATTCGTCTATTGAAAATCTTTCTACTTTTTCTGTATAAGTTAGAAAAATTTTATAAAGCTCATCAGAATATCTTTTATATACATCATAATCTCCATGAACTACTACAACACTAGGACATTTTCTTCTTGCCATATATAATGGTTCTGCCGTTTTTATTCCAAATTTTTTGGCTATATTACTTTTAGCAACAACAATTCCTCTTCTTTTAGACTCGTCACCACCAATTACTGATGGTATTGTGCGTAAGTCTAATTTATCCCCGTTTTTTAATCTTTCAACTGCAGTCCATGATAAAAAAGCATTATTTACATCAATATGTAAAAATTTTCTTTCCATAATTAACTCCTAGAGAAATTATAAAACAAATGTTTCACTATGTCAACAGATTTTTCCTTGATTTATTCACATGTCTATGATATAATTTAAAAACTTTTAGTCTAATATAATAAAAATTTATAAATAATGGATATTAATTTACAACAAAATCTGGGGAAAAAATTTTCAAATTCAAATTTTATTACAATTTTAGGAGGTGCTTTAGAAGAAATGCAATACTTTGTAGTCGACAGAAAAGAAGGAGATTATACAATTTTACAAAATAGGCAAACACACAAAACATTTGAAGTAAAAACTACCAAACTTCCCCCATTTTTAAATGATGGTGATGTACTAAAAAAATCTGGATTTAATTATGAATTTGATCTCAGTAAAACTAATGAACTAAAACAAAATATATCAAATAAAATGAACACATTATTCAGTAATAAAACCTCCAATAATTAATTGGAGGTTTTTTATTAAATATCGAAAAAATATGAAGATTCCAAATCCGCTTCATGTAATAATAAAGCTAAAGGATATTTCTTATAAGCTTGCCCTATTGTTCCATATAATTCTTTTGGCTCTGTAAATCCCATATGCCATCTAATAGCATATTTTTCTTCACTAGTTAATTTCATATATTCTGTAATCATCATAACAGACTTTTCACCATGTCCATATGGTATAGTATCATCTACCGTATAATATGGCACTTTTTCCCATTCGCCCCTATCATTTTTAGCATTTCTATAATCTACTTTATAATAATTAACTTTACAAATATCATGCAATAATGCAATTATTATTAATGTATCTTCTGAAACATCTAAATCTATGACAGCATTTTTTACCTTATTTTTAAGTATCTCATACACTTTCATACTATGCTCTAATAATCCGCATTCATGATTTCCATGATATCTTGTACTCGCAGGAGCTTTAAAAAAATCTGTTTTTTCAAGAAATTGTATAATTTCCTCTATTCCTTCCCTTTTTGTACTCTCTAATAATTTAATAAATTCATCTTTCATAAATATTTTTCCTTTCGTTATTCTTCTGATTGTTCATCACTAATAATTTCATCACCCAATACTTCATATATATTAGCTAATTCTTTCTTTAAGGTATTATATAAACTAGCCCCTATTGATGTGTCTCCAGCTTCATACTTAGCAATTTCTTCTTCAATATCCATAATCTTATATTTGTGAGTTACTTTAGAATTATAATAATTATACATATATGTTGGTGTATACTTAACACTATCAATTGTTATTTTTCCAGTATCGCCATGCTTAGTAATATATATGTCAAAAATTGCTGATTGTCGAGTATTTGCTTGATTTTGTCCAGACATAAAGTTTCCTATTGAATAAATTATAAAACCATCTTTAGTAGTTCCATCTTCTAAAGTAATAGTTCTTTTTTCCATAGGCTCTACGCAATGTGGATGACTTCCTAAAATTACATCAACACCATTTTCAAATAAAAAATCAGCCAAATCTTCTTGTTCAGAATTTTGTTGTAATTTATATTCTATTCCCCAATGCATATTAACACAAATCAAGTCCACTCCTTGTGCTTTAACATTTTCAATATCACTCTTCATCTTTTCTTTATCTATTAAATTTACAGCATATTCTTTTCCTTTTGGAATTGGAATACCATTAGTTCCATAAGTATAATTCAAAAAAGCTGTTTTTATTCCATTTATATCTTTTATTAAATATTCTTTACTACTTTCTTCTGAAGAATAAGTACCAGTATGTTCAATTCCATTTTTATCTAATTCTTCTAAAGTTTTTACTAAACCAGAATATCCAGTATCAAGGCAGTGATTTTGAGCAGTTACTAAAATATCAAAACCTAACTCTTTTAAATCAGTTGCAAGATGTTCTGGACTATTAAATCTTGGATAATTACTATATCCAGCTTCTTTTCCTGCGAAATTAGTTTCTAATGTACCTATAACTATATCAGCATCTTTAAAATATTTCTCTATATCTGCAAAAGAATAAGAAAAATCATATGTATCAGTTTTTGAATCATATGCATCTTTATAATTAGAATTATGGCAAATAACGTCTCCAGCAACAGTCATATGCATTGTACTATCTTTCGGCTTTTCCTCAATTACAGTATTTTCTTCTTCCTCTATCTGTTGCACAACATTAGAATCATTTGATACTTGTTTTGTTTTAAAAAATTTATTTATTAAGAATATTCCTCCAAATAGTAGAATTATCAATAAAATTAATTCCACAATTTTTTTCATAAAATTCTCCTTTAAAATATAATACCAATACAATAACTACCTGTTATCTTTAGATTTTCGCAAATTTATTTGTTGGGAAAGATATTTATTTCTGCAAAAATATTAACACAATATTTGTGATTGTATAAAAAAAGACCCATAAAGAGTCTAATTATAATGATTTAAAAATTTCAATTATCTTTTCACTATCTGGGTGATCTTCATAATTTGTTAGAATTAACCCTTTATTATAAATTACTTTTATTTCTGTATCATCAAAATTTGGTAATATTATTTTTCCTTCTTCTTCCGCTTTTTTCACATTTGACACAGCCAATTCATCTTTACTATGTAAATTATATCTATATACTTGAATTGATGAACCTGAAATTGTATATTTAACTCCTTCTTCTGCACCTATTATTGAAGGATTATCACTAGTTTCTTCTTTTTCTATATTAAGATTATTTTCCTCTAATTTACTTTTGAAATCTGATATTTCTATAATGATTTCTGCATCTATTTCATTTGTTATTCCATGTTCTCTATTATATAAAACAATTCCTAATATAGAAACTATAATTATGGCAAAAATTAAAATTATAACTATATTTTTTTTCATATTATTCACCATTTCCTTAATCCTTATCTGTCTGAAATTATACATATTTTTCTTTTTTTATGCAACCAAAAATTGAAATTTTTAATGTAAATTTCAATTTTCTTGTTTTTTCAAAAAATTATTAAAAAAATATTGACAAGTTATTTAAAATCTAGTATACTAAGTCATGTCAGCAATGCTGATAACAATGGTCGCTTAGCTCAGCTGGGAGAGCATCTGCCTTACAAGCAGGGGGTCATAGGTTCGAGCCCTATAGCGACCACCATATTTTATGGCCCGGTAGTTCAGTTGGTTAGAACGCTAGCCTGTCACGCTAGAGGTCGACGGTTCGAGCCCGTTCCGGGTCGCCAACAACTATCTAGACCTCTAGATAGTTTTAATTTATATTTGGCTCGATAGCTCAGTTGGTAGAGCAGAGGACTGAAAATCCTCGTGTCAGTGGTTCGATTCCACTTCGAGCCACCACTGTAAAACAGCTATATCAAAAGATACAGCTGTTTTTTATTATTCCAAAAAGTATTCTATCAAGTCTATATTTTATATATTTTCTATTAAAATGGTTGTCAGAAAGGTTGTCAGATTTTCAACAAATATTCGTATATTTAAAAAAATAAAATTTTGTATTTTTCTCTATTCTTTCACAAATTTATAAAATGCCATACAAAATAACTTTGTATGGCATTTTTGTTTATTTTATTATTTAAGTAATTCTATTGCTTTCTTTAATTGATTATCATTTTCTTTTGTTAATTTTGTTTGAGAATCAATCTCTAATTTTACTTCAACATCTGGATCAATTCCTATTTTATTTATTTTATTTCCATTAGGAGAAAAATATTCTGCTGTTGTAATTTTTAAAGCTCCCTTATAAACATTTGGGAAAATAGTTTGCATTACACCTTTTCCATATGTTTTTGTTCCAACAATTGTAGCAATTTTGTAATCTTTCAATATTCCGGTTAAAATTTCAGAAGCACTTGCTGAATATTCATTAACCAATAATACAACTGGCACATCAATAGTTTTTCCAGTCTTAGAAGATTGTGTAACCCTTGCTCCATCTTTATCTTCAGTTATAAGTAATGGTTGATTTTTTTCAACAAACAAATCTGCAATTTTTAAAGCAGAATCAACATATCCTCCACCATTATCTCTAATATCAACTATTAGTGATTTTGCACCTTGTTTCTTTAACTCATTATAAGCATTTTCAAATTCTTCATAACTTGTATCTGTAAAAGAATCAAAATCAATGTATCCAATATTGTTTTCTAACATTTCGTATTTTATTTCATACATTTTTATTTTTTCTCTTACAACATCAAATGTAAGTTTTTCTTCTCCTCTTAAAACTTTAATTTTAACTGAAGAACCTTCTATACCTTTTACTTTAGAAGAAATATAATTTGATCCCATAGTTGAAACATCTTCTAAATTAACTTCAATTATTATATCCCCTGCCTGTAAACCAGCTTTAGCAGCAGGTGTTTCATCATTTACTACTCCAACTATGACTGTTTCCTTAGTATTTTTATTTTCAGCAAGATACACACCTATTCCAACGAAATCAGATAATTCTGAATTTAAAGTATCCCATTCGGATTCTGTTAAATATTCTGTATATTCATCCCCTAATCCTTCAACATATCCTTTAACAGCAGCTTCCTTTAATTTTTCATCATCTATCTCTCCTTTGTATTCGTTTTCTAATTTGGTTCTTACTGCATCAAGATATTCTGATATATCTTTTGATGAATCATACTCTTGTACAATTGCACCTTGTTTTGATAAATAATGATAATACAATAAAATAGTACCACAGAACGTAATAATAAAAGTAACTACTACCGCCAAAATTATTTTAATTAGAGAATTATATTTTTTATCTTCTTCCACTTTTACAATTATTCCTCCTTTTAAGCAAAAATCAAGTTTGAAAAATAATTAAAACATACAAATTTTATTTTTCCGATTTCCTAATAATTTTTATTTAATTATTTTTCAAACTTTAATTATATATAATATTATGGTAAATACTTCATAGGGTTTACACAATTAGCATATCTATAACCAGGTGTTCTGATTTCAAAATGTAAATGTGGACCAGTAACATTACCACTCTTTCCTGATGACATTATTTTTTGACCTTTAGTAACTTTTTGACCTACACTAACATTTACACTTGAAGCATGTGCATAAAAGCTATAAATATTATTTCCATGATATATTTCAACAAAATTTCCATATGCAGAATTATATCCTGTATCAAAAACTTGACCCTCTCCAATAGAATATACTGGTGTACCTACTCCTACAGGAAAATCCACTCCTGTATGGTACCCTGAACTCCAATATTTGCCTGCTACTCCATACCCAGTTCCTATTGAATGGTTAGATACTGGCCAACCAAATCCATATGAACTTGTTCCTGAACCAGAATTAGAACCCGAGCCTCCTGAATTTCCTCCAGAACTATGTTGTCTATCATATTCCTTTTTCATTTGCTCAATTTTATTTCTAACACTAGCTTCATGATTTTTTAATTCATCTATTTGTTTTTGTAGTTCTTTATCCTCGGCAGAAAGTTCTGAAACTTTTGAATTTTTAGCACTTTTGGCAGCATCTAATTCAGCTTTCTTAGATTCTTGAGATTTCTTTGTTTCTTCTAACTTTGTCTTACTATCTTCTAAAACCTTCTTAGATTCCTCAATATCTTTTTTAGTCTGTTCCACACTTTCAATCAATTTTGTATCAAATTCAGCTAATTCTTCAATCATATAATAATTTGATAAAAATGATGTTAAACTATCTGAGCTAAGCAAAACATCTAAATAAGTAGTATCACCAGCTTTATATGATGCCACTAACCTTTTTTCTAATAATTCTTGTTTTGAATCTAAATCTTTTTGTGTTTTTTCGATTTCTTGCTCAGCCTCTGTAATTTTTTGTTCAGTCTCTTCTATTTGAGATGATAAATCATAAATTTCATCTTGATAGCCCGAAATTTTAGTATTTAAATCTTCTACTTCCTTTTTTATTGTACTCATTTGATTTTGGATGTCAGTTTGCTTTTTCTTGGCATCTTCAATTTTTTGATTTGTCTCATTTCTTTCTTTTTCTAATTCTGATTGTGTGGCCGCAAAAGAAATCATTACATTACCTAAAAATGTAATCACTAAAATTATAGCCAGTGCGGCAATAATTTTATTTTTTCTTGTGTGTTCCATATTACTTCTCCTAATTATTTATATATTAATATTATAAATATTTCATTGGATTTACTCTATTAGAATATCCCCCTGGTGCAACTCTTACTTCAAAATGTAAGTGTGGACCAGTAGAATTGCCCGTACTTCCTACTCTCATAATTTGCTGCCCTTGTGAAACACTTTGTCCTTCTGAAACACATATTGAACCTTTTTGTCCATGGGCATATAAAGTATATGTACCATCATGATGATTTATAATAATGTAATTTCCATAACTATAATTTAATGCTGCTGTTAATACAACTGTTCCTGATTTAACAGCATACACTGGCTGACCATTTATTCCTCCTGTACCAAAATCAACAGCTCCGTGGTATCCTCCACTAGAATAATATAAACCAGTAGTTACTTTAGCATATGCAGAAGGAACAGGATATATGAATCCACCTGGATTAGATGAAGGTGCACTACCTCCTGCAGAATTTCTTCTTGCTTGCTCTTCTGCTCTTTGTATTGCTGCTTTAATTCTAGAATCTTCTGCTTGCATTTCTTCTATTTTCTTTTGCAAATTCTGATCCTCTTCTGAAAGTTGAGCAACTTTAGTATTTTTTTCATTTTTAGTTGCATTTAACTCAGCTTTTTTAGTTTCCTGAACCTTTTTAGTTTCTTCTAGTTTAACTTTACTTTCTTCTAATATTCTTTTTGATTCCTCTAGTTGTTTTTTAGTTTCCTTTACTGTTTCAATAAGTTGATTATCAAATTCTGCAATTTCTTCTATCATATAATAATTTGATAAAAATGAAGTTAAATTTTCAGAACTCAATAATACATCTAAATAACTAGTGTCTCCAGCCTTATATGATGCTACCAATCTTTTTTCTAATAAGTCTTCCTTTTCCTCTAAATCCTTTTGTGTTTTTTCTATTTCCTCTTCAGCAGACTTTATATTTGCTTCTGTTTCTGTAATTTGATTAGTCAAATCATATATTTCATCTTCACAACTTGAAATTTTAGTATTTAAATCTTCAACCTCTTTTTGAATTGAAGTCATCTGATTTCTTATTTCAATTTGTTGATTTTGTGCATCTTTAATATCTTCTTGATTTTGCTGTTGCTGCTGTTTCAATTCTGACGTAGATTCTGCAAAAGAAATTAATATATTTCCGAAAAAAATAATTAACAAAGATATTGATATACTAACAATAATCTTATTACGATATATATGTGTCATTTTTTATTTTTCTCCTTAATTTCCATCATCATTTTCTGTAGTAGTAATATATGGAATTGGATCCACATATTGTCCATTTATTCTAACTTCGAAGTGAGCATGAGGCCCTGTAGAATAACCTGTACTTCCTACTTTTAATATTTCATCCCCACGTTTTACTTGTTGCCCAACTTCAACTAATCTTGCCGAACCATGGGCATATAATGTTGAAACACCGCCGCCATGATTTATCATAATCATATTTCCATATGCTTTATTCATTTCTGATTTTACAACAACACCATCATTTGCTGCTATAAATGATGCACCTATTGGGGCTGAAATATCTACTCCTGTATGAAGTTTATAAACTCCTGTTATTGGGTGTGTTCTCATTCCAAATTTAGAAGTAATTCTAGAATATCCAGGAACAGGCCATGCCATCTCACCACCGACATAGTCATAACCTATATTTAAATTAGCTGCATCTAGAATTTCTGCTTCAACCCTTTTTATTTCTGTTTGCATTTCAATAATTTCTGCTGTATATTGTGCTTCTTCTCCAGACAATTGAGAAATATAACTATTATTGATTACTCTCATGTTTTCCAAAGAAACTGCTTTATTTTCACTTTCTTCAACTGTTTCATTTAGCTGCTTTTTTTGTTTTTTTAACTCGACATTAGCAAGTTCTAAACTTTCTTTTTTCTTACTAATATCCTCTAACATCTTATTGTCATTTTCTACAATTTGCTCAATCATATAATAATTTGAAATAAAATCTGATAAAGACCTTGATTGCAATAAGACTTCTAGATATGTTGTATCTCCAGTCTTATATGATGCAACTAGCCTCTTTTCTAATAATACTTTCTGCTTATTATATTCTTCTGTTGCAGTATCCAAATCTTTTTCAGCTTGCTCTATTGTATCTTCTAATTCTTGCCTTTGCTTACGCAACAACTCAACCTCAATTTCTTGAGAAGTTATTTCTTCATTTAATGCTGTTATTTCTGCAGCAAGAGAAGATATATCTGATTGTATAATTTCTACTTGAGCATTTGAGGCTTCTAATTGGCTCTGCAAATTAGCTTGCTGATCTCTTAAATTAGAAACGTAATCTGAAAATGAATTTCTTGATAATGCCATTAAAGCAACGCACATTACAACTAAAATTACTAAAATTTTAATAATTTTAATTTTCATTCAATATGCTCCTTATATTAAGTTACAAAAATTTTTATAACTTTTTCTTATATTATCCTTTTATTATTTTTTTATTATACTTGTAAATACTTCTTCATGGAAATTGAACTACCTAAAGCTCCAATTCCAATGCCTAAAGCCAAATAAACAATTAAAATCAATTTATAAATTTCATTAAATGTTAATAAAGAAACACTTACTCTAATATTTGCAAGTGAAGTCATTATTTTTTGAATAACAAATGAATAACCTGCATAAATAATTAATATTGTTACTAAAGCTGCTATTACTCCAATTATAATACCTTCCACTATAAAAGGCCATCTAATAAATGAATTAGTTGCACCTACATATTTCATAATGGAAATTTCTTTTCTTCTTGCATGAACAGTTAATTTTATAGTGTTTGAAATAATAAATATTGATATTGATATTAACAATATTAATAAAACACCTGTAACAATTCTTATTCCATTAGCAATACTAATTAATGCATTTATAACTTTATCGCTACTTCTAATTTCATCAACATAAGACTCACCATTTATTGTTATTTTGTTTATTTGTTCCTGAACCTCAGCACTTTTCTCTAAGTCAGTTAATTTAACAACAACTGAATCAGGGAATATATTACTATCCCCTTCATATCCTTCTAGCAAATCTTGCTTATCTTGCCATTTTTCCTTCAATTCATCAAGAGCATCTTGCTTAGTATAAATAGTTGCAGAAGACACTCCATCAATCGTACTAATTATATCTCGAACTTCTTGTACTTCTGTCTCATCAGCATCTTTTACAATGAAAACCATTAATCCCTGATCTTCCTCTATTTTAGTCATCATGTGATTAACGTTTTCTCCAATTATATAAAATATACCGAACATCAACATTGTAGCTATCATAATACATAAAGAAGCAACTGTTGATTTTTTATTTTTAAATATATTTCTAAATCCTTCCCCAATATGATAAGTTAATATGTTATATCTCACTATATTCACCTTTTATCCTTCAAATTTAAACTTCACCATATCCACCTTTTTGGTCTCTAATAATATTTCCTTTATCTATATGGATAACCCTTTTATTCATTGCATCAACAATATTTTTAGCATGTGTAGCCATAACAACAGTTGTACCTCTTAAATTAATGTCATTTAATAAATTCATAATTTCCCAAGCTGTATCAGGATCTAGGTTTCCAGTAGGCTCATCTGCGATTATCATTGATGGGTTATTAACTAAAGCCCTTGCAAGAGCTACCCTTTGTTGTTCTCCACCAGATAATTCATTTGGATACATTTTTGCCTTTGCACTTAATCCTACTAAAGATAATACCATTGGGACTTGTCTTCTTATATGTCTTGGTGTAGCTTTTACAATATACATAGCAAAAGCTACATTTTCATAAACCGTTTTATCAGGCAACAATCTAAAATCCTGAAAAACAACTCCCATACTTCTACGTAGAAATGGAACTTTTTTAGGTTTCAAAAATGTAGTATCTTTTCCATTTATTATTATATTTCCTCTTGTTGGCTCTTCTTCTTTAAGAATTAACTTTATTAAAGTAGATTTTCCTGAACCAGATGACCCAACAAGGAACACAAATTCACCTTTATCTATTTTAAAATTAACATTATGTACTGCTTCTGTTCCTGTTTCATACACCTTGCTAACATTCTTAAACTCAATCATTTTATCTCCTTATAATCAGTTAAGTTTGCATATTTACGTAATAATCATATCAATAATATATTTTAAATGCAACACAAAAAAAGTAAAAAAAGCAAATAATTTCTCATAATTACTTGCTTTTTCTCATAATATCTAACATGATATTTAAATATCTATCCATTCCAGTTCATCAGCATAATAATTTTCAACATTTCCATTACAGCTTACCATATATTCATCATCTAATACAGCAATAACAAAGCCTTTTTCTTGTGTTTTTATAACTCTAACATTATCACCAGTTTTTATAACTTTACCATTTGTGCTATCCTCTTTTTCAACAAAAAGTCCCATTACTTATCCCCCTTTTTCACTGGAAACTTTAATTCATACTCTCTTTGAAGAGAAAGCATTTGACTGTGAATTCCACTTCCTGGTCTATGAAAATATAAGCTGTGATAATAATCTATTACCATTAAATAATTTTCTTTAGTTTGATACTTTTCCTTTTTCATTAAATCTAACATTGCTTTTATTATACTAATTAAAGAAGGAACCACATAATCTGGCTTTTGATATTCTAAACCTTTTTCTTTCAAATATTCAATAGCACCTAAATCCGGAAAATATTTTAATTTTGTACCAACCTTTTTTTCCAAATATGCAATTTCTTTATCAGCTTCTTTTCTAGGGAAAAACAACTTACTATATAGTAATAAACAATATGCAATTTCATCATTTCCCTTTTCAATCCAAACATAACCTAATTTTTTATATAGCAAAGCTATTTCAACAGGTCTTACTGCAATTTTTATTGCTTTTTGAAAATACATATCAAACTTTTCAAAATCTTTCAATTTCATATAAGTTTCTAATATCTCTGAATAAATTGGCACACTAACTGGATTCCACCTTAAAGCTTTTTCATACCAAGCTATAGCCTCTTTATACTTTTTATTATCAAATTGTATTATTCCTTTTAATAGATAAATTTCTGATAAAAAGTTTCTTGTCCAAGAAATCTTTCTTCTCTTATCCATATTACAATATAATACAAATTCAAGCTGTGTATTAAAATCCATAACTTTGCCATATTTATCGATTTCTACAGGCTCAATACTTTTTAAAAGTCTATCTAATATAGCATCAGCCTCTACAGCTTTTTTCTTTTGTACATACATATTAGCTTTTTTTATTTGATCAATAATTTCTTTTACTTCCATAATACTCACTCTTTTATTATTATTTTTTTAATTCTTCTACTATTGCTTCTGCATCTATTTTATACTTATTCATAAGTTCTGTTGCTTTTCCAGACTCACCAAATGTATCTTTTACACCAAGCTTAGTTAATTTGGCTGGCATCTTTTCTGATAAAACATCTGCTATTATACTTCCTAGTCCACCAATTATACTATGATCCTCTACTGAAATCAATCTTTTAGTTTCTCGCGCACATTTTAAAATAATTTCTTCATCAACAGGCTTTAATGAAAACATATCAATAACTCTTACATTTATTCCATCAGCTTCAAGTTGCTTCTGTGCCTTTAACGCTTCAGCCACACATATTCCTGTTGAAAAAATTGTTGCATCTTCTCCATTTCCGTGTTGGATAGCTTTACCAATTTCAAATTTTTGATTTTCGTCATATATTATTGGAGAAGCCAGTCTAGCTGTTCTAATATAACACGGTCCTTGAACTTTAGCCATTTCTTCGACTAACCATTTTGTCTGAGTATCATCTGATGGGCAAAAAACTTTCAAATTTGGAATAGCCTTTGTTATATTTATATCTTCTAACATTTGATGTGTTGCCCCATCTTCTCCAACTGTAAGTCCAGCATGACTACCGCATAACTTAACATTTAAATTTGGATAACAAACACTATTTCTAATTTGATCATATGCTCTACCTGTAACAAAAATTGCAAATGTACTTGCAAATGGTATCTTACCACAAGTTGCCATTCCTGCAGCTGTTGCAATCATGTCTTGTTCAGCAATTCCAATATCAAAAAACCTTTCTGGAAATTCTTTTTTAAAATTTTGACTTTTCGTTGCATTTGCCAAATCCGCATCCAATACCACTATATTTTCATTGTTTTTTCCCAACTGAGCTAATGCTTCCCCATAACTTTGACGAGTTGCCTTTTTTTCTTCTTTCATTACTCAACCTCCTTTATGCTTCTGAAAGTTCTTCCATTGCTTTATTATATTCTTCTTCATTTGGAGCTTTTCCATGCCAATCTACTTGATTTTCCATGTAACTTACCCCTTTACCTTTTACAGTTTTTGCTATAATTGCAGAAGGTTTACCTTTTATAGTTTTTGCTTTTTGAAAAACAGTAATAAGTGAATCTATGTCATTTCCATCAACTTGAAAAACTTCAAATCCAAAGCTTTGTAGTTTTTGCTTTATTGGGTATATACTCATTACTTTATCAACATTTCCATCAACTTGTAGATTATTATTATCAATGATTAAACATAAATTATCTAATTTATAATGAGATGAAGTCATAGCAGCTTCCCAAAATTGTCCTTCCTGAATTTCTCCATCACCTACTAAGCAATAAACTCTAAATCCTTTTTCATCTAATTTAGAAGATATCGCCATTCCATTGGCTACAGATAAACCTTGTCCTAAAGATCCTGAACTCATATCAATTCCTGGAACATGTTTCATATCAGGATGTCCTTGTAATAATGAATTAATTTTTCTAAAACTTTTTAATTCTTCTTTTGGAAAATATCCTCTTTCTGCCAAAGTCGCATATAGTGCTGCTGAAGCATGACCTTTGGATAAAACAAATCTATCTCTATTAGGATCATCTTTTTTATTTGGATCAATATTCATTTGATTAAAATACAATACTGCCAAAATATCAGTGCAAGACAAAGCACCTCCAGGATGTCCACTTTGTGCATTATATACTTCTTCTATAATATCTCTTCTAATTTGTTTAGCAATCTCTTTTAGGTGTAAAATATCTTGCTCAGTTATTTTCAAAAAAATCACTCTCCTTAATCTTAATGATTAATATATCATATTATATATTCGTTTTCTATCCTTTAATTAATAAAATTTTATTTTTATTATATACTGGTATTATATCTAGTTTCTATAAAATCATTAATGTTTTCAATTCTAGTCATTATATGTATTTCTTCGTGTTTTCTATCATCAATATTTTTTCTAATTTTTATAATTTCTTTATAAAGTTCTTCTATAATATTTTCCAAATTGTTTAACTTTTCAATTATTTCTCTATCCATTTTTCTCCTTTCTCACTACTACTTTATAAAGTCAAAGAGTGTAACACTACTATATAGTAACATTACACTCTTTTCAATATATTTTCATTTACACGTTTCTACTTTTTTCCGCAATTTTAGAATATCTTGTAAGTTTTTCATTTGCTAAATAATTGATTGTACCTGCTGGGAAATTACCGTATTTATCTTTTCTTCCTGCTGGAACACCTGTTAAAATCTCAATTCCCTCTTCAATCGTATCAATTGCATATATATGAAACTTTTCTTCTTTAACTGCTTTTATTACTTCATCATTTAAATGCAAATTTCTAACATTTTGAGAAGGAATAATTACACCATGTGCCCCAGTAAGTCCTCTCATTTTGCAAATTTGGAAAAATCCTTCAATTTTTTCATTTACTCCACCTATAGGTTGAATTTCTCCTTTTTGATTAACAGAACCAGTAACTGCAATTGATTGATTTATTGGTATTTCTGATAAGCTTGATAAAATTGCATATGCCTCTGTGCTTGATGCACTATCTCCATCAACACCACCATATAATTGTTCAAAGCATATACTAGCCGTAAGAGTTAAAGGTTTATCTTGTGCAAACATTTCTCCTAAATATCCAGTTAAAATCATTACTCCTTTTGAATGACTAGATCCAGACATTTGAACTTCTCTTTCAATATTTATAACTCCTTCTTTTCCCATATAAGTACTTGCTGTAATTTTAGAAGGCTTACCAAATGAATAATCTCCAATTGTTATAACTGTTAATCCATTAATTTGTCCAACTTTGTAACCAGATGTATTTATTAACAAAGCTCCTTCTTTAATCATCTGTAAATATTTAGAATCATATTTTTTAATTCTTTCTACACGCTCATCAAAAGCTTTTTGTACATATTCTTTAGTTACTACTTTATTTTTTTCTAATTTTGCCCATGTTGAAGCTTCACCAACAATTTGACCAATTTCACTAAATTGAGTGGACAATTTTTCTTTATCTCCAGATAATTTTGAAGCATATTCTACAATTTTAGCAATAGCTGCTCTATCAATATCAAGTAGTTCTTCTTGCTCACAATAGCTTTTTACAAACTTCACTAGCTTATTTATATTTTCTTCATTTTTAGGAGCATCTTCTTCAAATTCTACTTTTATTTTAAATAATTTTCTAAAATCATCATCCATAGATAAAAGTGTATGATAAATTTCCGCATTTCCTATTAATAATACCTTTAAATCTAATGGAATTGGCTCTGGTTTTAGTGAAATAAGCATCATGGAAGAACGTTGTTCCATACTATTTTCAATACTTATTTCTTTAACTAATAAAACTTTCTTTAAAGTTTCATAGCACTGTGGATTAGAAAGTAAATCTTTTGCTTGAAAAATTATATATCCACCATTTGCCTTATGCAAAAGTCCTGGCTTAAGCATTGTAAAATCTGTTTTCATAGTTCCAAATTGATTTTCATATTCTAATTTTCCAAAAATATTCTGGAAAGTATAATTTGAATCCATGATAACTGGAGAACCTTCTAAATTACTATTATCAACAAATAAATTTACTCTATAATTAAGCCATGGTTCCGTATTTTGCATTCTTATTTGCATTGGATTCTGTTTGATTTCATTGCTCAAATCATCACTCATGAAGTAATTTATATTTTTCAATATATCTTTTTTTACATTATCTAGAAATGCATTTATTTTCTTATTTTTCTTATAATTTGATTTAACATTATTTATATGAATATTAACTGTTAATAAAGCAATATTTGATTGCCATTCTTCTATTTTTTTATCAGATTTATTTTCTATCATTTTAAGTTCTGATAACGCTTCAAAAATCATATCTTGAACAACTTGAGATTTAGATTCAAATTCACTTTTAACTTCTAATGGTAATTTATCATATTCAGATTCTTCTATTGGTTTTCCTTCATATACCGGCATCATATACATTCCGTTTTGAGCTGATTTAACTTGAAAACCTTCCTTTAAAGTCTTTTCATTTAATTTAGCAAGAATTGCATCCTTTTTATCCTCAAATTCTTGCTTAATGATTTTTTTCTCCTTTTCGAACTCATCATTATTAAAAGTTTTTTTAATATCTTTTCTAATATTTTTTATAAAATTATCCATTGTTTCCTTAAAGACAATACCTTGTCCAGCTGGAAATGAAACAGCAATTGGCTCATTAGGATCATTAAAATTATAAATATAGCACCAATCATTTGGAACTTTTTCCTTAATTGCCTTACTTTGTAAAAACTTTTTCGTATACATCGTTTTGCCAACACCTGAAGGACCTTCTAAATATAAGTTATACCCTTTAAGGTCAACATTTACTCCAAATTCTAGTGCTCTAATTCCTCTATCTTGTCCATAAACTAAATCTGTTGTATCTAATATTTCTTTAATATTTTCGAACTTAAACATATTAGGATTACAAACATCTTTTAAATCTTTATAACTTAATTCATTTATTTTTTTCATTAGTAAAAATTTCCTCCAAAATATTCTAGCTTGATTTTATATCAAACATACTTTTTATGCAATAATTATTCTCTCCTTTTTTATAAAATTAAGTCTAAAAATTTTTAGTCATAATAATAGCATCAAATTTGCCATTATAATATTTCTTTCTTCTTCCCACTTCTTCAAACTTTTCTTTTTTATATAACTCTATTGCTGGAATATTATCTTCATTAACTTCTAATGTAATGCATTTCTTCTTTTGTTTTTGAGCATAAAAAATTAAATATTGTAATAAATTTGTACCATAGTGTTTTCTTCTATAATGTCTATTTATTGCAATATTCATAATATGAGCTTCATCAATATTAAACCACAAGCCAGCGAACCCACGTATTTCATCATTATCTACAAGAACAAAATATTCAGAATTTTCATTTAGAAATTCGTCTTCTAAAATCTTTGTATTCCAAAATTCATCATATTCTTGTAAATTTTGAGTCAAAATTTTTAAATGCTCATTATTCATTTTTAATATCTGTAAATTCATTTTTCTCTGCAATCCTCTCTAATAAAAATGACCTAATTTTTTTCATTTTTCATTCTCTCTGCCTGAGATTTTCTTAAATATAACGGAATCAATTCGTCAGGTAAACAAATTTCACCTTTTTCTATTTTTTTGCCAGCAATTATCCCCAAACTTTCCGCTTTCTGTTTATTATTTTCTGAAAATTTTATTTTCTTACCTTTTAAATTCTGGCTAATTATTTCTTTATGCATAAGTGTGCCATCACCAACAAAAATAATATCATCATATTTTTTTATTGATTCTAGAGCTACTAAAATATCATCTGCAATAAAGCTTTCTTTTTTATTAATATCATTATCAAAAATTCCACAATATACTTGATTATTTCTAGCATCTATTAAAGAACAAATAATTTTACTTTTATTAATTTCATTTGCAGCTAAGCTTTCTAAAGACACAATAGGAATTAATTTTATTTTTTTAACTTCTGCCATTGCTTTACAACTTGCAATACCAATCCTAATCCCTGTAAATGATCCCGGTCCAACTGAAACTGCAATATAATCTATATCATCTAATCTTAAATCTACATCTTTCAAAGTTTTTTCAACTAATGGCATAAAATTTTCAGAATGAGTTTTACCATCATCTAAACTATTTTCACTAATTATTTTATTATTTTCAAATATACCTACGGCACAAACACTACTTGAAGTATCTGCAACTAATATTCTCATTTTTGTCTTTTCCTTTCTAACGTAAATTTTATTTTTCAACCTTTTCCACGCATATTGTTCTTTTATTTTCTTGACATAAATCTCTTTCGAATTTTATTTGAATATACTTGCATGGTAGGACATTCTTTACCATTTCTCCCCATTCAATTAAACAAATTCCTTTATCGAAATATTCTTCGCCACCAATTGCATAAAATTCGTCTTCATCAGTTAATCTATAAACATCAAAATGATAAATATTAACATTATTTTTTACATATTCATTTATAATCGTAAAAGTTGGACTTGAAATTTCATCTTGTAATCCAAAATATTCTAAAATTCCTTCTGTAAATTTAGTTTTTCCAGAACCTAAATCGCCAGTTAAAACTATTACATCCCCAACTTTTAATTGCTCAGCAAATTTTTTAGCAATTTCTTTCGTTTCTTTTTCTGAATTAGATATATATTTTTCCATTTCTAACTCCTATGTATTAAAGTAAATATATTTTATCCCACAAATAGCCAAAAGTAAAGATTTTATACTTCTGTTTTAAAATTTTCTATTGACAAATATTAAATCATCATTTATAATTTATACTTGTCAGGGACATGCAGGTGTAGTTCAATGGTAGAATTCCAGCCTTCCAAGCTGGCTATGCGGGTTCGATTCCCGCTACCTGCTCCAATTAAAATTAAAAATTTTTCAAATACACGCAGGTGTAGTTCAATGGTAGAATTCCAGCCTTCCAAGCTGGCTATGCGGGTTCGATTCCCGCTACCTGCTCCAAAAAAAACGTCATATAACTATGACGTTTTTTTTATAATATTGAACATTATTTGAAATTTTATTTCATAAATTTATATTATAGAAGTTATGCTTTAATTCTTAGCATTCTGTTGTTTTGCATTCATTTCATTTAAAATTGCATCATATTTGTGTTTCCAAGCTCTCTCAGTAATAATGCCACCTATAAATACACATGATGAAATAATTACAACTGCTATTCCCCAGAAGAACAAGTTATCAAAACCTGATTCTATATAATTTTCATTAGGTTTCTCTGGATCATATTTTACCATTTTAGTTTCTTCAATTTCAGAAACCTTTTTTCTAGCATCAGAGCGGCAATTATATGAATGTCCATTAACAGTATATTCATAAATTCCATTACCATATAGTGGTGAATCTGAATCCTTATCAATTCTTACAAGAATTCCCTCTGTTTCCAAATAGTTTTTGGTTCTTTCACTATCTGTACTATGAATATAGCAACTAACTCCAATAAATATAACTCCTCCAGCAAAAAAAGGAAAAGCTAACATAAATACAAATATTAAAAAAATAATTCTAGCTACACCATTACTCACTACTATTGTTCCACCACTATTTCTATTTTCGTAATTGCTATTCATAAATTATTTCCTCCATTTTATAATAAAAAATTATAATTAATATTACTCCAATTTTCAAGTAATCCATATTAAAATTCAACATTTAGACAGAAACGCTAAAATATGATATAATTTAAGCGTATTATTTTATACTAAAAAGGAAGTTTAATATGGAAAATAATTATGACAAGAAAAAATATCTAACACTACTTAGTAAGGAATATAAAAACATATACGAAGTAGCTGAAGAAATTATCAATTTACAAGCCATTATTAATTTGCCAAAAGGTACAGAAATGTTTCTTAGCGACATTCATGGAGAATATGCACCATTTGAGCATATATTAAATAATGGTGGCGGTATCATAAAAAGCAAAATAAATGATATTTTTGGAACAACTATTACAAAAAAAGAAAGAACCACTCTTGCCACTTTAATATATTATCCTGAAGAAAAATTAAAGCTTATTAAAGAGGAAGTTGATGATTTAAATGAATGGTATAATATTACTTTATACCGTTTAGTAGAAGTTGCCAAAAAAGCAAGCTCAAAATACACTAGATCAAAAGTAAGAAAAGCAATTACAAGTGGTTTTGAGTATGTAATTGATGAACTTCTTAACATGCCAAATTGGAACGAAAAAGATAAAGAAAGATATTATAAAGCAATTATTAGTACAATTATAGAATTAAATCAAGCAGAAAGTTTTATAATTGCTCTTTCTAATTTAATAAAAAGGATGGCAATAGATCATTTACATATAATTGGTGATGTTTTTGACAGAGGTGCACATCCTGATTTAGTTGTAGAAAAATTAGAAAATTTTCACAGTCTTGATATTGAATGGGGTAATCATGACATTTTATGGATTGGTGCAACTTGTGGTAATAAATCTAGTATTGCTACAGTAGTAAGAAATTGTGCTAGATACAACAACATTGCTATCCTAGAAGATGCTTATGGAATAAATATTAGACCATTATCTACTTTTGCTATGGAAACTTATAAACATGATGAATGTAAAAATTTTCTTCCAAAAGTATTTGACGAATCTAAATATGATGAAAGTGACAAAGAAAATATATCTAAAATTCATAAAGCTATTACTATAATTCAATTCAAATTAGAAGGACAAATGATAAAAAAACATCCTGAATATCACTTAGATAACCGTTTACTTCTTGATAAAATGAACTTAAAAAAAGGATATGTAATAATTAATGGTCAAAAATATGAAATAAACGATACTAACTTCCCTACTTTAAATCCTAACAACATATATGAACTATCATCTCAAGAAAAAGAAGTAATTGACAGGCTTTGCGACTCATTTAAAAATAGTCAAAAGCTTAATGACCATATAGACTTTTTCTGTAAAAAGGGATCTTTATATAGAATATTCAATTCTAATCTTCTATTTCATGCATGCATACCAATGACTGAAGAAGGAGAATTTAAAGAAGTAGAATTTTTAGGTCAAAAAATAAAAGGTAAAGCATACTTAGATTTAATAAATGAAACTATAAACAAAATTTGGCTAAACAGGTCTAGTATAGATGAAAACTTACTTGACATTATGTGGTATTTATGGATTTCACCTGATTCTCCATTCTTTGGAAAAAATAAAATGGCAACATTTGAAAGCTACTTTGTTAAAGACAAAGAAATGAGTAAAGAAATTAAAAATCCTTATTATACCTTAACATATAACGAAGAAATTTGTGATAAAATTTTGCAAGAATTTGGATTATCAGAAAAAGATTCACATATTGTAAATGGTCATATGCCAGTAAAAGCCAAAGATGGCGAAAGTCCAATTAGAGGAAACGGAAAATTATTGGTTATTGATGGTGGATTTGCAAAAAGTTATCAAGAAACTACAGGAAATGCAGGTTATGTATTAACATACAACTCAAATGGTTTATTGCTTAGTCAAAACCAGCCATTTGAATCTGTAGATAAGGCCATAATAGAAGAAAAAGACATCATATCAGAATTAATTGTAAGAAAAACTGGTAGCCAAAGAAAATTAGTTGGTGATACAGATATAGGAAAAAGATTAAAATCCGAAATTGCTGACCTTGAACATTGCTTAAATATTATGAATCAGGCGAATTAAAACAAACAAATTAAAATATATTTTTAATAATATATTTGGTTTTTATTGTATGATAATACTTATAACTTCATTTAGTGGTAACTGTGTTATAGCCTATATTAAAAAAATTAATATAAAATGAGGATACTAAAAAGTATCCTCATTTATTTTTATTTCTTAGCATTTTTTATTTTTTTCTTATATAAAATACTAATTAATATTATATTAAATATAACTGCCATAGCCATAATAAATAATTTTATATTAAGTTCATCCTGTCCTGTTTTTGGTAGCACAGATGATGATTTTGTTGAATTTTGCTGAGTTTTCCCTGTTTCATTTACAGTTGATTTTTGTTTAACAGTTTTATTTTTTTCTGATTCAGTTTTTTTCTCTTTCTCTTCATCTTCTTGTTTATCCAACTCACTTTTTTCTGGCTCTTTCTGGTCAGTTTCTTCATTATCTGGTTTTTGTTTTTCTGGTTCTTGCTCTCCTGGTTCCTGTTCGCCAGGTTCTTGTTCTCCTGGTTCTTGCTCTCCTGGATTTTGTTCGCCTGGTTCTTGTTCACCTGGATTCTGCTCACCTGGTTCTTGCTCTCCCGGTTCTTGCTCTCCTGGATTTTGTTCACCTGGTTCTTGCTCTCCCGGTTCTTGCTCACCTGGATTTTGTTCACCTGGTTCCTGCTCACCTGGTTCTTGTTCTCCTGGTTCCTGCTCTCCTGGTTCTTGTTCTCCTGGTTCGCTTTCCTCAGGATCTTGTGGTGTCATTTTTAATTCTAAAAGCTTTGCAATTTCTATTGCCAATTTTTCTCCAAAATATTTGTTACCTTCAACTGTTAAGTGGACTCCATCTTCAAGTACATATTTATCAGCATTTCCATCATTATGCGGATCGCCTAAATGTCCCGTTCCAGTTATATAGCCTTCTGCTCCTATTGTTATTTTTTCATTTTTTTCATCATACGTATCACCTGTCAATAAATCTATATAAGGTACTTGTTTTTGTAATGCTAATTGTCTTAATTTATCATTAATTTCTACAGCATCTCCTGGAATAATTACTGTAGGATAATATTCACCAATCATAATTAATTTTGCAGTTGTATTATTTTTTATATAGTCAATACATTTTTCAGCTTCTGGTACTACCTGACTAGCTTTGTAGTTGCTCCAAAAATCATTCGGACCTGCTTCTAAAATTATTACATCTGGTTGCAACTTTTTTATTAGTATAACTAATCTATCATAATATGCATCATTTGCGCCTTTACAATCTGCTAAAAATCCAGTGCCACCGACTCCATTATTCATGCACTCAAAATTTAAAATATTTGATGTAACATTTGGCCAAGAATAATATGCTGCCAAATCCCCTCCTCTAGTAATACTAGAGCCTACAAATAAAACTTTTGAATTACTTTGTCTTGTGACCGCTTTTATTTCATCATCTTCATAAATTCTAACTCCATTAAAAACGCAATCAGTCAATTCAACTTTTATTTTTCTTTCTTTCTTTTCGTTAAATGTTATTTTATACCATACACCTTTGAAAGCGTCAGTTGAACTTCCTGTTTCTTTGGTCGTCTGTTGTATTCCATCGCGATTAGTAATTTCATATCCATTACCTTCGTCTACTAATATTCTAAATGATGTACATGTATTCACAAAAAATTCTTTGCAATTTACATCAAATTCTACTGAATATAACTGTGGCCATTCATTATTAGCTGAATATATACTATTATGTCCTATTATTGAATTTCTCCATGAAACAGGTTCAAGTATTGAGTCATATGATTTATATATTGGATTTATAGTTTGATCCTCTTTTTTTGGAGTACACCATATTGTTGTTTTTTCCAAATTTTCTTCATCTTGCACTTTAGTTATTTCTGGTGGATTTTGCATAATTCTTTCAGTATAACTAATTTGATTATTTTCAGTTTTATTTCCTTCGATATTTATCTCTCCACAAACATACCAGTTGTCACTTGTTTTTCCTTCACTTCCTAATAAATATGTTGGTGCTTCATCTTCATCATTTTTATATAAGCCTACAGCTAATTTATAACTTCCGCTATTTATTCCTTCAAATTTAACAGATATTTCTTCTTTTGACATTAAACCTGGTTCCCAATTTTTAGGATCTATCTCAGTTTTATATTTTTTTACTAATTTATTATTTTGATCTAAAATTCCAACATACACACTACAATCTTCACATATTGGAGTAATTCCATCATTTTTAAATTCAAAAGAAATGACTGATGAAATATCAGATTTTACATTTTTAGGATAAGTAACCTTTTTTAGTCTAAAATAATATCCAACCCTATTAGCTAATTGTTTACAATATTCCTGATTTTCGTCTTCATACCACTTTTTATCAAGCTCTATATAAGATGGTTTAGCTATATTTATTGCATTTTCTAATCTAGTATTAAAATAATCTCTCCCACCATTTTCTTCATATTCACCATATTTACTAGCATATTCAAATATTAATGGAAGCTTTCCATAAGTTTTAGCACACGTTTCTAGTCCATTTTCATATGTTATTATTCCATCTCTTCTTAATGAAATACCATCATCTATTAGCTCTTCATAAGTGTCATTGAATATATCTTCTCCCCATGGATTAATTAGTAGTGTATCTGGAAAAGCATCCATATATGGCTTAATATATTTTTCTTTTAAAAATTCCGAATCTATTTTATTTTCTGAAATATAATTTTTATCTATATTTCCTGCCTCATCAACAACATCTAAGCCAAACAAATGCTGTTCACCATAATTTCCATATGATCTAATATCAATGAAAGCAATATTTGGATTTCCATTATATCTTTTCCCTAATTCTTCTACAAATTTATTTACATATGTTAAAAAAGTTTCATCTTTCCAGTTTGGAATATATTGACCTATTTTTGTTTTATTAAATTTAGCACCAGCATCAAAAACAAATTTGGGCGTTACATATGGTTCATCTACTGATGATGCATCTGCACACATTACACCAAAAGCAAACTTTTTATTATATTTCACGCAATCTGCGATTCCCTCATCTATTAAAGAAAAGTCAAAAGTTCCATCTTCTTTTTGTAATTCTGACCAATCATATCTAGTATAAATAACTTGAGATATATCTAACATATCTTTAGAAACCCAACTAAGAAAATTTTCATGCTCATCATCATAAGTTAATCTTCTAGCATAGTAAACAAGTCCTTTTCCTGGATTTAATAAAACATCGTTATTATCTTCTATATCTTTTTCAATAATTTCATTACCCGCTTCTGTTTCATTTTCTCCGATTAAACATTCCCATAGCAATATCACTTGAAGTTATAAATAAAATTACCACTAATAGTAATATTGTTATAATTTTTCTACATCCTTTTATTTCTCTCATTTTTTCTCCTACTATTATAATTATTTTGCCATACATTTTATCATCATGTTGTTTTTATGTCAACGAATTCTTGTACTAGCTTCCTAGCCACTAAAATAAAAAATTCGTAAATAAAATTTAGAAATATATTTCATTCTATATTGATTTTCCTATGTAAAATTATATAACCTCTAATTGGTAGAAGAGTTTATTTATTATTTTATATTTTTATTTCTAATATAGTCTCCATCAAACTCATTTTCAAGAATATCCATATGCAATTTATCATAATACTTTCCATTTAAAAATATTGCTTCTCTGTTTCTTCCTGTATCTTTAAATCCACATTTTAAATAGCATCTGTGAGCTCTTTCATTTATATCAATCAAATTTAGTCTTATGCTATGTAAATTCAAATATTTAAAACCATACTCTAATAATAATTTTATAGCTTCAGTACCATATCCATTGTTTCTATAATCCTTATCTCCAATAAATATTCCAAGCACGGCACTTCTTTCAATCCACTTAAAATCTTCTAATCCTATTGTTCCAATTAATTTATTATTACTTAATTCAATAATATTAAAATTTCTATTATCAGTATTCTTTGCTGAATTCTCAAGCCATTCCTTTTCTCCACTTAATGTTGTTATTTGTCCACTTCTGCCAATATAATCTGTAACTTGAAAATCATTCATCCATTCAGTAAACTGTTCTGTTTCTTCATCTGATATACCTTTTGGAGATAAGTATATATTATCTCCTATTAACTTTTTAAAATGTTGCATAATTTATTCCTCCAATCCTTTCTACAAATTATTTTTCAATTTCACTAATATATTTGCTTAGATTTAACGGCATATATCTTTGATTTCGAATTGCATTTATTCCAAATTCTTTTAATTTCTCAAAAGATAATTTTCCTTTTTCATATCTTTTCATTAAATCTATTTTCATAACTTTTTGCATTTTTAAATTTTTATCTTTATACTCATAAGGAATATTCACCTCTAAAACTTTGAATTTATACATAATTGATGAATAAGGCTTACCAACATATATATAAACAATATCATTTGCTTTTATGTCTGTAGTTTGTTTCCACCTTATGATATTACTTTTTCTTAAAGCGTTATCTATATCAAAGTATATTGGATTTGCAGGTACTATCCACTCATTTTTAGCACTATTTTTATTTGTAACTGTATATGAATAACTTTTGTCAATCAATCTCATTATTTTTTCATCTGGTATAGTATTATTTAATATAATTGTAATCCAACTTTTCTTATTCATATGATATGCAGGATAAAATCCATCTTGCTTTAGTAAACCTACTATTTCATTTGGATCTAGCTTTATATTAATTATCTCAATTTCTTCAGTAGAACTTTCACCTAACTTACTTTTGTCAAGATTCATTATTATACCATACCATTTTTTACTATCTTTATTTCTAAAAGTAGCAAAGCCAGGAAACTTTTCCCATTCAAATTCTGGCTCATCACCATACTTTTCATTTATTGCCTTCGTTATTCTATTTGATTGCTCATATATAAAAGTTTCTCTAGTAAAACAATTACTTCTAATATCTTTTAATAAATTTTTAAATTCATCTCTAACTTGTCCTACAAAAGAACCTGTACTATCTTCTATACGAAAATTAGTATATTCATCACCAAAAGATAAGTCATAAACTTTGCCTTTAACTATTCCATTATCATCTATTTCAACATCAACTCTAAAAGTATTATTCATAATATTAGTTGAATATTTATACAAAGATTTATCTTTTTTAAATCCATATTCAAATATCTTGTCAAAATCAATCTTTGTTTTTCTAAATAACTCTTCTTCAATAGTCATCTTTATTCTCCTCTATAAATCATTTTTATAGTTAGAATATAACATTCCTAATTACCAATTTAACTTCTAATCTTGTCATACACATAAAATACAAAAAACATAATACTGTTTTTCTTTCAGTTTATTAGTTATTCAAATATTTTACTAAAAAATATTTATTAAGTTTTGGATTCTCTTTATTTTCTCTAACAAATTCTACTTCATATCCGCATTTTTTATAAAACTCAAGTGCCTGAAAACCATAAGTAGTTAAATTTATATTATTAAATCCTTTATTTTGAAAGTAATTTTCTACTGCCTCTACCAATTTTCTACCAATATGTTGTTTTCTATATTGTTCCAGAACAATTAAATCACCTATATGAACTTCTTCATAATATGAATTTCCAGTTATAATTCCAACAAATTCATTATCTATATTTGCAACAAATGAAAATGGTTTATAATTACATACTACTCCATTTTTTTCAGCATATTTATTAAACTCTGAATCTATTATTTCGTAAAATTTTTCTTCTAAATTATCCTTATATTCTATTTCTACCATTTTTTAAATTCCTCCAAAACCTATAATTTATTTCATTTTATACTTATCTAAATCAACCTTATAATTATTAACAATTATCCCATCTTTTTCTAATTTTTCTTTTTGCTTTTCTATTCCACCAAAAGCAAAATTTTTAGATAAATTACCTTTGCTATCTACCACCTTATAACAAGGATATTTGTATTCATTTGGATTATTATGAAGAATATTTCCAATAACTCTTGCTAATTTTTTGTTTCCTAAGTATTCTGCTATTTGCCCATAAGTAACAACTTTTCCCTTTGGAATAGTTCTTAAAAACTCATACACTTCTTCTTTCATTACTTTCTCCATCAATAAATAACCGTTTATTTAGAAATTATATATCATAAAATTAGCTATTCATCAATCATATTTACAAATCCATATTTTAATTTTTTATATGCAAAATTAAAGCCTATTTCTAGCATATATATCGATAAAATAAATCGAAACTTCTAAAAATAGGCTTTTGGAGCGGGTACCGGGAATCGAACCCGGACAACCAGGTCGGAAGCATGGTATTCTACCATTAAACTATACCCGCAATATTTAATATATTATAATACATTAATTAACTTTGCACAAGCTTTGCAAATAATGCTTCGCATCCTTCTACTATATCATTATACGTAATATCAAAATTATGAGTATACCATGGATCTGCAATATCTCGAGGATTTTCTGAAAAATCTAATAACCTAAAAATCTTTTTATCTACATCTTGTCCAACAATATTTAAAATTGCATTTATATTAGATTTTTCCATACCAATTATATAATTAAATTTGTTATAATCTTCTTTTTCCAATCTTCTAGCACATCTTTTTTCTACCTTTATTCCAACTTCAGCAAGTTTTCTTACTGTACCATAATGAACTGGGTTTCCTACTTCTTCATAACTAGTAGCTGCAGATTCTATATAAAATTCATTTTGTCTTCCACTCTTTTTTACCATATCTTTAAAAATAAATTCAGCCATTGGAGATCTACAAATATTTCCTAAACATACAAATAAAATCTTAATCATTTTTTACCTCTTAATTATTATACATAAAAATACACCTAAATTAAATATTTTTAACTTAATTTAAGTGTTATTGGGCTTTATACATCTGTTATAGCTATCTTATAGAAATACACACAATCTCTAACAATAACATACATATAACTTACTTCATTTTTTACTGCCTCATAATATATGACATTAGTTTGGTTTTGTTCAGCTAAATTGATCATATCTTCAAAATTTGCAATTTTCAAAACTTTATATTCAGATAAATTCAATTCATTATTTATTATTACAATATCATCCTTATAATATTTCAAAATTTTCCTAATCTTTTTTTCATATTTATTTTCTGAACCTAATTTAAATTTATAAATTTTTACAGCGTACAAAATTACATCTCCAAGAATCATTATACTCCCTAATATAAAGCAAACATTTTTAGCAATTTTATATTTATCTTTTTGAATAATAATGTTTTTTAAAGAATTCTCTTCATAGTTTTCTTGTGGCTCTAAAACTAAATCAGTTACTGGAATATCAAATTCTATATAATCTTCCAAGCATTTTTCTTTTTCTGATTTTATGTTATAAAAAACATCTAATCGCACTTTCAAAACAGCATTCACTTGTATACCATATTGTTCTTCATAAGAATTTACTAAATTTCTATAAAAATCATAATTAATATCAAAATCTTCTGTTATAATATTTTGACCTATATTTTTATTTTTTATATCACTTTCAAAAACAAAGTAATCTCTCTCCCAAATGGTATTATCCACATTTTCCCCATTTACAGCTGTAGCAAATAAACGATTAGTGATCTTATATTTATATTCCATATCCATATTGTCAACGCCAATTATTTGATGTTCAAAATTTATTTTTAAAAAATCAATTGATTTAGCAGCATAGCATCCTTTAGACTCTAAAATTTGATTTTCATAAAAATCATTTGGTTTTAAATAAACTTCATAATCAATTTTTTTATGTGTTTCATACACTTTTTGAATATTATTATTTCTTAAATTTAAATATGTTTCTATAAGAATTAAGCCTATTATAAATACTATTATTTGAAATATAATAATTTTTTTGTCTTTCACTTACTCCACCTACTTCATCTTATACTTTGTTGATTTAAATATTCATACAACCATATTGAAGGAAAACCAACATATTTTATATGGAATTTATAAATTCCCATTATTTGATTTATCTTTACCAATTCCCTATCTGATACATTGTTTTTATCTCCTTTAGTCCTATACAAAATTTCTCCATTTTTATTCACTCTTTCAATAACTCTATGTGTTATATTTTGATTTTTAAACTTATACACAATAATTGAATATTTAGGTATATTTTTTAAATAATTCTCATTAGGCTTATAAAATACAATAACATCCCCTCTATTAAATGTTGGAGACATGCTATTCGAAAGTATATCTATTGGCCCATACGAAAATATTCCTGTCATAAAGCAAACCAGACAAATACAAAATACAAATATCGAAACAAAAATTGCATTTTTAAATCTCCCCTTATTGTTTTTTCTCTTTCGTTTTTTTGCCAATATCTGTTGAAAAACTAAGTAAATAAAAAATGGAATTAGTATTCCTATTGTTCCTTCAATATACCAATCAAGTTTAGGTAAAATTGGTGAAACTATAAAAAAAGATTTAAACAATATTCTAAAAATTAATATAAAAGAATATGAACTTTCAATTGCTAAATATATTGCAATCAAGTTTTGAGCAATCAAACATAAAATATTTGAAAAAATATATTTCATAAGATTTTCTTTTTCATAGATCAAATTAAACATAGTATAATAATTAATTTCTAGCATTATAAAAACAATAAATATTATTATAACCATTACTTTTTTATTTTTTTGTACTAAGACACCTTTTGTAATCTCAATTCCAATTATGGGAATCACTTGTATAAGCCAATTTTTTATTATCATAAAAAATTTATGGTTATATGGGCTTTTAGAAAATCCAAACTTACATCCTAAACTAAAATAAAAAATAATATAAAAACATGAAAATAAAATCGCATATATTTGAATTCTTGTATCCCTTTTACATTTTATGCAACCGTTTATTAGGCAATATACTAAAATAAAAAACCAAAATATTGGATTTATCACGTTTTTATAAAATTCAGCATTATTTAACATTCCTAAAATTGTTATTATCAAATATATTGCTATAATTATAAATAAATTTTTATTTTTTAATTTTTCCATAAATGTCATCACCATTTAATACATTTATCAATAGAGAAGGAAAACTTCTCTATTGACTAATTACTCTGAACATATTCTATAATGCCAATTATTGTTTTATTTTTTATAGATGGCATTTCTGTTATTTCTGAATCATATTCAAGTGTTATTGTAAAACTTGTCTGTTCTCCAGCATTTAAACTACTAGCCAGTTCCGTAGTTGAATATTTAATAGCTTCTGACCCATTTTCTTGTTCTTTAAAAATTACTGTACTTAAAGTTGCATCAATTGTACCAGCATTTTTAATTGTTACTTCATATGTTATTGCATCTCCAGGCTTTACTAATTTTGCATCAAATGTTGCACTAGTATTAGTATATTGTGGCTTTCCAGCATCACATCCTTCAGAGATGCTAATAGCTTTAATATCAATTATTCTTATATCCCATTCTCCAACAATTTCTGCAGTTCCATTAAATTTTAGTTCTGTAGCAAATGCAGAATATGCAACAGACATAGCAAAAATTACAATTAATAATACTATTCCTATTGTTACTTTGGTTTTTCCATTCATTTTTTAGCTCCTTATCGTAAATCAGTTTATAGTTTATTATATGTCCATAATTAATTTTACGTTACGCAACAAAATATTATATAGCGAAAAAAATAAACCGAAAATTCTATTTTACAACAGATTTTCCAGTTTATAAAATTTTATTTTATAATCTCAATATAACTATCTCTTATACAGCTATTAATAAACTAAAAAGGCTACCTAATAGGTAGCCTTTTCAAATACAAATTATTCTTTGTCTTCTTTCTTTTCTTCTACTTTTTCTTCTGTTTTTTCTTCTACTTTAGCTTCTTCAACAACAGCTTCTTCTACTACTTCTGGAACAACTTCTTCTACTTCTTCAGTAACTTCGTTTTCTCCAGGTACTACTTCTTCTTTAACAGTAATTTCTCTAGTCTCAATTCTTGCTCCAACTTTTTCTTTAGTCTTAGCAGATTTACCAACTCTATCTCTTAAGTAATATAATTTTGCTCTTCTAGCTTTACCTACTCTAGTTACTTCAACCTTTTCAACGTTTGGTGAATGAACTAAGAATGTTTTTTCAACGCCTACACCATAAGAAATTCTTCTTACTGTAAATGTTTCATTAACTCCTCCACCTTGTTTTTTTATTATAATTCCTTCAAATACTTGGATTCTTTCTCTATTTCCTTCTTTTACTTTTGCATGAACTTTAACAGTATCACCAACACGTAATTCTGGAATCTTATTCTTAAGTTGTTCATGTTCTATTGATTTAATAATATCCATATTATTGGACCTCCTTCTTTAAATTTTCTATATAGCCTTTTTCTTCATCTGTTAGCGCTATATTTTCTAACAATTCTGGTCTTTTATAAAAAGTATTTTCTAAAGACTTTTGTCTTCTCCATTTATTGATATTTTTATGATGTCCAGAAATCAAAACTTCTGGCACTCTTACATTATCAAATATTTCTGGTCTTGTATATTGTGGGTACTCTAAAATTCCATTCGAAAAAGATTCTTCACTAATTGAATCTTTTGATAAAACTCCTTCTACATATCTACTAACACTATCTATAAGTACCATTGCAGGGATTTCTCCACCTGTCAAAACATAATCTCCAATAGATATTTCATCATCCACAATCTTATCAATTACTCTCTGGTCAATGCCTTCATAATGACCACAAAGTAATATCAAATGATCTTCCATAGATAACTCTTTTACCTTTTTTTGATTTAATTTTTTTCCCTGTGGTGAAAGATAAATCACTTTTGCATTTTCACTTTTAACTGAATTATATGCTCTATCAACAACATCTGGTCTTATAAGCATTCCTGCCCCACCACCATATGGTGTATCATCAACTTTATTGTGTTTATCTTGTGAAAAATCTCTAATATTAATTAAATTAATATTAATAAGTTCTTTTTCACTTGCCCTTTTTATAATACTTTGTTTAAGTGGTTCAAACATTTCTGGAAACAATGTTAATACATCAAATTTCATTAAAAACCTCTTTTAAACTAATCCATTTAATAAGTGTACAATCATCTTATTTTCTTCAATATTAACTTCTTTTATAACATCTCCAATTGCAGGTAATAGTACATCTTTTTCTTCAGTCTTCACAACATATATATCATGATTTCCTGAAGCAACCGGAAAAACTTCTTTCAAAGTTCCTAATTTTTCTCCAGTATCTAAATAAACATCAAGACCTATCAAATCAACAATATAATATGTATCTTCAGGAAGTTGTTTTTCGCTACTTCTATGAACCTTTAAAAAGCAATTTCTAAAAGTTTCAGCAGCCTCTATAGTGTCAATTCCTTTAAATTTGATTAAAGCTTGATTTTTATTATATCTCACTTTTTCAATTTCATATTCTATTAATTTTTTATCTTTTTCGATTAAAACTTTTTCAAATTCTTCAATCTTAGTTAAACTATCAGTAAAAAGATTTACTTTTACAAATCCATTTAAACCTGATGTATTAACTATCTGACCAATTTCAAAATAATCTTGCATTTTATTTTCCTAATCAATAAATTCAACTACTACTTTTTTGTTTTCTTTAGCAGCAACAGCTTTTATAACTGTTCTAATTGATTGTGCAACTTTACCTCTTTTTCCAATAACTCTTCCCATATCTTTTTGAGCAACTCTAACTTCATATTTTAATTCATCATTTTGAGTAATCTCTTCTATAGATACAGCATCAGTATCTTGAACAAGGTTTTTTATCATTATCTCTAAAATTTCTTTCACTGATTTAGCCTCCTAATTTTTTAGAGTAAAGAAAATTATTTTGTTTCATCAATAAGTCTTTTAACTGTATCAGTTGGTTTTGCACCATTTTTAATCCATTTTTCAACTAATTCTTTATTTAGAACTACAGTTGTAGGATCTGTCATAGGATCATATGTTCCTACCTTTTCAATAATTCTTCCATCTCTAGCTCTTCTAGAATCTGCAACAACTATGTGGTAAAAAGGAGCTTTTTTCTTTCCAACTCTTTGTAATCTTATTTTTACCATAAATTCACCCCCTGATAATTTTATTATTTATATAAACTAAAAAAGTTAATAACTTGTTATTTTAGATTAGTAAAATCTTTTAAATCAAGATTTCCTTCATCTAATCCTTTCATCATCTTTTTCATGGCACCTTTATTTCCTGTTAATTTTTTCATCATTTTTTGTGTCATTTCAAAAGAATTCATAAATTTATTAATATCTTGCACTTGAGTTCCACTACCTTTGGCAATTCTTAATCTTCTACTTCCATTTAGAATTTTAGGATTTCTTCTTTCTTCTAATGTCATAGAACATATTATAGCTTCAACCTTATCAAATTCTTTATCATCAACTTTAATATTTTTTAAAGCTCCCATGCCTGGTAACATTTTTAATATAGATGAAAATGAACCCATTTTTTTCATCTGTCTTAATTGAGCTAAATAATCTTCTAAATCAAATTTTTGTTTACGAAGCTTCTCTTCCATTTTTAAAGCTTCTTCTTGATCAAATGTCTCTTCAGCTTTTTCAATAATTGAAAGAACATCTCCCATACCTAAAATCCTTGATGCCATTCTTTCTGGATGAAATTCTTCTATATCGCTCAATTTTTCACCAGTAGCTGCAAATTTTATTGGCTTTCCAGTAATTTTCTTAACTGATAATGCAGCACCGCCTCTAGTATCGCCATCCAATTTTGTAAGAACAACGCCATCTATTCCCAAATTGTTTGAAAAACTTTCTGCAACATTAACTGCATCTTGACCTGTCATTGAATCAACAACCAATAATATTTCATGTGGCTTAACACTTGTCTTAATATTTTTTAATTCTTGCATTAGTTCTTCATCAATATGTAGTCTACCAGCAGTATCTAATATAATGACATCATTTAATTTTGAAATAGCAATATTTATAGCTTGTTTAGCTATTTGTACAACATCCTTAGTCTGCTCATTTGCATAAACAGGTACATTTAATTGTTTTCCAACTACTTGCAACTGCTTAATTGCTGCAGGTCTATAAACATCACACGCAACTAATAGAGGATTTTTTCCTTGTTTACGTATTAAATTTGCAAGTTTTCCAGCAGTTGTTGTCTTACCAGACCCTTGTAATCCAACAAGCATTATTATTGTTGGCGGATTTGATGAAAAAGAAATTTTACTTTCTTCACCACCCAATAAGTCTACTAATTCATCTTTAACTATTTTTACAACTTGTTGCCCAGGAGTTAATGACTTAAGGACATCTTGACCTACAGCTTTTTCTTCTATTACCTTTATAAAATCTTTTACAATCTTATAATTAACATCAGCTTCCAATAAAGCGAACTTAACTTCTTTTAAAACATCTTTTAAGTCGCTCTCTGTAATTCTTGCTTTGCCTCTTAGTTTCCTAGTTATTTCTTGTAGTCTTGATGATAAACCTTCAAAAGCCATTTGTTTACCTCCTTAAATATTTTTAGACTAAACAATTTAATTCTGTTCTAATACGTTCAAGAATTTTTCCAACTTCTTTATCTGAAGATTTTGCTTTTATTTTAGTAATTTCTGATAAAATAATAGCTATTTTTTCTTCTTGTGCCATTGTCTTTTTCATAATTCCTAGCTTTTCTTCGTATTCGAAAAGTTTATTTTCCCCCTTTTTCAAATTATCTCTAACCGCTTGTCTAGTTATATCATAGTTCTCAGCAATTTCGGATAAAGATAAATCATTGTTATAGTAATCATCTAGAAGCATAAATTGTTTTTCAGTTAGCAATTTGCCATATATTTGGCAAAGTATACTCATCTTAACATTTTTCTCCATGATAACCACTTCCTTTTTTGTAATGCTTTTATACTTTACAACATTTTTGTGAATTTGTCAAGTATTTTTGCTTTACATTTTAGTTTTTTGAGTAAATTATCCACATTAAACTATTCAATATACAGCTAAGATTAATATTTCTAGTTGTTTTTCCACATATTTAATATTTTTTCAAAACTTATAGCATAAAAAAACGCTCTTTTCAAATTAAAAGAGCGCCAACTTTTTTATTAATATGAGTAACTTGAAGATTGCATAAACATTGACATGATAGAATCAAAGAATTCATCAAAATCATATGCTTCAATTGTTTCTGGTTCTCCATAATCTACTCCAAAAGTATCAACAGAAACATTTGATATTACAGGTGGATTTACTGGTTCAGTTGACTCATAATCTTCTCCAGAATCAGAAGTTAATTGTTTTAACTCTATTTTTGATATTGCATCAACAACATCCATTCCTTCTGTAACTCTACCAAATGCTGCAAATAATCCATTAAATCCTGTATTATCTTCAGTTAAAATAAAGAATTGTGATGTTTGTGAATTATTTAAATTATTTACTATTGGCTCTAATGCATCACTATATCCCATCATTTGAATCATAGCTATTTCTTGTTGATATAGACTAGTAGATTTTCTATACATTGAAATAACTCCTCTTTGATGAGATAAGTTATTATCGTCAAATCCATTTTCCATGAATTCACCCTCTATTGAGTAATATATATCTTCTTCACCTTCTGCTAGTGTTTTTATATTACTTAATTTAGGTCCTGTAACTTTTGTAGTTTTCTCTCCAGTTGATTCGCTAACACTCTCCTCTTTAACAGCTCCTCCACGAACTAAGCCATCTTCAATATCGTTAAAAGTCTTTCCATTATAAAATCCATTTTGTGCTAACTTTATAAAATTCTTTACAGTATTAGGAGCAACATCTGGATATAATTCTATTTTTATTGTCCCATATCCTTCTACTTCCATTGTTACTATTGGATTTTGCTTTTTATCTACTTTAGAAAAAACAATATCAAGTACTGCTAACACAATAGCAGCAATAAGTACAATTATAATTAATCCAAGTGCTATATTCTTTACTTTAGTTTTATTCATTTTACTCAATTCCTTCCTTCTGCTTAAAACATTTCAAAAATGACAATTTACTAATATCATTTTCTACTTGAGTTTTAATATTTTCATAGCATCCATAATATCTTTGCAACCAATTATATCTAATTTAAAGTTTTCTTTCAATACTTTTTTATTACTTTCTGGAATAATGCATTTCTTAAATCCCATTTTTTCCAGTTCTTTAAGCCTTTTATCAATCATGTTTACAGATCTTATTTCTCCAGTCAATCCAACTTCACCAATAACAGCCACATCATTAGGAATACTTATATTTTTATAACTAGAAGCCGCTGCCATAATTATACCTAAATCTAATGCTGGTTCATTAATTTTTATTCCACCAACAATATTCATATAAACATCCTGGTTACTTAGATTAACCCCACCTATTTTTTCTAAAACAGCTATTAACAAAGTTACCCTATTATAATCAATACCATTTGCCGTTCTTCTTGGTAACCCAAATACAGTTGTTGAAGTAAGCGCTTGTAGTTCAATTAAAATTGGTCTTGTCCCCTCAAGGCTTGCAACAATAACTGACCCAGCAGGATTCCCCTCTCTTTCAGAAATTAAAACACTTGAAGGATTAGATATTTCTACCATACCTTCATTTCTCATCTCAAACATACCAATTTCATTTGTAGAACCAAATCTATTTTTAACTCCACGCAATACCCTATACGCAAAATATCTTTCCCCTTCAATATATAAAACAGTATCTACCATATGTTCCAACACTCTAGGTCCAGCAATAGTACCATCTTTAGTAACATGTCCAATTATAACTGTCGTAATATTTTTCATTTTGCACATTTTCATTATTCTCGCAGTAATTTCTCTTACTTGACTTACACTACCAGGAGCTGAAGTTATTTCATCAGAATACATTGTTTGAATAGAATCAATTATTACAAATTTAGGTTCAACCTTCTCAATAGTATCTTCTATTAAATTAATATCAGTTTCCCCTAAAAACATAATATTATCATTTTTTATATTTAACCTATCAGCTCTTATTTTTATTTGTTCTGCAGACTCTTCTCCTGAAATATATAAAACTTTTCCATCAACATTTACTCTATCACATATTTGCAATATCAAAGTTGATTTTCCAATACCTGGCTCTCCTCCTAATAAAGTAAGAGATCCATTTACAAATCCTCCACCTAGCACCCTATCTAGTTCATCAAATCCAGATTTAATACGAGAAATTTTTATTTGTTCAATATTTTTTAATGGTAATACCTCTGAGCTTTTTTTAATAATTGAATTTTTTGAATTGCTTTGTTTTACAACCTTTTCTTCTACAAAAGTATTCCATTCATTACAAGCAGGACATTTTCCTAACCATTTAGTAGATTCATAACCACAAGAATTACAAAAAAACACTGTACTAGTTTTAGGCAAAATTACACATCCTTTCTAAAAAATTTTATATCTAATAAATATTTATATAACTAAACAATTTTTAAAATATTTTTAAGTATAAATGTAAATTTTGTACAGCTTCTTTAGAAATTTAAATGAGGATGCGCGTTCCAACCGCGAAGAGGCTCATTTAAATTTATTTTAGAAGCTGTAAAAATTGGAATGCAATCCTTATAAAATATTTTTAAAATTGTCTAGTTATATAATTTTTGTTGTTCATAAAAATTTTTTATAATAAATTTATAAAATTTTTATTTTAATTTATAGGATTTTTTATTATAAATTCATAAAAATTTTTATTTTAATTGGTAAAAATTTTTTATCATAAATTTATAAAATTTTATTATAATTCATAGGATTTTTTATTATAAATTTATAAAAATTTTTATTTTAATTGGTAAAAATTTTATAAAATTCCTAATTTAGAAAATCTCATTGTAGTAGAAATAAACATAGCATGAGACCAAGTAAGTCCAATAATCCATGAAGGCTTCATACTTTCATTATTAACTTGTTCCCCTAATAAACCATGTCCAGATGCACTTCTAACCACAAATTCATAACATTCTTTAGCCTTCTTTTTCTCATCAGCATCCAAATAGTAATTAGCCATCCACAAATTAGCAATCACCCATGGATTGTACCCTCCATTATAAGTATCTCCCTCATAACGAATATATCCACCTGTATACGTTCTAATCGTCATATTCATTCTTTCTATTGTAGTTAAAAATTTCTTTTCTTTTGGTGCTAGCATCTTAAATGGGAAAACAGCACCTAAAATACTTATATCCAACCTTCTATCATCTAAATTTCTAACGAAACTCTTTTTCTCTTCATCATAAAAATTCTTAAGAACATACTCTCTAATATCTCTCACTCTTTTTTCTAAAAGTTTCTTAGACTTCTCCATTGCTTCAATCTTCAATCTATTATTAGCATATTCATTTTTTACCTCTTTATAAATCTTTAGCATGCTATTATAAGCCCCAAAAATCGCAGTCATAGCATATAAACTAATTCCCTCATATTCTTCCCACAAATCGTAGCTCTTTTTTAATTCAAACTTCTCATCTAATATATCAGTAACATACTTTTCAAGAAACTCTATAGCCTTTTCACACATTTTTAATGTATCTTTTAAGAATTTAACATTTTTATCTTTTTCATAATGATTATAAACACCAAAAATGACACTTGCAGTTTCATCTATCTGGTATCCCCAACTTGGAGCTAATCTTCCATCAGTATAAAATCTTTGCTCCCAACCTCCATTTCTACTTTGAGTCATTTTACAAAAAGATTTATAGAATTTTTCAGCTTCTTTACTCATTCCTATTTCATCTAAAGCTTCAGTAACAAACACCGCATCCCTAGGCCAACAATATGAATATCTGCCACATCTTGTTTTATATTCATCACTTTCCACTCCAGCTGATATTCCACCAGTTTCATTATTTACCAAAAGAGGCATTAATAATATTGTTCTATCATAAATTCTTTTTATTGCGTGATTAGATTTTTCATCCTTTAACTCCAAATTAGAATGATCTTTTAAGTACTTTCTCCAGTATTTTTTAGTATCTTCTAATTCTTTTCTATAATCTATTTTTCTAAATCTTTCTACTTCCACATCTAAATCATTTAACAAATTTTTATTAGAATTATCGTTTATATTAATATATAATTCAAAACTTTTTTCTTCTCCTGGTTTTAGCAATCCCAAATCATATGAAATAGCTGAGTCTGGTGACATTCCTATATAATCTTTTCCTCCGATACTTCCATTCATTATGCTACTTTCAGCATTATTAATTTGATATGACTTTATTGGATTTTTAGAAAATATACAAACAGAATAATCATGTGTATATTGAAATAAAGTGTCATTTTTCAAATATCCACAAGCATCATTGTTTATATTGGTAAATAATTTAGAATAAACTAAAAAATTCAAATTTAAATCGATATTACTATCATTTTTAAAAGTATATTTTCTAACAAGTAAATCCTCTTTTACTGAAACATAATCAGTCTGAACAGTCTTTAAATTAAAATACGTATTTAATATCTCTGTAGTTAATACATTAGTTTCTTCTTCATAATACTGCTCAAAAATATTATTAATATCGTTATGCAAATAAATCATAGCAGAATCATTTATTTTTACACCAACTTGAAAAACTTCGAAAAATTGTTTATAGTCAGGTGCCTGATTAAATAATCTTAGTAATTCACCAGTTTTTGAAAAACTTGCTGTAATATTTTTATTTCCTATTATTGCATCATTAAAATATTTTGTTACCATATTTTTTTCCTTCCTAACTTCGTACTAATCAATTAAGTTCTTTATCTGTTCTTCTAATTTTTTTACTTTATCATTCAAGGTATCAATCTCATTTTTTGATTCCTCACCTAAGATTTTCTCATCTTTAACTACAGCTGTCATATCATTAATATCATCTTTAATTTTATATAGCTTTTCTAAAATTTGCATTCTCAAATTGTAATTTTCTAATTTCTTTGTATATTCTGTTCTTTCCTTAATTTCAGGTATATCAGATACTTCATATTTTTCTCCAAAACTTGGTATAGTAACAGGAATTTTTGTATTCTCCTCTATCAAACCTTTTAATACTTCCTGACTTTCTTCTTCTCCATGTACTAAAAATATATGTTTTGGTTTATTTATAAATGAATATACAAAATTTAATAACCACTCTTGATCAGCATGACCTGAATATCCTTCTATATATTCTATTCTCGCATTAATTGAAATTTCTTCTCCAAAAATTTTTACCTTATCTGCTCCATCAACTATCGTCCTTCCTAAAGTTCCTGGAGCTTGATATCCAACAAATAATATTGTACTTGAAGGATTCCATAAATTATGTTTTAAATGGTGTTTTATTCTTCCTATATCACACATTCCACTAGCAGATATAATTATAGATGGATAATATGTTTCATTTAATGCTTTAGATTCATCTGCAGTTTGAGTATATTGTAAGCCTGGAAATTCCAATGGATGATCTCCATGTTTTAATTTTTCCTGGATTTCTTCTTCAAATAATTCCGTATTCTTTTTAAATATTTCTGTTGCAGATATTGCCAAAGGACTATCCACAAATACAGGAGTTTTCATTAACTGCTCATATTTTCTCTGAAACTCTTCATCATCTTTATTTGCTTCTTTTACTTTGTCTATTTCATATAATATTTCCTGAGTTCTGCCTACTGCAAAAGAAGGAATTACTACACGTCCACCTTTATCTAAAGTTTCAGTTACAATATCCAAAAACATTTTTGCCTTATCATCATTTCTTAAGTGCAATCTACTTCCATATGTTGATTCCATAACTAGATAATCCGCACTTTCAATCATTGTTGGCGAATCAAGTAAAGGAATATCATTATTTCCTAAATCACCTGTAAAAACAATTTTCTCTGTCTTACCATTTTCTGTAACCCATATTTCAATAATACTTGAACCTAACATATGACCTGCATCATTAAATCGGACTTGTATATTATCAGCGACATCAACTATTTCATCATATTGCACAGGTTTAAATATTTCTAATGATTTAGCCGCTTCTTCTGCTGTATACAATGGTGGTAATGGATCTAGCCCTGCTCTAAGTCTCTTCCTATTTTTCCATTCAATTTCATTTTCTTGTATATGTCCACTATCTGGTAACATTATTGAACATAAATCTACGGTCGCCTTGTGTGCATAAATTGGTGCTCTATAGCCCTCATTATATAATTTTGGGATTCTTCCAGAATGATCTATATGTGCATGTGTTAACAACATAAAATCAATTTCTTTTGGATCAAATAAAAAATCTTCTGCATTTTCCATTTCTTGTGTAGCTCTACCTTGATACATTCCACAATCAACTAAAAACTTTTTTCCTGCAGCCTCAACTAAAAAATTTGATCCTGTAACAGTCTTAGCAGCACCTAAAAAAGTAATGTTCATAAATTTACTCTCCTTTTCTTCTGTAAATCTATTTATAATTATAGCTATAAAAAATATTTTATACAATATTTTTAAATAATAAAGACTAGGAAATATGTATTATAATTGTATTTCCTAGCCTTTTATTTTTTTCTTCATTTGAGATTATTTTATTTTCTAATAACCACAATCTCTATATTTACATTATTCTTTTATTCCATAAATTACAATTTTATTTACAAGTTTATTATCATTGTAAAATACTTCTATTCTATATTTTTTATAACTATTAATATATGATTTCAGTTCTCTCATTTCAAATGTAGCCTCATTTACATTTTCTAAGTTATTATTTTTTTCTGCCTTCTCACATGCCTTAACTAAATTTTTTTCATCAAATCTATCTAATCCAACAATATCTATTGTAATAAATCTAGAATCTTGATCTACATATTTCTCGTTAGCAGCAATAACATCATCAATTAGACTCATTACTTGAAAACTATCTAAAGTTTCACCATCATATCTCTTAAAATTTTCTTTAAACCAACTTTCTAATTTTCCTTCTGGATCAATATCATATGAACTATAACTATATGGATCCTTTAAAATTTGCACATTCATAATAAAATTATATACATAAATTGATAATAACAAGCCAATAATTATTGCAACTCCTAATGATACTCCAACAATACTCATTACCAATCCGGTCATTACACATGTATCATCGTCATTTTCAATTTTTACTTTTTTATTAGCTTTAATAGCAATTACTAGTGCAATTATAGAAACAATCAATCCTATAAAAGGAATTAAACCTATCGTAATAGACAATATTCCCATAACTAAAGCTTTTCTATACAATTTTTTGTTTGCTTGAATATAGTCCTTGTCCTGTCTTTCCATTTTTATCACCTTTCATAAAATTTTACTAAAAGACATACATTGGTATATGTCGATTTTGTTTTACATTTAAATTTTTAGATGTAAAAATGCCATTTACATATTCTTTTTTCTCTATAACTTCATTGTCATATACTGTGACTTCTACACCATCTTCTTGCAATTTTAGTGAAATATCTACATCTTCATAATTAGCTATAGTAGTATCTAAAGCTCTCTCTATTATTAAAAAATTATGGTTTGGTTCTTTATAAAAAACATTAAACACTTTATTTTTGCAGGCCTTTGTCACTAAAAATTCTAATATTTTCTTTACATTTGTATACAAAGAATGTATATCTTCTACTTTTTCTTCAGATGTTATTCGTAGTTTTCTATAATATCGCATTTTATAAATCAATTCTATAATTTCTTCCTTGGCTTTAATTTTATCCAATAAACTTGAAAAGCATTTTAAAACTTCTTGTTGAAATGCAATCGCATAGCATCTAACACTCTCATTTTTTTCTAAAATCTGCAATATTTCAATTTCTTCTTTTAATTCTGCTTTTAATTTGCTGTAATTTATTGGTTTAACTAAATCATTATAATAATTTACCTGTTTAACATATTTTTCACGATTATGATTTAATATTTTGAATAATTCACTTGCATCAACCATCTTTTTATCATCTGGTAGTTTATTATTTCTTAATCTAAATTCATTAAGTAATTTATTTTGATCGCCAAGAATCAAATCTATTTTTCTAATTTCTTTTAAAAACTTTTCTTTTTCCAGTGAAATTTTATATATATAATTATTTTTTTCGCTCATTTGCTCATATTCTTTTTTTACTCTATCATATTCTGCTCTTAATCTTTTATGAACTTCATTAGAAGTGTCACTCAATATAAGTCTTATCATTGCTATATATAAACTTTTTGCACAATTTTGTCCATATAGTTCAGCAATTCTTTTTCTAAATTCTAAAATATAATCTATTGAAGTCTCTTGATCTTTTTCCCAATCTTCCAAAAATTCCTCATCTAATAGCAGTCTTATAGCTTGATATACCATATTAGGTACATAATTTATATTTTCATCTTCAACCACATTCCAAGACCAACCATTAAAATTTCTTATTACTTCTGTTGAATTTAATATAGAACCTTCTACTAGTACTCTTTGTAATTGTCTTTTAAAATAATTATACTTCTTCTGTATATAAAAATATTTTGGTTTAATTTCCATTACTCCATACAAAATTGCCTGTTCTGTAGGATATGCATAAATTTTTCTTTCTTTTTCATCTGTAATTGCAATAGCTTTTTCTTTTCTAAGTAATAACACTCCTTCTTTTTTTGGATCTATTAAAAATATATTTTGACAATATTTTGAAACAGAATCTATAATTTCATCAATAAATTCATTTTTGCTCTTAAAAACTCCTTTAATTTGTGAATAATCATTATAAGAAGATTCTATCTTATAAATCATATTTAAAAGAAGGTTTTTCGCATCTTGTGAAAAACTTTTTTCTTCTAACATTTTATCTAAGATATAATTATAATCTCTAAATTTAGAAAATAATTTTCCTTTCATCTTCAGCAAAATCCCTTCTTTCTCCTTAGTCTATTCCTCTTCACCTGATGGAACTGAAGGTGTCGTTTTTAATTCTTGCCATCTTTCTTTAGACATCAAAACTTCACGAGGTTTGCTTCCTTGATAACCAGATATTATTCCTCTTGCTTCCATTTGATCAATAATTCTTCCTGCTCGTGCATAACCAACTTTAAATCTTCTTTGAATTAATGAAGCTGATGCGGAACCAATTTCAATTACAGCTTCAATAGCATCCTCTAAAAATGGATCTGCTTCATCATCCTCTGAATTTTCTTCAATTTCTTTGTCTGTAGAATTAGCCTTTTCAATTGAATCTAAAATGTCTTCACTATATACTGCTTCTCCATCCTTTTTCAAAAAGTCTACAATTTTTTCTACATCTCCATCTGAAATAAATGCACCTTGAACTCTAGTTGCCTTAGCTGCACCTGATGGATAAAATAGCATATCACCTTTTCCTAGTAATTTTTCTGCTCCCATTGTATCTAATATAGTTCTTGAATCTACTTGTGATGAAACAGCAAAAGCAATTCTTGATGGAATGTTTGCCTTTATTATACCAGTGATAACATCAACAGATGGTCTTTGTGTAGCTATAACTAAATGCATACCTGCTGCTCTAGCCATTTGAGCTAATCTACAAATTGCATCTTCAACATCTTTTGGTGAAACCATCATTAAATCTGCAAGCTCATCTATGATAATTACTATCTGAGGTAATTTTCCATCTACGCCTTCTTTATCAAGTGCTGCATTATATCCTTTAATATCTCTAACATTCTTTTGAGCAAATAAACTATAACGATTTACCATTTCTTGAACAGCCCAAGCTAAAGCTCCTGCAGCCTTTTTAGGATCTGTAACAACTGGTATTAATAAGTGTGGTATACCATTATATACAGAAAGCTCAACAACCTTAGGATCAACCATTATTAATTTTACTTCGCTTGGCTTTGCTTTATATAATATACTTGTTATCAAAGTATTTATACAAACTGATTTACCAGAACCAGTTGAACCTGCAATCAAAACATGTGGCATTTTTGCAATATCTGTTACAACAGTATCTCCTGATACTCCTTTTCCAAGTGCAAATGCCAATTTAGATTTTGAATTTTCAAATTCTGGTGAATCTATAATGTCCCTTAAAGGAACAATTTCCTTTTCTTTATTTGGTATTTCTATACCAACAGCTTGTTTTCCTGGTATTGGTGCTTCAATTCTTATACTTTCAGCAGCTAGGTTAAGAGCAATATCATCTGAAAGTTTTGCTATCTTACTTACCCTAACTCCTTCTGCAGGTTTAAGTTCATAACGTGTAATAGCTGGTCCTACAGAAACATTTTCTACTTTTGCTGAAACGCCAAAACTATATAATGTTTTCTGTAGTTTAGTAGCAGTATCTGTTAGTGCTTTCTTACTTCCTCTTGCAACTTTTCCTTCACCTTGAGATAATAACTCTATTGGTGGTTTTTCATAGTTTTCATCATCAACAGTATGAGTATAATGATCAAGTTGTAAAACAGCTTTAGTCTTTTCTTCTTTTTCTTCTTGCACTTCTTTGAATATATTTTCTAATTCATCAGGATTTGAATTATTTTGCTGTGGTTCCTGTACTGGTTCAACTTCTGCTTCTGTTATATCTTTTCTTCCAAATAAGCTAAACTTTGGTCGTTTTTCTTCAACTTTCTGACCTTTTTCTTCTTTACCATCATTAAAATGATTTATTACAATCTCATCTTGCAATAGTTCAACTTGTTCATGTTCCTTTGCTTTAGTTGGTCCTTTTCTTGTTTCCATAGCAGCTGCACGATTCTTCTTGCGCTCTTCTCTTCGCTCATTAAAAGCTTGTCTTTCCTCTTCTCTTTTTTCTTGTCTCTCTTGTTTCCTTTCTTCATTTCCATCTATGTATTCCATCAGCAATTCGATTGGACTAACTCCAATTATGAACATAAACGTTATGACTGCAATTGCAATAGTAATAATCATAGCTCCAAGTGAGCCAATCATTTGGCAAAGAGGTGTTGCTATAATAGCTCCAATTGCTCCACCACCTTGATTTGCAGTTCCTAATACATAAGCCTCATTTACTATTTCCTCAAATGTAGCATTCTCAGATAAATTTAATTTAGAAAATTGATTTATATGCATTATTGCAGTTACACAAACAATAAAAACTAAAAATTGTGTTACTTTAGTTGCAACAAAATCACTATCTTCTCTCATTAACGACAAAGCTGTAATAAAAATTCCAATTGGAATTATATATTTAATTATTCCAACTAGTCCTCCAAATAAAGGTCCTACATATGCTCCAACTTTTCCAGCATTCGTATATATTAAAACACCTAATAGAATACTAATTAAAAACATTATTATTATAACCATTTCTGGACTTAAATTACTTAATTTAACCGGCGTTTTTTTCTTTTTTCTACCCACGGTTTTACTTCCTCCATTCTACAAACTTCTTGCTCATAATATTATATCAAAACAATATTAAAACAACAACGAACTTTCAAAAAAAATTAGATGATTGTATAACATATTTTAAATATGCTATACAATCATCTAATTAATTTCGTAAAAATACTAGACTATTTTAATTCTTTTCTATTATTTTTCAAAGTATCAACCGCATTATCTATAGTCATTTGTGCTGCATCCATGCTATTTTTTAATGTTAATATTGTTTGTTCAATATCACCTAATATATTATCAGCATATTCTTTAGTTCCTTCTGACATTTCTCTTGCAATTTCATTAGCATTATCAATTATTCTTTGTTTTTCATCATAAGCTTTTCTAGTAATTTCATGCTCATCTATCATGGCAATAATCCTATTTTCAGCCTCTTTTACAATGTCTTCGCCCTCTTTTTTAGCTTCTTCTATAATTCTTGTACGTTCTTCTTTTACCCACTTTGCCTGTTTTAATTCATCAGGTAATTTTAATCTAATTTCCCTTACAATATCAGAAATTTCTTCCTTATCTACAACGCATTTATTTGAAAATGGCAATGTTTTACTGTTTTCAAGTAATTCCTCAATTGTTTCTAAAAGAGTGAATATTTCCATTTTTTACCCCTTCCGCATTACTTTCTTCTTAAAAGTTTAAATTTTCTTAGTAGAAAATAATAAGCTAACTCGCCCATATTTTCTTTCATCATAAATATCTATATCAATTTCTTCTATTTCTTGTTTGATTCTATCTGGCTCATCTGTTTCTATTACTAAAATAGCATTTTCACTTAAAATATTACAATTTATAATTTGTTTTAATGATTCACAAATTAAATTTGTTTTATATGGCGGATCTAAAAAAATAAAATCAAATTTCATTTTTTTATCTTCCATATCGGATAATGCCTTTCTGAAATCTTTTTCAAATAATTCAGTTTTATTTGCAAAATGTGTTTTCTGAATATTTTTCTTTATAATTTCAATAGCATCTTTGTTATTTTCGCAAAACACTGCCATTTTGGCTCCCCTACTTACAGCTTCTAATCCTAAAGCACCAGAACCAGCAAATAAATCTAAAACTAGAGAATCTTTTAATTTCAAACCAATAATATTAAACAGTGATTCTTTTACTCTATCTAATGTAGGTCTAGTTTGAATTCCTTCCAAAGTAAATAATTTAGTTCCTCTAGCATTTCCACTGATAATTCTCATATACCTATTATCCTCAGTTTATATATGTATATTTTATTTTAAATATGTAATAAGTCAATATGATTTACACAAATGTAACCAATACTTAATTTTGTAATAATTGCTTAATTCTTTTGTAACATGCTAATTACAGCGTTTATCAAGCAAAATAATTTAATTATTATCGACATTTTTAACAAGTCAAAAAAGAGGTTGAAATTTGTCAACCTCTTTTCTTTTATCTTTCGTTAATCTTCTTTCATATCCTTTAGTAACTCTAATTGAGAAATTAGTAAAGCTTCCATCTTTGCCCTATAAATATCAAATTGCTTTTTAGTTTCAGCATATTCCCTTTTTCTTATTTCTAATTCTTTTGTTAATTCATCTACAGAATCTTGCATTTTTGCTCTTGCATTTCTTAAAATATTGTCTGCTTCTTCTTGAGCATTGCTTTTTATATCATCTGCAGTCTTTTGTGCCATAACTAGTGTATTTTGTAATGTTTGTTCTATGTTTTTGTATTTATCAATGTCAGTTCTTGATCTTTCTATTTCTGCACGCAATTCAGTATTTTCTTTATACATTTTTTCATAATCAATTGTAATTTCATCAAGAAAATCATCAACTTCGTCGACATTGTAGCCATTCATCATTTGTTTTTGAAATTTTTTATTTTCTATGTCTAATGGTGTAAGCATAATACTCCTCCTAATTTATTTTATTTAAGCCATGAAACAGAAAGTTTATTTTTTATTTCCTCTCTTGTCATATCATTAACTATATCATAATTAAATGGCGCAACAATAAATATTGAATTTGAAACTTTTTCAAAATGTCCATCTAAAACTTTAACAGCACCGCTAATAACGTCTAAAATTCTTCTAGCAACGTCCTTGTTAACATACTCTAAATTAACAACAATAGCATTTTTTTCTCTTAATAAAACACAAATATCTTCAGCTTGTTCAAAAGCTGTAGGCTTTGCAATTTTCATTTTTATTTGTTGTGATGCCATGTTAACAACTTTACTATTATTTCTTCTCTTAAATATTCCTCTTTCCTCTTCTTCTTCCTGAGCTTCTTCTTCTGGTTCATATGAATATTCGTTGTCTACCATTTCTTCATCTTCAACAGCTTCTCCATTATCTACTCCCAAAAAATCTAATATCTTATTCACAACTGCGTTTGCCATTTAATTTCCTCCCAATACATCATATTTTAATTACTGCATATAGTATCCTTCTATTTTTAGCATATGTCAATATCATTTTGAATTTTGTCATATAAAAATAATTCCTCTGTAACATTTTTGTAATATTTTTATTTTGGTATAACTACCCTATCATATTGCTTTATTGTATACATATCTTTTATTTCTTTATATGAATATCCCATTTCTTGTAATTCCTTAGTTTCAAAGTTTTTAACTATTGCATATGATTCATTTTGTTTCAAAACTTTAACCAAAACTTTAACATTATATCCAGCTCTACTTCTTTCAAGATAAAATTTGCCATCTTCTTCTATTAAAGAAGATTTTGGGACTTTTAATCCAGTCTCCTGCCACCAAATAATATTAACAGCTAATTTTCTATAATTAATTAATTTTTCAGGTAAATCTTTCAATTTTAAAATTAATATTCTAGAATCTTCTCCTTCATTTATCTGAATAATTTGTGCATTAAGTCTATTTTCATTATCAATCTCAACAATAATATTATCATCAACTTTTGCATTATTTGCCATTTCCGAATTCATCACAACAGCCAAATAGCAACCAAATTCAGTTATTATTTTTCCTTTTTCATCACTAGATTCAATTAATTCACCTGTTTTTAAATTTAAAGAATCTAAAAAGTCCTTTGTTAAATATGAAAAATCTGTAGTAGTAAATACTTCTTCTAAATTGTCAATTCTATATGATACAGTACCACTCTCTGTAGCCTTTATTTCTTCAGCACCATCAGTTAATTTTTTTAAGCATGCTGTTTTCTGATCTATTAATTCTTTAAGATATGACCCTTGTGGACTTAACTCTCCAACTATTGTAGATATTTTGTATGTGTATTCATCTATTTCTTTTTGATAATTATTTATTTCTTCTTTATTATTTGTTTGATATATTTTTTCTTCAAGTTCTTTAATTTTATTTTTTAAAACTTCTATATCTGTATTAAAAGCAATGTTTTCATTTTTCTGTGCTTCAGCAATTTTTAAATCCAAATCAGCAATTTCGCTTTTTATTGTATCTTCTCCATTCACATAATATCTAAAAACAGATTCATCTTTTCCAACTCTACTTCCTTCAACAATAGTTTTTTCCATTCCGTTCATATAATTATCACCCTGAAGTATAACTTCATTTCTAATAACATATGCATCTACAGTTTCTTCCTCATTTAAGACACCTTCTTCAACAACATAAGTATCTGTAGGATTTATCAATAATTTTATTGCGTTATATATTAAATATGAAATTAAAATTAATACAATAAAAACTAATAAAATTCTAATTATTATCGTTTTAAAAGTTTTCTTTTGTTTCTTTTCTTTCAACCCAATTCCTCCATAATAAAATTAATGTTGGTATTTCTATCAGCTAAGCCATCAATCCATTTTATATTTTTATTTTTTCTAAACCACGTTAACTGTCTTTTGGCATATCTTCTTGTTTCCTGCTTAACTTTATCTATCATCTCTTCTTCACTAGTTTTACCATCCAAAAATTCTACAACCTCTTTATAACCTAATCCTTGCATTGCAGTTGGAAACTTATTATATTTTTTTAATATATTCCTTACTTCTTCTACTAATCCATTTTTAATCATTAAATCAACACGTAAATTTATTCTTTCATAAAGCTTGTCTCTATCCATATTAATAGCAAAAACTTTATAATCGTATTTCACATCATTTTTTCTTGATTCAATTTCTAATTGTGTTTTAGTCTTTCCAGTTGCTTTATATAATTCAAGAATTCTTGTAATCCTTTTTTTATCATTACTACTTATTTTTTCCATTGCTTGTTTATCAATTTCTTGTGCCTTGTTATATAGTTCTTTTAAGCCTTGTTCTGTCTCTGCCTTATGTAATAACGTATTCCTATATTCCTCATCAAACTCAATATCAGGATATTCTATTCCATAAATAAGAGTATCTATATAAAGTCCTGTTCCTCCAACTATTATTGGAATTTTTCCTCTCGACAAAATATAATTTATTTTTTCTTCTGCATCTCTTTTAAAATCTGCTACTGAATACCTTTCATCAGGAGAAACAAAATCTATTAAATAATGTGCTATTCCATCCATTTCTTCCAAAGTTGGCTTAGCTGTTCCAATATTCATTTCTTTATAAATTTGCATTGAATCAGCAGAAATTACCTCGCCATTTATTCTTTTAGCAAGTTCTACTCCTAAAGCCGTCTTTCCAGAAGCTGTTGGGCCAGCAATAACTACTACCTTTGGCTTATCCATTTATTTCCCCCAATCTCTAATTTTTTTAAATAAAACCCAATTCTTTATTTTTGAAAAGAAACAAGTATTACAAGGCAAAAATTATAAAAACACCGGAGCATACTTAAGTATGTGAGGACTTTTTATAATTTTTAACACAGTAAGACGACATTTATTTTCAAAAATAACTATTTTCTTGCGAACTTACGCTCAATTTCATATTTTCCCATTCTAATCGCAGTAGGTCTACCATGAGGACAAGTAAATGGATTAGGTAATTTAAGCAATTCCTCCATTAACTTATCAACTTCTTCTTCTGTTAATCTCATTTTAGCTTTAACAGCAGATTTGCAAGCAATTGTAGCAATAAATCTATCTTCTTTTTCCTGTCTATCTGTTCTAGAAAAATTATCAATTTCATCTAGTAATTCTAAAAATAATTGTTTAGTATCCATATCTATACAAATAGTAGGAACACCTGTTAATTTTATTGTATTCTCTCCAAAAGCTTCAAGTGAAAAACCTGCTTTTTCAAACATATCAACATTTTCTTTAATTGTTTCTGTCTCTTTATGTGATAATGTTATTATATCTGGAAGTAACATTAATTGTGAATCTTTATTAGTCTCACTATAATAATTTTGTTTAACTTGCTCATACCTTATTCTCTCATGAGCAGCATGTTGATCTATAATGTACATTTCATCTTCTATCTCAACAATTATATAAGTTGAAAAAACTATTCCAATAAATTTATAGTTTTTACCTGTCATATTTCTAAATTCTTCAATTTGTTCAGAGTTCTCTTGTGTAATAACTGGCTGCACATCTTTTTCTAAAACAGGTGTAGCATTCTCTTGGTCATCATCAAAATCTAAACTAATTTCATTATTTTCCGTAATTTTATTTTCTGTAGTTTCTTCATCTTCCTGCACTTTTACAGAATTTTTAATATCTTCTAATACTTTCTTTTCTGTTTCTGTAAATTGTGGTTCTTCACTTTCATGTGTAGCTTTATTTCCAAATATTTTTGCATACATATCATCAAAGTTTGTTTCTTTGTCTTCTGAATTATTTAAAAAAGGATTTTCTTTTTTAGCATTTTTTATTGCTTCTTCTAGTATCTCATTTGATTGTCTTTGTTTTATTAATTCTTCAGTCATAGCCTCAACTTTTTCTTCTGAAGGTATACCAGTCTCTTCTTTCTTATCTTTTGATTCCATATCATTTAATACTTCTGGTACATATGCTGCAGGGCTAATTTCATGAACTCCAATTTTTTCTAGGTCTTTTCTAAATTGATATACATCATCAGATACTTCTTCGTGTTCTTCAACTTTTTCAGTACCACTCTCATTCTTTTTTAAGAAAGATGGCATATCTTGTTGAACACTTTCATCTTGTTGATTACTTTCATCTTTTTCAGCTTGACTACGTATTTGTTCTAAAAAAGCATTTCTTTCTTGATTTTTTCTTACTTCTTCTGAAGCATTATCAAGTGAAGTATTTATTTTAACAGTAGCTCCTGGAACCTGCACATTCTCAACATTTGTATTATTTTTTTTCACATCTTCATCTTTAACTTGTGAAACATCTTCAACTAGTTCTTTTTTGGCAAGAGCTTCTTTTATTGCATGATATACTGCTTTAAAAACTTTATTCTCATCTTCAAATCTTACTTCAAGTTTTGCTGGATGAACATTTACATCAACTAAACTTGGATCCATATCTATGTTCAAAATTAAAAACCCAAATTTATTTATTGGTATCATACCTTTAAAAGCTTGTTCAGCAGCTGCTGTTAGTGTTCTATCTTTAATATATCTATTATTAACAAAATATAACTGATTTGAACGATTTGATCTTGCAATTTCAGGTTTTCCAACAGCACCAGTAACTTTCATTCCTTCATATTCATAATCAGTATCAATTATTGCTTCAGCTATATCTTTGCCATAAATATTATAAATAACATCCTTCATTTGTCCATTACCTGTTGTTTGAATTACTGTCTTTCCTGAATTGACTAATTTGAAAGAAACATCTCTATTTACCAAAGCAAGTCTTGTAATAACATCTTCTATATATCCAGATTCTGTATAATCCTTTTTTAAAAACTTGTATCGTACTGGAGTATTATAAAACAAATTTTTAACTGTTATTGTAGTTCCTTGTGGTGCACCTGTTTCAGTTTTTTCTAAAACTTTTCCGCCTTCGACAACAATTCTATGACCTATATTACTATTACTTGTCTTTGAAACCATTTCTACATTTGCAATTGCAGCTATACTAGCCAAAGCCTCACCTCTGAACCCCATAGATGTTACTTTAAGAATATCATCTGCAACTCTAATTTTACTTGTAGCATGTCTTTCAAAAGCAATTTCCATATCGTCTTCTGAAATACCCTTTCCATTATCAGTAACACGGATATATGAAATTCCACCATTTTTTATTTCAACTATTATTTTAGTTGCTCCAGCATCGATAGAGTTCTCCACCATTTCTTTTACTACAGAAGCAGGCCTTTCGATAACTTCCCCTGCAGCAATTTTGTTAATAGTTAAATCATCTAATAATACAATATCTCCCATTATATCCTCCATTTCAATTTTGCTTAAATTTACAACATTTCAAACGAACAAACCTTTTTTGTATTATATCACTAACAAATTAAATTTGTATATGATTTTATTTATTTTTAAGCACACTTTTTTTTTATATTCATACTATATAACATACTAAGGATTTACGAAAGAGCTTTGTTGCTCGGTTATACTTAAAGGAGGGATCTCACATGCCAGAAAATAGAGGTTGTGGCGGATTTGGAAATGGCGATGACTGTTTATGGATTATAATTCTTTTAATAATCATATTCTGTTGTTGCGGTGGAAACAGAAATTGTGGTTGCTAGTAGCAATTTCAAAACAAAATTTTACTTTCTTAATTTAATAATTTTATTAATTGCCAAACAATATGTTTGGCAATTTTTTTATAAAAAATAAAAGGCATAAATTACAAAATATGCCTTTTATTTAAAATTCTTATATTTACAACTTTTTAATTTCAAATTTTCTTATTTATTCTAAAATCCCATATCTGGTTGCATATTAGGAACACTTGCTTGAGCATTTTCTTCTTTCTTATTTGCAACACAGCTTTCTGTTGTCAAAATCATAGATGCAATGCTTTCTGCATTTTGAAGTGCTGATCTTGTTACTTTAGTTGGATCTACAATTCCAGCTTTTTTCATATCAACATATTCTCCACGCTTTGCATCAAAACCAATTCCTTTTGAGCTAGCTTTTACTTTTTCAAGAATAACAGCACCTTCTAATCCAGCATTTTCAGCAATTTGTCTAATTGGTTCTTCAAGAGCTTTAAGTACTATTTTTACTCCTAACTTTTCATCTTCTGCAACCTCAGATAAAACCTTCTCTATTGCTGGAATTGTACTTACATAAGCAGTTCCTCCACCAGCTACAATTCCTTCTTCTACAGCAGCTCTAGTTGCTGATAATGCATCTTCTATTCTTAATTTCTTTTCTTTCATTTCAACTTCAGTTGCAGCACCAACTTCTATAACAGCAACTCCTCCTGCAAGTTTAGCTAATCTCTCTTGTAATTTTTCTTTATCATATTCACTAGAAGTTTCTGAAATATTAGCTTTTATCTGTTTAACTCTAGCATTTATTTCTTCTTTTTCTCCTTCTCCTCCTACGATAATAGTATTATCCTTTTGAATTTTTATTTGTTTAGCTCTACCTAAATTTTCAATTGTAGTATCTTTTAACTCTAATCCCAAATCATCTGTAATTACAGTTGCTCCAGTTAAAATTGCTATATCTTGTAACATGTCTTTTCTTGTATCTCCAAAGCTTGGAGCTTTAACAGCAACTACATTTAATACTCCTCTTAATTTATTTAGAATTAATGTTGATAAAGCCTCACCTTCAATGTCATCTGCAATGATAACTAATTTTCCTGATTGTTGCATTAATTGTTCTAATAATGGTAATATCTCTTGAATATTACTAATTTTTTTATCAGTAAGTAATATATAAGGATTATCCATTACTGTTTCCATTTTCTCAGTATCGGTTACCATATATGGTGAAATATATCCTTTATCAAATTGCATACCTTCAACTACTTTTACATCTGTATTTGAAGTTTTAGATTCTTCTATTGTAATTACTCCATCTTTAGAAACTTTTTCCATTGCATCTGCAATTAAGTTTCCTATTTCTTCATTGTTAGCTGAAATTGTAGCAACTCTAGCTATATCTTCTTTACCATTTATTTCTGATGAAACTTTTTTCAACTCTTCTACAGCTTTTTCTGTTGCTTTGTCCATTCCTCTTTTTATAGCCATTGGATCTCCACCAGCAGCAATATTTTTAACTCCTTCTTTAATCATTTTTTGTGCTAAAACTGTAGCTGTAGTTGTACCATCACCAGCAACATCATTAGTTTTTATAGAAACTTCTTTTACTAATCCAGCACCCATATTCTCATATGGATCATCTAATTCAATTTCCTTTGCAATAGTAACTCCATCGTTTGTAATTAAAGGAGCACCAAAGCTTTTATCTAAAACAACATTTCTTCCTTTTGGACCTAATGTAACTTTAACAGTATCTGCTAATTTGTTAACTCCTTCTAGTAGTGATTTTCTGGCATCTTCGCCATATTTAATTTCTTTAGACATTTTTATAACTTCCTTTCTATTCAACAATAGCTAAAATATCAGATTGACTTACAATTAAATATTCTTCATTTTCGTATTTAACTTCTGTACCTGCATATTTATTTAAAATTACCTCATCTCCAACTTTTATATACATTTCCTCTTTTTTTCCATCAACAACCTTACCTGGTCCAACAGCCACAACTTCCGCAATTTGAGGTTTTTCTTTAGTTGCAGTAAGAATAATTCCACTTTTGGTTGTTTCTTCTTTTTCTTTCATTTTGATTAAAACTTTATCAGTCAATGGTTTTATCATTACAAAATTCATCCCTTTCCAATTTATTTTTAGCAATCTACTTTGATGTCTGCTAATAATTTATACCTTTTCTACTTTTTTGTCAATAGTATTCTATTCAATTTTTTTAATATTAGAACTAAATTTTATGATAAAAAAAATATAGCTATTTCAGCTATATTTTTACATTTTATTCTTGATCAAAAATCTTTTCTGAACTCATAACATAGTAAGTATCATTTCTATGTAATAATACAAATTGAACATCTGATACCTCATCTATATTCTCTTTTTCTGAAAAAATTTTAATTTTGGCAGTCATTTTACTTAAATATTTTGTTACATCTTCTATTTCTGAATTTTCAACTAATGTCATTACTGGTGAATCATTATTTATTTCTTTTATATAATCTTCTTCATATTTTGTAGCAGTCTGCTGTAGCAAAATAAGATCTTTATATTCACTAGGATTAGATAGTATTTCTTCATATTTTGCATCAAATTCTTCATCTTTACAATCGACCTCTTGATATATATATAAAGCAACCAAGTCCATCATTCCTAAAACCTTTTCACCATCAGAAGTATTATATCCTTCAATATAATTATTTAAAATAGCACTTGCACTTCTATAACCTACTCTATTTTCAATTGAGCCATATGCAATATCTATTAAGTTAACAACATTCTCTTGTGGACTAGATTGAGTAACTAAAATAAAATAAATAATTATAATTAATATTAATAAAATTAAAAGTAACCCTAAATTTTTTAAAGCTTTCTTTTTTTCCATTATTAATTACCTCTTCTTATGTATTAATATTGGCGTCCCCATACTACCATTTTTTCTGCTTTCTTACCACAAACAGGGCAAGTATCTGCTAAATGTTCTTGCTCAAATGGGATACACCTTGAATGTGCACCTGTAACTTCTTTTATCTTGTTTTCACATTCAACATTTCCGCACCACATTGTTTTAACATATCCTTGATTTTCTTCTAAATTTTTAAGTATTTCATCTAAAGTATATGCAACTGTGGTTTTATTTTTTCTTATTTCTAAACATTGATTATACATATTTTTTTGAATTGATTCTAATAATTCACTAAGTTTATCTTCTATTTCGTCTAATTTAACTACTTGTTTTTCTAATGTATCTCTTCTTACTAAAACTGCTTCTCCTTTTTCAATGTCCTTTGGTCCAATTTCAATTCTAACAGGAACACCTCTCATTTCCCAATCATTAAATTTAAAACCTGTAGAATAATTATCTCTTAAATCTAATTTCATTCTAAACTTACTTTGCAATTTGTCATTTAATTCCTGTGCTTTTTCTATTACGCCTTCTTTGTGAATTGCAACTGGAACAATAACTGCTTGAATTGGTGCCACTTTTGGAGGTAACTTCAAACCTCTATTATCTCCATGAGCCATTATAAGAGCTCCGATAAGTCTGGTTGTAGTTCCCCAAGAAGTTTGATAACCATATTCTTCTTTACCTTCTCTATTTTGAAATTTAATATTAAATGGCTTAGAGAAATTTTGTCCAAAGTAGTGTGATGTACCTGCTTGCAAAGCTCTACCATCATGCATTAAAGTTTCTACTGTATATGTTGCTTCAGCACCAGCAAATTGTTCTTTTTTAGTTTTTCTACCTTTTAATACTGGTATTGCAAGTAAATTTTCTATAACATCTGCATATACATCAAGCATTTTTAAAGTAAATTTTTCCGCTTCTTCTGCAGTTTCATGAACCGTATGTCCTTCTTGCCATAAAAATTCTCTTGAACGTAAAAATGGTCTAGTTTCTTTTTCCCATCTAAGAACACTGCACCACTGATTGCCTAAAAAAGGTAAATCTCTCCATGAATTAATCCATTTAGCATACATTGTTGACATTATCGTTTCAGAAGTAGGTCTTATACAAAGTTTCTCTTCTAATTCTTCTTCTCCTCCTATAGTAACCCATGCAACTTCTGGTGCAAATCCTTCAACATGTTCTTCTTCTTTATTTAATAAACTTTCTGGAATTAAAACTGGCATATACAAATTTGTTACTCCAGCTTTTTTAAATTCTGAATCCATATAATTTTTTATATTTTCCCAAATAGCAAAGCCATATGGTCTAATTGCAATAAAACCTTTAATATCTGTATAATCAGCAAGATCAGCCTTCAATACAACATCTGTGTACCATTGTGAAAAATCTTCTTCAATATTTGTTATTTCTTTTACAAATTCATTTTTATTATTACTCATTACTTTCACTCTCCTCATTTTTATCGACTTGATCGATGTCCATATCATCAAGTACAATTTGTTCATTTTCATCAATTCTATAACGAGGAAGTTCGGGTAGCTCGTCTAATGAAGATAATCCAAACATTTTTAGAAAATCATCTGTTACTTTATACGTAGTAGGTTTCCCTGGAGCATCCAATTTTCCTGCTTCTTCTATCAGATGATATTCCATTAATCTATATAATGTTCCATCTGAATTAACGCCTCTAATCGCTTCAATTTCAGCACGTGTAATTCTAGAATTATATGCAATGATTGATAAAACTTCTAAAGCAGCCGCAGATAAAGATGGCTTACTACGATTATCAAATACTTGAACAATATAATCATAATATTCTTTTTTTGTTGATAATTCATAGCCATCATTAACTTTTAATAATTCTATTCCTCTAGAATCGTCTCTATAATCATTTTTTAAATTTTGCATTATAGAGTCAACCTCTTCTGGAGTTTTTTCTAAAATTGTCGCAAACTCAGTAGTAGTAATCTTTCTACCTGCTGCAAACAATATAGCTTCAATTATTGCTTTAGACTCTTCTATCTTCATTACTACTCCTTTCCAATACACTTATTATGACAGAAAAAGCTAATTATGTCAATAAAACCCAAACATTTATAATTTATTTTTTTAGTCGAAAAGCTTGATTTTCAAGGTTTTTTATGGTATACTATATATAGTTTGTATGAAAGGATTGTAAAAATGAAAACAATGACAGTAGAAAAAAAAGAATCTTTATTTAAGAGATTTATAAACATGTTAAGTAAATCTGCTTTATTTGATATTCTTGCTAACTCAACTTCTGGTGTTTCACAAGACATTGAGGAAGGCAAAGAAGATGCATATAGTGCAGCTTTTAAGCAAGCCTACAAAAATCAAGAATCAGCAATAAAATCTCTTTCAACATTAGAAGAAGATTCTAAAGATGCTAAAAAAAGTGCTGATAATCCTTGGAAAGCAGAAATAGATGAAAGTTCTGAGCTTACAAGTAAAGAGTTAACAGATAAAAATAAGTCAAAATCAGACAAAGAACGTGAAATATCTGATTAAATAATTTCTTTTTAATCTTTTAATCATTTTTAATAACTTAAATAAAAAATAATGAAGTAATTTGAAATACATTCACTTCATTATTTTTTTATTTTATATATGTTTTACTAAATCACTTCTGCAAATAAATCATATTCTTCATATGCTACAATTTTACAATTAACAAATTTATTCATTAGATCTTTGCCAGGATTTGCTACATAAATTACACCATCTGAATCAGGGCTATCCATAAAAGATCTTCCTATATAAAAAGTTCCATCAGATGTAATATCTTCAATTAAAACTTCATAAGTTTTTCCTATTTTCTCTTTCAGCTTCTCCTCTGCAATTTGTTTTTGGCTTTCCATTATTATTCTATATCTTTTTTTCTTTACCATTGAATGAATTTGATTATCAAATTTTGCTGCTGGTGTGCCATCTTCTCTTGAATACATGAAACAACCTAATCTATCAAATCTCAACTCTTTAACACAATTACTTAAAATTTCAAAATCTTCCTCTGTTTCTCCTGGAAATCCCACAATTAAAGATGTCCTTAATATTGCATCTGGCATTTCATTTCTTATTTTTTTTACTATACTAATTATATCTTTTTTAGATGTTTTTCTATTCATTTTCTTTAAAACAGCATCTGAAAAATGTTGTATTGGCATATCAAAATATTTGCATAATTTTTCTTCATTTTTTACTACATCTATCAATTCATCAGTAATACTTTCAGGATATGCATATAAGAATCTTATCCACTTTATTTTTTCAATCTTACAAAGTTCTTTTAATAATTTAGCAAGTTTATATTCTCCATAAATATCAATACCATACTTAGTAGTATCTTGTGCAATAAGAATTATTTCTTCATATCCGCTTTTAGCCAAGCTATTTGCCTCTTCAAGAATATCTTCCATTTTTCTACTTTCAAATCTACCTCTAATATAAGGTATTGCACAATATGTACAGAAATTATCACACCCTTCTGCTATTTTCAAATATGCCATTTTTTTACCAGTAGTAATAATTCTATTTCTGTATGAAAATTGAATATCTTTTTCCACATTTTGTTCTAATAAAGTGGAAATCTTTTCCCAAAATTCTTTATATTCATCAATACTAATCCATAAATCTACTTCAGGAATATCTTTTTTTAAATCTTCTTTATATCTTTTAACTAAGCATCCCATAGCAATAAGATACTTACACTTTTTCTTTTTATATTCGGCCATTTCCAAAATAGTATTAATAGCTTCTTCCTTAGCAGATTCAATAAATCCACAAGTATTTACAATAATTATTTCAGCATCCTCTGGTCTATTCACAATTTCAAAATTTTTCTCTTTAAAAACACTAATTCCCATTTCTGTATCTATAAGATTTTTACTACAGCCTAATGAGACAAAACCAACTTTCATATTCATTCCCTTCATTATAGTACAATTATTCACTACAAATATGTTTACGTGTAAGTTCTAGCAAATTTAATTTCGTAAAACCTTCTATTTGTATTTTTGTTCTATCTTTTTTTAATTCTTCTTTAAAAATATTAATTACTTCTTTTTTATGCAAATCATCTTTTAAGTCAATAAAATCAATAACAATAATTCCGCCAATATCTCTTAGTCTAATTTGCTTTGCAATTTCTATAGCAGATTCCTTATTTATTGAAAATGCTGTATCCTCCAAATCGCTCTTTCCTGTATATTTAGCCGAATTAACATCAATTGCAGTAAGTGCCTCCGTTTTATCAATAGTTATGAATCCTCCACTCTTTAGCCAAACTTTTCTATTTTCAGCAACCTCTAATTGCTTGCATAATTCATAATTATTTTCAATATTTTTTGGATCTACAATAATTTCAATATCCTCTTTATTCCATAATTTTAATTTTTCAGATAATTTTGTTTTGGCTAAATCTGTATTAACATATATTTTCTCTAATCCTTTATCCATCAAATCAATTAATATTTTATCTAAAATTTCATTTGATTTGTAAATTAATTTAGGAATATCATTCTTATTAAATTCAATACTTATTATCTCATTCCATTTATTAATTAAACTCTCTAAATCCTCTTCCAAATCTTTTTTAGATTTTCCATATGCAGATGTTCTTATTATAGCACCCATATTTTCTGGTATTATCTCTTTTACTATTTGAATTAGCCTATTTCTCTCTTTTTCATCTTCAATTTTTTGTGAAACAGTTACAAAACTAGAATTAGGCAATAAAGCTAGATATCTTCCAGGTAAATTTATATGAGTAGAAGCTCTAGCTCCTTTTTTATTATAGCTATCTCTTTTAATTTCAATTATTATCGGTTTTCCAATTTTAATTATATTTTTAATGTCGATATTGTCATAGTCTTGTGAAGGTTCTTTGGTAATATCTACTTTAGGTAATATATCCTTTAGATGAATAAATGCATTTTTGTTTTCTCCCACATTAATAAAAGCTGCTTGAAGCCCAGGAATAATATTTTGAACTTTTCCAATATATATATTCCCTTCCAATCTCTTTTTAAACTTTGAGTCAACATATTTTTCAGTTAAGATTCCGTCTTCTAGCAGAAAAATCTTTTCTACTTCATCTTGAATATTTACAACTAATTCTTTCATTCTTTTAGCCTTTCTCGGTATATATCTCAATTTTAATTAAATTTATTCATTGCCATATCTATATTTTCTTTTAGAATAATATCAACAGCATTAGTAGCTAACTCTACTCCTTCTTTTAGTTTATCTTTATCTTTTTCATCTATGGCACCAATAACATACTCAATTAAGTTATCATTATTAGGTTTACCAATTCCTACCCTAATTCTTGGAAAATCTTGTTTTCCAAGGCATTCAACAATAGATTTCATTCCATTGTGCGTTCCAGGTCCACCAAATTTTCTAATGCGAATCGTTCCTGGTTCTAAATCAATATCATCATATATTACTAAAAGCTTATCCATATCTATTTTATAATAATTAACAAAATCTCTAACAGCTTCTCCACTTAGGTTCATAAAAGTTTGTGGCTTTAATAAAATTATTTTTTCTTCATTTAAAATTCCAGTTCCATACAAACTATTAAATTTTGTTAAATTTACAGAAATATTATATTTTTCTGATAAATTATTTATTACATTAAATCCAATATTATGGCGAGTTTTTGAATAATCTTTCTCAGGATTACCTAATCCTACAATTAAATACATTTATTATCTCCTTTAAATTAACTACCCTTATATTTTACTACAATTTGCCATTATTAACAAGTATTTACAATTATGGTATTTATTTTTAGTTCTACTATATATATAATTTTAGTATGGAGGAAAAAATGAAACCATTAGTTAGTATTATAATACCTGTTTTTAACGATAAAGAAACTATTTCTCTAACACTTAAGAATTTACTTCATCAGTCATATAAAAATTTTGAAATTATAGTTGTAGATGATGGTTCAACTGATTGTACTATTAAAAAGGTTACAGAATATACAAAAAAATATTCTAACATAAAACTTCTTACTTGTGAAGCAGAAGGATTTTCCAAAGCACAAAATATCGCATTAGAACAAGCAAAAGGAAAATATATAATATTTTTCAAGTCTGGAAATTTATTAAGTTATAATTATCTTGAATACATGATATCTCTTTCTCAAAAATATAAAGCCAATATAAGTTCATGTGATTTTATGGATATAAATGAACACACTTTTTTTAGGCAAGACTTCAAACTTCCACAAACACGTAAAGAAATTATTACTCAAAAAACTCCTCAAGAATACTTGCGAAAATTAACAACATTCAAATCTCATACTTTTAAAAGTACTTACTCCCTTTGGAATAAATTAATAGAAAAAAACATATTAATTGATTTTTCTTTTCCTGAAAATAAATTTCATTTTGATAAATTTAGCATTATTGAAATTGTAAAAAAATCTAATTATGTAATTTTTAGCAATCAAATTCTTATAATGAATACACTCTTAGATGAGTATTATCATAATACCTTTTTTAGTTATCATGAATTAGAAAATATTGAATTTCTAGAAAAATTACTCATCACTTCAAAACAAAATAATAATATGAATGATCTAAAAAATATTTCTTTGCACCTTTTACAAAATTTATATACTATTCGAAAAAAACTTATAAATTATTATCTTGAATTAGATGATTTAGAAAGTCAGAAAAAAAGTATAGATTTAAAATTTAATAGTATATATAAGTTTTTAAATGCAAAGTTTTCTAAAATAGCTTCTTCTTCACAATATAAAACGCTATTTAAAAAATATAAAAAACTACTACATGTTGAAAAATTTAGAGAGAAAAAGTATTACATATTTTGTAATCCTACACGACCATTTGAAAGAGCATGTTCTGATGAATATTGGTTTATTCATGATTCAGAAAATGAACAAACTTAGATTATAAAAGCCATTACATTTATGTAATGGCTATATTTTATATTAATTTATTCAATAATACATCTATATATTTGTTTACACTTCTAATTGATTCAACCATATATTTTCTGTATTTAGGTTCAATTTCCTCATATAATTTTATGAATTCTTGCATATTATAATATAAGTCTTCTATTTTTTTAGGATTAACTAAATTAGTCATACTTTCTGGTCTACTACTTGTATATGTAATAGCTGGAAATTCAATAAATTTATAACTGCTAGATTTCAAAACTCCTTTATAGTAAAAAACAAAGTCTTCAAAATATCTATTCTCAACAAATCTTATGTTGCAATCATTCAAAAATTTCCTATTCCAACAAATATCCCAAACATTTTCATATTTCCATTCTACCATTCTGTTTTCTTTTACAGAATTATGTTCATTTGGAAGGAAATCACCTTGCATAGATTCTCCTATTGCTTCAAATCCTAAATATACAAGATCTGGTTTATCTTCTCCAATCTTTTTATCTATTTCTTCTAGTACAAATTTATTAGCCAATTTATCATCTGAATCTAAGAAAATTATATACTCACCACTTGCTATATTTAGCCCTGAATTTCTTGCTCCTCCTGCTCTTTTATTTACCTTATGAGTAATTAATTTTATATTACTATATTTTGAAACTATATTATTTGTATTATCTTTTGAAGCATCATCGACAACTATAAATTCATAATCTTTAAAAGTTTGGTTCAAAACGCTTTGTATTGCTCTTTCAATTTCATTTTCTGAATTATATGCAGCCATTATTATACTAAATCTTTTCATTATTCATCCTCTTTTTCTCTTTATCCTATAAATAAAATAAGGAGATTAAGCATATGATGTTTAATCTTCCTATTTTATTTTACTCTTCTATAAATTTCTTTTTTAATTTTTTCCAAACTCTATTTGTGTCAAGAAATTCTTGATAATGTTTTTCGACATCTTCATCATATTTTTCCAATGCGTCTACTAAATTTGTAAAATTGTATTTTTCATATAAAGAATCTATTTTCTTTATACTTCTTTTTAATTTTCTCTTTGTAGATTCCATCTTTTCTCTATAATTTTCTGTATCCATTACATACATTAATAATGGCTTATATTTAATCCAACCTAGACAAGCTTTATAAAATCTTTTCTCAACATTTTTATCAGAAGATTTTATCATCTTTAATTTAGTTGGAAATTTTTCTTCCATTATTTCTCTGCATTTTAAAAATCCATCATGAAAATGATATACCGGAACTTTTATTACTTTTAAATCTCCTATTCCCATAGAGAAAAATGTATCTTCTCCTCTAGCTTCTGGTGGATTGTAAAAAGCAGGAATTTTTTCAATATGTCGTAAATTTAAACATAATGTAGAACCAGCAACAAATTTTCTACCATTTTCTTTTTGTTGTTCATATGCTCCTTCACCATTTGAAATATTTTCATCAGCATATGTTACTCCATTATTTTTTTCAAACTTCTCCTTAATAGACTTCCACGAAACAACTTCATTACTAATAGATTCAATAAAATCAGTTATAACTCTCTCCTCTTCTGGAGTCTCATAATTCATATATGGTATTGGTGAAATATATCCACAATGATAACCTATTGTAACATCTGCTTTTTCCTTTTCCATATATTCTATATGCTTAGCAACATTTTCTTGCATTTTCCATGTAATTGAACCATCTTCATTTTTTACACATGCTACTGGATATTCATCATCATCCCAAAAAAGTAAATAATCCATTTGATCCTGATATGCATAATACATAACAGTATTTCTTCCTCTAGCATGTCCACTACCAAACATTAAATCTAATTCCTCTGATGATAGTTTATAATAATCTTTTATTTTTTCCTTTCTGCTTTCGATATCTTCAGGCGTAATATACCTTATTTCAATTCCTTCTTCTTCAAAAACTTCTTCTTTCAAATTATAAAAATCTTCTCTTTCAGCACCTTGATAATTTAAGTCAAATAAAATATAAAATATAATATTTACTTTTCTATCAAATTTTGTCATTTGTTCTTTTATATATTTGTAATAACTATTTATTACACTACATACATTTGATCTTCCTGTTACATACCCGATGCCTATATTAAGCTCCTTTTTCATAATTCCTCCCGTATTTTTGTTGCTTCGTTTATAAGTCCAATTCACACAATTATAATTATAAATGATATAAAAAATAAAGTCAATTTATAAAAACATGTTTTTTGTTTTGCTTTTTTATAACACCTATTAAATTATTTTCTTAAAATTATTATATCTTCATTTTTCCTTCGTTTTTCTCTCTTTTGGTTTGTTTTTCTTCTTTATACGCAAGTTGACATTTATCGAATAACATTATACCCACATGTTCGTATCAAGCGATTCATAATCGCAAGTCCAATTCCCTCAGGTTCAACACTTTCAATAATAATTAAATTGCAATTCAAAGAATCTGCTTTTCTTAGAAGTGTAAATATATTTTTAGAAATCTCTGCTAAGTTATCACCCATATCAATAAATTTATCAGTTTTAATTTTGGTTTTATCTTTACTCTTACCTATAACACAAACATCTTCATCTAAATATTTATTAATAGTTTGTATCCTTCTGCTATCGTCTTTAATATCTATCAATATACATTTTGTTTTAGGTGAATAATGTTTATGTTTCATACCAGGGCTTTCAACAATTTCATTACTTAAAACTTCGTTCATAACATGTTTATCAATATTCACACATCCAGCAATTCTTTCAATATCTTCTGGTGTAATCGCTCCAGGTCTTAAAATTGTTGGTATATTTTTTATAACTTTTACAACAGTTGATTCTAGTCCAATATCTGTATTTCCTCCATCAATGAAAAAATCAACTTTATTTTGCAATTCTTCTTTTATATCATCAATTCTTGTTCCACTTGGTTTACCTGAAATATTTGCACTTGGAGCAGCAATAGGTTTTCCAAAGCTTTTAATTATTTTATTAGCAATTTCATTACTTGGCATTCGTATTGCTACTGTATTCAAATTTGCTGTAACCGCATAAGGGATAATTTCACTTTTTTCTAAAATTAATGTAAAAGGTCCTGGCATAAAATTATCAATCAACTTTTGCTCAATATCAGAAATATTTTTAACACATTTTAGTAACATATTCATATCTGAAACATGGACAATTAATGGATTATCAGATGGTCTTCCTTTAGCTTCATATATTTTTTTTACTGCATGTTCATTTAAGGCATCGGTACCAATACCATAAACAGTTTCTGTTGGAAAAACAATTAATCCTTCATTGTTCAAAGAATTAACAATATCATTAAGTTCATTTTTATCAATTCCATTTTTCCAGTCATACAATTTCACGCTCTTTAATTCCTTCTCTCATAAAAAAACATTTTCATTTATTATACTACCTTTTGCTAAATTATGCAAAAATTGTGTACAAAAAAAAAAGTTGGGTATATAATAACCTCATAGTAATCTTAGGCAAGGGGGGATTATCTATGAAATTAAATAAATTACTAACGGGTCTTGAAATTAAAGAAAGTGTTAATGATCTAGATTTAGATATAACAAATATACATTCAGACTCTAGAAAGATTAAAGAAGGCGGATTATTTGTTGCAATTAATGGATATTTGCAAAAAGGTATTGATTATCTAGACTCAGCTATTAATAATGGTGCAATTGCCGCAATTGTTGAACCTGATACAGATATATCAAAACTACCCCAATCTATTACATATGTGAAAGTAGAAAATACTAGAAAGTCATTAGCAATAACAAGTTGTAATCTATATGACAATCCTTCAAAAAAATTTAAATTAATAGGAGTTACAGGTACAAAAGGAAAAACCACTACAACATTTATGATAAAATCTTTACTTGAAGCGCATGGACTAAAAGTTGGATTAATAGGAAGTATTGCTGTTTACATAGGAGATAAAAAAGTTGAAGATACAGATAGAACCACTCCTGAAAGCGTAGAAATTCAAAAACATTTTGCTGATATGGCTAAAGAAAATGTTGATGTTGCAATCATCGAAGTTTCTTCTCAAGCATTAAAACTTGAAAGAGTAACTGGTTGTGACTTTGATGTTGGTGTATTTACTAATCTAACGGAAGACCATATTAGTAAAAATGAACATGCTGATATGGAAGAATATTTTAATTGTAAATGCATGTTATTTGATATGTGTGATATTGGATTTATAAATGCTGATGATAATACAGTTATAAAAATAAAAGACAAAAATAAAACATGCAAATTTAAAACTTTTGGTATAGAAAATCCTGCAGACATAGTTGCAGATAAAGAAAAATTAAAAATCACACCATCAGTAATTGACTTTACTGTTCATATGGATGGAAAAAATGAAAATTTTGAAGTTCCTATTCCAGGAAAATTCAGTGTTTACAATTCATTAGGTGCTATTAGCGTTGCTCATGAATTTGGTGTTACTCCTGATGAAATGAGAACAGCTTTAAAAGATTTAAGAGTTCTTGGAAGAAATGAACTTGTTCCTAATAAATTAGGCTTAACAATTTTAATTGACTATGCACATACTCCATCAAGTTTGGAAAGTATCTTAGAATCTGTAAAAACATATTGTAAAGGTAAATTAATTTGTGCTTGGGGTGTTGGCGGTGATAGAGATAGTAAAAAACGTCCAATAATGGGAGAAATTTCTGGAAGATTAGCTGATTACACAATATTAATGTCAGATCAAGTACGTACAGAAGATCCATTAAAGATTTTACAAGATATTGAAGTTGGAGTAAAAAAATCTGGTGGCAAATATACTATTATTGTTGATAGAACTGAAGGAATTAGACATGCCATCGAAGTTGCTACACCAGAAGATATAATTGTTATACCAGGTCTAGGACATGATTTATATTTGGAAAGAAACCATGTAAAATACCCATATGATGAAAGAAAAGTTATTGCACAATTAATAGATGAAATGATTGCTTCTGGAGAGAAAAAACCAATCAACTAACAATAAAAAAAGCAGACAATTTTTAATTTATAAATTGTCTGCCTTTTTTAATTAATTAACCCCTCATATTACAAAAATAAAATTATTTTTTATATTTCAAATGTATAATTCTCTAAATCTTTTATTGCAGGATTGTAAATATTTTTTCCAGTATAGTCAAATCTCGAACCATGGCATGGGCAGTCCCATGTTTTTTCAAGATTATTCCAAGTTAATAAACAACCTAAATGCGTACAAATAGGTTTTACTATATATACTTTTCCAGATTCATCTTTGTAAGCTCCTACCCTATCATTATCATATTCTAAAATACTACCTTCCCCATTTCTTAATTTCATTATATCTTCTTTTGGAATTTTTAATTTATTCAAAACAAGAGAATTAGTAGTCTCTTTAATCATATTTCCAAACTCATCACTATTTTTTATTGCATGAAGTCTAGTTGATTTAAACACATCTTCATATTCATTCGGAATCTCTCTTATTTTATCTGTAATTATATTAGCCGCAACATTTGAAGAAGTCATTCCCCATTTGTTAAATCCCGTACCAACAAAAACATTTTTCATAAAATTTGAAAACTCACCTATATAAGGTATCTTATCTAAAGTAATACAATCTTCAGTATTCCATCTATAAAGCACCTTAGCCTTTGGATAATATCTCTTAACTTCATCTTCCAAAATTTGATAAGAACCAGTTAAATCCATATCTTCCCCAGTCTTATGATCAGCACCTCCAACTAGTAATACTTTTTTATCTTCAAAATTTGCAAATCTATATGAAAAAATTGGAGAATTAGTATTTATATACATTCCATTAAAAATATTGTCTCCTATATCTACAGCAATTACATACGACGTAGATTGATACATCTTTAAAAAGTAATAACCTAATTTATTTATAAAAGGATAATGTGATGCAATTACAATATATTTAGAATTTATTTTATTATATTTAGTGTGAGTTATAAGTTCATCTTTTTCTTCATTAATATCATACACTATCGTATCTGTATATATTTTCCCACCATTGTTAGTAATGCATTTAATTAACCCATTTACATATTTCAAAGGATTAAACTGTGCCTGATTTGAAAATTTTATTGCCTTTAAAATCTTAAACGGCAATTCTGTTGAATCTACTAATTGGCTGTTATACCCAAGCGAATTTACTGCTTCATTTTCTAATATTATATTTTCTACTTCTTTACTATCATTCGTATAAACATAGCTATCTTGAATTTCAAAATCGCAATTAATTCTTTCATCATCAACTATTTCTTTTATATTTTTTATAGCTTTTTCATTTGCAAATAAATATTGTTTTGCTAAATCTTTGCCTTGTGAATCTATTAAATACCTATAAATAAGTCCATGCTGGCCCGTTATCTTCGCTGTTGTATTCGCAGTAGTTTTACCAGCAACTTTTCCCCTATCAACGACCACTACTTTATAACCTATTTTACTTAAATAATACGCTGTTGTTATTCCAAAAATTCCTGCTCCAATAATACAAACATCAGCACTAACATTTTTTGTTAATCTTTCAAAAGAATTTTCATAATTTAAAGAATTTATCCAAATAGAACTCATTTTTTTACCCCTTTTAGTTATTATTCTCTAAAAAATAAAAATTATTTATAGGTACATAAAAAATAAAGATATGATTTTATATGACGCGGAGCGATCAAACGGAACGAAGTGAAGTGCGATATGGAGCAACTTTCAAAAAATATTATAATTTGTAAGTTGCGACCACAAGACAAATAAAAAATATATGCTTATTGTTTTATAATAAATTAAATTTTCAAATTACTCCTAGCCCAGTAAAACAAATACTGCTGAGCGACCCCTTGAATATCTCCAAATAAATTATTTGCAGTTTCTTTAATATCCTTTTTACTAACCTTAGTTTCATCTTCATTATGTATATACAACGTATTCATCACTCTTCTAACCCATACATCTATTGGAAAAGAATCAAAACGTTTTAAAGCAAACAGCATTATACAATCAGCAACCTTTTCACCAACCCCATCAAGTTTTAATAACTCCTCCCTTATTTTTTCAGTATCATCCAATTTCTCTAGATTTTTTAAATTTATTTCATTATTTAAAATCATCTGTGTAGTATTAAATATTCGTTTATCCCTAAACCCTGTGCCTAATTCTCTTAAATTTGCTATTGATAATTGACTTAACTCATTAACAGTCGGAAATAAATAATACTCAGTACCATTCCACTCTACCCTTTTTCCAACCCTTTTAGAAATTCGTTCAATTATTCCCTTTATCCTTGGAATATTATTATTAGCAGAAATAATAAAAGAAATAATCATTTCCCATAAATCCTGATTAAGAATCCTAATACCACGTCCAAACTCAATACTTTTCTTCATGTTATTATCTAAAACTGATAATTGTGCTTTAAAAGCGTTATAATCCGTTCCTAAATCAAAATATTCATATACAATTGAATTAATATCTCCATCAAGAATTCCTTCAAAAATGATGTTATTTTTGCTTTTTGAAACCCTTAAAACCCCAGAACTTATAACACCAATATATGAATTATCTTCTTGCTTATTCCATCTAAAACATTGTCCACAATCAAATATATGGTCTAATTCAAAACAATCTATATTATTTAAAATTAACTTCTGTTCTTTCATAAAATCACTTTTCCTCAATACAAATCAAATTCGTTAAAAGTATATATTAAAACTTTTCCCATATCAATATATTCATTTTAAATAAATTTATTAAATTTTTTAATTTATACTTTTAAAACCTAATCCATACACTTCCCTTGCATTTGTTACTATTAAAAAAGCCCCTCTATCAATCTTATTCACCTTATCGCGAAGAATTACTATCTCCCTTCTATTCATTACACTCATAACTACAACCTTATTCTCTTTCAAAAAAGTCCCTTTTCCATATATCTCAGTCGCACCACAATTTAAGTCATTATTAATCATATTAATAATTCTTTGATTTTCATTTGAAATAATAAAAACAAGCTTAGAAAAATTTACACCTTCGAATATAACATCTATCATAATTCCGACTAAAAATATTGCAATAGCCGAATATAAACCAATTTCAAATTCTCTAAAAAAAATGACATTTAAAATAACTACAGTAATATCGATAATATTCAATAATTTCCCACTTGAAATTTTTATTTTATAAGATTGCAACAATTGGACAATTAAATCACTTCCTCCAGTAGAAGTATGAGCTTTAAAAATAAAAGCAGTTCCAATCCCAATCAAAGTTCCACCATATATTGAAGACAATAACCTATCATTTGTAAGCAATGGTAGATACTCAAAAATATCTATAAATGTTGACAACAAAAAAGTTCCAACTAAAGATTTTAATAAAAATCTTTTTCCTATTCTCATAAAAGCCAAAATAAATAATGGTATATTTAAAACAATAACTGTTAATCCAACATTCCAATTAAAAAAATAATAAAGAATTGTAGCAATACCAGTAAATCCACCTGAAGATAATTTATTAGGCAATAAAAAACTTGCCATTCCAAAACCAGCCAAAATTGTACCTAATAAAGTAAATAAAATTTCTTTTAAAAATATATTTTTCTTCATAAAAAAACACCTATATTCTTAGTATAGGTGTTTTTACACAGTTTATACATTGTCATCTTCATCTAGAAAGTCAGTATACACTTTAGTAATATTAATTTTTATATCTCCATTTTTTATTAATGGATCTTCTTTAACTTTTGCATCAACATCATAATATTCTTTTAATTTTAAAATGTTTGCTCTCTTATACCCAATTACATTATTAACATTTTCAGATGATGTCAAAATTTCAACTTCTTTAACTTTCACATCATATTTTTTAATTTTATTAACAATATTATCATAACTTATTGAAGTTTCTACCAACTGTCTAAATGTTTCATGATAAGGTCCAGCAATTACTTCGCTCTTTTCATTTTTTTGAAAATCTGAAATAGTATCTGTAGATTGAAGTCCAACTCTTATAACATTTATTTTCTTCTTTTTGAAGAAATAACATAGCTCTTTACATCTTTCTACAGCTTGCTCAAGTGAAAGTGGTATATAAGTTCCATTTAAATAATCTTTTTCAAGTTCTGTTCCTCTTAAAACTAAAACTGGATAAATTCTCATGATTTTAGGTCTTAATTTAGCTAAATCTTTTGCTGTTCTAATTTCATCAAGTGCATTACTTTCTGGAAGACCTACCATCATTTGATGTCCTAATATAAATCCTTTTCTTCTAATTAATTTTGAAGCCTTTTTTACATCTTCAAATGTATGATTTCTTTTGCATTTTTTTAAAATATAATCATTTGTAGATTGAACCCCTAATTCAATAATTTTTACTTTATATTTCTTTAATAATTTCAATTTATCATTATCAATATAATCTGGTCTAGTTGATATTCTTATACTATTAACTTTTTTCTGTTTTATAAATTCATATGCCGCTTTTAATAAAGCTTCCTGCTTACCTTTCTCAATTCCAGTAAAGCTCCCGCCAAAGAAGGCAATTTCAATATACCTATCTTTATTTTTAAAACTTTTTAAATAATATTCTACTATTTCTCTAACATCTTTTGGAGTTACTTCTTTTATTTGTCCACTAATTGTCTTTTGATTGCAAAAAGTACAATCATTAGGGCAACCTAGATGAGGAACAAATATAGGAATTATATATTGTTTCTTCATAATTAAATTTCTCCTTTACATTTTTTGAAGAGCCAATTTTGCAGCCTCCATCTCCGCATTTTTCTTATTCTTTCCTTTTCCTGTTGCTAATACCTTTCCATCACAACTAACTTCTACAATAAAAGTTTTATCATGATCTGGACCTTCTTCTCCTATTACATCATATTGAATTTTTACTTCTCCATTAATTTGAAGTTTCTCTTGTAAAACAGTCTTATAATCTTTCATACCAACATTCTTGCTAGCTACTTCTGCTATATCCTTGAAATTTTCGATAATAAATTTCTTAGCACTTTCTAAATTACTATCAAGAAAAATAGCAGCAATTACAGCTTCTACGCTATCTGCCATAAGTGCTTTCTTACTATTTTGAGAATGTTTCTCACTATTTCCTAAATATAAGAAATCACTAAAATTATGCCTCTGAGCTATGCTAAATAAACTATCTTCGCAAACAACATTTGCTCTAACTTTAGTCATTTCTCCCTCAGACAAATTTGTATACTCTAAAAACAAATACTCACTAATTACAAATTCTAAAATACTATCTCCTAAGTATTCTAATCTTTCATTACTTTTAACTTTATTTTCGTAGGCATAAGAAGTATGAGTTAATGCTTCTTTAAGTAATTCTTTGTTATTAAAAGAATATTTAATACATTTTTCAAAATCTTCTATTTTCAAAAAGACACCTCCCTCTTTATGCATTTTATATTCTTAATGAGTTTTAATCAAGTAATATTTAATATTTTGTAAAAAAAGTTAAATACTCACGCAAATTCGGAGTATTTAACTTTTTAATCTCTAATCTTCTTTTGTTAATTTTATAGCTTAAATCTTTACAAATTAAAGCAAATATAATAATAAATTAAAAAGGAGTAACTGTAGTTACCCCAATTTTTAAAATTAAACATTTTCTTTTATATATTCAACTACGTCACCAACTGTTGTAACTTTCTCAGCATCAGCATCTGGTATTTCAATGTCAAATTCTTCTTCTAAAGCCATAACTAACTCTACTATATCTAAGGAATCAGCTCCTAAATCATCAATAAATGATGCTTCCATAGTTACTGAAGCTTCTGCTACACCAAGTTGTTCAACAATAATTTCTTTTACTTTATCAAAAACCTCTTCTGTATTCATCTTTTAGTACACCTCCATTTTCTTAAATATGACTTGTAATATTATTATTCTATAGTATATAAAATGTCAAGCATTATTTTCATTTTTATTTATTTTTTCAAATTCTTCAATCATTTTAGGAACAGCCTTATTTTCTACAAACTTTTCTGCTTGCTTTATTGTGAACTCAAACAAAGTTTCGTCACTACTTCCATGTGCTTTTACAACAGGTTTTTTTACACCTAAAAATAAAGCACCACCATATGATTTATAATCTACTGTGGCAGCAAACCTTTTAATTGCAGGCAATGATGGGATTGAAGCTATTGTTGAAAATAGATTTTTCTTTAAGCTTTCTGTCAATGATCTTTTAACAAATTTGCCTAATCCCTCAATAGCTTTCAAGAATATATTTCCTGTAAAACCATCTGTAACAATTGCATCAATTTCTCCAGAGAAAGCCTCTCTTCCTTCAACATTTCCAACAAAATTTATACCTAATTCTTCTGATTTTTCTTTTAATAAAAAATATGACTCCTTGGTCAAATCATTTCCTTTTGTCTCTTCTGTTCCAATATTCAATAATCCAATTGCTGGTTTTTCAATTCCATATGTATTTTTTAAATAAATGGATGACATAAGTGCAAATTGCAATAAATTTATAGGTTTACAATTTGTATTTGCACCAGAATCAATTAATAATAATTGACTTTTGTATGCTGGTAAAATTCCTGCCAATGCAGGTCTATCAATTCCTTTTATTCTTCCAACTAATAATGTAGCTCCTGTAAGTAATGCACCTGAATTTCCAGCAGAAATAAATACATCGCCCTCATCTTCTTTTAGCATTCTAAAACCTACAACCATTGATGAGTCTTTTTTATGTTTAATAGCAACAGTAGGTATATCTTCCATTTCTATAATTTCAGTAGTATTTTTTATAAGTAACCTATTAGATATTTCTTCTGGTTGTTTTTTATAAAATTCTTTAAATTTATTTCTAATAATGTCTTCATTACCAATTAAAACTACTTCTGCTTTTACTTGATTTATAGCTCTTACAGCCCCTTTAATAGTTGCATCTGGAGCATTATCTCCACCCATAGCATCTAAAAGTATTTTCATTTTTTCCTCCATACTTTTTATATAAAACTATTTTATTATGCTAATATAATAAAAGTCAAGAAATATTTAGTTTTTTGCGACAAAAAAATGCATATTATAACATATAATATGCATTTTTATTTATAAAGCAATTACAAACATGTATCAAGAATTGTTTATTTTTTATTTAAATTTGTAAAATCTAGTGCTCCTGAAATTGTATCAAAAGCTTTTTCAGTAATTGTCTGCCCTGAAACCTTTGTATTATTTGCTCCTTCAATTTTAGGATTTGATAATCCTTTCTCTTTCTTTATAAAGTTATCTACTTTTTGTAAGTTAGATATTTTAGTTTTTGTCTCCATTTCATAATGATGTCTTGCATTAGAATTACGATATTTTATGTACATTACAAAGAAAAATATGAAGCCAGCTAGTAAAAATATGAAACTATAATCAAAATCTAAAAAAGCTGTGATTATTGTGCAAAGCAAACCTAATAATTCTACTGCTGCAGATATGCCTAATAACATAGGCATATGAATAGGAACACTACCCATTGTTTCTTTTGTACGGGCATTAACAGCTACATAATGCAATACTGAATTATTTTGATCGATTACTTGTCTATAACTATATAACCAGACAGGCAAATATGCAGCTTTCCACTGTTGTCCTTTTACATCAAGGTTTTCACTTTCCCATTTAACTCCACGATTATACTGTTTTAAAGTATCATTTGCTGAAAATCTAGCAATATCCTTTGATTGTTGTGAAACTATTGGTCTTAATTGATCAATATTAGTATCCCTTCTCTCAGAGGTATATCCCTTTAAATAATTAGAATTCCATTTTACACTATTTTCAATATCAAATGGCATTATAGCATTAATTACATTATTTGTTTTTGATGATGATTTTTTGTCCAATTTATCCGCACTTGATTCAACTGTTAAACCATTAATAGTCAAATCAAAATCACGTGCTACTTCATATAAATCTGCATCATAATATGTTTTAGAATCACTTCCAGAACCTTTAACATATCTCCTTGTTTCACATTCTCCTTTGCCATGGTAAGATGCATGAGAATTAACATCAACTACCATATAAGGAAAATAAACACCCATTATATTTTCTGTAGTAAACTCTTCCTTAAATTTTGGATGAGCAAAAAACTTTCTCTTTCCAACAAATTCCTCAATTTTCTGTTTGGCTTCAGCCTTAGAAACTTTAAATGGTAAAACAACATCTGGAACACTACCATTTGGTATTTGTTGATTAATTGACAATGTATTTCTGCACCAATGGCATCTAGCTTGAGTTGATTCAGCAGTATCTATTACTACTTCAGCACCACAACTACTACATTTTAAAGTAATCATGTCCTTAGAATCTTGTTCTATGTTTTGTGCGCCTGAAGCCATAACTTCGCCATTAAGTTGACTAATATCCGTTTCCAAGCCTTCAAGCTTTTGAGGTGAAAATTCATGTCTACAATAATTACATCTCAATAGTCCTGTTTTAGTATTTATTGATATATCAGTTGCACCGCATTTAGGACATTTATCTTGCCCATCCTTAGCACCTACATCTGTTTGTACAATTCTTGGTTCATCATTTGTAACTTCATTCATTGATTACACCCCCAAAAGTTTATGTTTTGCAGCGTCAAATTCTTCTTGAGAGATTACTCCTTCATCAGCTAATTTTTTTAATTTTGCTAATTTTTCATATGGATCTTCTTGTGCTTCAGTTGGTTGTTGTGGTTCTGCTGGTTGCTGTGGTTGCACTGGTTGTTGTGGCTCTACTGGTTGCTGTGGTTGTACCGGTTGTTGTGGCTCTACTGGTTGTTGTGGTTGTACTGGTTGTTGTGGTTGTACCGGTTGTTGTGGTTGTACTGGTTGTTGTGGTTGTACCGGTTGTTGTGGCTGCATTGGTTGTTGTGGTTGCATTGGTTGTTGTGGTTGCATTGGTTGCTGTGCTTGCATCGGTTGTTGATACA